>NZ_CP113097.1:637500-1275000 GCF_026625125.1 Pseudomonas putida | reverse complement strand
TGTAGGCGACCGTCTTGCCGGTACCGGTGCCCGCCTCCACCGCGACCACGGCAGGCTCGCCCGCGCGGCGGCCTTCGTCGTCGCAGGCAATGTCGCCCAGGACCTTGGCCACTTCGGCGATCATCAGGCGCTGGCCATAACGCGGCTTGAGGCTCTTGGCTTCGAGAAAACGCGAGTAGGCGCCCTGGATGGTGGCTTTGAGTTCGTTGCTGATCATGGTCTGCAGGCGCCCGAAGGGCTGGATATATTTTCAGTGTTTCGCATGGGGCGGCTATCATACCCCGCTATTGCCCATTGTGCCGCATGGAGATCCGGATGCTTGCCTTTGCCCTCCCCTACACACTGCATGTCCTGGCCGCCCTTGTGTGGGTCGGCGGCATGTTCTTCGCCTGGCTGGTGCTGCGCCCTGCCACGGTTGCAGCCCTTGAGGGGCCTGCCCGGCTTCGGCTCTGGGTGGACGTTTTCCGACGTTTCTTCAGATGGGTCTGGCTGGCGATCGCCATTCTGGCGATAAGCGGTGTCGGCATGTTGCACCTGCGCTTCAACGGCTTCGAGACAGCCCCCAGGTATGTGCAGGTGATGATGGGGGGCGGGATCGCCATGTTCGCGCTGTTCATGCGGATCCAGGCGCTGTTGCTGCCTGAACTCAAGGCCGCGGTGCAAGCCGAAGACTGGGCCGCAGGCGCTGCGGCGCTAGGCCGGATCCGGCGCCTGGTGGGGGCCAACCTCCTGCTGGGGTTGGCGGTGGTGACGGTAGCCAGTTCGCGGTTACCGGCCTAGCAAGGTCGCGCCTTGGTCAGCCACGGCGCGGCAGCGCTGCCGGCCGCGGTATGGACATCACATGGAAAATGCCCGTCAGCAGTATCTGCAAACGATCGAACCAGCGGTGGCTGCGCCCACGCAAGCTGCCGTTGAAGAACAGCACTTCCAGAAAGTGCAGGCCCAGCAAAGCAATGCCCGCAGCATTGATCAACAGGTTGAACGGCAGCGGCTGCGGCAGCATCAGGTTGAACATCACCACGCCCCAGAAAGCGATAGTGAGAGTCTTACCCAGGCCCAGAATGAATTTCATCTGCTGCTCCCATCGCTGCTCAGTTAAGGTGCAGGTCCACCCGCCGGTTGTGCGCACGGCCTTCTTCGGTGTCGTTTTCTGCCACCGGCTCGCTCGCCCCGCGCCCCTCGCTGGTCACCTTCTGCGGGGCCAGGCCCTGGCTGATCAGGTACTGTGCGACGCTGGCGGCACGCCGCTCGGAGAGGGCCTGGTTGTAACTGTCGGACCCGACATTGTCGGTATGGCCAACCACCTTGATCCGCGATACCCCCAGCTCGTTGAGCCTGGGTAACAGGCTTTGCAGCCGTTGCTGGCTGCCCGCCGTCAAATCGGCGGAGTCGAACGCGAACATCACCTGGCCCTGGTCGTCGAGGGAGATCACCTCGGGCTGCGGCTCGGGCGCAGGTTGGCTGGGCGGATACTGCGGCAGCGGGCAGCCCACATGGTCGACGGCGGTGCCGGCAGGCGTGTCGGGGCAACGGTCACGGCGATCGAACACGCCATCCTCATCTTCATCCCCATCCTGGGCGTAACAGATCAGGCCGCCGGCGATCGCACCCAGGGCGCCACCGCCTGCAGCCCAGCTCGAGCTTTCTATAGCGCCCAGGCCGCCGCCCGCCAGCCCACCGAGCAGGCTGCAGATGGGCCAGGTCCGTTGATTGAGGGGCGCACTGCCGTCACTGTGGGTGGCGCAGCCTGCCAGCAGGCTGGAAACCACCAGCAACGGCAGCGCCGCCTTTGACATGACACTCATGATGAATGCTCCTGTGTCGTTGGCCGCAACCGGCCTACAGGAGTAAAGACGCGCCCGCGCCACTTCTCAAGGCGCAGGCGCACGCCGTCAGCGCTCGATCCTGATCTCGGTGCGACGGTTCATCGAACGCCCATCGGCTGTGGCGTTGTCCGCTACAGGCTGGGTTTCGCCGGCACCGACCACGGACACGAAGCTGGCGCGTGGCACCCCGCTCTCGACCAGGTAATCGGTCACCGAGTGGGCACGGCGCTCGGACAGGTTCTGGTTGTAACTGTCGGAGCCAACGCTGTCGGTATGACCGGTGACGCTCAGTCGAGCGCTCGGTGCTTCCTGCTTGAGGCGCGTGGCAATGGTGTTCAGGCGCTCCTTGTCGGCTGCGGTCAGGCGCGCAGAGTCGAACTCGAAGTGCACGTCACGGATGACGATGACTTCCTCTTTCTGCACCACGACTTCCTCGACCACGGGCGCCGGCTCGGGCGGGCAGCCATTGGCATCGACCTGCACACCACGAGGTGTGCCAGGGCACTTGTCACGGCTGTCCGGCACACCATCACCATCCTCGTCGCCATCGCCCTTGGCCCAGCAATAGCCAGCTGCCAGGCCGCCGCCCAACAATGCACCCCAGCCAGCCCAGCTGGAGCTTTCGATGGCACCCAGGGCAGCACCGCCCACGCCCCCGACGGCAGCACACTTCGGCCAGTCGGTTTTTTGCAAACCTGCACAACCAGTCAACACACTGGTGAGCAGTACCAGGGGTATCGCTGTGCGTACTATGCTCATTTCGTAGCTTCTCCTAGGGGGAATCGGCATAAGGCCGATCCATGGGAGTAAAGACCGCACATCTGATCCCTGCCAGCAATAAGCCACGACACGGTCATACGGCGCTTTGCCCACGGCCGACAGCCCGTTAGTCTTGGAAGACCTGAACGAGGATTGGCAATGACCGACGGTTTTTCCCAACGTACACCCCAGCAGGCCCTGGCGGCCCTGCTGGAGCGCTTCACCCCGCAACGTCTGCTGCTGGTAGGCACGCGCTTTCCTGCCCTGGAGGCCTTTGCCCAGGCACACCCGCAGGTGACGATCGAGATCTGCCAGCCAGGCGCGCTTGCAGCGCCCGTGGCCGCACAACGCTTCGACCTGGCATTGCTGGTGGACTGCCTGGAGCACTTGCCCAAACGCACTGGCCTGGAGTTGTTGGGCGGCATCCGCAACCTCAACGCCAGCCGCGTCGCGGTGCTGGCCGACCTGCGCGCCTGTGGCTGGCAGGAAACCGATTTTTTTGCCCTGGCCCTGTCGGCCAGCGAGAAATTCCGCCGCGACGAGCAGGTCTTGAGCTTGTTCACCTATGATCTACATGACTACAAACAGGTCCCCGACTGGCTCAACGCCAGGTTCTGGGCCAACCCTGAAAACTTCGGCAAGTACTGGTGGTGATGAATGAGTGTCTCGGTTTGCCCCTGTGGCAGCGGTAACCTGCTGGACGCCTGCTGCGGGCACTACCATGCCGGCACCCCGGCGCCGGATGCCCAGGCACTGATGCGCTCGCGCTACAGCGCCTACGTGCTCGGCCTGATCGATTACCTGGTAGCCACCACCTTGCCAGCCCAGCGAAGCGGTCTGGATCGCAGCGCGATAGCGGCCTGGAGCGCACAGAGCACCTGGCTTGGCCTTGAAGTGGAAAACGCCGAGGTGCTCGGGGGCCAGCCCGAACATGCTTTTGTCACGTTCACTGCGCGCTGGCACGATCTGGAGGGTGATCACCAGCACCGCGAGCGCTCCGCCTTCGTGCAGCATGACGGGCGCTGGTACTTCATCGACCCGACCGTAGCGCTCAAGGCTGGCCGCAATGATCCCTGCCCCTGTAACAGCGGTCAGAAATTCAAGAAGTGCTGCGCCGGTTACGTGGGTAACTGAGGGTGATCGCCTTGGCCCGCCTGTTCCTGCTCAGCGCTGCGCTGACGTTGCTGGCGGGTTGCGCGATATGGGGCGACGATGACTGGCGCGACCCGCAGGTGCACCTGGTCAAGGTCGAGACAGTCAAGGCGCGCTTGCTGGAGCAGGAGTTCGTCTTGCACCTGCGTATCGACAACCCCAACGACAGCCGCCTGTTCATTCGCAACCTGGCGTATTCGGTCTGGCTCAACGACCTGATGCTGGTAGAGGATCAGGCCAGTATCTGGCGCAGTGTCGGCGGGCATGCCCGGCGCACCTTCAAGATCACCGCGCGGACCAACCTGTGGCGCCAGCTCAAGCCGTTGGCCAAGCTGCTCAAGAGCGAACAACCGCTGCACTACCGCTTGCAAGGCGACCTCGAGACCGGGCTGATCATCCACCGGGACCTGCACTTATCGCGCAGTGGTGAGATAATCCCCGGTGATTTCATACCGGAGTAACCCTGCAATGACCCAACAACCCCATGTTCATGGCCCCGACTGCAACCACGGACACGATCATCACCACGATCACGACCATGGCCATGTGCACGGCCCGCATTGCAATCACGGCCATCAGGAGCCGGTTCGCAATGCCCTGAAAGACGTCGGCCGCAACGATCCATGCCCGTGCGGCAGCGAGAAGAAATTCAAGAAGTGCCACGGGGCCTGATCAAGCGCTGAGCGGCAAGCTTCAAGCTGCTGGAAAAAGCAGGCCCGCACCTGGTGCAGCTTGAAGCGACCGACCGCTGGTAAATAAAGCGTCCCCGCACCTTGCACGGCGCCTGCGCGCTCACTACCTTAGCGCCATTCGAACCCCGCCACGCCTTGCAGGAGCCTTTGTCATGGCCGCCCCCGTCCTTCCGCCCTTCCGCCCACGGTTCGCCACCGCTGCCACGCTGCTCGGCATGCTCGCGCTTGCCGGTTGCCAGTTGGGCGGCTATCAGGACAGTGTGCCACCGACCACCGGCGTGCAGCCGCTCAAAGGCCTGGCGCAGAATGTTTCGGTACGCCGTAACGCCATGGGCGCACCGCTGATCGAAAGCAGCAGCTTCCATGACGCCCTGTTCAGCCTCGGCTACGTGCACGCCGGCGACCGTATCGAGCAAATGCTCGCCATGCGCCTGCTGGCCCAGGGCCGCCTGGCGGAATTGGCCGGAAGCGAGGCGCTGGACATCGACCGCCTGATGCGCGCTGCCAACCTCAAGCACAACGCCGCCGAGCTGTACGCCGATGCTTCGCCCCGGCTCAAGCGCTTCTTCGAAGTCTACGCCCGCGGGGTCAATGCGTATCTGTTCCGCTACCGTGACAAATTACCGGTCAACCTGGCCAGCAGCGGCTACCGCCCCGAATACTGGAAGCCCGAGGATTCGGCGCTGGTCTTCAGCCTGTATGCCTTCAGCCAGTCAGTGAACCTGCAGGAAGAACTCAGTGCCCTGACCCTGGCGCAGAAGGTCGGCAGCGATAAGCTGCCCTGGCTGCTGCCTGGTGCGCCAGACGAACCCCTGGCTGACGCTGAGGTGGAAAAGCTGAAGGGGCTGAACCTGAGCAGCCAACTACCGGGCCTGGCCGCGCTCACAGCCGCCAGCCAGAAGCTCGCCGACCTCGACCTGCTTGGCAGCCCGGGGTCGGCCAACCTGGCCCTGGGCCCGCAACGCAGCCGCAGCGGCAAAAGCCTGTTGGCAAGCGACAGCCGCGCCGCCTGGGCCTTGAGCCCGGTGCAGATCCACACCGGCAAGTACCAGGTTGCAGGCCTGTCGCTGCCGGGCCTGCCCATCGTCCTGGCCGGCTACAACGGCAAGCTGGCCTGGAGCAGCAGCGCGGTAATGGCCGACAACCAGGACCTGTACCTGGAGCGGCTGCGCCATCAGGGCACCCAGGTCAGCTACCTGGCCGACGGCAAGTGGCTGCCCGCACGCGCACGCAGCGAAACCTTCTTCATCCGCGGCCAACGCCCGCTGCGCGAAGTGATGTACGACACCCGCCATGGCACCCTGCTCGCCCAGCCCGGCAGCCCCAGCCTAGGCCTGGCCCTGAACTTGCCGCAGCTCAAGGGTGATCGCAGCCTGGATGCGCTGTTCGACCTGACCCGAGCGCAAACCGTGGAACGCGCGTTCGACAGCACCCGCGAGGTCACGGCGGTGGCACTCAACTTCGTGTTCGCCGAACCTGAGCATATTGGCTGGCAGGTCAGCGGCCGCTACCCGAACCGCCGTGAGGGCCAGGGCCTGCTGCCATCCCCGGGCTGGGAGGGTCGCTACGACTGGGACGGTTACGCCGACCCGATGCTGCACCCCTACGACCAGGATCCACCGAGCGGCTGGATCGCCCATGCCAACCAGCGCAGCTTGCCGCGCGGCTACGGCATGCAGCTGTCCAACACCTGGTATTACCCCGAACGCGCCGAGCGCCTTGGCGAGCTGGCCGGCAATGGCCGTCACGACAGCCGTAGCCTGATGGCCCTGCAGAACGACCAGCAGACGCTGCTGGCCGACAAGCTCAAGCAGATGTTCGACGCCCCAGGCATGGCCCAACCGCTCAAACAAGCGATCGACGCCCTGCCAGCCGCCCAGCGCGACAAGGCCCGCGACGCGCTGGCCCGCCTCAAAGCCTTCGATGGTCGCTTGAGCCCGGTCTCAGCGGATGCCGCGCTGTATGAACTGTTCCTCCAGGAAGTGGCGCGCCAGACCTTCCTCGACGACCTCGGTCCGCAATCCAGCACTGCCTGGCAGGCGTTCGTCAGCAATGCGCGCCTGTCCTACTCGGCCCAGGCCGACCACCTGCTTGGCCGCGAAGACAGCCCGTTCTGGGATGATCGCAGCACGGCGCAAAAAGAAGACAAACCGGCCATTCTGGCCCGCAGCCTGGCCGCTGCCGTGGATGCCGGCAATGCCCAGCTGGGTGCCGACCGCCGCGCCTGGCAATGGGGCAAATTGCACCAATACCGTTGGCCTGCCCCTGCGTACCACGGCCTGGGCGATGCGCTGAGCCGTTCGCCCCAGGCGGCCGGCGGTGACTTCAGCACCGTGGCCCTGACGCCCTATGCGTGGGGCAGCGATTTCGACACGCACCTGCCGGCCTCGGCGCGCATGATCGTCGACTTCGGCCAGGCAGAACCCCTACAGGTACTGACCAGTACTGGGCAATCCGGTAACCCGGCCAGCGCCCATTACAGCGACGGGCTAGATGCCTGGTTCAAGGGCCGGTTCATGAGCCTGCCACTCCAGCCGCAGCATTTTGCCCGGGCCTATGGCAACCAGCGGCTGACCCTGGTACCCGGACGATAGGTCCGGTTTCCATCTGCATCCCTGCCGCCTCGCTGCTTAGCATCCCTTCTTGCCGCGCTCGTTCACACAGCGAGTGCGGTCAACCCATCAAAGAAGGATGTTCAGCATGAGCAAAGAAACCCTGACAATCGAAGTGTCCTGGCCGGCATCGCTGGCCGTGCCGGAGGGCAGCACCATTGATCTTCAGCTGTGGGCCGGCAACGAGCAAGCAGGCTACAGCATGATCGACGGCGAGTTCTCGACGCCAGCGACCACGTCGCCAGCCACCCTTGAAATCTCTTACGACAGCCAAGACCTGCAGAGCCAGGACGGCACCACCACTTGGGAATACTTCCATACCTCCCCAAGGCTGGTGCAGGGTGGCTTCATCAAGAACATTGCCCACGCCGAAAAAATCAGCGTGGCGCAGACCAAAGGCGCGGCCTGGAAAATGGCGCTGCGCTGAATAGCCCCACAGCCAGCCCTGCGCTGCAGGGTTGGCTACCAACACCACGCGAACTTCCACGCCACGCTGATGCTCTGAGCCTGTAAGCCCTCTTGCCAGGCATCGCCATGGACCTCGTCATCGCCCGCCCCGAAGGCCTGTACTGCCCACCCGGTGATTTCTACATCGACCCTTGGCGGCCGGTGGAGCGCGCCATCATCACCCACGGCCATGGCGATCATGCCCGTCGTGGCAATACACATTACCTGACCGCCGCCCCTGGGGCCGGCATCCTGCGCAGCCGCCTGGGCCAGGATATCGACCTGCAGGCCCTGGCCTACGGCGAGCGTATCCGCCACCACGGCGTCACCCTGAGCTTGCACCCGGCCGGGCACGTACTGGGCTCGGCACAGGTACGCCTGGAACATGACGGCGAAGTCTGGGTGGCCTCCGGGGACTACAAGGTCGAGCCGGATGCTACCTGTGCGCCGTTCGAGCCGGTGCGCTGCCACACCTTCATCACCGAGTCGACCTTCGGCCTGCCCATCTACCGCTGGCCCAGCCAAGCAGAGGTATTTGCAGGGGTGAATGAATGGTGGCGGGCCAATCGCGACCAAGGCAAGGCCAGCGTGTTGTTCTGCTATGCCTTCGGCAAGGCCCAGCGAATACTGCATGGCCTGGATCCGAGCATCGGGCCGATCCTGGTACACGGCGCAGTAGAGCCACTGAACCAGGTATACCGAGAGGGCGGTGTACATCTGCCACAAACCCTCTATGCCGGTGATGTTCCCCGTAATGACCCGCTCATGCGCCAGGCCATCGTCTTGGCGCCCCCTTCTGCTGCCGGCAGCAGCTGGATGCGTCGCTTCGGTGATTACAGCGACGCCTTCGCCAGTGGCTGGATGCTGCTGCGCGGCACGCGACGCCGGCGCGGCGTAGACCGCGGTTTCGTACTTTCCGACCATGCAGACTGGCCTGGGCTGCTATGGGCCATCGAACAGACAGGGGCCGAGCGGGTCATGGTCACCCATGGTTCGGTCAACGTGCTGGTGCGCTACCTCAGTGAGCGTGGCCTGGACGCGCGAGCGTTCGTTACCGAGTACGGTGAAGAGGATGACACGCCAGCCACGGAAGCTGAGGCATGAAGGCCTTTGCCCAGCTGTACCTGCGCCTGGATGCCACGACCTCCAGCAATGCCAAGCTGCAAGCGTTGAGGGAGTACTTTGCCGCAGCGCCCGCCGAGGATGCCGCCTGGGCTGTGTATTTTCTTTCCGGTGGCCGGCCACGGCAGTTGGTCCCCACCCGGGTGCTGCGCGAACTGGCAACGGCATTGGCCGGGCTGCCGGGCTGGCTGTTCGAAGAAAGCTACCAGGCCGTGGGCGACCTGGCGGAGACCATCTCTTTGTTGCTGCCTGAAAACCAGCAAGGGAGCGACAGCGGGCTGGCCTACTGGGTCGAAGCCCATCTGCTGCCATTGCGTGGGCTGCCCGCCGAAGAGGTCCAACAGCGCCTACCGCCACTGTGGGCACAGTTGGATCGCCCCAGCCTGATGCTGTGCCTGAAGCTGATCACCGGCAGCTTTCGCGTGGGCGTGTCCAAGCTGCTGGTCACCCGGGCACTGGCGCAACTGGCCGGGCTGGATGCCAAACGCATAGCGCAGCGCCTGGTCGGCTATACCGACATCAGCCATCGCCCCACAGCCAACAGTTACCACACGCTGGTCGCCGCTGAATCGGCCGATGAACATCGCCAACGGGGTGGCCAACCTTACCCGTTCTTCCTGGCCCATGCCCTGCAGGCCCCGATCGAACAGTTCGACGCCCTGCTCGGCCCGCCCAGCGCCTGGCAGATCGAATGGAAGTGGGATGGCATCCGCGCCCAAGTGGTCAAGCGCGACGGCCATGTCTGGGTATGGTCACGTGGCGAAGAGCTGGTTACCGAGCGCTTCCCGGAGCTGCACAGCCTGGCGCAGAACCTTCCCGACGGCGTTGTGCTCGACGGTGAGATCCTGGTCTGGAAGCCTGACGCCAGCAGCGACCAGGCACTGGCCGTGCAACCGTTCGCGCTGCTGCAGCAGCGCATTGGCCGCAAGACGCTGGGCAAGAAGCTGCTGGCCGATGCTCCGGTGGTACTGCAAGCCTACGATTTGCTGGAGTGGCAAGGCGAGGACTGGCGAAACCGCCCCCAACACGAGCGCCGCCAGCAATTGCAGCGTCTGGTCGACGCCTACCCCTTGGCCCCGGTACTGCTTTCGCCTCTGCTCGAAGGGGCGGACTGGCACGCGCTTGCCATCCAGCGCGAACGATCGCGCAGCCTGGGCGTCGAGGGCCTGATGCTCAAGCAGCGCGATGCGCTGTACGGGGTGGGCCGGACCAAGGATATGGGGGTGTGGTGGAAGTGGAAGATCGACCCGCTCAGCGTGGATGCCGTGCTGATCTATGCCCAGCGCGGCCACGGCCGACGCGCCAGCCTTTACAGTGACTACACCTTCGCGGTGTGGAACGCACCACCCGGCGACCCTGAGCGTGCCCTGGTACCTTTTGCCAAGGCCTACTCGGGCCTGAGCGATGAAGAAATGCGCAAGGTCGATGCAATCATTCGCAAGACCACGGTGGAGACCTTCGGGCCGGTGCGCAGCGTCAAGCCAACGCTGGTGTTCGAACTGGGGTTCGAAGGCATCGCCCTGTCTAAACGGCACAAGAGCGGGATAGCCGTGCGTTTTCCGCGCATGCTGCGCTGGCGCCTGGATAAACCTGTGGATGAGGCCGATGACCTGGCGACCCTGCAAGCGCTGCTGGCCTGAAGAAGCCAACACGGTGAAGCATACTGGCTAAAATTATGCTTCTATCTTTGTGCCGACCCGTGTCGCAGACCGTTTTCGCCACGCAGCCAGGACCACCATGCACCATTCGACACACGACCTGCTCTCGCCCGTACCGGGCATCATTCGCCAACTCCACAGCTTCCACTTCGGCCCCCGCGGTGGCGCCAAGGTGTACATACAGGCCTCGCTGCATGCCGATGAGTTACCCGGCATGCTGGTGGCCTGGCACCTCAAGCGTCGCCTGGCCGAACTGGAGCAGCAAGGGCGCCTGCGCCGCGAAATCGTCCTGGTGCCGGTGGCCAACCCGGTAGGCCTGGAGCAAGTGATGCTTGACGCACCACTGGGTCGTTTCGAATTACAGAGCGGCGAGAACTTCAACCGCAACTTCGTCGACCTTTCCGACACCATCGGCGACCAGGTGGAGGGCCACCTGACCCAGGATGCTGACCACAACCGTACCTTGATCCGCGAATACCTGCGCCGTGGCCTGGACGCACACCCGGCACACACACCACTGCAGTCCCAGCGCCTGACCCTGCAGCGGCTGGCCTGCGATGCCGACCTGATTCTGGACCTGCACTGCGACTTCGAGGCGGTGGAACACCTCTACACCACCCCGGAAGCCTGGCCTCAAGTAGAGCCGCTGGCCCGCTACCTGGGTGCCCAGGCCAGCTTGCTGGCCACCGATTCCGGCGGGCAGTCGTTCGACGAATGCTTCAGCCTGGTCTGGTGGCAGTTGCAGCAACGCTTCGGCAAGCGCTTCCCGATCCCATTGGGTAGCGTGTCGGTAACGGTCGAGTTGCGTGGCCAGGCCGATGTCAGCCATGACCTGGCCAGCCATGACTGCCAGGCGATCCTCGATTACCTGATTCACGCCGAAGTCATCGAAAGCCCTGCAGCGCCCTTGCCCCCCCTGCCCCGAGCCGCGACGCCCCTCGCTGCCGTAGAACCGATCTCGGCCCCGCTCGGTGGGCTGCTGGTGTACCACGCCCGCCCCGGTCAGTACCTTGAGGCAGGGCAACTGGTCGCGGAGGTCATCGACCCGCTCAGCGACCGGGTGACGGCCGTGCGCAACCGCCAGCCTGGCCTGCTGTATGCCCGCAGCGTTCGGCGCATGGCCACGACGGGCATGGTCATCGCCCATGTCGCCGGTGAACAGGTGTGTCGCAGCGGTTACCTGCTGGCCAACTGACCCGGTAAAACCAAACCAGCGGGCCGATGGTCAGTAGAAGCACAACCTTCGAAGGACCCGACGGCCCGATGCCAAGCCCTCCCGACATTGCCAATGCCTGGTTTCGCATGCGCAACTGGACGCCCTTCGCCTTCCAGCGGCAAACCTGGGCGGCGGTCGAGCGTGGCGAGTCGGGGCTGCTGCATGCCAGTACCGGCGCCGGCAAGACCTACGCCCTGTGGCTGGCCGCACTGCGCGCCTTCGCCAAGCAGGGCGCAGGGCGGCAGCCGGCGCCATTGCAGGTCTTGTGGATTACCCCCATGCGCGCGCTGGCGGCCGATACCGCACGCGCCTTGCAAGCGCCGCTGGACGACCTTGGCCTGAACTGGAGTGTCGGCGTGCGCAGCGGCGACACCGGCAGCGCCGAGCGCGCCCGGCAGGCCCGGCGCCTGCCGAGTACATTGATCACCACCCCCGAGAGCCTGACCCTGCTATTGACGCGGGCCAAAGCCTGCGATGATTTCGCCAGTCTGCGCATGGTCGTGGTGGATGAATGGCACGAGCTGCTCGGCAACAAGCGCGGCGTACAGTTGCAATTGGCCCTCGCCCGTTTGCGTCGCTGGCAACCGCAACTGGTGACCTGGGGGCTGTCTGCCACCTTGGGCAACCTGCCGCATGCACTCGAGGTGCTGGTGCCCAACGGTGGCCGGCTGATAAAGGGCCGCCAGGACAAGCGCCTGGTAGTCGACACACTCCTGCCCGAGGCCATCGAACGCTTTCCCTGGGCAGGGCACATGGGGCTGAAGATGCTCGCTCAGGTCGCCCGGGAGCTCGATACCAGTGCCAGCAGCCTGGTATTCACCAACACCCGTGCCCAAGCCGAGCTGTGGTACCAGGCCCTGCTTGACGCCCGTCCCGACTGGGCTGGGCAAATTGCCCTGCACCACGCCTCGCTGGCCCGCGCAACCCGCGACTGGGTGGAACTGAGCCTCAAGCAGGGCACGCTCAAGGCCGTGATCTGCACCTCCAGCCTGGACCTGGGTGTGGACTTCTTGCCCGTGGAACGGGTGTTGCAAATTGGCTCGGCCAAGGGCGTCGCCCGCCTGATGCAACGGGCTGGGCGCTCCGGGCACGCGCCGGGGCGCCAGTCACGGGTCACCCTGGTGCCGACGCACAGCCTGGAGCTGGTCGAGGCCGCAGCCGCACGCAGTGCAATTGCGGCAGGCCATATCGAGGCCCGTCGCTCCCCGCGGCTGTGCATGGATGTGCTGGTTCAGCACTTGGTCAGCATGGCGCTGGGCTGCGGCTTTCGCCCCGCTGAGCTACTCACCGAGGTACGCAGCACCTGGGCCTTCGGCGATTTACGCGACAGCCAGTGGCAGTGGGCATTGGATTTTGTCTGCCACGGCGGCAGCTCGCTCGGCGCCTACCCCGATTACCAGCGCGTCGAGGCCCACAGCGATGGTATCTGGCGGGTCGTCAGTGAGCGGCTGGCGCGGCGACACCGCATGGGCATCGGCACCATCGTCAGCGACGCCAGCCTGCAGCTCAAGTATTGGAGCAAAGGCGGCGGTGGCAAGCATCTGGGAAGTGTCGAGGAAGCCTTTATCGCCCGCCTGCGCCCGGGCGATACCCTGGTGTTCGCCGGGCGGATACTCGAGCTTGTCAGGGTGGAGAACATGACCGCCTATGTACGCCGCAGCACTGCCCGCAAAGCCGCCGTAGCGCGCTGGAATGGCGGGCGCATGCCGCTGTCCAGCGAGCTGGCCGATGCCCTGGTGGAAAAACTCGACGCCGCAGCCCACGGCCACTTCGACGACCCTGAAATGCGCACGGTGCGGCCCTTGCTCGCACTCCAAGGGCAATGGTCGGCCTTGCCCACCACGCAGACGCTGCTGGCCGAAACCCTTGCCACACGCCAAGGCTGGCACCTGTTCGTCTACCCGTTCGCCGGCCGCATGGCCAACCTTGGCCTGGCCAACCTGATTGCCTGGCGGGTCAGCCGCAACCAGCCGCTTTCGGTATCCATTGCCGTCAGCGACTACGGCTTCGAACTGCTTAGCCCAGCCCCTGTGGACTGGGCGAGCCACCTGCCCGCAGCGCTGTCCACAGAGCACCTGCTGGACGATGTACTGGCCAGCCTGAACGCCAGTGAAATGGCCTTGCGGCGCTTTCGCGAAATCGCCCAGATCTCCGGGCTGGTGTTCAGCGGGTACCCTGGCGCGCAGAAAAGCACCCGGCAGATCCAGGCTTCCAGCGGGCTGTTCTACGAGGTATTTCGCAAACATGACGCCGATAACCTGCTGCTTGGCCAGGCGCGCGATGAGGTACTGCGTGAAGAACTGGAGATCGAACGCTTGCAAGATCAATTGGCGAAAATGAGCAAGCTGCGCCTGGATGTGCGTGAGCTTCGACGGCCCGGGCCCTTGGCTTTCACCCTACTGGTCGAAGGTATGCGTGAGACCCTGAGCACAGAAAAGCTGGCCGATCGCATTGCGCGCATGGTGGCGGACCTCGAAAAAGCCGCAGGCACGAAAGCATGAGCAAGCACCTGACCATCGAGCATTGCGGGCAAACGCTGTGGCTGATGCCAGACCGCGCGCTCTATTGGCCGGCACGCCGCGCATTGCTGGTCGCGGACGTGCATATCGGCAAAGCCGCCAGCTACCGTGCGCTACACCAACCCGTGCCGCGCGGCACCACCGAAACCACACTCAAGCGCCTGAACGCACTGCTGGCAGCCTGTGACTGCGAGCAGTTGATCATTCTTGGCGACTTCTTGCATGCCCGAACTGCCCAGGCGCCTGCCACCATGGCGCAGCTGAAGGCTTGGCGAGAACAGCACAGTGGTTTGCGCATCGTACTGGTACGCGGTAACCACGACCGCCATGCCGGTGATCCTCCAGCCGACCTGAATATCGAGGTAGCAGAAGAACCTTGGCTGCTGGCACCGTTCGCGCTTCAGCACGAACCGGTCGCCCACCCCGAACACCCCGTGCTGTGCGGCCATGTGCACCCGGTATTCGTCCTGCGCGGCCGCGCTCGCCAGCGGCTCAGGCTGCCCTGCTTCCTGATGGACCAGCAGGTCAGCCTGTTACCGGCGTTCGGCGAATTCACCGGGGGGTGGAATGTCGAACCCAGGCAAGAGAGCCGTATCTATCTTGCGGGCACAGACCAGGTCTGGGCCCTGCAAGGGTGATCTCATCGAGGGTTCATGCCACCGGCGCAGGCGGTGGTTCGTCGGGCAGGGTTGGCTCACCCGGCTCCATGGGCGGCGTGTCGCCAGGTTGAGCCGGTTGCGGGGTATCCGGGTCGGGCTGACCTGGCACTCCGCCCAGATGCATGGGAGCCGGGTGGGCCAGCAGGGACCACGCCAGCAAGCCGATCTGGTTGGGCTGCAGAACAGCCAGCTTCGCACTGATTGCGGGATCGAGTTTCATAGGCAACTCCTGACAAGGGCCGCCACGCTTCATGCATGGCGGCACTGTTCACTAGCTTGGAGTGCCCGAGCGAAAACTAATTCCCCGCGCTCGTCGGCTCAGGTGCGTGGCAGGGTGACGCCGCGCTGGCCCTGGTACTTGCCACCACGGTCTTTGTACGACACTTCGCATTCTTCGTCGGATTCGAGGAAGAGCATCTGCGCCACGCCTTCGTTGGCGTAGATCTTGGCCGGCAACGTGGTAGTGTTGGAGAACTCCAGCGTCACATGGCCTTCCCACTCTGGCTCGAGCGGGGTGACGTTGACGATGATGCCGCAGCGGGCATAGGTGCTCTTGCCCAGACAGATGGTCAGGACATTGCGCGGAATGCGGAAGTATTCCACGGTGCGGGCCAGGGCAAAGGAGTTCGGCGGGATGATGCAGACATCGCTCTTGATGTCGACGAAGCTGCCGGCGTCGAAGTTTTTCGGGTCGACGGTGGCCGAGTTGATGTTGGTGAACACCTTGAATTCATCGGCGCAGCGCACGTCGTAACCGTAGCTGGAGACGCCGAACGAGATCACCCGGCTGTCGTGCTCGCCGCGCACCTGGCGCTCGACGAACGGCTCGATCATGCCGTGTTCCTGCGCCATGCGGCGAATCCACTTGTCCGATTTGATGCTCATGGCGGGGTGTCCTGAGAGTTGCGAGGTGAAAAAACGAGAAGCGCATATTACCGGTCCCGGCGCTCAGGTTAAAGTTCCATACCGTATCCCGCGCCAGACGGGGCTTGCGGCCGCCGCCGATCCGAATTTCATCAAAGGCTGTTTTGGAGATTGGCAGGTCGTGGAAAGTGGGTTAAGGTGACGCCACTGTGCTGCACGTGACACCGAGAATCTCTAGTTTGATGCACGATCCTGATCGCACCATCGCTGAATTTTCTGCTCTCTTTGCACTCAGTCCCGGCCAGGGTTTTTCCTGACCGTTATCTACTTTGTCCAAGGAGACAGAAAAATGTCCAACCGTCAATCCGGTACCGTTAAGTGGTTCAACGATGAGAAAGGCTACGGCTTCATCACCCCTCAGTCGGGCGACGATCTGTTCGTACACTTCAAAGCCATCCAAGCTGACGGCTTCAAAACCCTGAAAGAAGGCCAGGCTGTTACTTTCGTCGCTACCCGCGGCCAGAAAGGCATGCAGGCTGAAGAAGTTCAAATCGCCTAAGTCGATTTAGCTTCCTAGCTTTCAAAAGAACCCGCCATCAGGCGGGTTTTTTTATGCCTTGGAAAAGGCGCTGCAGGCCATTGTGACCGCGGGTCAGTGTCGCCAAAGGGCTGCAAGGCAGCCCTGCCAAATCGGCCGCAGCACTGTACCGGGGTATCAATCTTCGCTGATGGTAATGCTCGGCATCGCGGGCGCAGCCGCTTCCTGCAATACGATCCGCGCCCCAACCTGGCGCGCCAGTTCCTGGTAAACCATGGCGATCTGGCTTTGTGGCTCGGCAATCGCAGTCGGCTTGCCGCTGTCGGCCTGCTCACGGATCAGCATCGACAAGGGCAGTGAAGCCAACAGTTCCACCCCATACTGCGCCGCCAGCTTCTCGCCACCACCTTCACCGAACAGGTGCTCGGCATGGCCGCAATTGGAGCAGATGTGCACCGCCATGTTCTCGACCACGCCCAGCACCGGGATGTTGACCTTGCGGAACATCTCCACGCCTTTCTTCGCATCCAGCAGCGCCAGGTCCTGCGGCGTGGTAACGATCACCGAGCCTGCAACTGGAACCTTCTGCGCCAGCGTCAGCTGGATATCGCCGGTACCTGGCGGCATGTCGATCACCAGGTAATCGAGGTCATCCCAGGCAGTCTGGGTCACCAGTTGCAGCAGCGCACCAGAAACCATCGGGCCACGCCATACCATGGGTGTGTTGTCATCGGTGAGGAACGCCATCGACATGACTTCAACCCCATGCGCCTTGATCGGCACGAACCACTTCTGCTCGCGAATCTGCGGCCGCGTGCCTTCGGCGATACCGAACATCACGCCCTGGCTGGGGCCGTAGATATCGGCGTCGAGGATGCCCACTCGTGCCCCTTCGCGGGCCAGGGCCAAGGCCAGGTTGGCGGCGGTGGTCGACTTGCCGACACCGCCCTTGCCCGAGGCCACGGCAACGATGTTCTTGACGTTGGCCATGGCCGGCACCTGGGCCTGAGCCTTGTGCGCGGCGACTACGCAGTCGATCGTTACCTGGGCCGAGCTGACACCGTCAAGGTTCTCGATCGCGGTCTGCAGCACCTGCGCCCAGCCATTTTTGAACAAACCGGCGGCATACCCCAGCTGCAGCTGCACAGCGACCTGCCCGCCCTGGATGTCGATGGCACGCACACAGCCGGCGCTGACCGGGTCTTGGTTCAGATAAGGGTCGGTGTACTGACGAAGCACGCCTTCGACGGCGGCACGGGTGACGGCACTCATGGAGGCTCCCATTGGCATACGATTAGTCGAACAGGCGCCTATCCTAACCCGTCAATCGTCAGCCGTTGCGCCCATGGGGTGAAATATATTCGCCAGCCCTTTATAGTGGCCGATCACCTTCAATTTACCCCGAGCCAGATAAGTAGCCGAGCCACCATGTCCGAGCCACGTCAGATTCTCGTCACCAGCGCCCTGCCCTATGCCAATGGGTCCATCCACCTTGGCCATATGCTCGAGTACATCCAGACGGATATGTGGGTTCGCTTCCAGAAATTGCGCGGCAACCAGTGCATCTATGTCTGTGCCGATGACGCCCACGGTTCGGCCATCATGCTGCGCGCCGAAAAGGAAGGCATCACGCCAGAGCAACTGATTGCCAACGTCCAGGCCGAGCACAGCACCGACTTTGCCGACTTCCTGGTGGATTTCGACAATTTCCACTCCACCCACAGCGAAGAAAACCGCGAACTGTCGAGCCTGATCTACTCGCGCCTGCGCGACGCCGGTCACATTGCCACCCGCTCGGTCACCCAGTACTTCGACCCTGAAAAGGGCATGTTCCTGGCCGACCGCTTCATCAAGGGCACCTGCCCCAAGTGCGCGGCCGAGGATCAGTACGGCGACAACTGTGAAAAATGCGGCGCCACGTACGCCCCGACCGAGCTGAAAAACCCCAAGTCGGCCATCTCCGGGGCCACCCCGGTACTGCGCGACTCGCAGCATTTCTTCTTCAAGCTGCCGGACTTCCAGGCCATGCTGCAGCAGTGGACCCGCAGCGGCACCCTGCAGGATGCGGTGGCCAACAAGCTCGCCGAATGGCTGGATGCCGGCCTGCAGGAATGGGATATCTCGCGTGATGCGCCGTACTTCGGCTTCGAGATCCCCGGCGAGCCTGGCAAATACTTCTATGTCTGGCTGGATGCGCCGATCGGCTACATGGCCAGCTTCAAGAACCTCTGCGCGCGCCGCCCGGAGCTGGATTTCGATGCGTTCTGGAACAAGGACTCCAAGGCCGAGCTGTACCACTTCATCGGCAAGGACATCGTCAACTTCCACGCCCTGTTCTGGCCTGCCATGCTCGAAGGCGCAGGCCTGCGCAAGCCGACAGCGGTCAACGTGCACGGCTACCTGACCGTCAATGGCGCGAAGATGTCGAAATCGCGCGGCACCTTCATCAAGGCCCGCACCTACCTGGATCACCTGCAGCCCGAATACCTGCGCTACTACTACGCCGCCAAACTGGGGCGCGGCGTCGATGACCTGGACCTCAACCTTGAGGACTTCGTGCAGAAGGTCAACTCCGACCTGGTCGGCAAAGTGGTCAACATCGCCAGCCGCTGCGCAGGCTTCATCCACAAAGGCAACGACGGCGTGATGGTTGCCGGCGACGCCGCCCCGGAGCTGACCGAGGCCTTCCTGGCTGCGGCTCCGAGCATCGCTGACGCGTATGAAGCCCGCGACTTTGGCCGTGCCATGCGCGAAATCATGGCCCTGGCCGACCGCGCCAATGCATGGATCGCCGACAAAGCGCCCTGGTCGCTGGCCAAGCAGGAAGGCAAGCAGGACGAAGTGCAGGCGATCTGTGCCCAGGGCATCAACCTGTTCCGCCAGTTGGTGATCTTCCTCAAGCCGGTATTGCCGGTGCTGGCCGCCGACGCCGAGGCGTTCCTGAATGTCGCGCCGCTGGCCTGGGACGACCACCTGTCGCGCCTGGAAAACCACACGCTCAACCCGTTCAAACCCCTGATGAGCCGCATAGAACCTGCCAAGGTCGAAGCCATGATTGCCGCCAGCAAGGAAGACCTGCTGGCAGCCGAAGGCCAAGCCCAGGCGCCGGCCGGCAATGGCGAACTGGCCAAGGACCCGCTGTCGGCAGAGATCGAATTCGACACCTTCGCGGCCGTCGACCTGCGCGTGGCGCTGATCGTCAAGGCCGAAGCGGTGCCAGGTGCCGACAAGCTGCTGCAACTGACCCTGGACATCGGTGACGAGCGCCGCAACGTGTTCTCGGGTATCAAGTCGGCTTACCCTGACCCATCCCTGCTCGAAGGCCGGCTGACCATGATGGTTGCCAACCTCAAGCCGCGGAAAATGCGCTTTGGCATTTCCGAGGGCATGGTCATGGCAGCAGGCCCTGGCGGTGAAGAAATCTACCTGCTCAGCCCTGACAGTGGCGCAAAACCAGGCCAGCGTATCAAGTAACCTCCCCCAAGCCCCGGCCTCACCGCCGGGGCTTTTTCATCCCCCTAGCGCTTCGCCGGACAGCGCAGGTGATTCACGTCTATCGTCATTTGAATGAACGACTATGTCCTGATGCTGATCAGTGCCGCACTGGTCAGCCACCTGTTTTTGCGACGACAGCCTGCCTCCCGGCTGCGGGTCCATGTATGCGGCCTGGCCGGCGCGCTGTCGATCATGTTGGCAGTCACCGGCGGCCAATTGCTCGAACACCTGATCGTGGCGCCCTGGCAACTGCAGCACCTGCGTCTGTTCCTGCTGCTGCCCTGGCAGGCACTACTGGCGTGGGGCATCCCCCAGACGCTTGCCAGACTGCGGCCGCAATGGCCCACAGAGGGCCTCGCGTGGCCGATAGTGGGGAATGCCGTGGTGCTGGGCATGGCACTGCAGGTTGTAGGTGAACAGCTTGAATGGCAAGCCACGCTGAGCTGGGCTGTCCTGGCCGGGCTCGGCTTCTGGCTGGCCCTGGCGTTGTTTGACGACCTCAATCAGCGCAGCGAACACGCACAGGTGCCAGAGGCACTGCGCGGGCTACCCATCGCGCTGCTTGGCGCAGGTGTGATGGGCATGGCGCTCTCTGGCCTCAGCGGGATGTTCACGCAATGAGCCCGACCCTGGCATCCCCTGACCCTCGCCTGCGCCATGCCATGGGCCTGGTCTTGTTGGCCTGCCTGCCTGGCCTGCTGGCTTCGCTCTGGCTACTGGGCTGGGGCCTGCTCTGGAGCCTGGCGCTGTGTGCAATCACCGCCGTTTGCTGCGAGGCGGTAGCGCTTGCGTTGCGCAACCAGCCGGTCACATCGGCGTTGAGTGACGGCAGCGCCCTGGTCACTGCAGTGCTGCTCGCCCTCGCCATGCCCACCGGGGCGCCGTGGTGGTTGCCGATGGTTGCAGCGGGGATGGCCATAGGCCTGGGCAAGCAAGCGTTCGGCGGGGCCGGCCATAACGTGTTCAACCCGGCGATGGTTGGGTACGCCTTCGTGGTGCTGAGCTTTCCACTGCAGATGAACCACTGGCCAGCGCACGCACCAGGCTTCAGCGCCAGCCTGCAGCTGGTCTTCGCCCACGGCGAGCAGATCGACGCGTGGGCCGGCCCCACGGCACTCGACGGCCTCAGGCACAACCGCAGCCTGACCATCGATGAGCTGTTTGCCAGCCACCCAGGCTTCGGCAACGTTGGCGGCCATGGCAGCGAATGGGTCAATCTGGCGTTCTTGTTGGGTGGGCTATTTCTGTTGCAGCGCAAGGTATTCAGTTGGCATGCGCCAGTGGGTTTGCTGGCCGGATTGTCTCTGTTCAGCCTGCTGGCCTGGAATGGCTCCGGCTCGGACTCGAACGGCTCACCGCTGCTGCACCTGCTCAGCGGTTCGACCATGCTGGCAGCGTTTTTCATTGCCACGGAACCTGTTTCCGGCCCGAAGACCGAGCTCGCCCGACTGCTGTTCGGGCTGGGCGCCGGGGCACTGATCTACCTGATCAGGACTTGGGGTAGTTACCCCGATGGTAGCGCTTTCGCCATCCTGCTGATGAACCTTGCGGTACCCTCCCTGGACCGCCTGGCCTCAAGGTATCGGCAGGTGAGGCCATGAGGCGACCCGTGCGCAGTGTATTGATACTGCTGGTAGTGGCCGGCCTGGCACTGGCGAGCACGCTGGCCTGGCAACGCTGGACCCGCGCGCCCATCGCCGAGGCCGAGAAACAATTTTACGCACGCAGGTTCCTCTCGGTGCTGGCACCGCAGAGCTATGACAACCAGCCACTGAGCAACGCGGTGTCACTCCCGGCAGAGCAACCGCCGCATAGCCGCATAATGGCCGCCTACCGCGCCGAACGCGGCACGAGCCCCGTGGCCATCGTACTGATTAGCCAGGTCCAGGGTTACGCCGCCCCCATTCGGTTGACCATTGCCATAAGCGCGCAAGGCCGACTGATAGGCACGCAAGTCATCGAACAGCAGGAAAGCCCTGGGCTGGGAGGACGCATCAACGATCCCCAGGTGAACTGGCTGGGGCAGTTCGCCAACCGTCGCCTGGAGGATCGTTGGGCAATCAAGCGTGACCAAGGTGATTTCGACCAACTGGCCGGCGCAACGGTCACCTCGCGTGCGGTGATCCAGGCACAGCAGGAGGCCCTGCGCTACTTCGACCAACATCGCGCACGTCTACTCGGAACGCTCAACCATGACTAGGTACTGGCTGCTGGTAGCCGGCCTTGCGCCTGTCCTCGGCGCTACAGGTACGCTGCCTCAAGCCGCCGTCATCGGCGCCAGCATGCTGGTGCTTACGGTGCTTCACCAGGCCTTGCTGGCCGTTGTGCGCCCCAGGGTCGAAGGTCGCCTGTACACACTGGCAAGCCTGCTACTGCTAGCGGCCCTCGCCAGCTGCCTGCAGATGGCATTGCGAGCCTGGGCATTACCGCTTGCGCTGGCGATGGGTTACTTCCCGGCGCTGATTTGCCTGCAGTGCCTGGTTACGGACCACCTGTTGGTAGAGAAGGACCGGTGGCGTCAACTTTGCCTACAGATGGTCGGCCTGATGGGCCTGTGCCTGTTGCTCGGCGTTATCCGCCAATGGCTGACCGAGGGGCTGGGCATTGCGTCGGCCAGCCTGGCGCCCGGCGCACTGATACTGCTCGGTGTGCTGCTGGCCTTGTACAATCGTCTACGCCCGGGCCCCGCCCTCTCACGTCGTCAAGGAAAGCGTTGACCCCATGAATGCCGCAAAACGCCTGGAGATCTTTCGCAGGCTGCACGAAGACAATCCCGACCCCAAGACAGAGCTGGCTTACACCACGCCTTTCGAACTACTCGTGGCCGTGACACTGTCGGCACAGTCCACCGATGTCGGGGTCAACAAGGCCACCGCCCGCCTGTTCCCGGTCGCCAATACGCCCCACGCCATCTACGCACTCGGGGTCGAAGGCCTGAGCGAGTACATCAAGACCATCGGGCTGTATAACAGCAAGGCCAGGAATGTGATCGAAGCCTGTCGCTTGCTGATCGAACGGCATGGGGGCGAAGTTCCGCAAAACCGGGAGGCGCTGGAGGCGCTACCCGGTGTTGGCCGCAAGACCGCCAATGTGGTGCTCAATACCGCCTTCCGCCAGCCCACCATGGCGGTCGACACGCATATTTTCAGGGTCAGCAACCGCACCGGTATCGCACCGGGCAAGACCGTACTGGAAGTCGAGAAAAAACTGCTCAAGTTCGTGCCCAAGGATTACCTGCTCGATGCCCATCACTGGCTCATCTTGCATGGGCGCTACGTGTGCCAGGCGCGCAAGCCACGGTGCGGCAGTTGCCGGATCGAGGACCTGTGCGAGTTCAAGCAGAAGACGTCTGACGATTGATTCGATAGCGAATTCACGCACGTCCCGATTGAAAAAATCTTTTTTACCAAACTTCGCTTTCTCGCTATAAGGACGGCCAATGGCCCCTTGGCTTGGAGCGACTCATGAGTAACGATAAAGACGAACTGTCGATCGAAGAAGACTTTGCCACCGCTGAAGACGACGCCGAACCTCTGGTTGAAACCGCAAAGACCAACCTGAGCAAGCGGCGTACTATCGACAACCTTCTGGAAGAGCGGCGCCTGCAACGGCAACTCGCCGATTTCGACTACGACCTGTAACCACGGGCGAGAAAGCCTCCTTCAAGGAGGCTGCCTGTACCCAGGGTCACGTCAGGCCATGGCGCCGGGCCAATTCGATCAAGTCCACCAGCGAGTGAGCATTGAGCTTGAGTAGCAGACGGGTCTTGTAGGTACTGACCGTCTTGTTGCTGAGGAACATGCTGTCGGCTATCTCCTTGTTGGACCTGCCCCGCGCCAGTTGCTGCAGCACCATCATCTCCCGCGCCGACAGGCGATCGACCATTTCCGTCTCGCTGCCACCCCCAACCCGGCCGCGCGACTTGTGCAATGCCTGGTTGGGAAAATAGCTGTAACCAGACAGCACAGCCTTGATCGCACTGAGCAGTTCGGTGAGTTCCTGTTGCTTGCACACGTAGCCTGAAGCCCCCGCCTGCATACAACGCATCGAGAAATGCCCGGGGGCCTGCGAGGTAAGCACCAGCACCCGGCTGCCCGGGCTTGCCGAAGCCATGCGGGCGATGACTTCCAGCCCATCGAGCTTGGGAATGCCGATATCCAGTACCACGATATCGGGCAGGTACTCCCGGGTTAGCTGCAAAGCTGCCACGCCGTTGTCGGTTTCCGCGACCACATCGTATCCATGCCGCTCCATCAGCATTCGCACTGCCAAGCGTATGACAGGATGATCATCCACGATAAGGACTTTATTCATGCGATATCCATTCATTCATTATTTGCTTTGACTACACACCACCATAACCGAGCAGCAAGCATTATGGCGCGCCTATTTCCTTCGCAAACACATGAATAGATGAGCCTTACGTCGGTTTAGGAATTTTCCTACAACGCACAACTAATCATCCAATATAAATACCTGTCTAGACGCAAAAGCGCATGACCACTCTCTTAAAACAGAATTAAAGCCTGCATTACCCAACAATCAAACCCGCCGCAAAACAAAAACCGTTTCAGATATTTCGAAACACCGGGATCCATTTCACTTTCCGGAAACGGTGCATAATTTGGTTGAGCGGCTCGGTAAGGTATTGATTGAAAAAACGCAGGAGGCCACTACCATGGCTGAAAACCAACCCACCGCCCCCATGACGATCATCGCCATCTTTGCAGGCATCATCGAGGCCTCTGCACTGGCGACACTTCCGTTTCTCAGCGAAAAAAGTCAGAGCCTCTATACCTGGTTTCTAGTGGGCTTTCCGTTCTTTCTGACCGGGCTGTTTTTCCTGACGCTGAACTTCAACTATAAATCACTGTACAAACCCGAAAGCACTTCCGCTGACGAGGCAACCAGTGCGCTGCAGCCAACGACGACTGTTTTACCTGTTATCCCCTCCTCGGCCAGTTCCGTGCAGAACGCTCGACAACCCTCACTCGAAGCGGAGCCTGTAACTGTCATGCTGTCAGGCCCTGATGCGCAAAGAATGATCGAGCAACATGTGCTGAGGACGCTTGCACAACCTCACGTCAATTCAGGCACCTGGGTTTACTGCAACCTGGACAAGCAACAATGTTTTCGCGTGTCGGTCTGTGAGTTGCCGGACAACGCGGCACACCTGAAGAATTGATCGGCCCACGGCCTTGCACGCCAGGTAAAACCTATTCGTGCATACAAAAACCCCGGCCGAGCCAGATGCCTGGCAGTTGAGCGAGAGGGGGCTGCTTTGCAGCCCGATGACGCTAACTGACTGGCATTAGCCCGAAACCGGGGTTCATGCAACAACTTTGAGGCTTAGAGCAACGCGCGGCCCTTGTTGGCAGCGATACGCATGCGCAGTGCATTGAGCTTGATGAAGCCCGCAGCATCAGCCTGGTTGTACGCGCCACCATCTTCTTCGAAGGTCGCGATGTTGGCATCGAACAGCGAGTCGTCCGACTTGCGGCCGACCACGGTGACATTGCCTTTGTACAGCTTCAGGCGCACGACACCGTTCACGTTGACCTGCGAAGCGTCGATCATCTGCTGAAGCATCAGACGCTCCGGGCTCCACCAGTAGCCGGTGTAGATCAGGCTGGCGTACTTGGGCATCAGCTCGTCTTTCAGGTGTGCGACTTCGCGGTCGAGGGTGATCGACTCGATGGCACGGTGAGCCTTGAGCATGATGGTGCCGCCCGGGGTCTCGTAGCAGCCGCGCGACTTCATGCCCACGTAACGGTTTTCGACGATGTCCAGACGGCCGATACCGTTGGCACCACCAATGCGGTTCAGGTCGGCCAGGACGGTGGCCGGGGTCTTCTCGACGCCATCGATGGCGACGATGTCACCATTACGGTAGGTCAGTTCGAGGTAGGTCGCCTGGTCCGGCGCGTTCTCTGGCGAGACGCTCCAGCGCCACATGTCTTCTTCGTGCTCGGTCCAGGTATCTTCCAGCACACCGCCTTCATAGGAGATATGCAGCAGGTTGGCATCCATCGAGTACGGGGACTTCTTCTTGCCGTGGCGCTCGATCGGGATACCGTGCTTCTCGGCGTAGTCCATCAGCTTCTCGCGCGACAGCAGGTCCCACTCGCGCCATGGGGCGATGACCTTGACGCCCGGCTTGAGTGCATAGGCACCCAGCTCGAAACGCACCTGGTCGTTACCTTTGCCGGTAGCGCCGTGGGAAATGGCATCAGCGCCGGTTTCGTTGGCGATTTCGATCAGGCGCTTGGCGATCAGCGGACGGGCGATGGAAGTACCCAGCAGGTACTCGCCTTCGTAGACGGTGTTGGCGCGGAACATCGGGAAGACGAAGTCGCGCACGAATTCTTCGCGCAGGTCGTCGATATAGATCTCTTTGACGCCCATTGCCTGAGCTTTGGCGCGAGCCGGCTCGACTTCTTCGCCCTGACCCAGGTCAGCGGTGAACGTCACCACTTCGCAGTCGTAGGTATCCTGCAGCCACTTGAGAATCACCGAAGTATCAAGGCCGCCGGAATACGCCAGTACGACCTTTTTTACGTCCGCCATGCCATCACTCCACGGGGTTGTACGGAAAGGGGTCGATTCTACCGGCGTTGCGGATAAATTTACAGTGGCGCGACAGCTTCTGACGACAAAGCGACAGGAACTGTCGATGGGGCGACGCCCTGCAGCGTCAGGACGGTTTCGCGGCGGGCGGGGCAGCAGTAGCGCTGGCCGGGGCTGGCGCAGGCGCGGTCGCGGGTGCGGTCGCCGGGGCCGGGTGCTGGGCAGGTTGGGCGGCCGGCTTTTCCACCGGTGCAACACGATCCAGCTCGATATTGACGCGCCGGTTGCGTGCGCGGTTTGCGGCACTGTTGTTCTTCACCAGGGGGTAACGTTCACCATGGAAGCGCACGGTAATCTGCTCCTCCGGCACCCCATGGGCTTTGAAGTAATCGGCCACCGCCAGCGCACGGCGCCGCGAGGTATCACGGTTGGTCAAGCGATTGCCGCTGTTGTCCGAGTGGCCATTGAGCTCGATATGGTTGACCGTCGGATCGGCCTTCAAATACTCCAGGACCACATCCAGTCGCGCGCGCGCCGCCGCATCCAGGTCGATGCCCCCCCCAGGGAACCCCACCTGCGTCTGGCGCACCTGGTCATAGTTCATTGCCAGCATCTTGCCGGCGCAGGCCTGGTAATCACTCCACGCTTTGGCAAAACTGACCGGCAGCACACGCACTTCGATCGGCCGCCCCGCCTCCCCGGCGTAGCTTCGCACCACCGTGCTGCGGCCATCGAGCAGCCCGTTGATCAAGCGGCTGGCCTGGCCTTGGGATGAACTGAACAGCACGCCAGTACGCGCCAGCCGCACCGCCCCCAGGTTGATATCGCCACGGCCCGGCTGCCAGGGGGCCGCAGCCGCCAGCAGCGTAGCGGAACCTGCGCCCAGCACAGTACTGCCGGAGCGCAGCTGGAACACTGGCTGCTCACCGGCCCGGCGCACGAACTCACCACTGCCGAAACCATCGATCGGCTGAATCAGGCGGCACTCGAACTGATCACCCTCGACTTTCCAGGCGATGTTTTCCATGCGGGTCTGGAAGGTCAATGCGCCGGCCGGCAGGCTGGCGAACAGGGTCAACAGGGCTAGGTAACGCTGGCGCACGGGAGGCTCCACTAATTCTGACGGCTTACAGGCAGGCTATCGGACGCTCGCCGGAAAACTTGATAGCCGTGCTCGGGCGAGGGTTTTCCGGTAGCATTGGGGCCTGAGTTCGACCCGCCTGGAATCCCCAATGTCCGATCGCCTGACCCTCCTGCGTCCCGACGACTGGCACATCCATCTGCGCGATGGTGCCGTCCTGCCCCATACCGTTGGCGATGTGGCGCGTACTTTCGCCCGTGCCATCATCATGCCCAACCTGGTTCCACCGGTACGCAATGCCGACGAAGCCGGGGCCTACCGTGAGCGCATCCTCAATGCCCGCCCGGCCGGTAGCCGCTTCGAGCCGTTGATGGTGCTGTACCTCACCGACCGCACCAGCCCCGAGGACATCCGCGCGGCCAAGGCCAGCGGCATCGTGTACGCCGCCAAGCTGTACCCGGCCGGCGCCACCACCAACTCCGATTCCGGCGTGACCAGCATCGACAATATCTTCCCGGCCATCGAAGCGCTGGCTGAGGTCGGCATGCCGTTGCTGGTGCATGGTGAAGTGACCCGCAGCGAGATCGACGTGTTCGACCGCGAAAAACGCTTCATCGACGAACACATGCGTCGCCTGGTCGAGCGCTTCCCCACGCTGAAAGTGGTGTTCGAGCACATCACCACGGCCGATGCAGCGCAATTCGTCACCGAGGCCCCCGCCAACGTCGGGGCGACCATCACCGCACAGCATCTGTTGTACAACCGCAACCACATGTTGGTCGGCGGCATTCGACCGCACTTCTACTGCCTGCCGATCCTCAAGCGCAACACCCATCAGGTGGCGCTGCTGGACGCGGCTACCAGTGGCAACCCGAAGTTCTTCCTCGGCACTGACTCGGCACCCCACGCCCGCCACGCCAAGGAAGCTGCCTGTGGTTGTGCCGGTTGCTACACCGCCTATGCGGCCATCGAGATGTACGCCGAAGCTTTCGAACAGCGTCATGCGCTGGACAAGCTGGAAGGTTTCGCCAGCCTGCATGGCCCGGCCTTCTATGGCCTGCCAGCGAATACCGACACCATTACCCTGGTCCGTGAAGAATGGACGGCCCCGGACAGCCTGCCGTTTGGCGATCAGACGGTGATCCCGCTGCGCGCCGGTGAAAAACTGCGTTGGCGCCTGCTGGAGGACAACGCGTGAGCGAAGACCTCTACGAAGACGACCAGGACGGGCAAGCCGGCAGCGGCTCGCGCCACCCGATGGCCGAGCGCTTCCGCGGCTACCTGCCAGTAGTGGTGGATGTGGAGACCGGCGGTTTCAACAGCGCCACCGATGCCCTGCTGGAAATCGCGGCGGTAACCATCGGTATGGACGAGAAAGGTTTCCTGTTCCCGGAGCACACTTACTTCTACCGTGTGGAGCCGTTCGAGGGGGCCAATATCGAGGCTGCCGCGCTGGAGTTCACCGGTATCAAGCTGGACCACCCGCTGCGCATGGCGGTGAGCGAAGACAGCGCGCTGACAGACATTTTTCGCGGCGTGCGCAAGGCATTGAAGGCCAATGGCTGCAAGCGGGCGATCCTGGTCGGCCACAACAGCAGCTTCGACCTGGGTTTCCTCAATGCCGCGGTAGCGCGCAACGATCTGAAGCGCAACCCGTTCCACCCGTTCTCCAGCTTCGACACCGCGACCCTGGCTGGCCTGGCGTACGGCCAGACCGTGTTGGCAAGGGCCTGCCAGAGCGCTGACATCGACTTCGACGGCCGTGAGGCGCACTCGGCACGTTACGACACCGAGAAGACCGCCGAACTCTTCTGCGGCATCGTCAACCGCTGGAAAGAGATGGGCGGCTGGCGCGATTTCAACGATTGAGGTGGAGCGGCAAGCTGCAAGCTGCAAGCTACAAGAAAGAGCCAAAGCAGTACGCGGATCGCTCTGGCTTTTGCTTGAAGCTTGAAGCTTGAAGCTTGCAGCTTGCAGCTTGCAGCTTGCAGCTAAAAAAAAACCGGCCACGAAGGCCGGTTTTTTTTTGGCGCTCAGCAATTACAGCTTGCCAGCGTTCTCGCTCAGGTATGCAGCAACGCCTTCTGGCGAAGCGTTCATGCCCTTGTCGCCTTTTTTCCAGTTGGCCGGGCAGACTTCGCCGTGCTCTTCGTGGAATTGCAGGGCATCGACCAGACGCAGCAGCTCGTCCATGTTACGGCCCAGCGGCAGGTCATTGATGATCTGCGAACGGACGACACCGTTGGTATCGATCAGGAAAGCGCCACGGAAAGCCACGCCGCCTTCGGACTCAACGTCGTAGGCCTTGCAGATTTCGTGGGTCATGTCGGCTGCCAGGGTGTACTTGACCTGGCCGATACCGCCATTGTTGACAGGGGTGTTACGCCAGGCGTTGTGGGTGAAATGCGAGTCGATCGAAACGCCGATCACTTCAACGTTGCGAGCCTGGAAGTCCGGAATGCGGTTGTCCAGGGCAATCAGCTCGGACGGGCATACGAAGGTGAAGTCCAGTGGGTAGAAGAACACCAGGCCGTACTTGCCCTTGATGGCCGAGGCCAGGTTGAAGCTGTCGACGATTTCGCCATTGCCCAGTACAGCCGGGACGGTGAAGTCGGGGGCTTTTTTGCCAACGAGTACGCTCATTGTAATCTCCAGATGAGGGTGAAGAACCGTTTGCCAGGCCAAGGCGGGCTTGCCCGACATCCAACAAAGGCCGACCATCATACACGGCTTCCGCTGACAGGCCGAATCCAACCGCCGGTCGCTCAAGCACGGCACTTACAGAAAGTGTTTTGACAAGCATTCTCATTACCATTACTCTCCACCCATCGACTCAACCAGCGATGGTCCGACTTTATGTATGTGTGTCTTTGTGTCGGCGTGACCGACGGACAGATCCGCGATGCGATCTATGAAGGATGCTGCAGCTACAAGGACGTCAGAGCCGCGACCAATGTCGCCAGCCAATGTGGCAAATGCGCCTGCCTGGCCAAGCAGGTCGTCCGCGAGACCCTGACCGAGCTTCAGGTGAGCCAGCAAGCCGCCCTGCCCTATCCGGTGGAATTTACCGCCGCCTGATATCGCCCAATTCGAAGAACCGGACCTCGCGTCCGGTTTTTTTATGCCTAAAATTCAATAAGTTAGCGCCCCAACGCGGTTCACAAACATTCTTATTCCTATTTATTTTCACTTATTATTCAATAACTTAGGTTTGACAGCCCTAAGTATCAGGCTCAAACTTCGCTGTATTGGCACACTTCTAGGGCAGGAACCCGCAATGAAAGGCGACGTAAGCGTCATCCAGCATCTCAACAAGATCCTCGGAAACGAGCTGGTCGCGATCAACCAGTACTTCCTGCACGCACGCATGTACGAAGATTGGGGCCTGAACAAGCTCGGCAAGCATGAGTACAAAGAATCCATCGACGAGATGAAACACGCTGACAAGTTGATCAAGCGTATTCTCTTCCTCGAAGGCATCCCTAACGTGCAGGACCTGGGCAAGCTGCTGATCGGCGAGCACACCAAGGAAATGCTCGAGTGCGACCTGAAGATCGAGCAGAAAGGCCTGATCGATCTCAAAGCCGCCATCGCCCACTGCGAAACCGTCGGCGACTTTGGCTCGCGTGAACTGCTTGAAGACATCCTCGAGTCCGAGGAAGAACACATTGACTGGCTGGAAACTCAATTGAGCCTGATCGACAAGATCACCATCGAGAACTACCTGCAGTCGCAGATGGGCGAAGAGTAAATTCCAGCCCCATAAAAAAACCCGCCATGAGCGGGTTTTTTCATGCTTGCCGGAAGATCAGGCTTCGGAAGCCTTGGCCTTGGCAGCGGCGTCCTTGATCAGTGCTTGAAGCTCACCGTTCTCGAACATCTCCAACATGATGTCGCTGCCGCCGACCAGCTCGCCAGCTACCCACAGTTGCGGGAAGGTCGGCCAGTTGGCGTACTTGGGCAGGTTGGCGCGGATTTCCGGGTTCTGCAGGATATCCACGTAAGCAAACTTTTCGCCACAACCCATCACAGCTTGCGATGCCTTGGCCGAGAACCCGCATTGCGGGGCATTCGGCGAGCCCTTCATGTAAAGCAGAATGGTGTTGTTGGCAATCTGCTCTTTGATCGTTTCGATGATATCCATGGAACACCTCGTCTGAACTTTCCGACTCGATGGTCGGCACGGTGACGCATTGTATCGGAAACCTGAGCCTTGTGCTCGGCCTTGCCGGTGCTCAGGCGGCACTCACTTGCACGGGTACGCCATTGAGCGCCGCATTCCCGGACACAGCATCACGCAGGCGCTCATCGGTCAGGTCATTGGCACTGATGCCGGGTTGCGCCTGGGCGATCTGCAGATTGACGCCCTGGCGGCCATGACCGAAGCCATGGGGCAGGCTGACCACGCCAGGCATGATGTCCTCACAGGCCTGCACCTCGACTTCCAGGTCACCGGTGCGCGAGCGGATACGCACCCGCTGGCCATCCTCCAACTGCCGCTGACGCATGTCCTGGGGATGCATCAGCAACTGATGGCGTGGCTTACCTTTGACCAGGCGATGGTAGTTGTGCATCCATGAGTTGTTGCTGCGTACATGACGACGGCCAATGAGCAGCAAATCACCCGCGGCCGTCGGCACGCATTCAGCCAACCGGCGCAAGTCATCCAGCACAACCTGGGGCGCCGCTTCCACGGCTTTGCTGGCCGTTGCCAGACGCCCTCGCAGGTTAGCGCCCAGGGGGCCCAGATCGAGGCCATGGGGGTATTGATCGAGCGTTTCGAGGGAAAGCTTGCGGGGACTTTCGTCGCCATAGCGGCCCTTGCGCAACGCCAGGTCGATCATCTGCGCAGGTGCGAGGGTCGGTTTCAGCTCCTGGTCTGCACGCTTGGCAAAGGCTTGCGCCAGGCCTACGAATATTTCCCAGTCATGCAACGCGCCTGCAGGCTTGGCCAGAATGGCCCGGTTGAAGCGGGTGACATTGCGCACAGCCAACAGATTGAAGGTGCTGTCGTAATGGTCGTTTTCCAGTGCCGAGGTAGACGGCAGGATCAGGTCGGCGTGGCGGGTCGTCTCGTTGATGTACAGGTCGATGCTGAGCATGAACTCCAGCCCCTGCAGCGCCACGTCCAACTGCCTGCCATTGGGTGTGGACAGCACCGGGTTACCGGCCACGGTGACCAGGGCCCGCACCTGCCCCTCGCCCGGCGTGAGCATTTCCTCGGCCAAGGCCGCCACGGGCAGTTCACCGCCGTACTCGGGCAACCCCGATACGCGGCTCTGCCAGGCATTGAAATGCCCGCCCGAGGTACTGGCCACCAGGTCCACGGCAGGCTCGGTGCACAGTGCACCACCTTGACGATCCAGGTTGCCGGTTACCAGATTGATCACTTGCACCAGCCAGTGGCACAGGGTGCCGAACGCCTGTGTCGATACCCCCATGCGGCCATAGCAGACCGCCTTGTCCGCAGCGGCGAAATCCCGCGCCAGCTGGCGAATGCTGACAGCGTCGATGCCGCACTGGGCGCTCATGGCCTCGGCGGTGAACGGCTGGATCGCCGTGCGCACCTGCTCCAGGCCGTTGACTGGCAGATGCGAACCTCTCGCCAGGCCTTCGTCGAAGAGGGTGTTGAGCAAAGCGCAGAGCAACGCCGCATCGCCGCCGGGGCGCACGAACAGGTGCTGGCTTGCCATGGCCGCAGTTTCACTGCGCCGCGGGTCCACCACCACCAGTTGCCCGCCTCTGGCTTTCAAGGCCTTGAGGCGCTTCTCCACATCCGGCACGGTCATGATGCTGCCATTGGAGGCCAACGGGTTGCCACCGAGGATCAGCATGAAATCGGTGTGATCGATGTCCGGGACCGGCAACAGCAGGCCGTGGCCATACATCAGGTAACTGGTCAGGTGCTGCGGTAACTGGTCCACCGAAGTTGCGGAGAAACGGTTACGCGTCTTGAGTAGCCCCAGAAAGTAGTTGCTGTGGGTCATCAAGCCATAGTTGTGCACGCTCGGGTTGCCTTGATAAACCGCCACGGCGTTGCGCCCATGCGCCTGCTGTATCGACCACAGCTTGTCGGCGGCCAGGGCAAATGCCTCCTCCCAACTGATGGCCTGCCACTGGCCCGCCACCCGTCGATGCGGTTGGCGCAGGCGGTCCGGGTCATCCTGGATATCCTGCAGCGCCACGGCCTTTGGGCAGATGTGGCCACGGCTGAACGGGTCCAGGGGATCGCCCTTGATCGCGCTGATGCGCGCGCTCCCGTCGTGTTCGTGGCTCACCTCGATGTTCAGCCCACAGATCGCCTCACACAGGTGGCAGGCACGGTGGTGCAGGGTCTTGGTCATGGCGGCCTCTGCCTCGCAATTATCGAACCTCGACTATGGGCCCCCGCCCCGCACCCTGCCAGCGCGCTTCGCCGTGTGAATCTACCGACATCAGGCGCACGATTTGCGACAGTGATTTGCCAAATTGCCAGCAAGCCGTGTAAAACCTGTGTAGCAAATAAAAAACAGCGCAGGCTCAAGGGGTAATGACACCCTTTGCAACAGAGCCGCTGTTCCCCCTCTTGGTTTCAGGCGACATTTAATTATAGTATTGCGCCTTTCCCATTTCGTCCGCCCCGTGCGGCTTACGCCGCAGGTCACCCCCGTTGTCAAAAAAACCATACGGTCGACCTGCATACCGTTGCAGATAAGGTAGTCAATCATGAGCGCTAGGCACTTTCTCTCCCTGCTGGATTTCACCACCGACGAATTGCTCGGTGTGATCCGCCGAGGCATCGAGCTGAAGGACCTGCGCAAGCGCGGCGTGCTGTTCGAACCGCTGAAAAATCGTGTGCTGGGCATGATCTTCGAGAAATCCTCCACCCGGACCCGGGTGTCGTTCGAAGCCGGCATGATCCAGCTCGGCGGCCAGGCCATCTTCCTGTCGCCACGCGACACCCAGCTGGGCCGGGGCGAGCCGATCAGCGACAGCGCCATCGTGCTGTCGAGCATGGTCGATGCGGTGATGATCCGCACCCACGCGCACAGCACCCTCACCGAATTCGCCGCCAACTCGCGTGTACCGCTGATCAATGGCCTGTCCGATGAGTCGCACCCGTGCCAATTGCTGGCCGACATGCAGACGTTCCACGAGCACCGTGGCGCCATCCAAGGCAAGACCGTGGCCTGGATCGGCGATGGTTTCAATATGTGCAACTCGTACATCGAGGCCGCCCGGCAGTTCGATTTCCAGTTGCGTATCGCCTGCCCAGAGGGTTATGACCCGGACCCACGCTTCATGGCACTGGGCGCAGATCGCGTGCAGATCATCCGAGATCCGCGTGAAGCCGTACGTGGCGCGCATCTGGTGACCACCGATGTCTGGACTTCCATGGGCCAAGAAGAGGAAACTGCACGGCGTCTGGCGCATTTCGCGCCTTACCAGGTCACCCGCGAACTGCTTGACCTGGCGGCACCCGATGCCCTGTTCATGCACTGCCTGCCCGCCCATCGCGGCGAGGAAATCAGCCATGACCTGCTCGACGACCCCCGTTCGGTCGCGTGGGACCAGGCTGAAAACCGCCTGCATGCACAGAAGGCCCTTCTCGAATTCCTTGTCGAACCGGCTTACCACCACGCATGAGTCAACCCCTACTGCTCAACCTGCGCAACCTCGCCTGCGGCTACGGCGACCAGCGCATCGTCCAGAACCTCAACCTGCACCTGAACGCAGGCGACATTGGTTGCCTGCTGGGTTCGTCGGGGTGCGGCAAGACCACCACCTTGCGCGCCATAGCCGGCTTCGAGCCGGTCCACGAAGGTGAGATCCAGCTGGCGGGCGAAGTGATTTCCCGCGCCGGTTTCACCCTGTCCCCGGAGAAGCGCCGCATAGGCATGGTGTTCCAGGACTACGCGCTGTTCCCCCACCTGACCGTGGCGCAAAACATTGCCTTCGGCATCGCCAAGCACCCCGCCCAGGGGCAGGTGGTCGAGGAAATGCTCGACCTGGTCAAGCTCGGTGGGCTCGGCGGGCGGTATCCACACGAGCTCTCTGGTGGCCAGCAACAGCGCGTGGCCCTGGCCCGCGCGCTGGCCCCCGAGCCGCAATTGCTGCTGCTCGATGAGCCGTTCTCCAACCTGGACGTCGAGTTGCGCAGGCGCCTGAGCCACGAGGTCCGTGACATCCTCAAAAGCCGCGGTACCAGCGCGATTCTGGTGACCCATGACCAGGAAGAAGCCTTCGCGGTCAGCGACCATGTGGGTGTGTTCAAGGAAGGCCGGCTGGAGCAGTGGGACACGCCCTACAACCTCTACCATGAGCCGCAGACGCCATTCGTCGCCAGCTTCATCGGCCAGGGTTATTTCATACGTGGCCAGATGAGCAGCCATGAGGCAGTCAACACCGAGCTCGGTGAGCTGCGGGGTAACCGCGCCTACATCATGGCGCCCGGCAGCTCGGTAGACGTGCTGCTGCGCCCTGACGACATCGTCCCGGACGCGAACAGCGCATTGCGCGCGAGCATCGTGGGCAAGAGCTTCCTGGGTGCATCGACGCTGTACCGGCTGCAGTTGCCGACAGGCAGCCAGCTGGAAGCGATCTTCCCCAGCCATATCGATCACCAGGTAGGCGAGCAGGTCGGCATTAGCGTGAAGGCTGACCACTTGGTGCTGTTCCCGGTCCCTGGCAGTGTCGCGGCGCAGTTGCCACAGCAGGAAAATGGGGTGCGTCGCTACAGCTCAGCGACCTGATTCGGCGATTCGGCCAAGGGGCTCCAAGGCGGCCCCTTGCGCGGGTCAACCCCGGCCGATACTGGCGAAGGTGCCCTGGGTGTGCTCGGCGAGTACAGCGGCAGCCAGTTCGACTTCCAACCCCCGCCGCCCCGCACTGACATGGATGGTTGCAAAACGCTGCGCCGATTCGTCGATGAAGGTGCGCAGACGCTTTTTCTGCCCCAGCGGGCTGATGCCACCCACCAGGTAGCCTGTGGCACGCTGAGCTGCCGTGGGGTCAGCCATCTCGCATTTTTTCACGCCGGCGGCGTGGGCTAGCGCCTTGAGGTCCAGCGTTCCCACCACAGGCACAACAGCCACCAGCAACTCACCCTTCTCACTGCTGGCCAACAAGGTCTTGAACACCTGCTGCGGTTCCAGCCCCAGTTTTTCAGCCGCCTCCAGCCCATAAGACGCCGACTTGGGATCGTGTTCGTAACTGTGCACACGATGGGGCGCGCGCGTTTTTTTCAGAAGATCGAGGGCCGGGGTCATGCAGTGCTCCGCTCCGAGACAATTCGGCGGCTACTTTAGGGCAAATCATACACTCCAGCCAGTTAGCAGCTGACACGCCGCTCTAGCTTGGGATTCGCGATCGCGTTCAACGCTCAGATCGTGACTGACCGTTCACTTTCGACCTTTGACATAAGCGTTTCTTGTCTATATTTTTTCGTTTCTGAATAAATGGTGCACTTTTTAAGTGCATTCCTACCTGTGCCCGGGGTCAATGGGGATGGACGCCGGACTTTGCTGTCGAGCGCTTAGCGCCTCACAACAAAAACAAAGAGGTCATACATGACGACTGCTCTACGCGAACCCACGCTGTCCAGCCAATGCCTGGCCGAATTCCTCGGCACGGCACTGCTCATCTTTTTCGGCACAGGGTGCGTCGCCGCCCTCAAGGTCGCGGGCGCCAGCTTTGGCCTGTGGGAAATCAGCATCATCTGGGGCGTCGGCGTGAGCATGGCGATCTACTTCACCGCCGGTATCTCTGGTGCGCACCTGAACCCGGCCGTGAGCATCGCCCTTACCCTGTTCGCAAGCTTCGACAAACGCAAACTGCCGTTCTACATGCTGGCCCAGGTTTGTGGGGCCTTCTGCGGCGCAGCGCTGGTCTATACCCTGTACAGCAACCTGTTCTTCGATTTCGAACAAGCCCACGCCATGCTGCGCGGCAGTCGCGAAAGCCTGGAGCTGGCGGCGGTGTTCTCCACCTACCCGCACCCATCGCTTTCCACCGCACAAGCGTTTCTGGTCGAAGTGGTGATCACTGCAATCCTGATGGCGGTCATCATGGCCCTGACCGACGACAACAACGGCTTGCCCCGTGGTGCGATGGCACCGCTGCTGATCGGCCTGTTGATCGCCGTGATCGGTAGCGCCATGGGCCCGCTGACCGGCTTCGCGATGAACCCGGCCCGCGATTTCGGGCCCAAACTGATGACCTTCCTGGCCGGCTGGGGCGAAATCGCCTTCACTGGCGGTCGGGACATCCCTTATTTCCTGGTTCCGGTGTTCGCGCCGATCTTCGGTGCCTGCCTGGGTGCTGCGACCTATCGTGGCTTGATCGCCCGCAACCTGCCGACGGCTCTATGCGCGGACCCAGAGACAAACGGCAATCGCCAGGGCGATACTCAAGCCAACTGATGCTGGCGCCCTGACCTCCTCATTTTGCAAGGCCTATGACCATGACAGATACCCAGGACAAGAACTACATCATCGCCCTGGACCAGGGCACCACCAGCTCGCGGGCGATCATCTTCGACCGTGACGCCAATGTGGTTGGCACCTCCCAGCGCGAGTTCGCCCAGCATTATCCGCAAGCCGGCTGGGTCGAACATGACCCGATGGAGATCTTCGCCACACAGAGCGCGACCATGGTCGAAGCCCTGGCGCAGGCCGGCATCAGCCATGCCCAGGTCGCCGCATTGGGCATCACCAACCAACGTGAAACCACGGTGGTGTGGGACAAGGAAACCGGGCGCCCGGTGTACAACGCCATCGTCTGGCAGTGCCGCCGCAGCACAGAGATCTGCGCACAGCTCAAGCGCGACGGGCATGAACAATACATTCGCGAGACCACCGGCCTGGTCACCGATCCGTACTTCTCCGGCACCAAGCTCAAGTGGATCCTCGACAATGTAGAGGGCGTACGTGAGCGGGCCGAACGCGGCGAGCTGTTGTTCGGCACCGTGGATACCTGGCTTATCTGGAAGTTTTCCGGCGGCAAGGTGCATGTCACCGACTACACCAACGCTTCGCGCACACTGATGTTCAACATCCACAGCCTGCAGTGGGATGACACGCTGCTCGAAATTCTTGGCATCCCGCGCCAGATGCTGCCCCAGGTGCGCCCGTCTTCCGAAGTCTACGGCCACACCAAGAGCGGCATCGCCATCGCCGGCATCGCCGGTGACCAGCAGTCAGCGCTGTTCGGCCAGATGTGCGTGGAACCCGGCCAGGCCAAGAACACCTATGGCACGGGTTGCTTCCTGCTGATGAACACCGGCGACAAAGCCGTAACCTCGTCCCACGGCCTGCTCACCACCATTGCCTGCGGACCACGAGGTGAAGTGGCCTATGCCCTGGAAGGCGCTGTGTTCAACGGCGGCTCCACCGTGCAATGGCTGCGCGACGAACTGAAGATCGTCAACGATGCCCTGGACACCGAGTACTTCGCCAGCAAGGTCAAGGACAGCAATGGGGTGTACCTGGTGCCCGCATTCACGGGCCTGGGCGCACCGTACTGGGACCCTTACGCCCGTGGCGCGCTGTTCGGCCTGACCCGTGGGGTGAAAGTCGACCACATCATCCGCGCGGCATTGGAGTCGATCGCCTATCAGACCCGCGACGTGCTCGACGCCATGCAGCAGGACTGCGGCCAACGCCTTTCCGAGTTGCGCGTCGACGGTGGCGCGGTGGCCAACAATTTCCTCATGCAGTTTCAGGCCGACATCCTCGGCACCTGCGTAGAGCGCCCGAAAATGCGTGAAACCACGGCCCTTGGCGCCGCTTACCTGGCGGGCCTGGCCTGTGGTTTCTGGAGTGGCCTGGACGAACTGCGTGACAAGGCAATCATCGAACGCGAATTCAGCCCGCAACTTGAGCAAGCGCAGAAGGAAAAACTTTACGCCGGCTGGCGCAAAGCCGTCGAGCGCACCCGCGACTGGGAAGATCACGAGGCCTGATCACCCTGGGCAGGGGCTGCTTCGCGGCCCCGCCATGCCATGGCCTACTGGCCGTAGTCTGTTTCCTACGGCATCATTGCAGAATTTGTCCGGCAGCCCATAAGGACCGCCCATGAATCTGCCCCCACGCCAACAACAAATCCTCGAGCTGGTCCGCGAACGCGGCTACGTCAGCATCGAGGAAATGGCGCAGTTATTCGTCGTCACTCCGCAAACCATCCGTCGCGACATCAATCAGCTCGCTGAGCTCAATCTGCTGCGCCGCTACCACGGTGGGGCAGCCTATGACTCGAGTATCGAGAACACGGCTTACGCCATGCGCGCTGACCAGATGCGTGACGAAAAACAGCGCATTGCCGATGCCGTGGCCCGGCAAATTCCCGATCATGCTTCGCTGTTCATCAATATCGGCACCACCACCGAGTCGATTGCCCGGGCGCTGCTCAACCACAGCCACTTGAAAGTCATCACCAATAACCTGCACGTGGCCGCGATCCTGGCAGCCAAGGATGATTTCGAAGTATTGGTAGCAGGTGGCACCGTACGCCGTGACGGTGGCGTGGTCGGCCAGGCCAGCGTCGACTTCATCAGCCAGTTCAAGGTCGACTTCGCTTTGGTCGGTATCAGCGGTATCGATGAAGACGGCAGCCTGCTGGATTTCGATTACCAAGAGGTACGCGTATCTCAGGCGATCATCGCCAACGCCCGTCAGGTCATCCTGGCGGCGGACTCCAGCAAATTCGGGCGTAACGCCATGGTCCGCCTGGGCTCGATCAGCCTGGTCGACTGCCTGGTGACCGACCAGCCGCCGTCGCCTGCATTGAGTGAATTGCTCAACCAGAACAAGATCCGCCTCGACGTGGTGTGAAACGCAAGCGGGCCCGGAAGGGCTCGTCATTTTCGATATTGTTCACTTTCTTGCCATCCGATCAGTTTTTTCTATAAACAGTCACTGGCGATGGGCGTTCTGTTGCGCTAGTATTTTCGGAAACGAACATTAATGTTCATATTCGATGTGAACAGCCCCAGGAGGCCTTGCCCGTGTCCCAGCCCGTTTCGTCCCAGCCCCTACTTGCCGATTGCTATGACCTTGCCGTGATCGGCGGGGGCATCAACGGCGTGGGCATTGCTGCCGACGCCGCCGGGCGTGGCCTGAAGGTCTTCCTCTGCGAGAAGGACGACTTGGCCCAGCACACCTCGTCGGCCAGCAGCAAGCTGATCCATGGCGGCCTGCGTTACCTGGAACACTATGAATTCCGCCTTGTGCGGGAGGCCCTGGCCGAGCGCGAAGTGCTGTTGGCCAAGGCACCGCACATCGTCAAACCGATGCGCTTCGTGCTGCCGCACCGCCCGCACCTGCGCCCGGCATGGATGATCCGTGCCGGCCTGTTCCTTTACGATCACCTGGGCAAACGCAAGCGTCTGGGTGCCTCGCGCAGCCTGCGCTTCGGCCCGGGTTACCCGCTCAAGCCAGCCATCACCCGCGGTTTCGAATATGCCGACTGCGCGGTCGACGACGCCCGCCTGGTGGTGGTCAACGCCATGGCTGCACGCGAACATGGCGCGCACATTCGTACCCGCACCCGCTGCCTGCGCGCAGAACGTGTCGACGGCCTGTGGCAGGTAGAGCTGCAGCACGCCGACGGCAGCCTGCAGACCATTCGCGCGCGCGCCTTGGTCAACGCCGCCGGTCCGTGGGTCGCCCGGTTCATCAAGGATGACCTCAAGCTCACTGCGCCGTACGGCATTCGACTGATCCAGGGCAGCCACCTCATCGTGCCGCGCCTGTACGAAGGGGATCATGCCTACATCCTGCAGAACGAGGACCAACGGATTGTATTCTGCATCCCGTACCTGGACCGCTTCACCCTGGTCGGCACCACCGATCGCGAATACAGCGGCGATCCCGCCAAGGTGGCGATCACCGAGCAGGAAACCGGCTATTTGCTCGACGTGGTCAACGCTCATTTCAATCATCAGTTGAGCGCCGGCGATATCCTGCACACCTACTCTGGCGTGCGTCCGCTGTGCAACGACGAATCGGACAACCCGTCGGCAGTCACCCGTGACTACACCCTGGCACTGTCGGCCACTCAGGGCGAGGCGCCGTTGCTGTCGGTGTTCGGCGGCAAACTGACCACGTACCGCAAGCTTGCCGAGTCGGCCATGGCAGAACTCAAGCCGTTCTTCAGCCAGATGGGCCAGAGCTGGACCGCCAGCTCTGCACTGCCCGGCGGGGAAGGCATGAGCACGCCTCAGGTACTGGTCGACGAACTGCTCGCCCAGCATCCATGGCTTGCCGTGGATATCGCCAAGCGCTGGGCCGTGACCTATGGCAGCCGCACCTGGCAGCTGCTGGAGGGGGTCAACGGCCCTGACGATCTTGGCCAGGCGATCGGCGGTGGCTTGTTCGCCCGTGAAGTCGATTACCTGCGCGATAGCGAGTGGGCCATCAGTGCCCAGGACATCCTCTGGCGGCGGACCAAGCTGGGTTTGTTCACCAGCGAGAGCGAGCAACGCGCATTGGCCGATTATCTTGCGCAAGGTGACGCTCGCAGCGACGCCGCCTGAACCTTGCAAGGCGACCGCCAGGCGGTCGCCGGTTCTCAGACTTCCCGTTCGTATGCCTCCCTGGCCAGCTCCAGGTAAAGCGCACGCTCCTCGGCATTGAGCGCTGCCATCAATGCATCGGCACGCTCAAGGTAAAGCTGCTCGCCAGACTCGCCCGTCTCGCGCTCGAACGCCTCCAACTGTTCATGGTAAGGCGCTGCGAGCGCTTCGAACCGCTCGGGGTAGCGGTTGCGCACATACCCTTGCCAAAACTCCCGCTGCGCCAGCGCATTGCTCAGTGCCTCGGTACTTTCACCGGCAACGACCTGTGCGCGGGCGCGCAGAATTCGTGTTCCCGTTACACCGCTGTGCTCGGGGTAATGCATGTGCTGGGGCTGGGCCGGCAAGCCCAGGGGGTCAGCCAGGTTGACCCGATAGGCAAGGTAAACCTCAATGTCATCCACCGACGCGTAAGGGTTCTGGCGCATCTCCTCGATGTGCCGGGTCGCGATACTGTCTACCTGATCCAGGCGATAGAGCGAGCGCCCCAGCCGTAGCAAGGTGGCTTCGGCGCGCGCTGTGCCAGCCTCCGCGCTGTGCAAGGCGATGTGGGCCCTGACTTCCAGTTGGCTGAGTATGAGCAGCAACTGATCCTCGCAGGTTCTGGGCCCTTGCACCTGCCAGAAAACGGCCTCACGCACATCGGTGTTGTCTGCACAAAGCTCAAGAATCCGCCATACCCTGGCACGGTAGTAGCGCGGGTGGTCACGGAAATCGTCAGACCTGGCAAAATCCGCCAGATACCTGAACAGGTCTGCCGATTGCGGTTCTTCGGCCAACCTCGCCCATAGCGCTCTGCGCTGTTCCAGCAAGTCCCCGGTAATGCTGCCCAACCACCGCTCTTGCAGGTTGGCATCGGCGATGGCGTGATGGTAAGAGCTGCGCCGATTCGCGGGGTAGTCACTGCTGGCACTGCGCGAAAGCAATGACTCACTGGCCTCATCCAGCGGGTTGTCGTGTAACGACAGGCGCTGCAATCGACCATTGAGGTTGCGTAGATCATCGGTGACTTGGCGGATCTGGTTTTCACGGAAATCGACAAGCCCCCTCCACGGCAACGCCGAAGCGTTGGGCAACGCTTGCAGCCCTGTGGCGCGCAACGATACTTCGCGCAAGTGGCGCAACCCGGAAAGGTCGGGGACCAGGCCCAGCGGGTTGTAGGTCAGATCCAGCTGCTGCAGCATGGAAAGGCTTGCCAGCCGGAGATTGCTCTGAGCATCGAAGGCAATCCGGTTCCCTGCCAGGTGCAGCCTGCGCAGAGCGGTCAGGCGCTCCAGGCCTGCCGGCAGGGTGACCAACTGATTGTCCCGCAGGTCGAGCTCACGAACGCCGGTGAACCTGAGCAGGAACTGTTCATCCATGTGGTCGAGGCTCATGTTACGCAACGTCAACCGCTGGACATGAGTGAATTCGACGCCTTCGGGGAGGATCGGCAGACTGCCCACCAGTTCACCCTCGATATGCAGGCTGAAATCATCACCTGCCAAGCCTGCCGTCTTGCGCCGCCAGGCCCGGCGGATCTGGCTGGCCACACGTTGTCGCCTGCGCCCATCCAAGAAGCTCACGCGCTCACGTTGCCAGGCATCCAGCGCGTCGCGCAAGCTATCCAGCTGCCGCTGCAGCGTGCTGAGGTGGTCCCAGAGCCCGATGCGGCGCTGCATCAGGTCACCCAGGTAGGCGTCAAGTTGTGCGTCGGTCAGGGTTGGGAAGATTTCATGTATCCCGCGGCGAATCGCCTGACGGCTACTTTCTCCCCTTCCACTGAGTGCATAACCGAAACGGCCGTCAGCGAAGCGCTGCGGCGGGCGAAAGCGTTCTCCGATCGGCCGCAAGCCCATCAACTGAGCTGTCTTTTGCCGGTCAGCGCTGGCCACTTGAGCAACCCTGTTGCCTAAAGCACGGGCGTCAACCGAGCCCTCCCCGAGCGCCACTTTCTGGCCCTCCTCAAGTGTCTGAATCAGGCAGGCCAACAACCCTTGGCCAATTATTGGCTGCGTGGCATCACTCAGCTGATAGCCCTGCTCGGTCTGCACAAGGCACCGCACGCGGGTCGCAGTGATGCTTCCCACCGATGCGAGCAGCCGCCCCTTCGCTTCGCCCAGGCGCAGTTCAATGCGAACCGAAGCCGGCCAGGGCGCGAGTTCGTTGACCCACTTGAGCACCAGGCGCTGAGTGGCATCGTTGACCGCGCCTTGGTGCTCGAACCCCAGCAACGCACGGTCCAGGCGGCTTTCGCGCAAGAGCCAACGGGCGCGCTCGGCCATTTCCAAGGGTATACGGCCAGTGGTGAGCAACGCCTTGACCTGCTCACCACTGGCCTGTTCGAGCACGCTTTCAGCGCCGCGAACGGACAGCCCAGGGAAGACCCTGATCAGCAATGCGCCAGCAGCAGAAGGCTGATCTTGCCGAGCTGCCAGTTCACGCTCCAGGGCGGCCCCCTGCAGGTGCGGCTCAAGGGTATGCAGTTCGTGGCGCTCATGGGCATCGAGCAGGCGAGCAGGAGGAGCTTCGCCCTGCAGGTGCACGTGGCGCAGGTGATCCTGCTCAAGCCCGGTGACGCGCAGTAGCGTTTCGGCACTTTGGTCTGATATTTGCGCCCAGCGCCCACCTAAGCTGCGCAAAAGTGCCCCTCCACCGTCAATGTGGTGAGCCGAAACGGGCCAGTCAGCCAGCCGGTATCGCCCCTCACCCTCATGCAAGGGGGTAAGCGCATCGACAAAAGGGATGCGCTCAAGCACCCGGCCTACGCCTACCTGCGCGGCGCCGATCACCGTGCCGACCGCCAGGTTCTCTGCCACGCCAAACAGGTGATCCAGCGCCCCCTGCCGATCGCCAATGCGCCAGTCGGCATAACCTTTGTACACTTCGCTGACAACGTCCACCGCTGCCACGGCCATCATCACCTCGCCCAACACCGGAACGAACAGCGCCGCCAGGTTGAGCAGATCGAAGCCAGCACTCTTGAGCACTTCCAGGCGCTGATGTCGCTCGATCGCAGTCTCGTCACCGGTGGGCACTGCCAGGACCCTTGCATCATCGAGTATCTTGTCCACCTGCTGGGCCCGCAGATAGGCGAACAAGGGCATATCGATCGAGAAATTGCGCCCATCCAGATCAACTGGCTGCTTGCCGTCGCTCGCCTGGATCAGGCGTTCGAGGGTTGCCGTGAAGGTCGGTTTATCACGCTCACTGATGAATCGACAGAAAAACGAACGGTAATGGGGTGCACGCAGCTGTTTGGCCAACGACTGATAGAGGGCGGCCCAGGTGGGGTACCTGGCGATCTGCCGGTAGGGATCCTGTGGTATCCAACTGATGATTCCCGAGAGCGGCCCTGCGGCACTGTCGCGCATCTCGAAGGCTACGGGGCCATGGATGCGTTTGCCCAACAGGTACAGCTGGCGAGCCGTGGCGATGCCTGATGCCGCCGGCACGATAGGTTTGCTTGCGCACACAGGCAACAGACGCAGGTAGTCGACATCGTCCAGCTCGGACCTGATCCTGGCCATGCGCACCGCAACTTCCATCTTCGCGCGCAGGTTCTCTTCGAGCACCCGCTCCACCGCTGCGCGGGCAAACCCTTCAGGCGCAGGGGGCCTGCTTTTCGGAAACAGCCGCGCGTGCAACATTTCCTGGTAGCGCCCCCCTATATCCAGCGTTCTACAACAGCTGGCAAACGCTTCGAATGCCAGCGGCAGCTTGATGCCGTGAACGTCCTGCAGATGGGCACGGCGATGAACCGAGGGACGCGTCTCGGCCTCATGAAAGTTGTGCAATGCCGCCGTCAGCAAAGGCTGGTTGCTATGTAGCGTCGTCCACGGGGTATGCAGACGGGGCGCCGCACTGGGCAAAGGCACATCGTTCTCGATGTAGACCTTCATGTTGCGCACGTCTGCGTCGGCCAGGCCACTTTGCCCCAGCGCAGTCTCGAGCAGCGGCGTGGCAAAGGCCTCGATGCTCGGCATCTGCGCCAATAGGTTTCTGACGCCTTCAGCAGCGGCCTGCTGATGACGCAACGCCCGGTGCAGGGTGAGAAGCAGATCGACATCGGCAGACTTCAACCAGCCTGGCAGCTGGCCGGCGATGAAGGCATCGACGGAATCGGAAGGAATCGCAATGGCGGACACGGTATGAGCTCCTGGTGATTAGCCAGCGAGCTCATCATGTGTTTCGCGCCCTCAGGTGATACTTAAATCTGGGAGCGGAACGCGGTGCAAGTAATCGTTCGGATTGCCGAACGCGGCTTATCAACTCATTCGGTGTTCCGACCAATCCGTGGTGCAGAAAAACCTTCACAGAGGGTTCATGCCCAGGCTTTGCGCGGGGTTATGATCTGTCACAGGGCTTGGCACGACTCATGCTCTACACTTGGTAGCCGAATGCACTCGCTTCTTGCTGTATTCGTTGAACGAAAGAGTCCGCCAACGGCTCCATAAAAAAAACAAACACGTCGAGGAAAATTTGATGCGTATCGTTCGTCAATTGCTGGGCGCCGCCATCGCGGCCGCTGTGATCGCTTCGCCGGCCATGGCCGAAGAACTGACTGGCACCCTGAAGAAGATCAAGGATTCGGGCACCATCACCCTGGGCCACCGCGACTCCTCCATCCCGTTTTCCTACCTGGCCGGTAAACCCGAGCCTGTGGGCTACTCCCACGACATCCAGATGGCCGTGGTCGACGCCCTGAAGAAGCGACTGGGCACCGACATCAAGGTCAGGTACAACCTCGTCACCTCCCAGACCCGCATCCCGCTGGTGCAGAACGGCACCGTCGACCTTGAGTGCGGCTCCACCACCAACAACGTCGAGCGCCAGCAGCAAGTCGCCTTCTCGGTGGGCATCTTCGAAGTCGGCACGCGCCTGCTGACCAAGGTCAAGGATGGCCAACCCTCCTATAAAGACTTTACCGACCTGGGCGGCAAGAACGTGGTGACCACCGCCGGCACCACCTCCGAGCGCATCCTCAAGGCGATGAACGCCGACAAGCAGATGAAGATGAACGTGATTTCCGCCAAGGACCACGGTGAAGCCTTCAACATGCTCGAAAGCGGCCGCGCCGTGGCCTTCATGATGGACGATGCCCTGCTGGCCGGTGAAATGGCCAAAGCGCGCAAGCCTGCGGACTGGGTCATCACCGGCACGCCGCAGTCTTACGAGATCTACGGCTGCATGATGCGCAAGGGTGACGAAAGCTTCAAGAAAGCCGTCGACGATGCCATCGTGGGTTACTTCAAATCCGGCGAGGTCAACAAGAGCTACGAGAAGTGGTTCATGCAGCCGATCCCGCCTAAAGGTCTGAACCTCAACTTCCAGATGAGCGATGAACTGAAAAAGCTGATCGCCGAGCCGACCGACAAGGCCGCGGACGAGAAGAAATCCTGATCCTCAGTTAGTGGCCGGGTGCGCACGCGCACGAATCAATCCTGCAAGCCACTCATTAGTGTCTAACCTTTCCTCCGAGGGCGCCAAGCGCCCCCGGATGCTCGAAGGTGCCCGTGAAACAACCGTCTGAGGGGAAATCCCGATGAATTACAACTGGGACTGGGGCGTGTTCTTCAAGTCCACCGGCGTGGGCAGCGAAACCTATCTGGACTGGTACATCACCGGTCTGGGCTGGACCATCGCCATCGCCATCTCTGCCTGGATCATCGCGCTGCTGCTGGGCTCGTTGCTTGGCGTCATGCGTACCGTGCCGAACCGCCTGGTATCGGGTATCGCCACCGCCTACGTGGAGCTGTTCCGCAACGTACCGCTGCTGGTGCAACTGTTCATCTGGTACTTCCTGATACCAGACCTGCTGCCTGAAGGCCTGCAGGAGTGGTTCAAGCAGGACCTCAACCCGACCACCTCGGCATTGATCAGCGTGGTCATCTGCCTGGGCCTGTTCACCGCCGCCCGCGTGTGCGAACAGGTGCGCACCGGTATCCAGGCGCTGCCGCGCGGCCAGGAAGCTGCCGCCCGCGCCATGGGCTTCAGCCTGCCGCAGATCTACAACAACGTGCTCTTGCCGCAAGCGTACCGGATCATCATTCCGCCGCTCACCTCCGAGTTCCTCAACGTGTTCAAGAACTCTTCGGTGGCATCGCTGATCGGCCTGATGGAGCTGCTGGCACAGACCAAACAGACCGCAGAGTTTTCCGCCAACCTGTTCGAGGCGTTCACCCTGGCCACGCTGATCTACTTCACCCTGAACATGGGCCTGATGCTGCTGATGCGCCTGGTCGAGAAAAAAGTCGCCGTGCCTGGCCTGATTTCCGTGGGGGGCAAGTAAATGGAAATGGATTTCAGCGAAATCATCCCGGCCCTGCCCGCCCTCTGGGAGGGTATGGTCATGACCCTCAAGCTGATGGTCATGGGCGTGATCGGCGGTATCGTGCTGGGCACGCTTCTGGCATTGATGCGCTTGTCGTCGAACAAGCTGCTTTCGAACCTCGCCGGTGCCTACGTCAACTACTTCCGCTCGATCCCGCTGCTGCTGGTGATCACCTGGTTCTATCTGGCCGTGCCTTTCGTGCTGCGCTGGATCACCGGGGAGGATACCCCGGTGGGTGCCTTCACCTCGTGCGTGGTGGCCTTCATGATGTTCGAGGCCGCCTACTTCTGTGAAATCGTCCGCGCCGGCGTGCAGTCGATTTCCAAAGGCCAGATGGGCGCCGCGCAAGCACTGGGCATGAACTACGCCCAGACCATGCGCCTGATCATCCTGCCCCAGGCCTTCCGCAAGATGACCCCGCTGCTGCTGCAGCAGAGCATCATCCTGTTCCAGGACACCTCGCTGGTCTACACCGTGGGCCTGGTAGACTTCCTCAATTCGGCACGTTCCAACGGCGACATCATTGGGCGCTCCCATGAGTTCCTGATCTTCGCCGGGGTCGTCTATTTCCTCATCAGCTTCTCCGCTTCGTGGCTGGTCAAGCGCCTGCAAAAAAGGATCACCGTATGATTTCCATCAAGAACGTCAACAAGTGGTACGGCGACTTCCAGGTACTGACCGACTGCAGCACCGAGGTCAAGAAAGGTGAAGTGGTGGTGGTGTGCGGCCCTTCGGGCTCGGGTAAATCCACACTGATCAAGTGCGTCAACGCCCTGGAACCGTTCCAGAAAGGCGACATCGTGGTCGATGGCACGTCGATTGCCGACCCCAAGACCAACTTGCCCAAGTTGCGCTCGCGAGTCGGTATGGTGTTCCAGCACTTCGAGCTGTTCCCGCACCTGACCATCACCGAGAACCTGACCATCGCTCAACGCAAGGTACTGGGCCGCAGTGAAGAGGAGGCGACCAAGAAGGGCCTGGCCCTGCTCGAACGAGTCGGCCTCAGCGCGCACGCCAAGAAGCACCCAGGCCAACTCTCCGGTGGCCAGCAACAACGTGTGGCGATCGCCCGCGCCCTGGCCATGGACCCGATCGTCATGCTGTTCGACGAGCCGACCTCGGCGCTGGACCCGGAAATGGTCAGCGAAGTGCTGGATGTGATGGTGCAGTTGGCCAACGAAGGCATGACCATGATGTGCGTGACCCACGAGATGGGCTTCGCCCGCAAGGTCGCCAACCGGGTCATCTTCATGGACAAGGGCAGCATTATCGAAGACTGCACCAAGGAAGAGTTCTTCGGTGACCAAGGTACCCGTGACCAACGCACCCAGCACTTCCTCAGCAAGATCCTGCAACACTGAGCCGGCCACAGTAACCGCTGCCCAGGGCTCCACCGGGCAGCGGATGCTGGTCGTGACAAGGCCACTGTGATGAAATGCGACCCCTCGCTTCTTCTCCCTGCCAAGCCTGCCGTGAAATCCCGCCTGATCCGCCAATTGCTGCTGCCGCCCCTGATCATCCTGCTGATGGTCGGGCTGGGCCTGGCTGGCTACCTGATCAGCGAGAGCAACGGCATACGCGCCCTGAGTGAAAACGGCGAGCGCCAGCTGGAGTTGCACGCGCGTACGGTCGAAAGCGAAATCAGCAAGTACACCTACCTGCCGAGCCTGCTGGAGCTCGAAGACAGCGTCTCGCACCTGCTCACCGACCCCGACGGCGGCTCACGCCAGGCCGTCAACGAATACCTCGAAGGCCTCAACCGCCGCAGCCGCAGCCGGGCCATCTTCGTGCTCGATACCAATGGCCGGGTACAGGCCACCAGCAACTGGCGCGATGCCGACTCGTTCCTCGGTGAAGACCTGTCTTTCCGCGCCTATTTCCAGACCGCCGTGCGCGGCGAGCCGGGCCGTTTCTACGGCATTGGCAGCACCACCGGCGAGGCCGGTTATTACCTGGCCCACGGCCTTGAAGAACACGGCAAGATCATTGGCGTGGCGGTGATCAAGGTACGCCTGGACACCCTGGAAGAGCGCTGGCAGCGCGCCCGCCTGGAAGCGTTCGTCAGCGACGAAAACGGCATCATCATCCTCTCCAGCGACCCGGCGCGGCGCCTGAAGTCGGTGCGCCCCATGACCCCGCAGATCAAGGAGCGCCTGGCGCGCAGCCTGCAATATTATTGGTGGCCGCTGAACGAGCTGCAGCCGCTGGCCCGTGAGACGCTGGCCGATGGCGTAGAGAAACTGACGTTCCCGGCCAACAGCGAAACCGCCCACGGCAAACCGCATGAGGTGGCCTACCTGGCGCAAACCCGGCGCCTGGTGGATACCCCCTGGCATTTCACCCTGCTCACTCCCCTGCAGGACCTGCGCCGCGAGTCGATGGTGCAAGGCATTCTGGTAGGCGTGGCGTTCGCCCTGCTGGCGATCCTGGGTATCGCCTGGAACGAGCGGCGCAAGGTGATCGCCACCCGCCTGGCTGCACGCGAAGCGCTCGAGGAGGCCAACAGCCAGCTGGAGCGGCGCATCGCTGAGCGCACTGCCGACCTGCGCGCCAGCAACGAAAGGCTCAAGGGGCAGATCCGCGAACGCCGTCATGCCGAGCAGACCCTGCGCCACGCCCAGGACGAACTGGTCCAGGCCGGCAAATTGGCCGCCATTGGGCAGATGTCCACCAGCATCGCCCACGAGCTCAACCAGCCCCTGGCGGCGCTGCGCACACTGTCCGGCAACACCGTGCGCTTTCTCGAACGAGGTGCGCTGGACACCGCCAGTACCAACCTGCGCACCATGAACGAACTGATCGACCGCATGGGCCGCATCACCGCCAGCCTGCGTTCGTTCGCCCGCCGCGGTGACGACCGCGGCCAGGCCTCGCTGGCCAAGGCAGTGGAGGCCACCTTGCAGGTGCTGGCCACTCGCATCAGTGGCTGTCACCTGAAGCTGCACAGCCAGTTCGACGACCTGCAACTGGCCATTGACCAGACCCGCCTGGAGCAGATTCTGGTCAACCTGATCGGCAACGCCCTGGATGCCATGGCAACCCAGCCGGCACCTGAGCTGTGGCTGGAGGGCGAGTTGCAGGGCGACAAGTATCGCCTGCGGGTACGTGACAATGGCCACGGTATCGATGACGAGGCGCGCAAGCACCTGTTCGAACCCTTCTTCACCACCAAACCGGGCGAACACGGCCTGGGCCTGGGCCTGACCCTGTCGGCGAGCCTTGCTGCCGCCGCCAAGGGCAGCCTCAACGTCGAGCATCCTGTCAGTGGCGGAACGGCCTTCGTTCTCACCCTGCCACTGGTGTCCCCCCCTAATGAACCGGCAGAGCTCCCATGAACCAAGCGCCTCTTACCGTCCTGATCGTCGAAGACGACCCGCATGTGCTGCTCGGCTGCCAGCAGGCGCTGGCCCTGGAAGATATCGCCTGCGAGGGGGTCGGCAGCGCCGAACAGGCGCTGGAACGGATCGGCGATGACTTCGCCGGCATCGTCGTCAGTGACATCCGCCTGCCAGGGATCGACGGCCTGGAACTGCTCAACCGCCTCAAGGCGCGCGACCGCAGCCTGCCGGTGGTCCTGATTACCGGCCATGGCGATATCGACATGGCCGTGGGCGCCATGCGCAACGGTGCCTACGACTTCATGGAGAAGCCGTTTTCGCCGGAACGCCTGGTCGACGTGGTGCGCCGCGCACTTGAACAGCGCGGGCTCTCGCGCGAAGTGCTGGCCCTGCGCCGCCAACTGGCCGAAAAGAGCAGCCTGGAAGGCCGCATCATTGGCCGCTCCCCCGCCATGGAGCAACTGCGCGAGCTGATCGCCAACGTTGCCGACACTTCGGCCAACGTGCTGATCGAGGGCGAAACCGGCACCGGCAAAGAGCTGGTCGCACGTTGCCTGCACGATTTCAGCCGACGCCAGGGCCAACCTTTTGTGGCGCTCAACTGTGGCGGCCTGCCGGAAAACCTGTTCGAAAGCGAGATCTTCGGCCACGAGGCCAATGCGTTCACCGGCGCGGGCAAGCGTCGCATCGGCAAGATCGAGCATGCCAACGGCGGCACGCTGTTCCTCGATGAAGTCGAGAGCATGCCGATCAACCTGCAGATCAAACTGCTGCGGGTATTGCAGGAGCGCACCCTGGAGCGCCTGGGTTCGAACCAGAGCATTGCGGTGGACTGCCGCGTGATCGCTGCGACCAAGGCCGACCTCGATTCGCTTGGCAAAAGCGGGCAGTTTCGCAGCGATTTGTACTACCGCCTCAATGTGGTGACCCTGGAGTTACCACCGTTGCGCGAACGCCGTGAAGACGTGCTGCAGCTGTTCGAACACTTCCTGCAGCAATCGGCGCTGCGCTTCGACCGGGAAGTACCGACACTGGACAGCCAGACCCTGTCGCGCCTGATGGCCCACGACTGGCCCGGCAATGTGCGTGAACTGCGCAACGTTGCCGAGCGCTATGCCCTGGGCCTGCCGGCATTCAAGAAAGGCCCGAGCGGTGGCGCCAGCCAAGGGCTGGGCTTTGCCGAAGCGGTCGAAGCGTTCGAGCGCAATCTGCTCAGCGATGCCCTGCAGCGCACCGGCGGCAACCTCAGCCAAGCCAGCCAGGAGCTGGGCATGGCCAAGACCACGCTGTTCGACAAAGTGAAAAAGTACGGGTTGGGCTGAACGCCCACCTGAGGGGCCTGCACTGTCATAACCCGGCAAGGTGCGCCACGTCCTCACGATGTGACTGCAGATAAGGCAGCACGGCCCCCAGCAGCGGTGCCTTGAAGGGTTCCTGGAAACGATGTGCCAACCCCGGGATCAGCCGCAGCTGGCTACCACGGATATGTGCCGCCAGGTGCACCCCATGCATCACCGGCAATAACGGGTCAGCCGTACCATGCACCACCAATGTCGGAACGCGCAGCTGGTTGAGTAGCGCTACCCGGCTTGGCTCGGCCAGGATCGCCATGATCTGGCGCTTGGCACCTTCCGGGTTGAACGCCCGATCATAGGCCACCGCAGCCTGCTGCAACAAAGCGGCCCGGTCATCATGCACCCGCGGGCTGCCCAATGCCGCCAGCAAGTCAGCCTGCTGCTCGATGGCCACTTCCCGGTTCGGCGCACTGCGCCGGGCCAGCAACTGCACCAGGGCTGGGGCCGGCGCCGGCAGCCCCGCCGCACCAGAGCTGGACATGACCAGGGTCAGGCTGCGCACCCGCTGCGGCGCAATCGCGGCCATGTGCTGGGCGATCATCCCGCCCATGCTCACACCCAGCACATGGAATTGGCCAATCCCCAAGGCGTCCATCAGGCGCAGCCCGTCACCGGCCATGTCGGTCAGCGTATAGGGCGCGGCAACCGGCAGGCCGAACTTGTAGCGCAACAGCTCGACCGTGAGGTTGGCCGAGGGCGGCTGTTGGTTCCAGCGCGACAGGCCAACGTCACGGTTGTCATAGCGAATGACCCGAAAGCCTTGCAGACACAAGGCCTGGACCACGTCATCGGGCCAGTGGATCAGTTGCCCACCCAGCCCCATGACCAGCAGCAACGCAGGGTCCTGCGGCGCGCCGACACTTTGGTAAACCAGGCTCAGATCGCCCGCCTCGGCCCGTTGAACCGGGACATGAGGGTCACAACGCTGATCGGCGAAGCTCGCTGGCACGCTGAGAAGGAACACGAAAAAAAGCAAAAAAGCCCGCATGAAAGAAACACCAGAATGCAGATCCCCAGTAAAGCGCGAGTCTGATGAAATTCATTCGGGCGCGCTGCCACAGTTGCGTGACAATTTGATGAACCCCGCCCAGTGGTGCGGCGCAAGGTCCAGTCGACAGCCAGCGCAACATGAGGGAAACTCAACTCATTCGCTGTTCACTCAAATTATGCTCTCGGAGTCAGCCGTGCTGGAGATCCGCCACCTGAAAACCCTTCATGCCCTGCGCGAGGCCGATAGCCTGGTGGAGGCCGCAGAACGGCTGCACCTGACCCAGTCGGCACTGTCGCATCAGTTCAAGGAGCTTGAAGAACGCCTGGGCCTGCCGCTGTTCGCACGCAAGACCAAACCTATCCGCTTCACCAGTGCCGGCCTGCGCTTGCTGCAGCTGGCAGATGCCACCCTGCCGCTGCTGCGCAGCGCCGAGCGCGATATCGCCCGCCTGGCGGGGGGTACTGCCGGGCGCCTGCACATGGCCATCGAATGCCACAGCTGCTTCCAATGGCTGATGCCCACCATCGACCAGTTCCGCGATGCCTGGCCGGAAGTGGAGCTGGACCTGGCGTCAGGCTTCGCATTCGCGCCACTGCCCGCCCTTGCCCGTGGCGACCTGGACCTGGTAGTGACCTCCGACCCACTGGACCTTGCCGGCATCACTTACGTACCGCTGTTCACCTATGAAGCCATGCTCGCCGTGGCCAACCAGCACCCGCTGGCCAACAAGCCTTACATCGTGCCCCAGGACCTGCTCGACCAGACGCTGATCACCTACCCGGTGGAGCGCGATCGGCTGGATATCTTCACCCGCTTCCTGGAACCGGCCGACATCGAGCCGGCGGCCGTACGCACCTCGGAGCTGACCGTGATGATGATGCAACTGGTGGCCAGCGGCCGCGGAGTCTGCGGCATGCCGCACTGGGCGCTGCATGAGTACAGCTCGCGCGGCTATGTGAAGGGCAAACGCCTTGGCGAGAAAGGCCTGTTCGCCACGCTATATGCGGCCGTGCGCACCGACATGCTCGATGCCCCCTACATGCGCGACTTCCTGCTCACCGCCAAGGACACCTCGTTCGCCACGCTCGATGGGGTCAGCGCGGTACGCTGAGGGCCTTGCGGTAGAGCGGCAGTATCAGGTCGCGGGTCAGCGGCGCCAGCTCAGGCATCGATTCCTGGTCTGCGGCCAACCAGAGCACTTCCTCGATTTCCGCCGCCGGGACCACGGCCTCGGCGCTGTCGACCCGGAACAGCTCGGCCTGCACCTCGTAGCCAGGTTCGTTGGCGGCCGGGGCGCTGAAACGGCCCATCGGGATGGCCTGAGCAGGGTCAATGCACACCCCTAATTCCTCCTGCAGTTCGCGCACCAGCGCCTGCAGCGGCGTTTCCCCCGCATCGATCTTGCCCCCAGGCTGCATGAACGCCTGGGTACCCCGTTTGCGTACCAGCAGGGTTCGACCCAATGGGTCGATCAGCAGGGCAGCGGCAATGCGGATAACGTTGGGCATGGTCAGGCTCGCTCTTGAAAACCGCTGAGGATCCCACAGGGCCCTGTTACCGGCAAGGCGGTGCACAGACGAACGGTCCCTTGCCAATCCGCCAGCGACCCTCCATAACCTTCTCATGAACCTGCCTGCCCAACAGCACCCCGTGCTGGAGCTTTTCCACCCGGCGATCGGCACCTGGTTCCGTCGCCATTTCGCCACGGTCACCGACGCCCAGGCCCGCGCCTGGCCGTTGATTCACGCGCGCCAATCGACGCTGCTGGCAGCGCCGACCGGGTCGGGCAAAACCTTGAGCGCCTTTCTCGCGGTGCTCGATGAACTGTTTCGCCAGGGCCTTGAACACGCGGGCGAACTGCCTGCGCGAACCCAGGTGGTGTACGTTTCGCCGCTCAAGGCACTGTCCAACGACATCCGCCTGAACCTGCAGGCACCGCTGGAGGGCATCAGCCAGGCACTGGTTGACCAGGGGCTGACGCCCCCACGCATCACCACTGCCGTACGCACCGGCGACACGCCGCAAAAAGAGCGTGCGGCCATGCGCAAGTTGGCCCCACACATCCTCGTGACTACACCCGAGTCGCTGTACGTGCTGATGGGGTCTGCCTCGGGCCGTGCTGGCCTGAGCGGCGTGCACACGGTGATCGTCGATGAGATTCACGCCTTGGCCGGCAACAAGCGCGGCGCGCACCTGGCCCTGACCCTGGAGCGCCTTCAGGCGCTCACCGGGCGGGGGCTGCGGCGCATCGGGCTGTCTGCGACCCAGCGGCCGGTGGAGCGCGTGGCAGCCTTTCTGGTTGGCCACCAACGGCCCTGCGCGGTCGTCGATATCGGCCACACCCGCCAGCGCGACCTTGCCCTTGAAGTACCCCCTGTACCCTTGGGCGCGGTGATGGCCACGGATGTGTGGAACCTGGTCTATGATCGCCTGGCAGCGCTGGCCCGCGAACACCGCACCACCCTGGTCTTCGTCAACACCCGGCGCCTGGCCGAGCGCCTCACCCGCCACCTCAGCGACCGCCTTGGCCACGAGGCCGTGGCCGCACACCACGGCAGCCTGGCCAAGGAGCTGCGCCTGGATGCGGAGCAGCGCCTGAAAAACGGCCAGTTGCAGGTGCTGGTGGCCACCGCTTCCCTGGAGCTGGGCATCGATATCGGTGATGTCGACCTGGTTTGCCAGATCGCCTCGCCAGGCTCTATCGCCGGCTTTTTGCAGCGGGTCGGCCGCTCCGGGCATCAGGTCGACGGCATCCCCAAAGGGCGCCTGTTCGCCACCTCGCGGGATGACCTGATCGAGTGCACCGCCTTGCTCGACTGTGTGCGCCAGGGCGAGCTCGACCTGTTGCACATCCCTCAAGCGCCACTGGACGTACTGGCTCAGCAGATCGTCGCCGAAACCAGCAACCAGCCGTGGCAGGAACAGGCATTGTTCGACTGCCTGCGCCAGGCAACGCCCTACACAGCGCTGGACAGCAAACATTACCAGGCCCTGCTGAGCATGCTCGCCGAGGGCTACAACGGACGCCAAGGCATGCGCAGCGCCTACCTGCACCGCGACGCAGTGACTGGCACCTTGCGCGGGCGCCGGGGTAGCCAGCTGGCCGCGCTCACCAGCGCCGGGACCATCCCCGAAACCGCCGACTACGCAGTGCTGCTGGAGCCGCAGGCGCTGAACATCGGCAGCGTCAACGAAGACTTTGCCGTGGAGAGCATCGCTGGCGACATCTTTCAGCTGGGCAATGCGTCCTACCGCATCCTGCGGGTGGAACCCGGCCGGGTAAGGGTCGAAGATGCCCAAGGCCTGCCGCCGACCATTCCGTTCTGGCTTGGCGAGGCGCCGGGACGCAGTGATGAGCTGTCCGCCGCCGTTGCCCGCCTGCAGGCACGCATCGATGAGCAGCTGGGGCTGAGTCACGGCGTTTTCGCCCCAGTGCTGACTTGGCTGCAGCGCGCCTATGCACTGGACGAGGCCTGCGCCAGCCAACTGCTCGATTACCTGGGCCGTACCCGTGAAGTGCTGGGCGCCCTGCCCTCGCAGAGCACACTGGTGATGGAACGCTTCTTCGACGAGTCCGGCGGCACCCAGTTGATCATCCATTCGCCCTATGGCAGCCGCATCAACCGCGCCTGGGGCCTGGCCCTGCGCAAACGGTTCTGCCGCACGTTCAATTTCGAATTGCAGGCGGCAGCCAGCGAGGACGCCATCGTGCTGTCGCTGTCGACCAGCCACAGTTTCGAACTGGACGAAGTGTGGCGCTACCTGTCCAGTCGCAGCGCCGAACAGCTACTCATCCAGGCCCTGCTTGAGGCCCCTTTGTTCGGTGTGCGCTGGCGCTGGAACGCAGCCGTGGCGATGGCCTTGCCCCGCTACGTCGGGGGGCGCAAGGTCGCGCCACAGGTCCAGCGCATGAAAAGCGAAGACCTGATTGCCGCGGTCTTCCCCGACCAGATCGCCTGCCTGGAAAACATCGTCGGTGAACGGCAAATTCCGGATCACCCGCTGGTCGAGCAAACCCTCGACGACTGCCTGCACGAAGCCATGGACAGCGAGGGCTGGCTGGCCCTGTTGAGGCGCATGGAGAGTGGCCAGGTGCGCTTGCTGTGCCGCGACCTGCCGGCCCCCTCGCCGCTGGCCTCGGCCATCCTCAATGCCAGGCCTTATGCCTTCCTTGACGATGCCCCACTGGAGGAGCGCCGCACCCAGGCGGTACTCAACCGGCGCTGGAACGAGGTGCACAGTAGCGATGACCTGGGCGCGCTGGACGCCGATGCCATCAGCGCTGTCCAGGCAGAGGCCTGGCCGCAACCCGGCAGCGCCGACGAGATGCACGAAGCCTTGATGACCTTGGGCGCAGTCAGCCAGCACGAAGTCCAGGCCAACCCGGGCTGGGCCTTGCTGCTGCGGCAACTGGCCAAGGCAGGCCGAGCGTTACGCTTGCCCGACCAGCACCTGTGGCTGGCCCGCGAGCGACTGAGCCTGCTTCAAACTCTGTACCCGGATGCACGCCTGGAGCCCGAGCTCAACGTGCTCCCCGGCTTCGAGCAGGCCCTCGACCCGGACAGCGCGCTGAGCGAGCTACTGCGCGCCCGCCTGAGCGGCCACGGCCCCCTGACCCTGGCGCAGATCGCCGCACCGCTGGGCAAGGCGCAGCCAGCCATCGAACAGGCACTGGCCCGCCTGGAAGCAGAAGGCTACGTGCTGCACGGCCAGTTCAGCCCGGGAGAGGTCCAACGGCAATGGTGCGAGCGCCACCTGTTGGCGCGTATCCATCGCTATACCGTCAAACGCCTGCGCCGGGAGATCGAGCCGGTAAGTCTGCAGGACTTCATGCGCTTTCTGTTTGACTGGCAGCACCTGGCGGCCGACGAAAAACTGCGCGGGCCTCAAGCCGTGGCCGAGGTGCTCGACCAGTTGCAGGGGTTCCCCGGCGCGGCTGGCGCCTGGGAGGCAGAACTACTGCCGGCAAGAATCAACGACTACAGCACGCACTGGCTCGACGAGGTGTGCCGCAGCGGGCAGTTCGCCTGGAGCCGCCTGGCGGGCAAGGTGTCGAGCAGTACGCTGGCGAGTACGCCGCTGGTGCTGCTGCCACGTCAACACCTGGGCTTGTGGCGCAGCCTGGTGCCTGCGCCGGCTCTGGATGAGCTGAGCCCGCGTGCCACACGTGTGCACGAAGTACTGCAGGCGCACGGTGCACTGTTCTTCGACGAATTGACCCAGCAAGCCCACTTGTTGCCCAGCGAGCTGGAAACAGCGTTACAGGAATTGGTCGGTTCCGGCCTGGCGAGTGCCGACAGCTTTACAGGGCTGCGTAGCCTGATCACCCCGGCGGCGAAACGCTCATCGCGCACCAGCCGGCGCGGCCATGCGCCGATTTCCACCAGCATGGCACACGCCGGGCGCTGGGCATTGTTACGCAGGAGCAATGCCGAAGATGACCACGGGCAACGGCTGGAACACATCGCTCGCACCCTGTTGAGGCGCTATGGCGTGATCTGTTGGCGGCTGCTGGCGCGCGAGAGTGATGTGCTGCCACCCTGGCGTGAGCTGCTGCGTTGCTACCACCGGCTTGAGGCGCGCGGCGAGATTCGCGGCGGGCGCTTCATCGCCGGCTTGGCCGGTGAGCAGTTCGCCCTGCCGGAGGCAGTCGGGCTGCTGCGCCAGGTGCGCCGACGCGAGATGGAGGGCGCGCTGGTGGTGGTCAGTGCCAGTGACCCGCTGAACCTGATCGGGTCGCTGCTGCCCGGAGCGAAGGTACCGGCGGCCGGCGGCAATCGTGTGTTGTACCGCGATGGCGTGCCGGTGGCCGCGCGAGTCGCCAACCGATACACCTACCTTGTGCAAACCACGGATGACGAGCAGCAACGGTGGCGGCAGATATTGCTGCGCGAATGATTTTCGATAAGCCGATTTTCATGTTCAGCGCTGCCCAACCGGGCTATGGTCGGGGTTTCCCCAGGCCCTGAGCCTGACCGCGCCATCGTAAGGACCCCGTATGAGCCTGTCACTTCTCAGTCGCTACGCAGTGTTTGCCGCCTGTGTTCTGTTCACCCTGGCGAGCCTGCCGCTGCTCCACCACCAATGGCTGTGGCCATTCACCCTGACCACGGCCGTGCTCAGCCTGATCGGCCTGTTCGACCTGCTGCAGCGACGCCACGCGGTACGCCGCAACTACCCGATACTGGGCAACATCCGCTACCTGGTCGAGGGTATTCGCCCGGAGATCCGCCAGTACCTGCTGGAAGCCGACAGCGATGCCCTGCCCTTTTCCCGCGCGCAACGCTCGCTGGTGTACGCGCGGGCCAAGAACGAGGCGTCGGACAAACCCTTCGGTACGCTGATCGACGTGTACGAGTCCGGCTTCGAGTTCATCGGCCACTCCATGCGCCCGGCGCCGCTGGCCGACCCTGCAAGCTTTCGCATCCACATTGGCGGACCGCAGTGCAGCCAGCCGTATTCGGCATCGATCTTCAACATTTCTGCCATGAGCTTTGGCTCGCTGAGCGCCAATGCCATCCGCGCGCTCAACCAAGGGGCCAAGCTGGGCAACTTCCACCATGACACCGGCGAAGGCAGCATCAGCCCCTACCACCGCGAACACGGCGGCGACCTGGTGTGGGAGCTGGGCAGCGGCTACTTCGGCTGCCGTACGGCAGACGGGCGCTTCGACCCCGAGCGCTTTGCCGCCCAGGCGCGCAGCCCGCAGGTGCGGATGATCGAGATCAAGATGAGCCAGGGCGCCAAGCCCGGCCACGGCGGCATCCTGCCCAAGCACAAGGTAACCCAGGAAATTGCCGAGACCCGCGGTATTCTCATGGGTGAGGACTGCATTTCGCCATCGCGCCACAGCGCCTTCTCCACCCCCATCGAAATGATGCAGTTCATCGCCCAACTGCGTGAGCTGTCCGGCGGCAAGCCGGTGGGCTTCAAGTTCTGCCTGGGCCACCCCTGGGAATTCATGGGCATCGCCAAGGCCATGCTGGAAACCGGCATCCTCCCCGACTTCATCGTGGTCGATGGCAAGGAAGGCGGTACCGGGGCAGCCCCCGTGGAGTTCACCGACCATATCGGCGTGCCGCTGCGCGAAGGGCTGCTGTTCGTGCACAACACCCTGGTTGGTCTGAACCTGCGCGACAAGATCAAGCTCGGCGCCAGCGGCAAGATCGTCAGCGCCTTCGACATCGCCAGCGTGCTGGCCATCGGTGCCGACTGGGCCAACTCAGCGCGCGGCTTCATGTTCGCCATCGGCTGCATTCAGTCGCAGAGCTGCCATACCAACAAGTGCCCCACTGGCGTCGCCACGCAAGACCCGTTGCGCCAGCGTGCGCTGGTGGTCCCGGACAAAGCCCAGCGGGTGTTGAATTTCCACCACAACACCTTGCGCGCCCTGGCAGAAATGCTCGCAGCGGCCGGCCTGGAACACCCGGCGCAACTGGAAGCCAAGCACTTGGTGCGGCGCACCTCTGCCACCGAAATCAAGCTGTTCTCACAAATGCATGTGTTCTTGAAACCGGGGGAGCTGCTCAATGGCGAGGTGAACGGGCAGTTCTATTCGCGGATGTGGCAACTGGCGCGGGCGGACAGTTTTGAGCCGCACGATGAGGTGGCGGCCTGAGGGAACGCGGGGGCCGCTTTGCAGCCCCTGCAGTTGCAGATCAGGAAGCGGAACTGGCTACCCCGTGTACTGCTTTGGGCGCCAGGCGCAACGTGTAGTACAGCACCGTCAGCAGTGCCAGGAACGCCGGCCCGATGTACAGCGCCACACGGGTATCCTCGAAGTACGCCATCAGGCCCACCACCAGTACCAAGAAGGCCAGTGCCAGGTAGGAGCTCAGCGGCCAAAGCCACATGCGGTACTTCAAGCCCGTGCGCTCGGCGGCCGATAGCCCGGCGCGGAACCTGAGCTGCGCCAGCAGGATCATCACCCAGGTCCAGATCGCGCCGAAGGTGGCGATCGATGTCACCCAGACGAACACCTTCTCCGGCACCAGGTAGTTGGCCAGCACACCCAGCAGCAAGGCGCCGATGGACAGCAGCAACGCGTTGCGTGGCACACCGTTTTTTGAAGTGCGCGCGAAGACAGCCGGCGCCTGGCCATTTTGCGCCAGGCTGTAGAGCATGCGCCCGGTGCTGAAGATACCGCCGTTGCAGGACGAAAGGGCGGCGGTGATCACCACGAAATTGATGATGCCGGCGGCAGTCTTGATACCCAGGCGCTCGAAGGTCATGACGAACGGGCTGCCCTGGCTGCCGATTTCATTCCACGGGTAGATCGACAGGATCACGAACAGGGCACCGACGTAGAACAGCAGAATGCGCCAGAACACCGAGCCAATGGCCTGCGGGATGGTTTTTTGCGGGTTGCGGGCTTCGCCGGCCGTCAGGCCGATCATTTCCACGCCCAGATAGGCGAACATGACCATCTGCAACGACATCAGCACACCGGTCACTCCGTTGGGCATGAAGCCGCCGTTGCTCCACAGGTTGGAGATGCCGACTGCCACACCGTCGTTGCCCAGGCCGAAGGCGATGATGCCGATGCCGCCCAGGACCATGGCGATGATGGTGACGATCTTGATCAGGGCGAACCAGAATTCGAACTCGCCGAACGCCTTGACCGCGATCAGGTTCACCGCGCCCATGCTGCCCAGCGCCGCCAGGGCCCAGATCCAGCGCGGCACGTCCGGGAACCAGATGCCCATGTAGATCGCCACGGCGGTGATTTCCGCAACGCAGGTCACCAGCCACAGGAACCAGTAGTTCCAACCGGTCAGAAAGCCCGCCAACGGGCCAAGGTAGTCCTGGGCATAACGGCTGAATGACCCGGCGACAGGGTTGTGCACGGCCATCTCGCCAAGGGCGCGCATGATCACCAGGATCGCCAGGCCCCCGATGATGTAGGACAGCATGATCGCAGGGCCGGCCATCTCAATGGCTTTGGCCGAACCGAGGAACAGACCGACGCCGATACAGGCGCCCAGCGCCATCAGGCGGATGTGCCGTTCGCCCAGTTCACGCTTGAGCGGGCCGCCTTGTGCGGTCTCGCCATGGGCAGGGTGGTTGCCGACTGGCATAGCAATACAACCTCATTTTGTTATTGGATTAGACCTTCGTGCAGCGCCGGCCATGCCGATAGGCGTGGCGTTGGCTTGCCAGGCTGGCCTTGTGGGCCGGCCCGTGTGCCGGTGTAGAGCGGCCCGGCAGGGCGAAGGGGCCGAGCAGTATAGGAAGCTCGCTGTAGGGCTTTTCACTATAAATAATCAAAAATTTGGAGAGAAACCCGCACGTCTACTGCAGCCTCCTGGCTCACCCCAGCTACCCTGGCAACAGGGTTGTACGAACAAACCCACACCAAAGGCGCAGAGGGCGCATGAGGTTTCTGCACTTTCTACAAATTTTTCACCTACTGCCTTCAACGTCTAAGCTTCAGACAAGCAAGACGAAAATACCTGGCCGGATTGAAGACTATGGGCGCACTGTGGCAATCGGAACCATCCAGAACGGAAGCACCCGAAACACCTCTGGCCGAGACGCCGCAGCCAAAGTCCCCACGTCAGCGTCGGCTTTGGTGGCGGCTGATCCTGCTGATCCTGCTGGTCGCGATCATCGCCATCGGCTTCGCCGCCTATGACGAGTTCCGTACATCCGACCTGCAGTCCCGCGAATTCAGCAAGCTGGCCAGCACCCTGACCTATTCGCTGCAGCCCGGCCCCAGCGATGCCATCGTCTACCCCGGCGAGGGGCCGTTCGACAAACGCCTGGGCTATAGCGCGCTGGGCGAGTTCCTGCCCCGGCTGCTCAAGCGCGACTACCTGATCAGCGAGCAGGTACGGTTTTCGCCTGCGTTGATGAATTACGTGGATCACGGCCTGTTCGCCCCCTACATCGAGAAAATCCAGGCCGGATTGTCGATCACCGATTGCCGCGGCGAGACGCTGTACCAGTACAACTACCCGCAATACCTGTACCCGAACTTCGCCGCAATCCCACCCGTGATGGTCAACAGCCTGCTGTTCATCGAAAACCGCGACCTGCTGGACCCGAAAGACCCGCAAAACAACCCGGCAGTCGATTGGCCGCGCTTCGCCAAGGCCGCCTACAGCCAGGTGGCCAAATACCTGGCCTTGCCCGGCCAGTCCGCCGGTGGCAGCACCCTGGCCACGCAGCTGGAAAAATACCGCCACTCACCGGACGGCCTGACTGTCTCCGGTGCCGAGAAGATCCGCCAGATGATTTCCGCCAGCGTCCGTGCCTATCAGGGCGGGCCTGATACCACCGAAGCCCGCCAGCGCATCGTGCGCGACTACCTCAACAGCGTGCCGCTGTCGGCGGTGCCCGGCCATGGCGAAGTGCATGGCATGGCCGAAGGCCTGCGTGTCTGGTACGGCGCCGATTTCGACCAGGTCAACCAGGCCCTCACCTCGAGCGCAACAGACCCCGACAGCATGGCCGCACGCGGCTTGGCCCTGCGTCAGGTACTGTCGCTGATGATTGCCCAGCGCCGCCCCTCGCATTACCTGACCAAGGGCCGCGTCGAGCTGGCCGAACTCACCGATTCGCACATCCGCGTGCTCGCTGCCAACGGCATCATCGATCGCGCCCTGGCCGACGCAGCCTTGGCCAGCAAGGCGCTGTACCGGGACTGGGTGGCACAGCCAACCATCGTTCCGATCATCACCAACAAAGGCATCAGCCTGGCCCGGAACCGCCTGTCAGGCATGCTCAACCGCCCGCTGTATGACCTCGACCGCCTCGACCTCTCGGCAACGAGCACCTTGCAGGCCGACCTTCAGCTACAGGTCAGCCAGTACCTGAAGAACCTCTCCGACCCTGAATTCGCGGCGCAGATTGGCCTGATCGGCGAGCGCCTGCTCACCACCAAGACCACCGACCAGGTGCGCTACAGCTTCACCTTGTTCGAGCGCACTGCCGATGGCTCACGGGTGCGGGTGCAGACTGACAGCACCGACCAGCCCTTCGACATCAACGAAGGCAGCAAACTTGAGCTGGGCTCGACGGCCAAGCTGCGAGTGCTGACCACCTACCTGCAGATAATCGCCGAGTTGCACGACAAGTACGCCGGCATGCCAGCCGCCGAATTGAAGAAGGTCGAGGTCGCCGAACTCGATCGCATCAGCCAATGGTCGCTGGAATGGCTGGCGCAGAACAGCAAGAACCAGAGCCTGGATGCCATGCTCGACGCGGCGCTGGAGCGCAAGTACTCGGCCAACACCGGCGAAGCGTTCTTCACCGGCGGCGGCATGCACGTGTTCAACAACTTCCGCAAGGAGGACAACAGCCGCAACCCGACGCTCAAGGAAGCCCTGCGCGAGTCGATCAACCTGCCCTTCATTCGCCTGATGCGCGACCTGGTGCGCTACGTGACCTACCAACAGCCATTCAACCGCGTGCCACTGCTCAAGGACGATTCGGACCCGCGCCGCCAGGAATACCTGGCACGCTTCGCCGACAAGGAAGGCACCAGCTACCTGATGCGCTTCTGGCGCAAGTACCAGCGCAAAACCTCGCAGCAACGCCTGGATACCTTCCTCGACAGCATGCGCGTCACACCGCAGCGCCTGGCCGCAGTGCACCGCTATCTGTTCCCGGCAGCGGGCCAGGAAACATTCAATGCTTTCGTGCGCGCGCACCTCAAGGAAGACAAGCGTGCCCTGAGCAAACTTACCGATGGCCGCCTGGCAGAGATGTACGAGGCCTACGGCCCAGGCAAATATGACCTGCCCGACCAAGGCTACATCGCCAAGGTTCACCCGCTGGACCTGTGGCTGCTCGGCTACCTGCTGAAGAACCCTAGCGCCTCAATCACAGAGATGGTCAACGCCAGCCGCTTCGAGCGTCAGGAAGTCTATGGCTGGCTGTTCAAGAGCCGCCATCAGGGTGCCCGCGACAGCCGTATCCGCACCATGGTGGAAATCGAAGCCTTCCTCGATATTCACCGGCGCTGGAAGGGCGTGGGTTATCCGTTCGATCACCTGGTGCCGTCGCTGGCCACCGCCATCGGCAGCTCCGGCGACCGGCCGGCGGCGCTTTCCGAGCTGGTCGGCATCATTCAGAACGACGGTGTGCGCCTGCCCACACTGCGCATCGATACGCTGCACTTCGCCGCCGATACGCCTTATGAAACCAAGCTGAGCAGCGACCCCGACCGTGGCCAGCGAATTCTCCCCGTGGAAGTCGCCCGGGCACTCAAGGGTGCCATGTCGCAAGTGGTCGACGCAGGCACGGCGCGGCGTATTTCCGGCAGCTTCAAGCTGCATGACGGCACCCCGCTGGTGATGGGCGGCAAGACCGGCACCGGCGACAACCGCATCGAAAGCTTCGGCGCCGGTGGGCGGTTGATCGGCTCGCGTTCGCTGAACCGCACCGCCACGTTCGTCTTCTTCCTCGGTGACAACCACTTCGGCACGCTGACCGCATTCGTGCCCGGGCGCTCCGCGGAGGCGTTCAAGTTCACCTCGGCGCTGCCGGTGCAGGTGCTCAAGGGCATGGCGCCGATCCTCATGCCCTACCTTGAGCCTGGCAATCCGAACGCGTGCAAACCACCGAAGATTGCGATGCTCCCGAGTAACCCATCTAATATTTGAATGATAACCATCGGCATTTGACCGCTTGTGTTTAGATATATCTTGAGTAATATCTTGCGATATATCTAAACACACGGAGCCTCGCTGCCATGCGTGAACATTCCGCCCACGACCCTTTCGAGCGCCGGCCCGGCCGGGGTGAACGCGGCCCACGGGTATTCGCCCCCGGCGACCTGAAGCTGTTGATGCTGTCGCTGCTGGCCGAGCAACCTGGGCACGGCTATGACCTGATCCGCCAGATCGAGAACTTGTTCGACGGCAGCTACACGCCCAGCCCCGGGGTCATCTACCCCACCCTCAACTTTCTCGAGGAAGCGGAGCTGATCTGCGGCCAGGTGCAAGGCAGCAAACGCCTCTACGCCATTACCCCGGCCGGAAGCGCAGCCCTGGCTGACCAGGCCGTGGCGCTGGACGGCGTGCGCATGCGCATCGAAGTCGGCAAGCGCGCCCTGCGTGGTCACGACCGCCCACCAGAAATTCACGAAGCCGTCGGCAACCTGCGCCACGCCCTGCACATGCACAGCGGCCGCTGGACACCGGAAGAAATCGAGCGGGTCCGCGCCCTGCTCAACGACACTGCCAAGGCCATCGCCGACGGGCCGGCCCCTGCTACGGAGAACCTCCATGAGTGACACCATCCACCGCGTCAATCACGAAATCCGCCAGCGTCGCCTGCAGGTGCTGCGGGTCACCGACCTCACCCCGCGCATGCGCCGCATCACCCTCACCGGCCCCGAGCTGCAAGGCTTCACCAGCCTGGGCAGTGACGACCATATCAAGCTGCTGTTCGCCGAAAACACCGAACAACAGCAGGCCATCGACGCCCGCAACATGGGCCGCGACGGCGGAGCGCGGCCCACGATGCGTGAGTACACGCCGCGGCGCATCGACCTGGCCAACCAGGAACTGGACATCGATTTCGTCCTGCACGGCGATGGCCCTGCCTCCACCTGGGCCGCACAGGCTGAACCGGGGCAGACGCTGAACATTGCCGGGCCACGGGCGTCGATGGTGGTCCCGGATATCTTCGACAGCTACCTGCTCATTGGTGACGAAACAGCGATTCCGGCCATCGGCCGTCGCCTTGAAGAACTGCCGGCAGGCCGGCGGGTACTGGCGATCATCCAGATCGAAGATGAGCAGGAGCGCCAAGCGCTGCCGAGCAAGGCTGAGGTTGAAGTGATCTGGGTGAAGCGGGATGAGGATCTACTCGCGCTGGTGCAGGGGTTGAGCCTGCCTGAGGGCAAGCTGTACAGCTGGGTGGCACTGGAGAAAGCGCTGACCCGGCAGGCCAAGGCGCTGCTGCTGGAGAAGGGTGCCCCCGAAGATGCCCTCAAAGCGGCTGCCTATTGGCGGGCAGAAGGCACAGCGGACGACGAGTGACCTGTGGTGTCAGGCCCGGTCCTTTCGCGGTTTCACCCGCGAAGGGGCCTGCACCGGCCTGGCAAGCCAGCGCCCGCGCCAACAATCGAGCCCGAGCAGTACCAGTGCAATGGCCCAAAACCCGGCCAGCACGCCCAGAGCATTGAGCATGACCTGCCCGTAGCCAAGGCTTGCAACGTCTATGAACGGATACGGGTACACCCCGATCTCACTCCCCCGCCACAGTGCATAGCCAAAGTACACCGCCGGGTACAGCGCCCACGGCCCCAGGTGCCAGAGCCGCAAATGCCCCTTGGGCACGGCGAACCACCAGTACACAACGTAAAGCGCCGGCATCACATCGTGCAGCAGTTCGTCCGCCAGCCATTGCCAACCCTGGGGTTGCCACAGGTGCCGCAGCAGCACGCTGTAGGCCAGCGCCACCAGCACGATGCTGGCGGCCACAGCGGAACTTACCGAAGGTGAAAGGAAGAAGCGCTTGGCGCGCGATTCCCGCCCGAACGCCGCATAGCTGAGCACCGTCGCTACCAGGGTATTGGTCAACACCGTGAAATAGCCGAACACATTGATCAGCCCGCCGATCAGGCTCGCCGCTTCCTGCCAGCGCGCCAGCAGCACCAGGTAGACCTGCACAGCGAGGCCCAACCAGCCAAGCACTGCGGCCAGGGTCAGCCAGGGATGACGCGGCATCTCAGGCGTTGCGCTGCAGTTTCACGTACAGCTGCTCGACCTTCTCCCGGGCCCAGGGCGTCTTGCGCAGGAAGGTCAGGCTCGACTTGATGCTCGGGTCGCTCTTGAAGCAGCGCACATCCACGCGCTCGGCCAGGCCCTGCCATTGGTAGTGCGCCACCAGCTCAGTGAGGATCTGCTCGAGGGTCTTGCCGTGCAGCGCATTGTGGTTGGCCGTGCTCATGCCAGTACTCCCGCGGATAAAAAGATGCGCACATTACACGAGTGTAGTGATGAAGGGGACGCAGCACCGCCATTACAAAAACCACTGGCAAGCGGTGAAACCTCTGTGCTGAAATAGGTACGTTATATAGTAACAATATATTGCCTCTGCCAAGGACCGCTACTTCCCATGTTGTGCTCTCCCCTACGCCTCTCTCCGCTCGCCGTTGCGCTTTTGCTCGCCTCATCACCCAGCCAGGCTGTTGAGCTCGATCCCCAGGTCATCACTGCCAACCCTCTGGGTAACCGCGAACTGGCTGCTCCCACCACCGTGCTCGAAGGCGACGACCTGCTGCAGCAGCAGCACGGAAGTTTGGGCGAAACCCTCAACAAACAGCCCGGCGTCGCCTCCACCTGGTTTGGCCCAGGCGCCAGCCGCCCGGTGATTCGCGGCCTGGACGGTGACCGTATCCGCATCCTGCGCAACGGCGTCGGCGCCCTCGACGCTTCGGCATTGTCTTACGACCATGCCGTGCCACTGGACCCGGTCACCGTCGAGCGCGTCGAAATCGTCCGGGGCCCCGCCGCCCTGCTCTACGGCGGCAACGCCATCGGTGGGGTGGTCAATACCTTCGACAACCGCATCCCCGATGCGCCCATCGAGGGTATTCACGGTGCCGGCGAACTACGCTACGGCGGTGCCGATACCACGCGCAGCAGTGCCGGCAAACTGGAAGCCGGTGACGGCACCTTCGCCCTGCACCTGGATGCCAACAGCCGGCAGTTCAACGACCTGCGCATCCCGGGCTACGCCCGCAGTTCCAAGGTGCGTGACGCTGACGAGCCCGGCAGCAAGCACCGCCTGGAAAACAGCGACGGTCGCCAGGATGGCGGCGCAGTGGGCGGGGCCTACCACTGGGATCACGGCTATGCGGGCCTGTCCTACAGCCGCTACGACAGTAACTACGGCTCAGTGGCCGAGTCCGGCGTGCGCCTGGACATGAAGCAGGATCACTACGGCTTCGCCTCGGAACTGCGTGACCTCGAGGGCCCCTTCAGCTCGGTCAAGCTCGATGCCGGTTACACCGATTACGAGCACAGCGAAATCGAAGAAGGCGAAGTGCACACCACCTTCAAGAACAAGGGCTATGAGGCGCGGATCGAGGCCAGGCACCAACCGATCGGCCCTGTGGAAGGCGTGATCGGTGCCCAGGTCAGTCGCAACGAATTCTCGGCACTGGGTGAAGAAGCCTTCGTGCCGCACACCGATACCGATAGCCTGGCGTTGTTCATGCTCGAGCAATGGCAGGCCACCGAACGGCTCAACCTGAGCCTGGGTGCACGCCTGGAACACACCCGCGTCGACCCGGATGCCAAAGGCAATGAAAACTTCGTCGATGCCGACAGCGCCAGCAGCTTCAATGCCCTGAGCCTGTCGTCGGGGGCGGTGTATCAACTCGACCCGGTCTGGGCGCTCGCTGCAAACGTTGGTTACACCGAGCGGGCCCCGACCTTCTACGAGCTTTACGCAAACGGCGCCCACGTCGCCACCGGGGCTTATGAAGTCGGTGACGCCAGCCTGAACAAGGAAAAAGCCCTCTCCGCCGACCTGGCGCTGCGCTTCGACAATGGCACCCACAAGGGCAGCGTCGGGGTGTTCTACAGCCACTTTCGCAACTACATCGGCCTGATTGGCACGGGCACCCTGCGCGAGGGCCATGACCACGACGATGGCGACGACGACCATGATCACGACGATGGCGGCTTCCCTGAGTATCAGTACCAGGGCGTACGGGCGCGCTTCTACGGGGTCGAAGCCCAGGACCGCTGGCAGTTGGTCGAAAACCGCTACGGCAGTTTCGCCCTGGAGCTGTCGGGCGACTATACCCGCGCCAAGAACCTCGACAGCGGTGAGCCGCTGCCGCGCATCGCACCGTTGCGCCTGAACAGCGCACTGGTCTGGGAGCGGGACCGCTGGCAGGCGCGTGTGGATATGCAGCATGCCGCGTCGCAGCATCGCAAGCCGGCGAACGAGACCAGCACCGAGGGTTACACCACCCTGGGCGCGAGTGTCGGCTATCGCTTCGATATCGGCCAGAGCCAGTGGCTGGCGTTCGTGCGCGGTGAAAACCTGACGGATCAGACCGTGCGTTACGCCAGTTCGATTCTGCGCGATATCGCGCCGGCGCCGGGGCGCAGCGTCGAAGTGGGCCTGCGTACAACCTTCTGACCACCTAGGGGCGCGCTGCGCCCCTTTCCCTCACTGTTACCGCTGCGGCAATAATCCACTGCGACAATTTGTCTTTTTTTCTTACAAGTTCCCCTATATCCTCCCCGCCGCAAGCTGAATCGCTTCACTTACCTCACCTGTCGCCATTTCCATCGAAGAGTTCGCTCATCGGTGCGCTTGCCGTTTTTTCGACAATCAAAAGATAGCGCTATCTCATGTTCTCACTGCCCAATATTCGCTACACCGGCACCGCTCTGCTTGCCTTGACCGCCTGTTTTACGTCCACCACCAGCGCCAGTGAAATGTTCGCCAGCGACTCGCCATGGATGCTGGGTGACTGGGGCGGCACCCGCAGCGAACTGCTGGAAAAAGGCTACGACTTCAACCTCGGCTACACCGGCGAGATGGGCAGCAACCTGCACGGCGGCTACGACCATGATCGCACCGCGCGTTACAGCGACCAGTTCACCTTTGGCAGCCACCTGGACCTGGAAAAGATCCTCGGCTGGCAAGACACCGAACTGCAGCTGACCATCACCGAACGCCACGGGGACAACATCAGCAACGACCGCATCAACGACCCGCGGGTCGGCGGCTTCACTTCAGCCCAGGAAGTCTGGGGCCGCGGTGAAACCTGGCGGCTGACCCAGATGTGGATCAGGCAGAAATACTTCGATGGCGCCCTGGACGTGAAATTCGGCCGCTTCGGTGAAGGCGAGGACTTCAACAGCTTCCCGTGCGACTTCCAGAACCTGGCCTTCTGCGGCTCGCAGGTGGGCAACTGGGTTGGCGGCATCTGGTACAACTGGCCCGTCAGCCAGTGGGCGCTGCGCGTGCGCTACAACATCAACGACGCGCTCTACGCTCAGGTCGGCGTGTTCGAACAAAACCCCTCCAACCTGGAATCCGGCAACGGTTTCAAACTCAGCGGCAGCGGTACCCAGGGTGCCGTAATGCCGATCGAACTGGTGTGGAGCCCGCGGGTCAATGGCCTGAAAGGGGAATATCGCGCCGGGTACTACTACAGTAATGCCAAGGCACAGGATGTTCTGAAGGACAGCGACGGCCGGCCGGCCGCCATCAGTGGCGCCACCTACCGCAGCAGTTCGAGCAAGCACGGCCTGTGGATCGGTGCCCAGCAGCAGGTTACCTCGCTGGCCACTGACCAGTCGCGCGGCCTGAGCCTGTTCGCCAATGCCACAGTGCACGACAAGAAGACCAATGCCATCGACAACTATGTGCAGACAGGACTGGTATACAAGGGCCCCTTCGATGCCCGCGCCAAGGACGACATCGGTTTCGCCCTCGCCCGCGTGCACGTCAACCCCGCCTACCGCAAGAACGCCCGCCTGGCCAACCAGGCAGCCGGCCTTTACGACTACGACAATCCCGGTTACCTGCCCGTGCAGGACACCGAGTACAGCGCTGAACTCTATTACGGCATTCACTTGGCCGACTGGCTCACGGTGCGCCCGAACCTGCAGTACATCCGCCATCCGGGCGGGGTGTCGCAGGTGGACGATGCCCTGATCGGCGGCCTGAAGATCCAAAGCACTTTCTGACAACCCTTCACCTAACGGAGAACATACGATGAGCACTGACGGTGCCAAGAATGGAAGCCGCTGGCTACCGCGCCTGATAGGCGTACTGCTGCTATTGATGGGCCTGGCGTTGCTGGCGGGCGGTATCAAGCTCAGCCAGCTCGGCGGGTCGCTGTATTACCTGATCGCCGGTATCGGCTTCGCCGTGGCGGGCGCACTACTGCTGGCTCAGCGCCGGCTTGCCCTGGGCCTGTACGGCCTGGTGCTGCTGGGCAGCACGGCCTGGGCACTGCTGGAGGTGGGCCTGGACTGGTGGCAACTGGTGCCACGCCTGGCCATCTGGTTCGCCATCGGCGTTGTGCTGCTGCTGCCTTGGGCACGCCGCCCGCTGACCGGGCCGGGCAACAAGGCCAATACCGCCCTGCTCAGCGTTGCCGTGCTCGCCTCGGGCGCTTGCGCGCTGGGCAGCCAGTTCACCCACCCGGGTGAAGTGTTTGGCGAACTGGGCCGCGACAACAGCGAAATGGGCAGTGCCGCCCCCGCGATGCCCGACGGCGACTGGCAAGCCTATGGCCGCACCGAGCATGGTGACCGTTATTCGCCGCTGCGCCAGATCACCCCGCAAAATGCCTACCGCCTGGAAGAAGCCTGGCGCATCCGCACCGGTGACCTGCCAACGGACAACGACCCGGTCGAGTTGACCAACGAAAACACGCCGCTGAAGGCCAACGGCATGCTGTACGCCTGCACCGCCCACAGCAAGGTACTAGCCCTGGACCCGGACACCGGCGCCGAGATCTGGCGCTACGACCCGCAGATCAAGAGCCCGGTGGGCACCTTCAAGGGCTTCGCCCACATGACTTGCCGCGGCGTTTCGTATTATGACGAGAACAACTACGTCAGCCGCGATGGCAGCCCGGCGCCGAAAGTCTCCGACGCAGGCCAGGCTGTCGCTCAAGCCTGCCCGCGCCGCCTCTACCTGCCGACGGCCGACGCCCGCCTGATCGCCATCAATGCCGACAATGGCAAAGTCTGCGAAGGCTTCGCCAACCAGGGCGCGATCGACCTGACTACCGGTATCGGGCCGTTCACTGCCGGCGGTTATTACTCCACCTCGCCGGTGGCGATCACCCGCAGCCTGGTGATCATCGGCGGCCATGTCACCGACAACGAGTCGACCAACGAGCCCTCCGGCGTGATCCGCGCCTACGACGTGCACGATGGTCGCCTGGTCTGGAACTGGGACAGCAACAACCCCGAAGACACCCAGCCACTGGCCCCGGGCAAGACCTACAGCCGCAACTCGGCCAACATGTGGTCGCTGGCCAGCGTCGATGAAGACCTGGGCATGGTCTACCTGCCGCTGGGCAACCAGACACCCGACCAGTATGGCGCCAACCGCACCCCGGGTGCAGAGAAGTACAGCGCTGGCGTGGTGGCCCTGGACCTTGCCACCGGCAAGGCGCGCTGGAACTACCAGTTCACTCACCACGACCTGTGGGACATGGACGTCGGCAGCCAGCCAACCTTGGTTCACCTGAAGACCAAGGAAGGCGTCAAGCCCGCGATCATCGTACCGACCAAGCAGGGCAGCCTGTACGTGCTCGACCGTCGTGATGGAACCCCCATCGTGCCGATCCGTGAGATCCCGGTACCGCAAGGTGCGGTCAAGGGTGACCACACTGCACCGACCCAGGCCCGCTCCGACCTCAACCTGCTGGGCCCGGACCTGACTGAACAGGCCATGTGGGGCGCCACGCCGTTCGATCAGATGCTATGCCGTATCCAGTTCCGTGAACTGCGCTACGAGGGCCAGTACACGCCACCGTCCGAGCAAGGCTCGTTGGTATACCCAGGCAACGTCGGCGTGTTCAACTGGGGCAGCGTCTCGGTCGACCCGGTGCGCCAACTGCTGTTCACCTCGCCGAACTACATGGCCTTCGTGTCGAAGATGGTGCCGCGCGAACAGGTTGCCGCCGGCAGCAAGCGCGAAAGTGAAACCAGCGGCGTGCAGCCCAACACTGGCGCGCCTTACGCCGTGATCATGCACCCGTTCATGTCGCCGCTGGGCGTTCCGTGCCAGGCGCCGGCCTGGGGTTACGTGGCAGCCATCGATCTGTTCACCAACAAGGTGGTGTGGAAGCGCAAGAACGGCACCACCCGTGACAGCACGCCGATTCCGATCGGCCTGCCGGTGGGTGTACCGAGCATGGGTGGCTCGATCGTCACTGCCGGTGGTGTGGGCTTCCTCAGCGGCACGCTGGACCAGTACCTGCGTGCGTATGACGTGAACAATGGCAAGGAGCTGTGGAAAGCCCGTCTGCCAGCGGGTGGCCAGGCCACGCCGATGACGTACACCGGCAAGGACGGCAAGCAGTATGTGCTGATCGTCGCCGGCGGCCACGGTTCCCTGGGCACCAAAATGGGCGATTACATCATCGCTTACAAACTCGCCGAGTAAGCGGCAAGCTACAAGCTGCAAGCTACAAGCTACAAGCTACAAGCTACAAGCTACAAGCTACAAGCAAGAGCGGGGCCTGCGCGGTCCCGCTTTTTTCTTGCAGCTTGAAGCTTGAAGCTTGAAGCTTGAAGCTTGAAGCTTGAAACCCATGAGCCAGCGCCCCATCTAAGCACCATAGCCATTCACGCAGGTGCCCCATGAGCGACCAGCAGGATTTTCCGGAACAACCCGACGAAAACAGCGAAATTGAACACCTTGAGGGTCAGGCCCAAAGCGCGCCTGGCCACGCACTTGCCCTGCCCGGCCAGCAATTGCCAGACAAGGTCTACGTGATTCCGATTCACAACCGCCCGTTCTTCCCCGCACAAGTACTGCCGGTCATCGTCAACGAAGAACCCTGGGCCGAAACCCTCGATCTGGTGGCCAAGACACCGGATCACTGCCTCGCCCTGTTCTTCATGGACACCCCGCCCGAAGATCACCGCCATTTCGACACCGCGGCCTTGCCCGAGTACGGCACCCTGGTCAAGGTGCACCATGCCAGCCGCGAAAACGGCAAACTGCAGTTCGTCGCCCAGGGCCTGACTCGCGTGCGCATCCGCACCTGGCTCAAGCACCATCGCCCGCCTTATCTGGTCGAAGTCGAATACCCACGCCAGCCAAGCGAGCCGACCGACGAGGTCAAGGCCTACGGTATGGCCCTGATCAACGCGATCAAGGAACTGCTGCCGCTCAACCCGCTGTACAGCGAAGAGCTGAAGAACTACCTCAACCGCTTCAGCCCCAACGACCCATCGCCTCTTACCGACTTTGCCGCCGCACTCACTTCCGCCACCGGCAACCAGTTGCAGGAAGTGCTCGATTGCGTGCCCATGCTCAAACGCATGGAAAAGGTCTTGCCGATGCTGCGCAAAGAGGTCGAGGTCGCACGCCTGCAGAATGAGATTTCGGCCGAGGTCAACCGGCAGATCGGCGAGCACCAGCGCGAATTCTTCCTCAAGGAACAGCTCAAGGTCATCCAGCAAGAGCTTGGCCTGACCAAGGACGACCGCAGTGCCGACCTCGAACAGTTCCAACAGCGCCTGCAAGGCAAGACCCTGCCAGAGCAGGCCAAAAAGCGCATCGATGAAGAAATGGCCAAGCTGGCCATCCTTGAAACCGGCTCCCCCGAGTACGCCGTCACCCGCAACTACCTTGATTGGGCCAGTGCCCTGCCCTGGGGCGTGTACGGCAAGGACAAGCTCGACCTCAAGCATGCGCGCAAGGTGCTCGACCAGCATCACGCGGGCCTCGATGACATCAAGGAACGCATTCTGGAGTTCCTCGCCGTGGGCGCCTGGAAGGGCGAGATCAGTGGTTCGATCGTCCTGCTGGTGGGCCCGCCTGGCGTGGGCAAGACCAGCGTCGGCAAATCCATCGCCGAATCGCTCGGCCGCCCGTTCTACCGGTTCAGTGTCGGCGGCATGCGCGACGAGGCCGAGATCAAGGGGCACCGGCGCACCTACATCGGCGCCCAGCCAGGCAAGCTGGTGCAGGCGCTGAAAGATGTCGAGGTGATGAACCCGGTAATCATGCTCGACGAAATCGACAAGATGGGCCAGAGCTATCAGGGCGACCCGGCCTCGGCGCTGCTCGAAACCCTGGACCCAGAACAGAATGTCGACTTCCTCGACCATTACCTGGACCTGCGCCTGGACCTGTCCAAGGTGTTGTTCGTGTGTACCGCCAACACGCTGGACTCGATCCCCGGCCCACTGCTCGACCGTATGGAAGTGATCCGCCTGTCCGGCTACATCACCGAAGAGAAGCTGGCCATCGCCAAGCGCCACCTTTGGCCCAAACAGCTGGAAAAGGCCGGCGTGGCCAAGACCAGCCTGACCATCAGCGATAGCGCCCTGCGCGCCGTGATCGAGGGCTATGCCCGCGAAGCCGGCGTTCGCCAGCTGGAAAAACAGCTGGGCAAACTGGTGCGCAAGGCGGTGATCAAGCTCTTGGATGCCCCGGATGCCAAGCTCAAGATCGGCACCAAGGACCTGGAGGCCGCACTCGGCATACCGGTGTTCCGCAGTGAGCAGGTGCTGGCAGGCAAAGGCGTGATTACCGGCCTTGCCTGGACCAGCATGGGTGGCGCGACACTGCCGATCGAGGCGACCCGCATCCACACGCTCAATCGCGGCTTCAAGCTCACCGGCAAGCTGGGTGATGTGATGAAGGAGTCTGCCGAGATCGCCTACAGCTACGTCAGCTCCAACCTCAAGCAATTCGGCGGCGATCCGGCGTTCTTCAACGAAGCCTTCGTTCACCTGCACGTGCCGGAAGGTGCCACGCCCAAGGATGGCCCGAGCGCCGGTATCACCATGGCCAGCGCACTGCTCTCGCTGGCCCGTGACCAGGCACCGAAAAAAGGTGTGGCCATGACCGGCGAGCTGACCCTCACCGGCCAGGTCCTGCCGATTGGTGGCGTACGCGAAAAGGTCATCGCGGCGCGGCGGCAGAAGATCTTCGAACTGATCCTGCCCGAGCCCAACCGCGGGGATTTCGAAGAATTGCCTGACTACCTGCGTGAAGGGCTGACCGTGCACTTCGCCAAGCGCTTTGCCGACGTGGCCAAAGTGCTGTTCTGACCCGCGACGGCCCCATCGCCTGCAAGGCCACCCCCGGTATTCCAATTGTTTGTGGTTCAGTGGAGTACCGGTGGGGGCCGGCGTGCAGGCGGTGAGGCCGGCACTGACAACACAAAACCCCTCTCTGTTCGGTTATCCTCAGGCCTTCGCCAGCCTCTGGAGCCACCATGACTGCCCCTCGTCTGCTCGTTCCCCTGAGCCTTGCCCTGCTCACCGCCTGCGCCCAGCAGCCCAGGCACACGGTCGAACTTGACGCTGAAAGTGAATGCCCCCAGCGCCTCAAGATCGGCCAGCCACTCACCCTGACCCTGCCCAGTAATCCCTCCACCGGCTACCGCTGGCTGGTGCAGAACCCGGCTTCGAACATCTTGCGCAGCCTCGGCCCCGAGGTTTACAGCGCGCCCGAGGACGCCGGCATCGTCGGCAGCGCGGGCTTATCCACCTGGCGCTTCGAAGCCCGCGCCGCCGGCGAAGGCCATCTGGTGCTGGTCTATCAGCAGCCCTGGGCCCCGGAAGTTCGGCCGGTGCAGACCTTCGATTGCGCGGTGCGGGTCGACTGAACGCACAGCGCTGGTCAGCCGACCATGCATCCTTGGCACGGTTTGGCTAGAATGCCGGCCCTGCCAATCGTCAGCCGCCTGGATTCACCGTGAGCAAACAACCCGACCGCCTTTTCTCCCAGCCTCTGGAGCAAGTTCCCGACTTCGTGTTCAACGAAGACGTGGTGCGTGTGTTCCCGGACATGATCAAGCGCTCGGTGCCCGGTTACCCGACCATCGTCGAGAACCTTGGTGTGCTGGCCGCGCGCTTCGCCCAGCCTGATACCGCCCTGTATGACCTCGGCGCATCGCTGGGCGCCGTTACCCAGGCGCTGCGCCGCCATGTGCGCAGCGAGGGCTGCCGGGTCATCGCCGTGGACAACTCCGCCGCCATGGTCGAGCGCTGCCGCCAGTACCTCACCGCGCAAGACTCGATGTTCCAGGAACTGCTGCCGGTTCAGGTACTGGAGGCCGACATACTGGCCCTGCCCTTCGAGCCCGCCTCGGTCGTAGCGATGAACTTCACCCTGCAGTTCATCGCCCCGGAACAGCGCCTGGCGTTGCTTGGCCGCATACGTCAGGCATTGCTGCCCGGTGGCGCACTGATCCTCTCGGAAAAGCTGCGTTTCGCCGATGACCAAGAGCAGGATCTGCTCAATGAACTGCACCTGGACTTCAAACGTGCCAATGGCTACAGCGAACTGGAAATCGCCCAGAAGCGCAGCGCCATCGAGAACGTGATGAAGCCCGACACCCTGCACACCCACACCGAGCGCCTGCACGCGGCAGGCTTCAGCAAGGTGGTGCCGTGGTTCCAATGCCTTAATTTCGCCTCGCTGATAGCCCTGCCATGATCGATCTGTCCCCTCTCGTCCGCCGCCTGGCGGGCACCCCACTGGCTTGTTGGTCGCAAGGCCTGCAAGCACAACTTCAAGCCAAGCTGGAGAAAGGCCACGGCGATCTCGAGCGCTGGCGCGGTGCGCTGGACGCCCTGCCGGCACTGCTGCCAAGCGAAATCGACCTGGTCGACGGCCTGCGGCTGGACTGTGACTGCGACGATGCCACCCGCGCGCAGATGCGCCACGCCCTGATGGGCCTGTCGCCTTGGCGCAAAGGGCCGTTCGACCTGTTCGGCGTGCATGTCGACACGGAGTGGCGCTCGGACTGGAAGTGGTCGCGCGTGGCTCCGCACCTGAACCTGCAGGGCAAGCGTGTGCTCGATGTGGGTTGCGGCAACGGCTATTACCAATGGCGCATGCTCGGCGCAGGCGCCGACATGGTCATCGGCGTTGACCCCAATTGGCTGTTTTTCTGCCAGTTCCAGGCCGTGCAGCGGTACCTGCCCGACTTGCCGGCTTGGCACCTGCCGTTTGCGCTGGAAGAGCTGCCAGCCAACCTGGAAGGTTTCGACACGGTCTTTTCCATGGGGGTGTTCTACCATCGCCGCTCCCCCATCGAGCACCTGCTGGCGCTCAAGGACTGCCTGGTCAAAGGGGGTGAGCTGGTACTGGAGACGCTGGTGGTCGAGGGCGACGAGCAGCAGGTACTGGTGCCTGAAGACCGCTATGCGCAGATGCGCAACGTCTGGTACCTGCCATCGGTACCGGCGTTGGAGCGCTGGTTGCGCCGTGCGGGTTTCAGCGATGTGCGCTGTGTGGATGTCAGTGTGACCAGTGTCGAGGAGCAGCGCAGCACCGAGTGGATGCGCTACCAGTCGCTGGGGGACTTCCTCGACCCGCACGACCATAGCAAGACCATTGAGGGATTGCCCGCCCCACGCCGCGCCACGCTGTTGGCGCGCAAATGAAGGCTTTGCGCAGCGTCATGCCAGTCAGTTGCTAACCGCCCTATCGCCGGCAAGCCGGCTCCCACAGGTAGGGCGCAAACCTCAAGAACTGCGCTGTACCTGTAGGAGTTGGCTTGCCGGCGATGGGCCGCAGAGCGGCCCCAAACTGCCTGACTGACGGCACTAACCCCTGCCCCGTCCGCAAACAGCCACGCAGCGATGATCAGCGCGAAGCTGCAACGATCAGCGCCTTCATCTCTGCCACCGCCGCCTTGAAACCTACGAACAGTGCATGGGCCACCAAGGCGTGGCCAATGTTCAATTCATTGATGCCCTTGATTGCCGCCACCGCCTCGACGTTGTGGTAATGCAGGCCATGGCCGGCATTGACGATCAGCCCCTGGCCGACGCCAAAAGCGACGCCATCGACGATCCTCTTGAGCTCCTCAGCAACCTCAGTCGGCGTTTGAGCATCGGCATAACGGCCGGTGTGCAATTCGATCGCCGGGGCCCCGACGCGGCGCGATGCCTCGATCTGCCGCTCGTCGGCATCGATGAACAGCGACACTTCAGCGCCAGTGCGCGACAGGCGCTCCACCGCTGCCTTGATCCGTGCCTCCTGGCCAGCCACGTCAAGGCCGCCCTCGGTGGTCAGTTCCTGGCGTGTTTCAGGCACCAGGCAGATGTGTGCCGGGCGAATCTTCTCGGCGAACGCCATCATCTCTTCAGTGACGCCCATCTCGAAATTCATGCGGGTTTGCAACACGTCCTTGAGCAACACCACATCGCGCTCCTGGATATGCCGGCGGTCTTCGCGCAGGTGCACGGTGATGCCATCGGCGCCTGCTTCTTCGGCATCCAGCGCAGCCTTGACCGGGTCCGGGTAGCGTGTGCCGCGGGCCTGGCGCAAGGTAGCCACGTGGTCGATGTTGACGCCGAGAAGCATACGGTTGCTGTGAGTCACGAAAGGCTCTCCTGAAGATTTAGCCCCACAGCATACGACGTGCTCAGCGCTTGCGAAACAGTTCCCGACTGACCAGCGGTTTTGGCCCCAGATGGACCGCCAGCGCCTGACGCATCAGGCGCTTGGCCGCCAGCAGAGCACCAGGTGCGTCCCAGTCCGCCTGAGCGAGGGCCAACAGCTGCGCGCCGTTGAACAAACCAGGCTGCACCAGGTAAACGCGCTCAAGGCCGGCATCGACCTGCAAGCGGTAAAGCCCCTCAGCCTCGATAGGCTCGTCGCTGACGTCGTGGTCAAGCGCAAAGGCGTAACCCAGGTCTTCCAGCAGGCGCCACTCGAAGGAGCGCAGCAGGGGCTCCAACGGCCGCCCGGCGGCCAGGGCCTGCAGGGTCAGTGCGTAGTGCTCGAAAAGTTCGGGTTGTGGTGCCTCGGCAGGCAGCAGGCGCATCAGCAGCTCATTGAGGTAGAGGCCGCTGAACAGTGCATCGCCATGCAGCCAGGCAGCGACGCCCATGCTGTCCAGGCGCCCGACGTTCTTGAGCTCACTGCGCCCGCGCAGTTCCACTTCCAGCGGCACGAACGGCCGCACCAGGCTGCCACCCTTGCCCCGTGCTCGGCGCAACACCGCGCGCACGCGCCCCTGCGGTGTGAAAAAGTCCACCAGCGCGCTGGTTTCCTTATAGGCACGGCTGTGCAGCACATAGGCCGGCTGGCCGACAGGTTGTTCCATGAAGTGTGGCCTGAAAGCAAAGCGGCCCGGAGAGATCCGGGCCGCTGGAAGGGTTACAGGTCGCCGTAGCCCAGCGAGCGCAGTGCGCGCTCGTCATCGGACCAGCCGCCTTTGACCTTGACCCAGAGGTTGAGCATGACCTTGGCGTCGAACAGGGTTTCCATGTCCTTGCGGGCGTCGGAGCCGATGCGTTTGATGCGCTCGCCCTTGTCGCCAATGATGATCTTCTTCTGGCCGTCCCGTTCAACCAGGATCAGCGCATGGATGTGCAGCACATGCCCTTGCTGCTTGAACTCCTCGATCTCCACGGTGATCTGGTAGGGCAACTCGGCACCCAGCTGGCGCATGATTTTCTCACGCACCAGTTCAGCGGCCAGGAAACGGCTGCTGCGGTCGGTGATCTGGTCTTCCGGGAAGAAGTGATCGTTTTCCGGCAGGTGCTTGGCGATCAGCGCCTCCAGTGCGTCGAGGTTGTGACCTTGCTGGGCAGAGATGGGTACCACCTCGGCATTGGGCAGTTGCTCCTGCAGCCACTGCAGGTGCGGGATCAGCTCGGCTTTCTCGTCCATGCGGTCGGTTTTGTTGACGGCAATGATCAGCGGGCCGGTCACGTACTGAACGCGTTCGAGCACCAGTTGGTCCTCATCGGTCCAGCGCGTACGGTCAACCACGAAGATCACCACATCGACGTCCTTGAGGGCCGCCGAGGCATTGCGGTTCATGTAGCGGTTCAAGGCCTTGTCGTTGGCCTTGTGCATGCCGGGGGTATCGACATAGATGGCCTGCACATCACCCTCGGTCTTGATGCCGAGCATGTTGTGGCGGGTAGTCTGTGGCTTGCGCGAGGTGATCGCCAGCTTCTGGCCGAGGATATGGTTGAGCAAGGTGGACTTGCCCACGTTGGGGCGGCCGACGATGGCCACGTAGCCGCAGCGGGTCGGATTGTTCTCAGTCATTGCCATTCTCCACGCCCAGGGCGATCAATGCGGCGGCGGCGGCGACTTGCTCGGCAATACGCCGGCTCACGCCCTGGCCACGGCTCTTGTTGTTCAGCAGCACCACTTCGCATTCGACGAAGAAGGTACGGCAGTGCGGTTCGCCCTGGATGTCCACCACCTCGTAGCGAGGCAGCTCACAGCTACGCGACTGCAGAAACTCCTGCAGGCGGGTTTTCGGGTCTTTGTTGGTATCGACCAGGGTCAGGCTTTCGAACTCGTCGGTCAGCCAGGCCAGCACGCGCTCGCGGGCGGTCTGCATGTCGGCATCAAGATAGATGGCGCCGATCAGGGCTTCGAGGGCGTCGGCCAGGATCGACTCGCGGCGGAAACCGCCGCTCTTGAGCTCACCGGAGCCCAGGCGCAGGTACTCACCCAGGTCGAAACCACGGGCCAGACGGGCCAGGGTCTCACCCTTGACCAGACGGGCACGCAAGCGCGACAACTGCCCTTCGCGGGCCTGCGGGAAGCGCTCGAACAGCGCCTCGCCGGCCACGAAGTTGAGAATGGCATCGCCAAGAAACTCCAGGCGCTCATTGTTGCGCCCGGCGTAGCTGCGATGGGTCAGGGCCAGCACCATCTGGTCCTGGTCTTTGAAGGTGTAACCGAGCTTGCGCTCGAGACGGGCAAGGGAAGCACTCATGCAGCCACCCGCTGGTTGTTCAACGCGTTGTTCAAATCAACATCCTGAAAGACTGTTTGGCTGTGGCCCGTCGCGGCGAGCAACGAATCTCTCGATCCCTGAGAACACAGCCTATGTCAGAAATGCATTCGGCGCTGTCTGCTGGACAGCGCCGAAGGGTATCAATGGATCAGGCCGACCCGCGACAGGTTGGGCAAGTGGCTGAGCTTTGGCTCTGGCCAGCTCATCCAGACCGCGAAGGCCTTGCCGACAATGTTCCGGTCCGGAACCATGCCGTGCAGTTCCTTGGGAATGTTCGGGTCATCCCAGTAACGGCTGTCGTTGGAGTTGTCGCGGTTGTCGCCCATCATGAAGTAATGGCCAGCCGGCACGGTCCACTGCTGGTCCGGCGGCATGCGATAACGGGTCATTTCCTTGCGGATCAAGTGCTCGGTTTCGCCAAGTTTTTCCTTGAACAGCTCGGCGCTGCCCAGGGTACCTGGCTCGGCACCGACCAATTGCTCGGCCACTGGCTGGCCATTGACGAACAGCCGCTTGTCGCTGGTGTAGCGGATCTGGTCGCCTGGCAGGCCCACCACACGCTTGATGTAATTGACGTTCGGGTCGCTTGGGTAGCGGAACACCATCACATCACCGCGTTGCGGGTCACCCACCTCGATGACCTTCTTGTCGATCACCGGCAGGCGAATGCCATACGAGAACTTGTTCACCAGGATGAAATCGCCCACTTCCAGGGTCGGTTTCATCGACCCCGAAGGAATCTGGAACGGCTCCACAAGGAAAGAGCGCAGCACCAGGACGATGAACAGCACCGGGAAGAACGACTTACCGTACTCGACCAGTAGCGGTTCCTTGTTCAGGCGCTCGACCACCGCCATTTCTGGCTGAGTGACACTACCCTGGTAGTTGGCGACCGCCGCCCGCCGGCGCGGAGCCAGGAACAGCAGGTCGATCAAGCCCAACAGACCGCAAACGGCAACGGCGATGACTAGCAACAGCGGGAAATTTAGCGACATAGGACCTAGCTATCCAACCTGAGCACGGCGAGGAAGGCTTCTTGTGGAATCTCCACGTTGCCCACCTGTTTCATGCGTTTCTTACCGGCCTTCTGCTTCTCCAGCAGCTTTTTCTTACGGCTGACGTCACCACCGTAGCACTTGGCCAGTACGTTCTTTCTGAGCGCCTTGACGGTTGTCCGCGCAATGATCTGGCCGCCAATGGCTGCCTGGATCGCCACATCGAACATCTGCCGCGGGATCAGTTCCTTCATCTTCTCGGTCAACGCACGGCCTTTGTAGGCCGCGTTGTCGCGGTGCACGATCAATGCCAGGGCATCGACCTTGTCGCCGTTGATCAGTACATCCAGCTTGACGAGGTTGGCCGATTGATAGCGATCGAAATGATAGTCCAGCGAAGCATAGCCGCGGCTGGTCGACTTGAGGCGGTCGAAGAAGTCCAGCACCACTTCGTTCATCGGCATGTCATAACGCACCTGAACCTGGCTGCCGAGGAACTGCATGTCGCGCTGTACGCCACGCTTCTCGATGCACAGGGTGATGACGTTGCCCAGATGCTCCTGCGGCACCAGGATGGTCGCGGTGACGATCGGCTCGCGGAAGTCGGTGACAGACGAAACATCAGGCAGCTTCGACGGGTTGTCGACCACGATGGTTTCGCCGGTCTTGAGTTCCAGCTCGTAGATCACGCTTGGCGCGGTGGTGATCAGGTCCAGGTCGTACTCGCGCTCCAGGCGCTCCTGGATGATCTCCATGTGCAGCATGCCCAGGAAGCCGCAACGGAAGCCGAAGCCCAGTGCGTCGGAGCTCTCAGGCATGTACTGCAGCGACGAGTCGTTCAGGGTCAGCTTCTGCAGGGCGTCGCGGAAGTCCTCGAAATCGTCGGAGCTGACCGGGAACAGGCCGGCATAAACCTGCGGCTGAATCTTCTTGAAGCCTGCCAGCATTTCGACCTCGGGGGTCGAGGACAGGGTCAGGGTGTCGCCGACCGGCGCACCATGGATGTCCTTGATGCTGGCAATGATGAAGCCAACTTCACCGGCTTTCAGGTCAGGGGTCTGGGTATGTTTCGGGGTGAACACACCCACGCTGTCGACCAGGTGCACCTTGCCGGTGGACTTGACCAGGATCTTGTCGCCCTTCTTGACGCGGCCCTGGCGCACGCGCACCAACGACACCACGCCCAGGTAGTTGTCGAACCAGGAGTCGATGATCAACGCCTGCAACGGGGCATCGATTTCGCCCACTGGCGCAGGGATGGTGTGGACCAGACGCTCGAGCACCTCGTCGACGCCCATGCCGCTCTTGGCACTGCACGCTACCGCATCGGTGGCGTCGATACCGATGATCTTCTCGATCTCGTCCTTGACCCGATCAGGGTCGGCCTGGGGCAGGTCCATCTTGTTCAGGACCGGCATGACCTCAAGGCCCTGCTCGATGGCGGTGTAGCAGTTGGCGACGGACTGGGCTTCGACGCCCTGGCCGGCGTCCACCACCAGCAGCGCACCCTCACACGCCGCCAGGGAACGCGAGACTTCATAGGTGAAGTCGACGTGGCCGGGGGTATCGATGAAGTTCAGCTGGTAGGTCTTGCCGTCCAGCGCCTTGTAGTGAAGCGTGACGCTGTGGGCTTTGATGGTGATCCCGCGTTCGCGCTCCAGGTCCATGGAGTCGAGAACCTGAGCTTCCATTTCGCGTGCCGTCAGGCCACCGCACAACTGGATGAAACGGTCGGCCAGCGTCGACTTGCCATGGTCGATGTGGGCGATGATGGAGAAATTGCGGATATGACTCAAATCACTCACGGGTCAACACTCGAAAAGGCTGCGAGCCGGACGCCCGCCGAAAAATAGCCGGGAATTGTACCTCAACCAGCAGGGATATGGGAGATTCCTCTGACGCACGATACAGGCTGAGTGCCCCCAATAATTGTGAACGTTCATGAAAAAGGGCAGCCGAAGCTGCCCTTTGCGACTGACAAGCCGGCTTATTCGGCCAGCTTGAAGGTGATGAAGCTGGCACGGCCCTGGCGCAGCACGCGCATGGATACCGAACGGTTCTTCGGCAGCTCCTTGGCAATTTCGGTGAACTGCTTGGCCGAGGCGATCGCCTGGTTGTTCAAGTGGCTGATCACGTCACCTGGACGCAGGCCAATCATGGCAGCCGGGCCGTCCTGGACTTCTTTGATGACCACGCCGCCCTTGAGCTCCAGGGACTTCTTCTGTTCGGCAGTCAGGTCGGAGACGGACACACCCAGGCGGTTGCTGCTGCGCTCTGCGCTGCCATCGGCACCCGTGCCGGTGCCGATATCGGCATCGTCATCAGGCATCGCACCAATGGTCACATCCAGGTTCTGGCGCTTGCCATTGCGGATGATTTCCAGTTTGGCCTTGGCGCCAGCTTTCAGGGTGCCGACCAAGTGTGGCAGGTCGGCCGACATGACAATCGGTTGGCCGTTCATGCTCAGGATTACGTCGCCCACCTGCAGGCCGCTCTTGGCTGCCGGGCCATCTTCCAGCACCTGCGCCACCAGGGCGCCGGCCGGCTTGTCGAGGCCGAAGGATTCAGCCAGGTCCTTGTTGACCTCCTGAATGACCACACCCAGCCAGCCGCGGCTGACCTTGCCGTCTTTCTTCAACTGATTGGAAACATCGAGCGCGACATCGATCGGGATGGCGAACGACAGCCCCATGAAACCACCCGAACGGGTGAAGATCTGCGAGTTGATACCCACGACTTCGCCATTCATGTTGAACAGCGGCCCACCGGAGTTGCCCGGGTTGATGGCCACGTCGGTCTGAATGAAGGGCACATAGGTGTCATTGGGCAGGGTGCGGCCTTTGGCGCTGACGATCCCTTTGGTCACCGAGTGATCGAAACCGAACGGCGAACCGATGGCCAGCACCCACTCACCCACCTTGAGCTTCTCGGAGTCGCCCAGTTTGACGGTGGGCAGGTTCTTGCCGTCGACCTTGAGCAGGGCCACGTCGGTGCGCGGGTCGGTGCCGACCAGCTTGGCCTGCAGCTCGCTGCGATCCGACAGACGGACGATGATCTCGTCGGCATCGGCAACCACGTGGTTGTTGGTCAGCACATAGCCGTCACTGGAAATGATGAAGCCTGAACCCAGCGACTGGGCCTCACGCTGACGGTCACCTCGGGGCGAACGCGGCTGCTGCGGTATGTTGCGCTCGAAGAACTCACGGAACATCGGCGGCAACCCTTCGAGGTCCGGCATCTGCCCGGCGGCAACACGGCGGTCCGGCAGCTTTTGCTTGGTACTGATGTTGACCACTGCCGGCGAGGCCTGTTCGACCAGGGTAGTGAAGTCAGGCAAGGCTTCCTCGGCCTGGGCAGTCAGCACCTGGCCGAGCATCAGCACGGCGGCGAACATCGATAGATAGGATTTCAAGCGTGGTATTGACATACGGCTCCCGTCACAACGAGCGTAGTTAACATAAGACCGCCTGCAAAGCAGGAAAGGTCAGACTCCAAGAAGCCTGACCTATAGAAAATTTACAGATGGATTGCAAATGACAATGCTTTAATTTCATTTCAGCTGCATGTCCGTGCGCCTTGGCATGCGCCGAAAAAGGGCGCCATTACTGGCGCGCCTGAGCATCCTGTGGCCGCATCGAGAGTGCGACGCGTTCTGCGGTACCCAGCGGAATTTCGCCGACCACGGTGACCATCACCTTGCCCTTGGGCGTGTTCAGGCGACGTGAAACGGCAGAGGTTGGGCCCAGTTGAGTGCGCACATCGGCACTGGCATCTTCGGTAACCGGCTCCAGAAACACCGAGAAGCGCGCCAGGCCATCGTCGTACATGAGACTGCTGACGGTGCTGTTGCGAGACGGGTCACGCCGCACGGCGCTGTTGATCAGCTCGAAACCCGGCGGCAGCCAGTCCGAGCGCCAGCCTGCGACCGCTTCGGTCTTGGTGCTGGCCACCCGTTCCACCGGTTTGCAGGCGGCGCTGGCCTTCAGATCGGCATCGGTTGGCAAGTCATCGGTATCCAGGCGCGTCATCTGGAAGCGTTCGAGCAACTGCCCCTTGTCGTTGAGCATCAACGAGCGCAGCGGCAGGCCGGTCTTGCTGTCCAGATGCAATTCGAATGCGTAGCGATGCTGGTCGCGCGGGGTCAGCGTGACGATGACCGCATCGCGCCCGGCGACACGAGCCTTGCCCGCTACAGCCAGATCGTACCAGCTCATCAATTTGAGGGGGTCGAGCATGCGCGGCGCGGCATCAGGCAAGTCGTTCACACCACTTGCCAAGGCACCGCCAATGCATTGCACCTTGCCATCCACCCGCACGATTTCCTGGGCGGTGCCGTCAAGCTGCAACAGCCGCTCGCTGACCTTGCCGTCATGCACTCGATGCCAGATATCGTGGGAGGAGAAGCTGCCATTTCGTTCGTAAACGAAGGAGCCCTGATAACTCTGCTTCTGTTCGGCTTGTGCCAGCTTGTTCAGCCATTCGCTTGCCTCAGGCGACGAATTGGCTGCCAACGCTGGCACCGTCATGCAACTGCCTACAAGCAGCGACAAGAGAGGTAGCGCGCGCATGATCCTCCTTACTTAGCGGTTTTCCAGGCTGGCGGCGCGGGCATACGGCAGGGCAGTTTCAGTACCCTTGAGCGCGGATTCCTGCGCATGCTGACGCAGGTAGCCCGGCAGACGCTGATCCCAGCCGGCCTGGTTCTGCAGCACGCCGTTGGCCATCGGCCCGGTCGGTTGCTCACTGCTCTCACTATAGCCTGCCAAAACGGCTGGGCCCTGAGTTTGTGGCATGCTCAGGCCCTGCTGGGCAGGTTGTTGCGCAGCCAGTTCGGCACCGGTGATCTCGTCCTGGTTGTACATGCGCACACCAGCCAGCACAGCGACAGTCACCGAGGCGGCAACGGCCAGACGGCCAATGCTGCGCCATGGGCCTTTGCTGACCTTGGCCGGCACGGCTTCGTCAGCCAGGGCGGCAGACACCGCCGAGGCGATATCCAGTTTCGGCAGCAACAGCTCCTTGTGCATCGCTGCGCGGGCAACCTGGTAACGCGACCAGGTGGCACGTGTTTCGGCATCGTCGACGGCGCTCAGCACCCGTCGCAATTCCAGTTCGTCCGCTTCGTTATCCATTACCGCGGACAGCGATTCCTGCAAAGCTTCACGACTCATGGCGGTTCCTCTCTTGGCTATCGCCGCTGTCTCAGGTTTCCTGCAACAAGGGCTGCAGGGCTTTGTCTATGGCCTCCCGAGCGCGGAAGATTCGAGAGCGCACGGTACCCACCGGACATTGCATGACACTGGCAATGTCTTCGTAACTCAACCCGTCGAACTCACGCAGGGTCAGTGCCGTGCGCAAATCTTCGGGCAGTTGCTGGATGGTGCGATGGACTGTGCCTTCGATTTCATCCCGCAACAGGGAGCGTTCTGGGGACTCGAGATCCTTGAGACCATGATCGCCGTCGTAAAACTCCGCATCCTCGGAGCTCACATCGCTGTCTGGCGGCCGTCTTCCACGGGACACCAGATAGTTCTTCGCCGTGTTGATGGCGATGCGGTACAGCCAGGTATAAAACGCGCTGTCACCGCGGAAATTGCCAAGCGCACGGTAGGCCTTGATAAAGGCTTCCTGCGCCACATCCTGGGCCTCGTGGGTATCGTGAACGAACCGCACGATCAACCCGAGAATCTTGTGCTGATACTTCAGCACCAACAGATCGAACGCTCGCCTGTCGCCGCGCTGTACGCGCTCTACAAGCTGCTGATCCTCTTCCTGGGTTAGCATGAACACTCCTCAGTGAACTCGAAGGAGCGTTGCATCAGCCATCGTTCAGGCTTGCAAACATAGACTCGGGCTTTTCGCAAAAGTTCTCTCCTCCAAGCAAGTTTCCTGCGGCCCTTGACTGGCTCGCACGGAAGACGCAGCGCGGGCACGGCCGGCAGCGTCGATAATCAGGTTTCGGATACGCAGGTGTCAGCCCGGATAGAGCCGCCGCCTCGCGTCGCCGCGCGAAATGATGGCGCACGGGCAGCCTTCTTAGGATTTCCAGCCATGTAGGAAAGTTCCCGGGAAGATTACCCTTACGTCGCAAGTGGCATGGAAATTGGCCACCACAGGCTGCTATAAAGGCAACCCGGCCGCTATTCACGATAGTTTCACAATGCCATCTACGCGTGACTATTGTGCCGTGCCCCCTCTGAAGATTACTAGTGTCCCGACATGAGCCAACAATTCCAACATGATGTCCTGGTGATCGGCAGCGGCGCAGCCGGTCTCAGCCTGGCACTCAACCTGCCCGCCCACCTGCGCATCGCCGTGCTGAGCAAGGGCGACCTGGCCAATGGCTCGACCTTCTGGGCGCAAGGCGGCGTGGCGGCGGTGCTGGACGATTCCGATACCGTGCAGTCCCATGTCGAGGACACCCTCAACGCCGGTGGCGGCCTGTGCCATGAAGAGGCGGTGCGATTCACCGTCGAGCACAGCCGCGAAGCCATCGAGTGGTTGATCGAGCAAGGCGTGCCTTTTACCCGCGATGAGCACGCCAGCGTTGACGATGGCGGTTTCGAATTTCACCTGACCCGCGAAGGCGGGCACAGTCACCGGCGCATCATCCATGCCGCCGACGCCACGGGCGCGGCCATTTTCACCACGTTGCTGGAGCAAGCCCGCAAACGCCCCAATATCGAACTGCTCGAGCAACGCGTAGCGGTCGACCTGATTACCGAGCGGCGCCTTGGCCTGCCCGGCGAGCGGTGCCTGGGCGCCTATGTGCTGAACCGCAACAGTGGTGAGGTGGATACCTTCGGCGCGCGTTTTACCGTGCTCGCTACCGGCGGTGCCGCCAAGGTCTACCTGTACACCAGCAACCCTGATGGCGCCTGCGGCGATGGCATCGCCATGGCCTGGCGCGCCGGCTGCCGGGTTGCCAATCTGGAATTCAACCAGTTCCATCCGACCTGCCTCTATCACCCGCAAGCCAAAAGCTTTCTGGTCACCGAAGCCCTGCGCGGCGAAGGCGCCCTGCTGCGCCTACCCAACGGTGAGCGCTTCATGCCGCGCTTCGACCCCCGCGAAGAACTGGCTCCGCGCGACATCGTGGCCCGGGCCATCGACCACGAGATGAAGCGCCTGGGTGTGGACTGCGTCTACCTGGACATCACACACAAACCGGCCGACTTCATCAAAAGCCACTTCCCGACCGTCTATGAGCGCTGCCTGACCTTCGGTATCGACATCACCCGCCAACCGATCCCGGTAGTGCCGGCCGCCCACTACACCTGTGGTGGGGTGGTGGTCGACGATCGCGGCCATACCGACGTTCCGGGCCTATACGCCATCGGCGAGACCAGCTTCACCGGCCTGCACGGCGCCAATCGCATGGCCAGCAACTCGCTGCTCGAGTGTTTCGTCTACGGCCGTTCGGCTGCCGCAGACATCGAGGACCGCCTGGCCCAGATCGCCATGCCCAAAGCCCTGCCCTGCTGGGATGCCAGCCAGGTCACCGACTCGGATGAGGATGTGATCATTGCCCACAACTGGGACGAACTGCGGCGGTTCATGTGGGACTATGTGGGCATCGTGCGCACCAGCAAGCGCCTGCAGCGTGCCGAGCACCGCGTGCGCCTGCTGCTGGACGAGATCGACGAGTTCTACAGCAACTACAAGGTCAGCCGCGACCTGATCGAGTTGCGCAACCTGGCACAGGTGGCGGAGTTGATGATCCGCTCGGCCATGCAGCGCAAGGAAAGCCGCGGGTTGCACTACACCCTGGACTACCCCGGGATGCTGGCTGAGGCCAAGGACACCATCCTGAGCCCCACCTGAGGGTCGATACCGCTTTGGCAGGCAAACTGCAAGGGCAGACGCGGCGCCTGCCTAGCGGGCCGCGACCTCTGCCCACCGGCGCCGGCTGAATTTCAGCCGTACCCGCAGACGCCGATGCTGATCAGCCGCCGTGGCATCGCCGACAACGCACTGGCTCTCGGCCAGCCAGCGCCCAGGCCTGGTGAACCGCAATACCACCAGGCCCGGCAGCGCCACGCTGTCGCGACACAGGCGCACCGCCTGCCAGCCCCCGGCACGACTGAAAAGCTGCCAGCCCGCTGCATCCCGGCGCAGGCCAGTGACGGCTTGAGCATGGGTCAGCAGTATGCGTCGAGGGATCACCCAGCGGGCGTGGGCCAGGCAAGCGCCTGAGACAGCGAGGGAAAACCACCAGGGCAGCGCACTCAGCCACAAGGCCAGCAACGCCAGCACCTGGCAGATCAGGTAGGCCGCCAGCAGCAGGCGCGAACCCTGCCAACGGCACTCGAAACATTCACTTGGGCTGGACACGGTCCAGAATGATGCGAACCATGCGCTGCAGCTCCGGGTCTTCGGACTCGGTACGCTCCATGAACCAGCCGAACATATCCTGATCCTCACAGCTCAACAGGCGAACGTAGAGTTCGCGATCGGCTTCGCTCAGGGTCGGGTAGACCTCCTGGGTGAAAGGCACCAGCAGTACGTCGAGTTCCAGCATGCCGCGACGGCTGTGCCAGAAAAGCCGGTTGAGTTCAGTTTGTTCGACCATGGGGCCCTCCTCAAATGGGCGGCCAGTATACAGCCAGGCGCACGAAGCGGCACGAGGCGTTGGTCTAGTCACCTACCTATTTTGTTACTGGCGTTCTATGATGGCCGCCAGTCTTTAGCCACCGCGATCCCCCATGGCCGATTCCGCTTTCTACTGCCCGCTGTCCCACGAGGGCATCCTCGCCGTCCGCGGCTCCGATGCCGGCAAGTTCCTGCAGGGCCAATTGACCTGCAACATCAACTACCTCAGCCCCGAGTACGCTAGCCTGGGCGCCCGCTGCATGGTCAAGGGGCGCATGCAGTCGAGCTTCCGCATCCTGCCCGAAGGCAACGGCTACCTGCTGGCCATGGCCAGCGAGCTGCTCGAGGCACAGCTGGCCGACCTGAAAAAGTACGCTGTGTTTTCCAAGGCCACGCTCAGCGACGAAAGCGCTGCCTGGGCGCGTTTCGGCCTGCAGGGCGGTGATGCGGCGCTGCTGGCCTTGGGTTTGAAGGTGCCGACCAACGCGGGCGCCACCGAACGCCATGAAGGCCTGATCGCCGTGGCCGTCTCCGAGGGGCGCGTGGAGCTTTGGGTACCGGCGGACACCGCCGCCAGCGTGCGCGAAAAACTGGCAGCCTCATTGCCTGAAGCACCGCTGAACGACTGGCTGCTGGGGCAGATTCGTGCCGGCATCGGCCAGGTCATGGGCCCGACCCGTGAGCTGTTCATCCCGCAGATGATCAATTTGCAGGCGGTCGATGGCGTGAGTTTCAAGAAGGGCTGCTACACCGGCCAGGAAATCGTCGCGCGCATGCAGTATCTGGGCAAGCTCAAGCGACGCCAGTACCGCCTGCTGCTGGACCAGCACGATAGTCCTGCCCCAGGGGCGCAGATCTTCTCGCCGACCCATGGCTCATCGGTTGGCGAAGTGGTCATTGCCGCTAGCACGGGCAAGGGCTGCGAACTGCTAGCGGTACTCAGTGCCGAGGCCGTGGAGGATGACAACCTGCACCTGGGCAGCCTGCAAGGCCCGCGCCTGCAGGTTTCGAGCCTACCCTACGAACTGGATCGCGACCGGGAAATCCAGCGCTGACCAGCCCGCCACCCCTGCTGTAGAGAAGTAAATGAACAAGCTGGCCGAGATGGTTCAAGCACAGTTGCTGGCTGCCATCGCCAACGATGACCTGGTCCTGCCGACGCTTCCGGAAGTTGCCCTGAGCATCCGTGAGGCCGCCGAGGACACGGAAATCAGCGTTGCTGCCCTGAGCAAGGTGATTGGCCGCGACGCGGCCCTCTCCGCCCGCCTGATCAAGGTAGTGAACAGCCCCCTGCTGCGGGCGGCGATCGAGGTCACTGACCTGCACACGGCCATCACTCGCCTGGGCATCAACTACAGCTGCAACCTGGCCATCGGCCTGGTGATCGAACAGATCTTCCACGCACGTTCATCGGCAGTCGAGCAAAAATTAAGGGATATCTGGGCCAACAGCCTTGAAGTGGCGGGCATCAGCTATGAAATCTGCCGCCGCTTCACTCACCTCAAGCCTGACCAGGCCACCCTCGGCGGCCTGGTCAACCAGATCGGCGCGCTGCCGGTACTGATCTACGCCGAAGAGCACAACGAACTGCTCTCGGACCCGGTATGCCTGCACTACGTGATCGAGCAGATCCAGCCTGTGCTGGGGGACAAGATCCTTTCGTCATGGGAATTCCCCGAGCAATTGGTCAACCTGCCAAGCCAGGTGCAGGACCTGGACCGGCGCACCGACAAAATCGACTACATCGACGTGGTGCAGATCGCCCGCTGCCTCAGCCAGCGCGGACGCAGCCGGCCTCTGGCTGCGTTGCCGGCCTATCGCCACCTGGGGTTGCCGTTTGGCACGGAGCTGGAGGTTGGCGAGCTGCTGGAAGCGCGGAGCATGCTGCGCTAGCCGTGCCTTGCCCGCCAACGGTGCCGCGCAGGCAAGACCTCAGTCAGCGATAAAACTCACGCGCACTTTCAGCCCGCCCTTCTCACCGTCGTGCAGGCTGATCTGCGCCAGGTGCGCGCGACAGATCTCACCGACGATCGCCAACCCCAAGCCAGTGCCTTGGGCGCTGCGTCGATAGAAGCGCTCGAACACCCGCTCGCGCTCATCTTCGGGGATACCGGGGCCATCATCCTCGACCTCCAGTACCGCTGGCGCCAGCACCCGCAAAATCACATTACCGCCCGCCGGGGTATGGGCCAGCGCATTGTCCATCAGGTTGCTGAGCAATTCGTTGAGCAAGGTCGGCTCACCTTTGAGCCACACCGGCGCCGCGGCCTCCAGCGCCAAGGCCACACCACGTTTATGCGCCAGCGGCGCCATGGCCATGCCCAGCTCGCGGGCCAGCTGGCTGAGGTCCAGGCGCTGAGCGCCACCCTCGGCGATTGCCCGGGCGCCATTTTCCACACGGGCCAACGACAACAGCTGGTTGGCCAGATGGGTCAGCCTGTCAGTGCCTTGGGCGGCAGACTCCAGCGTCTGGTGCCACTGTTCGGGCTGTTTCGCGCGCAAGCCCAGCTCGACCCGCGCCTTGAGGGCCGCCAACGGCGTGCGCAGTTCGTGGGCGGCCTCGGCAATGAATTGCGCCTGGCGCTCGAACTGCCCTCGCAAGCGTTCGGTGAAGTGATTCAAGGCACGCACCAGCGGGTCAAGCTCACGCTGCACCTGCACCAGCGGCAGCGCGCGCAGGTCATCCGGCTGGCGCTCCTCCACGGCTTTGCGCAGACGCTCCAGCGGGCGCAGCGCCGCACTCACCGCGAACCAGACCATCCCCAATGCCCCGAGCGCCAGCATGCCCAGGCGCAGCAGGGTGTCGGCCATCAGCCCACGGGCCATGCTCACCCGCGCCTCCTCGGTCTCGGCCACCCGGATTTCAGCCATGCCGTTCATGTTCGGCTCGCTTACAGCCTTGAGCAGGCTGACCACGCGCACGTCCTGCCCGAGGTAGGTGGCGTTGTAAAAGCGCGCCAGCGCTGGGTAATCGTCCGTACGCGGTGTGCCTGGCGGCGGGGGCGGCAGATTCTCGTAGCCCGAGATCAGTTTCTGGTTGATGTCCAGCACCTGGTAGTAGATGCGCCCGGCACTGTCGTAGGCAAAGGTGTCCAGCGCCACGTAGGGCACGTCCGCGCTAAGGGTGCCGTCGCGCTGGGACAAGCCGGCGGCGATGGTCCGCGCCGATGCCAGCAAGGTCCGGTCGTAGGCCGTATCGGCAGCCTCGCGCCCATTCCAGTAGGCGCTCAGGCCGCTGGCCAGCATCAGCACGACCAGCAGCAGCGCCAGGTTGCCCAGCAAGCGCCCGCGCAGGCTGCCATTGTCACGCATCGCGGTGCTCGAGCAGGTAGCCGAGGCCGCGGAATGTGACAATGGCCACCGGCTGGCCGTCGAGCTTCTTGCGCAGGCGGTGGATGTAGATTTCGATGGCGTCGGGGCTGGCCTCTTCGTCCAGGCCAAAGACCTGGGCGGCCAACTGCTCCTTGCTCATCACCCGGCCGGGCCGGGCGATCAGCGCCTCGAGTACGCTCTGCTCACGGGAGGTCAGGGTCAGGTGGTCCTCGCCCAGGGTGAACCGCCGGGTATCAAGGTCATACACCAGCGGACCGCAGCGTTGCTGGCGCTCGCCGCCCAGTACGCTGCGCCGCAGCAGCGCCTTGACCCGTGCTTCCAGCTCGGTCAGCTCAAAAGGTTTGGCCAGGTAGTCGTCGGCGCCCAGGTTCAGGCCATGCACCCGGTCCTTCACATCGCTGCGCGCAGTCAGCATCAGCACCGGCAGGGTCTTGCCGCGCCCACGCAGGCGGGCCAGCACCTCAAAGCCGTCCATGCGCGGCAAGCCCACGTCGAGCACGGCAACGGCGTACTCCTCGCTGGCCAGCGCCAGGTCGGCGGCCACGCCGTCATGCAGCACATCCACGGTCAAGCCATGGCTCTTCAGGGCCTGGGCCACGCTTTCGGCCAGTTGTACGTGGTCTTCGACCAGCAGCACACGCATCGAATTCTCCCTGCTCGGGTGGGGCGGTGGCGCGGAGTGTACCGCTGTAGCCCGGTCTGTGAAGCCCCTCGTAACAAACCTTTCAAGCTGAAAGGTTAGCGAAAGGTTCGTTACCTAGCATCGCACCACGGTCGCCCCATGCGCCGAAAAAAAGCACCAGCAAGGTGCAACCAATAAGAACAATAACGGAGTCATCCTCGATGCTGTCATCGCAGCCGCAGGCGTTCGCGCCTACCCGTTCCCTTTCCGCACGCCCATACGCCTACGCTTGTGCCTTCGCGCTTGCCGGCGTCGCCCCGATGAGCCAGGCCGCCTTCTTCGAAGACAGCACGGCAACCTTCGAAACCCGCAACATGTACTTCAACCGCGACTTTCGCGACGGCACCAGTGCGCAGCAGTCCAAGCGCGACGAGTGGGCCCAGGGCTTGATGCTCAACTTTGAGTCCGGCTACACCGACGGCACCGTGGGCTTTGGCCTGGACGCCTTGGGCATGCTCGGCATCAAGCTCGACTCAAGCCCCGACCGCGCAGGCTCTGGGCTGTTGCCGACCCACGATGATGGCAAGGCCGCCGATGAGTACTCCAAACTCGGCCTGACCGGCAAAGTGAAAGTGTCCCAGACCGAACTGAAAATCGGCTCGCTGATCCCCGAACTGCCGACCCTGCAGCCCAACGATGGCCGCATCCTGCCGCAAACCTTTGAGGGCGGCCTGGTCACCTCCAAGGAGATCAAGAACCTCACCTTCACCGGCGGGCGCTTGGAGAAGGCCAAGGATCGCAATGACACCAACTGGGAAGACCTGGCCCTGAACAACAAGAACGGCCGCTTCGGCGGCACGTTCTCGGCCGACAACCTCGACCTGGGGGGCGTCGACTACCAGTTCACCGATCGCATCACCGGCAGCTACCACTTCGCCCAGCTCGACGACATCTACCGCCAGCACTTCCTCGGCATGGTCGCCACCCAGCCTTGGGGCCCGGGCACCTTCGGTGCCGACCTGCGCCTGGCAGTGAGCGACGATCAGGGCCAGGCCAAGGCCGGTAGCATCGACAACACCACCGTCAACGGCATGTTCAGCTATGCCTTGGGCGGGCACAAGGTGAGCGCCGCCTACCAGCACCTGTCAGGTGACAGCGCCTTCCCTTATGTCGATGGTGCCGACCCATACTTGGTCAACTTCGTGCAGATCAACGACTTCGCCGGGGCCGACGAGCGCTCGTGGCAAGTTCGCTACGACTACAACTTCGCGGCGCTGGGCGTCCCGGGCCTGACCTTCATGACCCGCTACATCAACGGCGACAACGTCAGCCGCGCCGATGGCAGCGAGGGCAAGGAGTGGGAACGTAATACCGAGTTCAAGTACGTGGTACAAAGCGGCCCGTTGAAAAACGTCGCCGTGCGCCTGCGCAACGCTACCTTCCGCTCGAATTTCGCCCGCGATGCCGACGAAGTACGGCTGCTGGTGAGCTACAGCGTCGCCCTGTGGTAACCCATAACAACAACGCTCACGGAGATAGACGATGAACTTTTCACTGCGCCGCCTCGCCCTGGTTACCGGCTGCCTGCTGCTGGCCGGCCATGCCATCGCCGCCGAACCCAAACGCCCCGAATGCATCGCCCCGGCCTCGCCGGGTGGCGGCTTCGACCTGACCTGCAAGCTGGTGCAAAGCGCCCTGGTGCAGGAGAAGATCCTCAGCAAACCGATGCGCGTCACCTACATGCCAGGTGGTGTCGGCGCAGTGGCCTACAACGCGGTGGTAGCGCAGCGCCCAGCGGATGCCGGCACCTTGGTGGCATGGTCCAGCGGCTCCTTGCTCAACCTGGCCCAGGGCAAATTCGGCCGCTTCGACGAAAATGCCGTGAAATGGCTGGCGGCAGTCGGCACCAGCTACGGCGCCATCGCGGTGAAAAGCGATTCACCCTACAAGACCCTGGATGACTTGGTCGCAGCGCTGAAGAAAGACCCGAGCAAGGTGGTGATCGGCTCTGGCGGTACCGTCGGCAGCCAGGATTGGATGCAGACCGCCCTGATCGCCAAGGCCGCCGGCATCAACCCGCGCGACCTGCGCTACGTGGCCCTTGAAGGTGGCGGTGAGATCGCCACTGCGCTGCTCGGTGGCCATATCCAGGTCGGCTCCACCGATATCTCCGACTCCATGCCCCACATCCAGAGCGGCAACATGCGCATCCTCGCCGTGTTCTCGGAAAACCGTCTCGACGAGCCGGAGATGAAAAACATCCCCACCGCCAAGGAACAGGGCTACGACATCGTCTGGCCGGTGGTGCGCGGTTTCTACCTTGGGCCGAAAGTGAGCGACGAGGAGTATGCCTGGTGGAAGGATTCCTTCGACAAGATGCTTGCCTCTGAAGACTTCGCCAAGCTGCGTGACCAGCGCGAGCTGTTCCCGTTCGCAATGACCGGCGCAGAGCTGGACACCTATGTGAAGAAGCAAGTGGCGGACTACAAGGCACTGGCCAAGGAATTTGGCCTGGTTCAGTAAGCCCGGGCGCCTGTACGGGCCACATCACCGGCAAGCCGGCCCCCACGGCGACAGCGTAGGGAGCCAGCTAGCCGGCGAAAAGGCCTGCACGGCCACTGCAACCCCAATGAGGATTCCCAATGATCCTGCAACGCCTCTTCGCCCTGGCTCTGCTGGCGCTGTGCGCCGTCCTGGCCGTGATGGCCTGGCCGTACCAGGCGGCCTTTTCCTACGAACCGGTCGGCCCACGGGCCTACCCGCTGTTGATGCTTGGCCTGATGAGCCTTGGCCTGCTCTATCTCGCCATACGCCCCACGCCCATCGTGCACAAGGACGACGAGCCTGCGCTGGACCGCGCGACCCTGACCAAGGTTGCTGCCTGCGTCGGCCTGCTGCTGGTCTTCGCCAGCACCTTTGAAGCCTTGGGCTTCATCCTCAGCGCCATCCTGGTTGGCATCCCCATGGCGCGCTTGTACGGCGGCCGCTGGCTGCACAGCACCCTCGTGGTGGTAGGCATGAGCCTGTTCCTCTACTGGCTGTTCGACCGCGTGATGGATGTGCCCCTGCCCCTCGGCCTGCTGAGCGTACTGGAGAACTGACAGATGGATACCTTGAGCTACCTGGGCCAGGGCTTTGGCGTCGCCCTGACCCCCTACAACCTGGTTACCGCCCTTTCGGGCACCCTCATCGGCACCGTGGTCGGCTTGCTGCCGGGCCTGGGCCCGATCAACGGCGTGGCGTTGCTGATCCCGATCGCCTTCGCCCTCGGCCTGCCCCCAGAGTCGGCACTGATCCTGTTGGCAGCGGTTTACCTGGGCTGCGAATACGGCGGGCGGATCAGCTCGATCCTGTTGAACATCCCGGGCGAAGCCTCGACCGTGATGACCACCCTGGACGGCTACCCGATGGCCCGCAACGGCCTGGCTGGCGTTGCCCTGTCGCTGTCGGCGTGGAGTTCGTTCATCGGCGCACTCATCGCCACCTGCGGCATGGTGCTGTTCGCCCCGCTGCTGGCGAAATGGGCGATCGCCTTCGGGCCGGCGGAGTACTTCGTGCTGATGGTGTTCGCCATCGTTGCGTTGGGCGGCATGGCCGGGGACAAACCGCTGAAGACCTTCATCGCCGCACTGATCGGCCTGTTCCTGTCAGCGGTGGGCATCGACGCCAACAGCGGCGTGTACCGCTTTACCGGTGACAGCGTGCACCTTGCCGACGGTATCCAGTTCGTGGTGCTGGTGCTGGGCCTGTTCTCGATCAGCGAAATCCTGCTGCTGCTGGAGAAGACTCATCATGGCCACCAGGCGGTCAAAGCCACGGGGCGCATGCTGTTCAACTTCAAGGAAGCGGCCTCGGTGTTCGTCATCAATATTCGCTGTGGCGTGCTCGGTTTCATCATGGGCGTGCTGCCAGGTGCGGGTGCGACCCTGGCCAGCGCCGTGGCCTACATGACCGAGAAGCGTATCGCCGGCGAAAGTGGCAAGTTCGGCAAGGGCGATGCCCGTGGCCTGGCTGCCCCGGAAACGGCCATCGGCGCGTCCTGCTGCGGCGCCCTGGTGCCGATGCTGACCCTGGGCGTTCCCGGCTCGGGCACCACGGCGGTGATGATCGGTGCACTGACCCTGTACAACATCACCCCCGGCCCCCTGCTGTTCGAACAGCAACCTGACATTGTCTGGGGGCTGATCGCTTCGCTGTTCGTCGCCAACATCATGCTGGTGATCCTGAACATCCCGATGATCCGCATCTTCACGCGCATCCTCGCCGTACCGAACTGGGCGCTGGTGCCAGTAATCGCGATCATCACCGCGATCGGTGTATACGCCGTGCACGCCACCACCTTTGACCTGTTCCTGATGGTCGGCATCGGCATCATGGGCTACATCCTGCGCAAGCTGGACTTCCCGCTCTCGCCCATCCTGCTCGGTTTCATTCTGGGCGGCCTGATGGAGCAGAACCTGCGCCGTGCGCTGTCGATTTCCAATGGCGAACTGGGCATTCTGTGGTCGAGCTCGATCAGCATGGGCATCTGGGCACTGGTGGTGTTCATGCTCTGCCTGCCGCTGCTGCGTATCTGGCGCAAGCGCAGCCTGCAGCGCCGGGCGATGGCCGATGCCTGATCGGTCGTTACCGCTGTACTGGGCGACAGGGCTGGTCGGCCTGGCGGGCGGGTATCTCGCCAGCCTGGTCGGCTGGCCCTTGCCTTGGATGGTCGGCGCCTTGCTGGCGATCATCCTGGTGCGCTGCCTGACGCCCTGGCAACTCTCGGAAATCCCCAATGGCCGCAAATGCGGCCAATGCATCATCGGCCTGGGTATCGGCCTGCACTTCACCCCTGCCGTGATCGAACAGGTGGCCAGCCATTTCGTGCTGATCTTCTTTGCCGCGATGCTAACCACGGTTTCCAGCGGGGTGGGCGTCTGGTTGCTGCGGCGTACCGGCGAAGACCGTGCCACGGCATTTTTTGCCAGCATGCCCGGGGGTTCCGGGGAGATGGTCAACCTCGGCGCACGTAACGGCGCGGTGCTCAGCCAGGTGGCTGCGGCGCAAAGCCTGCGGGTGCTGGCGGTGGTGCTGTGCGTACCGGCGCTGTTCAAGTTCCTGATCGGTGACGGTGTGCCGCTCAATCATACCGCCAGTGTGAGCTGGGGCTGGCTGGCACTGATCGCACCGCTGGGTGTGGCGGTCGCTCTCGCCTGGCAGCGCTTGCGCCAGCCCAACCCCTGGCTGTTCGGGCCGCTGCTGGTGGCCGCCACGCTAAGCCTGGCGGGCAACCTGCAGATTGCCCTGCCCGACGGTGCCAGCCAGATCGGCCAATGGTTGATCGGCAGTGGCCTGGCCTGCCACTTCAGCCGCACGTTCTTCCGCCGTGCTCCGTCGTTCTTGCTGCGCACGTTGCTCGCCACCGCGCTGTGCATGTTGATCGCGGGCGCTGCCGCCTGGGGGTTGAGCGTGATGACTGCGCTGGATCTGCGCTCGCTGACGCTGGGCATGATGCCGGGCGGCATTGCCGAGATGAGCCTGACCGCAGAGACGTTGCAGTTGTCGGTGCCGTTGGTGACCGCGTTGCAAGTGATGCGCTTGCTGTTCGTGCTTTTTCTGGCCGAACCGCTGTTCAGATACTGGGTGAAAGGCCAGGACTGAAGCCAACGCAACGCCTGTGGGAGGTGACCTGAGGTTGATGTCAGGCAGTCAGTGTGATCAGGGCTGCTGCGCAGCCCATCGCCGGCAAGCCGGCTCCCACCCCAACCGCGCCAACTTTTAGAAGTTGAGCAAGAACAGTTACCCCCACCGCGACCGCGCAGTTCTTCAGGCCTGCGCATTACTGGGGGAGGCAACCATCCTCTAAAAGCCGGCGCAATCCATGTGGGAGCCGGCTTGCCGGCGATCACCGGCGAAGCCGGTGCCATGCAGCGCTGCATCGACAACCCAGGCAGGCAGCCGCTCACTGTCCCCTCAGAACCCCCTGCCCCTCAAAGCGGCGGCAACGCCCAGTTGATCGGCGCCAGGCCACGCTGTTCGAGGAAGCCATTGGCCCGGCTGAAATGCCCACAACCCAGGAACCCCCGGTACGCCGACAGTGGCGAGGGGTGCACCGACTTCAATACCAGATGCTTGGTGCCATCGATCAGCTTCTGCTTGCTCTGGGCATGCGCGCCCCACAGCAGGAACACCACGTTCGAACACTGCTCGCTGACCACCTGAATGATCCGGTCCGTAAAGAATTCCCAGCCTTTCTTGGCATGCGAAGCGGCATTGGCGCGCTCGACGGTCATGGTCGTGTTGAGCAGCAGCACCCCCTGCTCGGCCCAGCTTTGCAGGTAGCCATGGCTGGCAATGGGGATGTTCAGGTCGCGCTGCAGTTCCTTGTAGATATTCACCAACGACGGCGGGGTCGGCACACCCGGCTGCACCGAGAAGCACAGGCCGTGAGCCTGGCCCGGGCCGTGATACGGGTCCTGGCCGAGGATGACGACTTTCACCTGATCGAGCGGGGTGGAGTTGAGCGCATTGAAGATCATCGGGCCGGGTGGGTAGATTTCCTTGCCGGCGGCGTGCTCTTGGCGCAGGAATTCACGCAGCTGGTGCATGTAGGGCTGGTCGAACTCTGCCCGCAGGGCGTTTTTCCAGCTGGGTTCGAGTTTGATGCGATCGTCGTCAGTCATGGGGCCATCCGTAAACAATGGCGCGACACTAGGTAAGCCATCTGCCCTTGTCAATCGGTCCGACCTGTGGCCTGCATGATCGCCCAGGCAAGCCATACTTGAGCGATGACTTGAACGAGGTAGCCATGACCATTCACTGCGAGGTACTTACCGGCGCCGATGGCGCCCGCATCGGCATTGCCACACTGGACGCGCCCAAGGCGCTCAATGCCCTGAGCCTGCCGATGATCGAAATGCTCGGCGAATACCTGCAGGACTGGGCACGCGACCCGGGCGTAGTCTGTGTATTGCTGCGTGGCAACGGCGCCAAGGCATTTTGCGCCGGCGGCGATGTACGGGCACTGGCCCAGGCCTGCCGCGACCACCCTGGCAGCGTGCCACCGCTGGCAGCCACCTTCTTCGCCGCCGAATACCGCCTCGACTATCTCCTGCACACCTACCCCAAGCCGTTGCTGTGCTGGGGCCACGGCCATGTACTGGGGGGTGGCATGGGGCTGTTGCAGGGGGCCGGCGTACGCATCGTTACGCCCAGCAGCCGCCTGGCTATGCCAGAAATCAGTATTGGCCTGTACCCCGACGTGGGCGCCAGTTGGTTTCTTGGGCGCCTGCCGGGCAGGCTTGGGCTGTTTCTGGGGCTGACCGGCGCCCCCATCAACGCCCGGGATGCCATCGACCTGGGCCTGGCGGACCGATTCTTTGGCGAGCATCAACAAGACGGGCTTATCGAAGAGCTGTTGCAACTCAACTGGCAAGAACAGACCGACCTGCAGTTGAACAGCCTGCTCAAGGCGGAGCAGCACCGCGCCTATGCCGAACTGCCGCAGGCGCAGTGGTTGCCGCGGCGCCAGCTGATCGATGCCCTGCTCGACGTTGCCGACCCGGCGGCCGCGTGGCGGGCACTGGAGGGGCTCAAGCAGCATGAAGACCCCTTGCTGGCCGCTGCTGGCCAACGCCTGCACGAGGGCTGCCCGCTCACGGCGCACCTGGTCTGGGAACAGATCCGTCGGGCCAGGCATCTGTCATTGGCCCAGGTGTTCCAGATGGAATACAGCATGAGCCTCAATTGCTGCCGTCACCCCGAATTCAGCGAAGGCGTGCGCGCCCGCCTGCTGGACAAGGACAACCAGCCACGCTGGCACTGGCCGGATGTTGCGCAAGTGCCGGCGGCCGTGGTCGAGGCCCATTTTGAGAAAGTATGGGAGGGGCGCCATCCCTTGGCAGATCTTGCCTGACCGGGGCCGCTATGCCCCTCCCGACAAACCTTCACCGTTGCCAGTTGCGGTCACCTGAGCGCCTACCCTCCGGACGGCGATCACGATCACCCCGGCCATTGGAGTGCCAGCGGTCGTTCTGATACCGCCGGCTGTCATTGCGGTAATCATGCCGGTCGCGATCACGGCCGTAGTCATAACGCTGGCGATTGCCATAGTCGTAACGCGGGTTGCCATGCCACTGCTTCATCCCCGGCTGAGGGTGCGCACGGTATTGCGGCACCGGCGCAGGCCGGTAGTAGCGCGGCGCTGGCTGATAGTAGTAGCGCGGCTGGGGGGCGACGTAATAGCGGTCGTGACGGTAATAACCCGGCGAGACATACCGGTCAGCGGTGTAGTAATCGGTACGATAATAACGGCCACCCTCGTGGTAGGGCACGCACGCGCTTGTCATCAGGCCCAACAGGGCGATCAACAGAATTCGATAGGACATGGCGGCCTCCTGGACCGCTGGGGTGCCCGTGCAGCGGCGCTGCCGAGCGTCGACGCCAAAGCGAACATCGACAAGGAATAAGACATTGTCGCCATCGTGCAGTGCCATTTCCGCAATAATTTGAAATAGCTTGGATACCCCCAATAAACCTGCAGTCTTTTCCCGGGCTTATCACTAGAATGATCGCCTCGGCACACATCACGGGATGATCATGCCCTCACGTTCCGCTCTGTTCGCGCACCGCTCGCTGATCCTCACCATCCTGATGCTGTTGGCTTGCGGTTTCATCGCCACCTCGCTGCTCAGCTATTTCGCCTCCCGCAGCGCGATCCGCGATGGCATCGTCAACACTGAACTGCCGCTGACCTCCGACACGGTCTATTCGGAAATCCAGAAAGACCTCATCCGCCCGGTACTGATCGCCTCGATGATGGCCCAGGACACTTTCCTGCGTGACTGGGTGCTCGCTGGCGAGCAGGACACTCAGCGCATCACGCGCTTCCTTGGCGAAGTCATGGGCAAGCAGGACACCTTCACTTCGTTCTTCGTCTCCGACCGCACCCTGACCTATTACCAGGCCAAAGGTGTGCTCAAGCAGGTCGAGCCCGACAGTTGGCGCGACGCTTGGTATTTCCGCCTGCGCGACCAGAAAGCACCCTATGAAATCAACGTCGACCTGGACATGGCCAACCAGGACAGCCTCACCGTGTTTATCAACTACCGGGTGCTGGACTACCAGCAGCGGTTCATCGGTGCGACCGGGGTGGGCCTGAGCGTGGACACGGTGGTCAAGCTGATCGACACCTACCAGCGGCGTTACCAGCGTTCGGTGTTGTTCACCGATGCCAAGGGCAAAATCTTGCTCACCGGCTCCGACGGCGGCCCGCATGGCCTGCGGGTCGGCCAGCCACTGCGCGACAACCCCGAACTGGATGCCTTGCAGGCTCAGCAGCCGGTACCCGCCGAGGGCAGCCATGAATACAAAGACAGCGAGGGCCACAGCCACTTTCTCAACGTAAGGCACCTGCCCGAACTTGACTGGTACCTGTTGGTGGATAAACGCGAGGCCGGCGCTTTGGCGCGCATTCGCCACTCGCTCTACCTCAACCTGGCGATCTGCGCGATGATCAGCCTGGTGGTGGTGTCGCTGCTGCATGCCATGCTCAGGCGCCATCAGGCCAGTATCGAGTCCCTGGCCACGCTCGACAGCCTTACCGGGCTGCCCAACCGGCGCAGCTTCGATCTGCTGGCGGCAAAAGCCTTGCAACAAGCCCAGCGCGATTGCGCCCCGCTGGTGGCGCTGTTGATCGACCTGGACCACTTCAAGACGCTCAACGACAACCACGGCCACCTGGCAGGCGACGAAGTGCTGCGCCAGTTTGCCAATGTGCTCCAGGGCAGCCTGCGCCAGTCGGATATACTGTGCCGCTGGGGCGGCGAGGAGTTCATCGTGCTGCTGCGTGAAACTCAAGGCCGGCAAGCGATCGACGTGGCGGAGAAGATCCGTCGGCGTACCGAGCAACTGACCTTCAGCCATGACGAACAGCCGTTGCGCCTGACCACCAGCATAGGCCTCAGTGGCCTGCAGCCGGGCGATACCCTGCAAGCCCTGCTGACCCGCGCCGACCGTGCGCTTTATCGTGCCAAGCAGGCCGGCCGCAACCGCGTCTGCAGTGAAAATCCCGGACTTGTGTATGAATGACAGCCAGCACTGCCCTGCCTGTGGCGCCCTCAACCAGTGCACCCTGGCCGACCCACGTACCGCAGCCGCAGCCTGCTGGTGCTATGCGGTCACGATCGACCCTGCAGTTCTGCAGGCTCTGCCAGATGAACTGCGCGACAAATCCTGCTTGTGCCCGCGCTGCGCCGCAAGCGCCGGCCTGGCCGAGGACGCGCCTGCACGGATCGCGGCAAAAAAGCGCTAGACTGCGCGCCCCTCCCTGGACCACCTCAACGCCATGCGCCTCGACCGCTTCCTTGCCAACCTGCCCAGCTACAACCGCCAGCAAGTACGCTTGCTGCTGGTACAGCGCCGCGTGCGGGTGGATGGCGAAACGGTAACCGACCCGCAGGCCGAAGTCCGTGTGTTCAGCCGCATCGAGGTGGATGATCAGCTGCTGCAGGCCGGGCGCCCGGCGCGCTACCTGATGCTGCACAAACCGCCCGGCTGCGTCAGCGCCACTCACGACCCACAGCACCGCACCGTACTCGACCTGCTGCCTGCGCCATTGCGCGAGGACCTGCACATTGCCGGGCGGCTCGACTACAACACCACCGGCCTGATGATCCTGACCAACGACGGCCAGTGGTCCCGGCGCCTGACGCAGCCGGCGACGAAGCTGCCCAAGCGCTATCGGGTGGAAACGGAAGATGAAATCGGCGCGCACTACATCGACAAGTTTCGCGCAGGCTTCTACTTCGCCTTCGAAGACCTGACTACCCTCCCCGCGCACCTGGACATCCTTGGCCCGCGTACGGCACAGCTGTCCATCACTGAAGGGCGTTATCACCAGGTCAAGCGCATGTTCGGCTACTTCGACAACAAGGTTGTGGGGCTGCACCGCGAAACCATGGGGGCGATACAGCTCGATCCAGACTTGGCGCCGGGCGAATTCCGGGCGCTCACGGCTGCAGAAATCGCCTCGGTCTAGAGCGGTTCAGGCACGGTCAACACGTCGTACGACCGCCCGGCGAGAAAAGTCACAATTTTATCCAGCCGGCACTTGCGGGATGCCAGACCCGATGCTTGACTCCTAACTTGTCGGTCCGCGCGTGACTCGTCGGTCACGCTGCGCGCCACGACATCTTTTTGTCGGCTACCCAAGGCCTCGATGCCTTGGAGCACGGCAGATTGCCCGCCAAAAACAATACCGTCGACACGTGTGCCAAGGATCGACACAGGGCCCGGTAATTCCTTCAGGCAAATGCCTACCTGTCATAAAGAACGTGCACCCTAGGTGACGCGAACACCCTTTTTGCGCCAGGAGTCGATGACATGAGGCCAGAAATCGCTGTACTTGATATCCAAGGTCAGTATCGGGTTTACACGGAGTTCTATCGCGCGGATGCAGCCGAAAAGACGATCATCCTGATCAATGGCTCGCTGGCCACCACGGCTTCGTTCGCCCAGACGGTGCGTAACCTGCACCCACAGTTCAATGTCGTGCTGTACGACCAGCCCTACTCGGGCAAGTCCAAGGCGCACAACCGCCAGGAACGCCTGATCAGCAAGGAAGACGAGGCGCATATCCTGCTTGAGCTGATCGAGCACTTCCAGGCCGACCACGTGATGTCGTTCTCCTGGGGCGGTGCCTGCACCCTGCTGGCGCTGGCGCACCAGCCGCGTATGGTGAAAAAGGCGGTGGTCAGCTCGTTCTCGCCGGTGATCAACGAACCAATGCGCGACTACCTGAACCGCGGTTGCCAGTACCTGGCTGCCTGCGATCGCTACCAGGTCGGCAACCTGGTCAACGACACCATCGGCAAGCACTTGCCATCGCTGTTCAAGCGCTTCAACTACCGGCACGTCAGCAGCCTGGACAGCCATGAATATGCGCAGATGCACTTCCACATCAATCAGGTACTGCAGCATGACCTGGAACGGGCACTGCGTGGCGCACGTAACATCGACATCCCGGTGCTGTTCATCAACGGCGACCGTGACGAGTACACCACAGCCGAAGACGCTCGCCAGTTCGGCAACCATGTCGACAAGAGTCACTTCACGGTGATCCGTGATGCCGGGCACTTCCTGGACATGGAAAACAAGACGGCCTGCGAAGCCACCCGCAGCGCGTTGCTCGGTTTCCTCAAGCCGACCGTGCGCCAGGTGCGGGCACGTACTGCGTACAACGCCAGCCAAGAGCAGCATGCATGGGCAATCTGAGTGCATCGGCGCCCTGTAGCCATGGCCTGCAGGCTATGGGCGCCGACAGTTTTTTTTCACCGGTTTATAACGAGGGCTTCTAATTCCAGACAGGTTCTGGTAAAAAGTCGAGCGCAGACGCGGGTATAGTTTAATGGTAGAACAGTAGCTTCCCAAGCTTCCGACGAGGGTTCGATTCCCTCTACCCGCTCCACTCCGCATCCCCCGCATGGCGTTCCAGAACGTCATCGCTGCCCTCGAGGCGAAGATCACCCCCAAGCCGGCCGGCTTGACACCTTCAAACGCTCAGTACCCCAGCCTTTTCGGCACAGCCGTCTCACGTTCAGCCGCGCGATCATAAAAGCGCAATAGCGCACCCGCCCTGTTGGTGAAGATCCCGTCCACCCCCGCCTTCATGGCTGCGTCGAAGTCCTGCGCCTCGTCGAGCGTATAGACGTGCACCAACAGCCCACGCTCATGGCTGGCCTGGTTCATCCATGGCTCAATGAGATCGGCGTAGCTCTGTTCGCCCAGCTTGCCGCGCTTGGCAGAAGGCCCGGTTCCAATTGCACCGCCCTGCTTGGCCAAGTCCAGCCAGCGCAGGAATTCAGCCCGGCTCTTGGGGTGCTGGCGGGCATAAAAAGCGGCCTTGTCGCTTTCGCCTGAACCCGCGAAATCGTGTCCCGAGGCCGGCGCGATGGCCTTTGTACCCACCCACAGCAGCAGAATCTTCGGTACCTGCGGCATTGTCTCGTGCAGCAGCGCCAGGCTGTTGCGGTCGAATGTCTGCACTACCACGCGCCCAGGCCGGTCGAGCCAGCCACGGGCCTTCAAGCGCTCCTTGAGCTGGCGCTCAATACCGGGAAACTGGCTGGGCACCTTGGTCTCGATGTACAACCCGGGCTGGCGCTGCGGGTTGCCTTCGGCAATATCGATGACTTCGTCGAGGGTGAGGATCGGCAGGTTGGCGAACGACGCCCGTGCACGTGCCGGATAGGCCTCGTTGAACCAGCTGCCGGCGTCCAGGGACTTGAGCTCGGCGAGGGTAAAGGCACTGACTGGGCTGTGTTTGCGCTCGGGGAAACGCTTGGCGACATCGCTGGTACGTGACAGCTCATCGTCGTGGACCACAACCAGCACGCCGTCGCGCGTGCGCTGCAGGTCCAGCTCCAGATAGTCGGCGCCCAACTCGCGGGCCAACAGGTAGGCGGGCTTGGTAGATTCCGGTGCATCATAGGAGGCGCCGCGGTGAGCGATCACTGCCGGGTAGGGTATGCCTTGGGCTGCGGCGAGGGCCTTGCCGTCCGTTGCCAATGCCACGCAGGCCGGCCCCAGCGCTGCCAAGGCCAGCATCCCGATCAAACAATTGCGCATCTGAAGTCCTCTTTCGTTCTGCGAACCTGGTCGTGGCTCTAGCGCAACCCTCGCACACATTGCATGACATGCTAAAGTCGCCCCCGTTTCCCGCTCCAGCGAATGGACCCATCATGCCCGCACTAGACGCCCACCTCGCCACCTGGCAGGAACTCGCCCACCGCCACCCCTGCGAAGCCCTGCTACTGGGCAACGGCGCCAGCCGTGTACTGTGGAAACCATTCGGCTACTTTTCGCTGTTTGAAGAGGCCCAGCGCGCCGGCCGCAAGAAAGGGCTGGCGATCAGCGACCAAGCCTTGTTCAAGTCCTTGGGCACCGAACTGTTCGAACCGGTGCTCACTACACTGAACCAGGCCGTGCGCGCCAATGCGGCGCTGGCGATCAACTCTACTGCGCCGCTGAACCGCTACTACTCGATCAAGGAAGCGCTGATCCACGCCGTGCGCACCGTGCACCTGCCATGGCCTAAGATGCCAGTGACGACCCTGGCGTCCATCAACCAAGCCTTACGCGGCTACCGTAGTGTCTACACCAGCAACTATGACCTGATCCTGCCTTGGGCAGTGCAGCATGCACCTGAGGGCTTCGCCACGCTGTTCGATGAGCAAGGTTTCTTCGACGTACGCCGCACCCGCAGCGAAGGGACGCGCGTGCTGCATGTGCACGGTGGCCTGCACCTGCTCAAGCTGCCAGACGGCACCACCCGTCAGCGCAGCGCCGAAAGCGCCGAGCTGCTGGACGGCTTTGCCGTGAACATCCCGGGGGAAGTGCCCCTGTTCGTCAACGAAGACCGGAGCGACGAAAAACTGCGCGCCATCCGCAACTCGGACTACCTGGGCTGGTGCCTGGGCCAGTTGGCCCAGGAAAGCCAGGGCCTATGCCTGTTCGGGCAACACCTGGACAGCAGCGACCAGCATCTGCTCGACGCCATTCGCCAGGCGCGGCCGCGCCATCTTGCGATTGCCATACGGCCGTTGAGCGAGGCTTCGGTGATCAATCAGAAGCAGCACTTTGTGGAACGGTTTGGTGATCTGGCGGGCACAGCGCTGCATTTCTTCGATGCGGGTACGCATCCGCTGGGGGCTGCAGCGTTGGCGATCGAAGTGCCGACGGTGCGCCGTTAAGACCGCTTCCAGGGTTCGCTCTCTATAAGCAAAAGCCGTGTGCCCTTGATCGTGCGTGCATGAGCGCTTAACACATCGTGACCATCGCATCCTGAGTCAGGCCAGCATGTCTTGGCCGATGCTATGACTTCCGCTGGTCTGCAACCAGGCCAGCACGTTGGCGATGCCAAGGGAGGTACTCCCTTGATGCGAACTCCATTCCGGCATCATGAAGGCATGAATCAACTTCCCTCATGCGTGGCGTATCTATGCCTGGATAGTCACGTACCAACCATGCACTTTCGAAAGTGCACACCAGATCTCAAATATCTAGCTCGAACTAGCCACTAATAAGAAAAATCCCACGCAACGCAGCGCTATATCTGTAGTACACGCCTGAAAAAACAGGTATTCACGAGAACACCCTTGACCTATTAGCAATACAGCTATTGTATGGACTCACAAAACGTCATTACCCGATGAAATACGACACCAAGGCACGGATTAAAAACCACTTAACGCATCGTTATACACACTAACTTGAACCGCGCCACCCGCCCCATAACAACCCATCGAAAGTACACATTAAAAAACATTGTGACAAACATTACTCCCGGCACACCACACGCACCTTCACACAACAATAACAACCAGGGCGTTAGCATATGAAACTCATCATTATTGGCTACGAAGCGTTATCCCGCGTAGCCCTCCCCCTTTTTATCAAAGAGCTACTCGACGGAATAAAATCGCTGAAAATCATCGCACCCTCAGCAAAAGGTAAAAAGACGAAGGTACAAGGACTGCGCTTCAGCATCCCTGCCTACGAGAATTCCCAAGCATTACTCAACCATAGCCCCTCTACGATTCTTGAAGTTTTAGGCAGGCCAACATGAGCTGGTTATATTTTTCACTGATGGCGCCACTGCTGTGGAGTCTCTCTAACATGGTGGATAAATTTGCGATCAATAACATTACATCACACTATATTTCATTCACCTTCCTACTGAGCATTGGCAACATATTCTTCGCCATTGGCATTTACTTTCTTCTCCGACCGACTGACATAGACCCTTTGACCGCGAGTATAAACTTACTGTCCGGCCTGGCAATATTCTTGCAATATTTCGCCTATAGCTATTCACTGGAGGAAATGGACGTCTCCGCCGTAATCCCGATTCATCAATCGGAACCGCTGTTCGTTCTCATCGCCTCAGCATTGCTATTCAATTCGATCCCCACATACGGGCAGGCAAGTGGATTCGTGCTGATAACCGGGGGTATTCTGCTGCTCTGTATTTCACGTAAAACAATGAGCGGATTAGGTCAGAAGAGGCACCTATCAATGATTTTGGTGTCCGCTTTTTTCGGTGCGGCATCCACCATCATCTCAGATGAAATACTCAAAACAAAAAGCCTGGAATCCGTACTGCTTTTCAACTTTGCAGGCTACGCACTTGGCGGGGTACTGCTCTTGCTAGTACCCTTCTGCCGAAAGCTGATCACTCACGACCTGAAGCGACTAACCACCAAAGAATATTGCATTTTTGGCACCACCAACACCTTGGATGTAGGCGGCTATGTTTTTTTCATGGCTGCATTGTCTGCAGGTGGTGGAGCTGCACTGGTATCCGTCGTCGTCAGCATACATCCACTGTTTGTTCTTCTCTTCGGTTACGTAGCAACACGGTATTTTCCGAATACGCTAACCGAAGATATCGCGCCGACAAGCTTATTCCGAAAAATTGCTTCAATACTCGTAATCGTGGCTGGCGTCGCGGTGATCTCACTGACTGCGCGCTGATGGCAGAGCTGTACAGGTTTATCGTTTTCGGGGCTAGCGTAACTCCCCGGCCCGACCGGCCCGCTAGCCCCGTGACGGGTTTAAATCAAGCCATCCCCTCGCAACAACGTCTCCAGGCAATGCTCCTGCACGCCATAAAACGCTTTCAGTTGCGCAATCTTCTCCAGCAACGCTTGCGCCGGTGCGGGCTGTTTGCGTTTCACGGCAAGAATCATCTTGTTCTTGTTGGTGTGCTCCAGCGAGATGAACTCGAACACCTTGGTCTCGTAACCACAAGCTTCCAGATACAGCGCGCGCAAGCTGTCAGTGAGCATCTCGGCCTGTTGCCCCAGATGCAGCCCATATTGCAGCATCGGCTGCAGCAAGCCTGGGCTTTGCAGTTGCGGGCGAATTTGCTTGTGGCAGCACGGTGAGCACATGATGATCGCGGCGTTGCAACGGATTCCGGTGTGGATCGCATAATCAGTTGCAATGTCGCAGGCATGCAGGGCGATCATCACCTCGATGGCCTCGGGTACGACGCTGCGCACATCGCCGCACTGAAACTCAAGGCCCGGATGCTCCAGGCGCGAAGCGGCTGCATTGCACAAATCGACCATGTCCGGACGCAGCTCCACCCCGGTCACCTGCGCCGTGCGGCCCAGGCTGTTGGTCAGGTAGTCGTGCATGGCGAAGGTCAGGTAGCCCTTGCCTGAGCCGAAGTCGGCCACCCGCAGCACCTGCTCAGCCGGCACCGGCGCATTGGCCAGGGCGTGATCGAACACTTCAACGAACTTGTTGATCTGCTTCCACTTGCGCGACATGGACGGGATCAGCGCCCCCTGTGCGTCGGTCACACCCAGATCACGCAGGAAGGGGCGCGACAGTTCCAGGTAACGCTTCTTCTCGCGGTCGTGGCCCGTGCTGGCAGCAGCGTCGCGCGGCGCCTGCGCACCGTGGCGCTGGAGCATCGGCTTGCCCTTTTTGCTGAAGGTCAGTTGCACTTCACCGTCAGCGTCGAACAAGTGGGCATTGCGAAAGCTTTCCGGCAGCAGCCCGGCAATCAATGCCTGGGCCTGCTCCAGCGGCACGTTACGGGTGATGTCGCGCGTTTGATGGCGGTAGACCAGCGACAGGTTGGCCTGCCCTTTGACCTGCACCGGCTTGGCGATGATCCGCTGCAGGGTCGGGTCGGCGCCGACATGGCGCGCCAGCACCAGCTTGACCAGGGTGTTGCCGTGCAGGGCAGCGCTCAGCAGGTCGAGAAACTGGGCGCGCGCATCCGGCGCGATGGAAGCGGAAGTACTGGCGGACATGGAAAACAGGTGCCTCGGATAGCGGTGAGTGCGTTGCACAATGCCGCGCATTCTACGTTGATGCCCGGCTCAGGCGAAGGTTTTCGCGATGGGCGTGGTTCACTCCAGAATCACCAGGCGGTTCGGCAGCTCGTTGCCTGCGTGGGTGCGTGGCACGTGCTCGCACAGCCGCTCACCGCAAGCCTCGATGCACTCGATGAAGCCCTGAAGGGTGTGGCCCTGGCGCACCTGCTCGGCAAAGCGGGCACCGATCACCGCACGCGCATGGGCATCGAGGTGCCGATCGATACCTTGATCGACCAGAATCTCCACGTGCAGCTCAGCTTCGGCCACGAAGATCAGCACCCCGGCCCCCTTGGCCGTGCAATGCAGTCTCTGCTCGCGAAACTGTTGCCGGGCCAGGCGCGATGCCCGCCAGCGGCGCAGCGCAGGGGGGACCAACCAGGCGTTCAGGCGTGGGATGCGCAGCAGCGCGCACAGGCCAATGAACAGCAGCAGGTTGGCCACCAGCAGCGCGTGCCCAACCGGCCAGCCCAGCACCAGCTGCAGCAGGCCAGGCCCCGCCAGCGCCAGCACGGCGGCCCAAAACAGTGGAAGATAGGGGTAATCATCTGCGCGTCGGGCCAGCACGGTCACCAGCTCGGCATCGGTGCGCCGTTCCACGCGCGCTATGGCCTCAGCGATCTGGCGCTGCTGGTATTCGTCGAGGGGGGTCATGCCTTCGGTCTCTGATCGTTTTTATAGTTGTTGTCCCGGCACGCGGGCGATCCTCAGCGAGCGACATAATCAGGCATAATCCGCCGCTGGAATTAATGCCGGTAAATCGTACAACAATAGCCGCCTGAAAACTTCTGCCGCGCGCGTATCACTGTGGATACGGCACAGGCCTCGACAACGGAATTCATGATGAAACTGTCTTTGCTGGGCCTGGCCTTGGGCCTTGCCAGTCAGGCGGCCCTTGCCGCCCCCACCGCCCCGCCCCTGCAGGACAAGCAGGCATTCATCGAGCATCTGATCAGCCAGATGACCGAGGCTGAAAAGATCGGCCAGTTGCGCCTGATCAGCATCGGCCCGGAGATGCCACGGGAAAAGATCCGTGAGGAAATCGCCGCCGGCCGTATCGGCGGTACCTTCAACTCGCGCACCGCCCCCGAGAACCGGCCCATGCAGGACGCCGCCATGCGCAGCCGCCTGAAGATTCCGATGTTCTTCGCCTACGACACCATCCACGGCGAGCGCACCATTTTCCCGATCGGCCTGGGGCTGGCTGCCACCTGGGACATGGACGCCATCGCCAAGGTCGGCCGCACTTCGGCCATCGAAGCCGCCGCCGACGCCCTGGACATGACCTTTGCGCCCATGGTCGACATCGCCCGCGACCCTCGCTGGGGCCGCACCAGCGAGGGCTTCGGTGAAGACACCTACCTGACCTCGCGGATCGGCCAGGCGATGGTCCGCTCGTTCCAGGGCAGCAGCCCGGCCAACGCCGACAGCATCATGGCCATCGTCAAGCACTTCGCCTTGTATGGCGCGGTGGAAGGCGGGCGCGACTACAACACGGTCGATATGAGCCTGCCGAAGATGTACAACGACTACCTGCCGCCCTACCGCGCCGCGCTCGACGCCGGTGCCGGCGGGGTGATGGTGGCGCTGAACTCGATCAACGGCGTGCCGGCCACCTCCAATACCTGGCTGATGAACGACCTGCTGCGCAAGGAGTGGGGCTTCAAGGGCGTGACCATCAGTGACCATGGCGCCATCCAGGAGCTGATCCGCCACGGCGTTGCCCATGATGGTCGCGAAGCGGCCAAACTGGCGATCAAGGCCGGCATCGACATGAGCATGAACGACACCCTGTACGGCGAAGAGCTGCGAGGGCTGCTCAAGTCAGGCGAGGTGACCCAGGCCGAACTGGACCAGGCCGTGCGCGAAGTACTGGGCGCCAAGTATGAAATGGGCCTGTTCAAGGACCCGTACGTGCGTATCGGCAAAGCCGAAACCGACCTTAAGGATTACTACGGCGAGGACCGGCTGCACCGTGAGGCCGCGCGCGACGTGGCGCGCCGCAGCCTGGTGCTGCTGGAAAACCGCAAGCAGACCCTGCCGCTGAAAAAAACCGGCACCATTGCCCTGGTCGGCCCGCTGGCCGATGCGCCGATCGACATGATGGGCAGCTGGGCTGCCGACGGTAAGCCGATGCACTCGGTCACCGTGCGCGAAGGCCTGCGTCGCGCCGTCGAGGGCAAGGCCCAGCTGGTCTATGCCAAAGGCTCCAACGTTACCGGCGACAAGGCGATCGTCGATTACCTCAACTTCCTCAACTTCGATGCCCCGGAAATCGTTGACGATCCGCGCCCGGCCGCAGTGCTGATCGATGAAGCGGTCAAGGCAGCGAAACAATCCGATGTGGTGGTGGCGGTGGTGGGCGAGTCCCGCGGCATGTCCCACGAGTCGTCCAGCCGCACCACCCTGGAGATCCCGGCCAGCCAGCGCGAGCTGATCAAGGCCCTGAAAGCCACCGGCAAGCCGCTGGTGCTGGTGCTGATGAACGGCCGGCCGCTGTCGATCGCCTGGGAACGCGAACAGGCCGATGCCATCCTGGAAACCTGGTTCGCTGGCACCGAGGGCGGCAATGCCATCGCCGACGTGCTGTTCGGTGACTACAACCCGTCGGGCAAGCTGGCCATTACCTTCCCGCGTTCGGTCGGGCAGATCCCGATGTACTACAACCACACGCGCATTGGCCGCCCGTTCACCCCAGGCAAGCCGGGCAACTACACCTCACAGTACTTCGAAGAGCCAAACGGCCCGCTGTATCCATTCGGTTACGGCTTGAGCTACAGCACTTTCGAACTGTCGGGGCTGAACCTGTCGCACAAGGACCTCAAGCGCGGCGACACGCTGGAGGCCAAGGTGACGGTGAAGAACACCGGCAACGTCGATGGCGAGACCGTGGTCCAGTTGTACCTGCAGGATGTCGCGGCCTCCATGAGCCGTCCGGTCAAAGAGCTCAAGAACTTCCAGAAAGTCATGCTCAAGGCCGGAGAGTCGCGGACCTTGGCCTTCCGCATCAGCGAAGAAGACCTGAAGTTCTTCAATGGGCAGCTGCAGCGGGTCGCTGAGCCTGGCGCGTTCAATGTCCAGGTCGGCCTGGACTCAGAGGCGGTGCAACAAAAGGGCTTCAACCTGCTGTAACGGCCCTGCAAGCCTTACCGTCCTCTCGCTGGCTTGACGGCGACAGGACGGTACGGACAACCCCATCATCCGGACCTGCCCCATGCCATTTTCCTTTCGCGCCCTGCGTTTGGGGCTGATCACCCTGCTGATCCTGGCCGGCACTGCGCTCAGTGCCAGCTGGGCCATGCAACAGGCCAAGCGCCAAGCCATGGAGGAGGATGCCCGCCGCGCCAGCCAACAGTTGGGGCTGTACGCCACCTCGCTGCATACCTTGATCGAACGCTATCGCGCCCTGCCTGCGGTGCTGGCACTGGACCCTGAACTGATCCAGGCACTGCGCGGCCCGATCAGCGAGCCTTTGCAGAACGCACTCAACCGCAAGCTCGAACGCATCAATGGTGCCGCCAACTCCTCCACCCTGGAGCTGCTCGACAGCACCGGGCTGGCCGTGGCGGCCAGCAACTGGCGGCTGCCCACCACCTACGTAGGCTCCAACTACGGCTTTCGCCCGTATTTCAAGCAAACCCGCAGCCAGGGCAGCGGCCGTTTCTATGCCGTGGGCGTGACCAGCGGCGTGCCGGGGTATTTCCTGTCCAGTGCAGTCACCGATGAACAAGGGCGCTTTCTCGGGGCCATGGTGGTCAAGCTGGAGTTTCCCGAACTTGAACGCGAGTGGCGCCAGGGCAACGACATCCTGCTGGTCAGCGACGCCCGCGGTATCACCTTCATCGCCAACCAGGACGGCTGGCGCTACCGCGAACTGCAACCGCTCAGCGGCCCCGATCGCGCAGAACTGGCCGAGACCCGCCAGTACGACAAGCAGCCGCTGATACCGCTGCAGCATCAGGTGCTGACCCGCTTCGCCAGCAACAGCACCCTCAGCCGCGTGCAGGGGCCTGATGGGCAGGCCGAGTACCTGTGGGAAAGCCTGCCGCTGGAAAGTGAAGACTGGACCTTGCACCTGTTGCGCAAACCACAACTGGCCGCTGATGGCCGTAACGCAGCCCTGGGCGCGGCCGCCGCGTGGCTGAGCCTGGTGTTCGCCGCACTGTTGGTCAGCCAGCGGCTGCGCCTGGCCCGCTTGCGCCGGCGCAGCCGCGAAGAGCTCAAGCGCCAGGTGGAAGAGCGCACCCGCGAGCTGCGTACCGCCCAGGAGGGCCTGGTGCAGTCGGCCAAGCTGGCCGCACTGGGGCAGATGTCAGCCGCCATGGCCCACGAGATCAACCAGCCACTGACAACCCAGCGCATGCAACTGGAAACCCTGCGCCTGCTGCTTGATCACGGCCGTTACGAAGAGGCACGCCAGGCGCTGGAGCCGCTGGAGCAGATGCTCACGCGCATGGCCGCGCTGACCAGCCACCTGAAAACCTTCGCCCGTAACAGCCCGGTCGGTCTGCGCGAGCGGCTGGACCTGGCGACCGTCGTCGATCAGGCCTTGCACCTGCTGGACACACGCATCCGTAACGACGAGGTCGAAGTGGCGCTCTACCTGGCCCGCCCGGCATGGGTGCGCGGTGATGCGATCCGCCTGGAGCAGGTGCTGATAAACCTGCTGCGCAACGCCCTCGACGCCATGGCCGACAAACGTTACAAACGCCTGGAAATCCGCATCGAGCCCGAGCACGATCAATGGCGCCTGAGCGTGCTCGACTCTGGCGGCGGGATTGCCGAGCCCGACCTGGCCAAAGTGTTCGACCCCTTCTTCACCACCAAACCCGTGGGTGAGGGGCTCGGCCTGGGCCTGGCGATTTCCTATGGCATCATCCATGAGGCCGGCGGCCAACTGCAGGCCGAAAACCTGCCAGGCGGTGCGCGCCTGAGCCTAACTCTGCCCCGCGACCTGGAGCCTGTATGTTGAATTCAGTGATCGTCGTCGATGATGAAGCCAGCATTCGAAGCGCCGTCGAGCAATGGTTGAACCTGTCTGGTTTCAACGTGCAATTGTTCGCCCGCGCCGAGGACTGCCTGGCTCAGTTGCCCCGTCATTTTCCAGGGGTCGTGATCAGTGACGTGCGCATGCCGGGCATGGGTGGCTTGCAGCTGCTCGAGCGCGTGCAGGCCGATGACCCGGACCTGCCGATCATCCTGCTGACCGGGCATGGCGATGTGCCGATGGCGGTGGAAGCCATGCGCAACGGTGCCTATGACTTCCTGGAAAAACCTTTCACCCCACAGCACCTGCTCGGTAGCCTGCGCCGCGCGCTGGAGAAGCGCCAGCTGGTGCTGGAGAACCGCCGCCTGCATGAGCAGGCAGACCTCAAGTCGCGCCTGGAATCCACGCTTCTGGGTATGTCCCAAGGCCTGCAACAATTGCGTCGGCAGGTGCTGGACCTGGCCAGCCTGCCGGTCAATGTGCTCATCCGCGGCGAAACCGGCAGTGGCAAGGAGCGCGTGGCGCGCTGCCTGCACGACTTCGGCCCGCGTGCTGGCAAACCCTTCGTGGCACTCAACTGCGCAGCCATTCCTGAGTCGCTGTTCGAAGCCGAGCTGTTCGGCCACGAAAGCGGTGCCTTTACCGGCGCCCAGGGCAAGCGCATCGGCAAGCTCGAATATGCCAACGGCGGCACGGTGTTTCTCGATGAAATAGAAAGCATGCCACTGGCCCAGCAAGCCAAACTGCTGCGGGTGATCCAGGAGCAGAAGCTGGAAAGGCTGGGGGCCAATCAGAGCATCAGTGTGGACCTGCGAATCATCGCCGCAACCAAGCCTGACCTGCTTGAAGAAGCGCGGGCCGGGCGTTTTCGCGAAGACCTGGCCTACCGGCTGAATGTCGCCGAGCTGCGCCTGGCGCCGTTGCGCGAGCGGCGCGAGGACATCCCGCTGTTGTTCGAACATTTCGCCCATGCCGCAGCCCAGAAACTCGGCCGCTCAGCCCCGCCGCTGTCGGGTACGCAACTGGCGCAGCTGCTGTCCCATGACTGGCCGGGCAACGTGCGGGAACTGGCCAATGCCGCCGAACGCCACGCCCTGGGTTTGGGTTCGCCGAGCCTGGACAGCTTGCCTGCAGGCCATTCCCTGGCAGCGCAGACGGAAGCGTTCGAGGCGCAATGCCTGCGCGCGGCACTGCGCTTGCACAAGGGCGAAATCAAAGGGGTGATGCACGACCTGCAACTGCCCAGGCGCACCCTCAACGAAAAAATGCAGCGCCATGGGCTGGTACGCGAGGATTTCATCGCAAAGGAATGAGCGGAAATCCGCCTATAGGCTTACCTCAATAAGCAAAAATCCGCTTACTGCTACGTATTTTCATAGGCCTGCCCTGCAGTTCCTCACCTGCGAGCTCGCGCCGATGCAACCGCGACGGGCCAGCAGCAGCGCGCCTCCCGTGGCCCCGGCACGCCCACCAACGGCGCGACGCGCCCTCAAATGAATCACCACGCACCCGTTTGGCACACCTTCTGCAATCTCGCTGGCAAGCTGCGCTTCGGCGCGCTCCACAAAAACAACGAGAAGGTATCCCTGATGGATAACGCCACCTCCCTGCCAACCGGGGCAGCTGTCGCGCCCGCCGCAGAAAGAACCACCGCCAGCCGCCTCAAGTCGATCTTCAGCGGCTCCATCGGCAACATGGTCGAATGGTACGACTGGTACGTCTACGCAGCATTCTCGCTGTATTTCGCCAAGGCCTTCTTCCCTGCCGGCGACTCCACCGCACAACTGCTCAACACCGCCGCGATCTTCGCCGTGGGCTTCCTCATGCGCCCGATCGGTGGCTGGCTGATGGGCCTTTACGCCGACCGCAAAGGGCGCAAGGCTGCGTTGATGGCGTCTGTGCTGCTGATGTGCGCCGGCTCCCTGGTTATCGCCCTGACGCCGGGTTACGAAACCATCGGCGTCGCCGCCCCCGTCCTGCTGGTCATCGCCCGCTTGCTGCAGGGCCTGTCGGTGGGTGGTGAATACGGCACCTCGGCGACCTACCTCAGCGAAATGGCCAGCAAGGACCGCCGTGGTTTCTTCTCCAGCTTCCAGTACGTCACCCTGATTTCCGGCCAGCTCATCGCCCTGGCGGTACTGATCGTTCTGCAGCAGACGCTGACCACCGAGCAACTGTATGCCTGGGGCTGGCGCGTGCCGTTCGTGATTGGCGCACTGTGCGCGGTGGTCGCGCTGTATCTGCGCCGTGGCATGGAAGAAACCGCCTCGTTCACCAAGAAGGAAAAGGCCAAGGAAAGCCTGATGCGCACCCTGATGCGCCACCCCAAGGAACTGATGACCGTGGTCGGCCTGACCATGGGCGGCACCTTGGCCTTCTATACCTACACCACCTACATGCAGAAGTACCTGGTCAACACCGTCGGCATGAGCATCAGTGATTCGACCACCATCTCGGCGGCCACGCTGTTCCTGTTCATGTGCCTCCAGCCAATCATTGGCGGCCTGTCCGACAAGATCGGCCGTCGCCCGATCCTGATTGCCTTTGGCGTGCTGGGCACCCTGTTCACCGTGCCGATCCTCAGCACCCTGCACACCATCCAGACCTGGTGGGGTGCGTTCTTCCTGATCATGGCCGCGTTGATCATCGTCAGCGGTTACACCTCGATCAACGCCGTGGTCAAGGCGGAACTGTTCCCGACCGAGATTCGCGCGCTGGGCGTCGGTCTGCCTTACGCCCTGACCGTCTCGATCTTCGGCGGCACCGCAGAATACGTAGCCCTGTGGTTCAAGAGCGCCGGGATGGAGAGCGGTTTCTACTGGTACGTCACAGCGTGCATCGCTTGTTCGTTGTTGGTGTACGCAACCATGAAGGACACCAAGCAGCATTCGCGGATTACTACTGACTGACCGTGATCCTGCGGTTTGAAAAGGGGCGCCCAAGTAACTGGGCGCCCCTTTTTTCGTTGTGCAAAAACGCATTTGTGATGCCGCTGAGTGCAGGGCTTGAGTGTTCTGCCGCCCGTGACACCTGCCCTTCAGCCAACCCAATACCCGCCTTAACTCCGCATTAATTCCGCTGCGCCATCCTGCATACGCTGATAAGCCCATTGCACGCGAACTGCCTCACCGGCGTTCCGGTGGCTTCACCAAGTGCGATGTTCGCCATTGGCGGGCCCAAAAACATCTATTAATTCGATCTGTTAGTGCGGATTTTTGCGCTTTTTAATCAAATTAATCGGCGTAGCATTGAACCCATAGAAACGAAACACCTCTTGAACCCAACGGAGCAACGACCATGAAAAACAAACTGATCCTTACCCTGGCCTTCTCGGTTTTCGCCACTGGCGCCTTTGCCGAAGATGGATTCGATCGCACCAACGGCCACAGCTTCGCAGCGGCCCACAGCCAAGCGGCCACTTACGCTGAAGACGGTTTCGACCGTACCGGTGCACAGCGCTTCGCCGAAGACGGCTTCGACCGTACCGGTGCTCAACGCTTCGCCGAAGATGGCTTCGACCGCACTGGCGCACAACGCTTCGCCGAAGACGGCTTCGACCGCACTGGCGCTCAACGCTTCGCCGAAGATGGCTTCGACCGCACTGGCGCACAACGCTTCGCCGAAGACGGCTTCGACCGCACCAACGCCCACCGCATCAGCTGATCCCTGATGCGTGCCACCAGCCCGGCCTCGGTCGGGCTTGATCATTTCCAGGCGGGCACAAGCTTGGCACACTAGGCGCCTCGTCCCCTCTGGAGGTAGGGCCCCAAGCCCCGCAGATGTACTACTACGAACCCGCCAAAGGCCACAGCCTGCCCCACGACCCGTTCAATGCCATCGTCGGCCCACGTCCGATCGGCTGGATCTCCTCCCAGGACCGCGAAGGCCGCTTGAACCTCGCGCCCTACAGTTTCTTCAACGCCTTCAACTACATCCCGCCAATCATCGGTTTCTGCAGCGTCGGGCGCAAAGACAGCCTGAACAATATCGAGCAGACCGGCGAGTTCGTCTGGAACCTGGCCACCCGCCCGCTGGCCGAAGCCATGAACCAGAGCTGCGCAGCCGTACCGGCAGAGGTCAACGAATTCGACTTGAGCGGGTTGAGCGCAACCCCGTCGAGCCTGGTGAAGGTGCCCCGTGTGGGCGAAACCCCGGTGGCCTTCGAATGCAAGGTGAGCCAGATCGTCCAGCTCACGCGGGCCGACCAGGAGCCGGTGCCGAGCTGGCTGATACTGGGCGAAGTGGTGGCGGTGCACATCGCTGAGCACCTGCTCAAGGACGGTATCTACGATACCGCGGCCGCCGAGCCGATCTTGCGAGGCGGTGGCCCGGCGGACTACTTCGAACTGGGCAACCTGTTCAAGATGAGAAGGCCACAGGTGTGATCACCAGAGCAATTCGCCCTCTTCACCCACGCCCTTGAGGCGATCAAGCTCAGCGCAGGCGGCCTCGTCGGCCGCCATGGCGCTCTTGAACACCTGGCCATCGAGCACCTTGTGGAAACGCGGCGCTCCCCCCATGCCCAAGGCCTTGACCGCGATAGCAGCGTAGTAGCCGCCGCCCTCCACCGGGACCATCGCCGAAACCGCTTCGAAATGCGGGAATTCTCTACGTGCCATTGCTGCAATCCGCGTCGTTGATCAAGGGGCGGGATTCTACCCCGCGCGGCGTGGCATTCAACCAAAGGTATGCAGATCCAGGCTGCTGACCACCTGGGCTTGCACCAGCTCGCCGAACACCTGCAGGGCTGGCGACTCGAAATAACCTGTCATCGCCTGCTGGTCACGCCAGCTCCCGCTGAGCAGCCACAGATCGGCATCGGCCTGCGAGCGCTGTACGGTAAAGCTCAGGCAGCCAGGCGCGCTCAGCGAGGGTTCGAGCAGGTCCCGCAAACGCACGCCGAGCTCTGCCGAGCGACCACTGCTGGCACGGATGAAAGCCAAATGGGTGACCGGTTGTAGAAGGGCCATTGCACGATCTCCTTGGAGCAGATGGACGGGAAAACCAGGCTGCCAAGGTTAGTGGCGCCCTCGCGCGGCGCGTTAGGCCATTACTGCACGCCGATTGCCTGATCCTGCCGCGCGGCAGGATCAGGCAATCGGCGTGCAGCTTTGGACTAGCGCCCAGCATTGCCCAAACCTATGCTGCGTCGGTCAGCAGAGGAAAGCCATCATGACCACCGTCCCGTCCATTGATCCGACTCTGGAAGTGCAGCGCCAGGAACTGGCCGAGCTGATCGGACGACATGCCGGCGAGGCCCACGGCCCCGCGTCGGCCATCGACGACTTGTACCTGGTGCGCTACACCGAGAACGTGCGCTCGGTGCCGACCTTGGCCCAGCCGGCTCTGTGTGTCCTTGCCCAAGGCAGCAAGACGCTGTTTCTGGGCGACGAGCAGTATGCCTACGACCCGCTGCATTACATGGTGGTATCGGTGACCCTGCCGCTCAGCGGCGCGAAGCTCGATGCCAGCCCGGAAAACCCCAGCCTGGGCCTGCGCCTGGACCTCGACCCGGCCGAGATCAGCCAGTTGATCGCCGAAAGCGGGCCGATGCTGGTGCCCAACCTGCCCTCAGGCCGTGGTTTGTACGTGGAAAGGACCGATCCGCAACTGCTCGACGCGCTGCTGCGGCTGATTCGCCTGCTGGACTCGCCGCGTGACATCGCCATGCTCGCGCCGCTGATCCGCCGGGAAATCCTTTACCGACTGCTGCGCGGCCCTCAGGGCTACCGCCTGTATGAAATAGCCCTGGCCAACAGCCAGACGCACCGGGTGTGCCAAGCCATTACCTGGCTCAATCAGAACTTCCACCAGCCGCTACGCATCGAGGACCTGGCGCGTGAGGTCAACCTCAGCACGTCAACCTTGCACCACAGGTTCAAGGCCGTGACCTCCATGAGCCCGTTGCAATACCAGAAGCAATTGCGCCTGCAGGAGGCCCGCCGCCTGATGCTCAACGACGGCCTCGAGGCGGCGGTGGCAGGTTACCGGGTGGGCTATGAAAGCCCCTCGCAGTTCAGCCGCGAATACAGCCGGCTGTATGGCGCCCCGCCGATTCGGGATGTGGCACGGCTGCGGGCCAGTGCCGGGTGATGGTTTACGGGCTCAGCCTTTGACCGCTGCCTGCCACTGGTTCTGATCGACCTGGATCAACGTCGGCCCATTACGCTCCACGGCCCTCCCCAGGGCCGCCTGCAGCTGCTGCACATCGCCGACCTGTTCCGCTTCAGCCCCCAAGGCACGTGCCACGCCGATGAAATCAGGGGTATGGATATCCACCCCGACCGGCTCGATGGCACGGTTGACCATGTACTTCTTGATTTCCTCATAGCCCTGGTTGTTCCACAACAGCACGATAAGCGGCACCTGGGCCTCCACCGCACTGGCCAGCTCCGGCAAAGTGAACTGCAGCCCACCGTCCCCGATCAGGCACACTGCCGGGGCACGCGCGGCGGGTCGCTCGGCACTGCCCAGCCACGCCCCCATCGCCGCTGGCAGCGCATAACCCAAGGTGCCGTAGCCGGTCGAGGCATTGAACCAACGGCGTGGCTGGTCCATATCCAGGGTCAGGTTGCCGCTGTACACAGGCTGCGTCGAATCGCCCACCAGGATGGCGTTGGGCAAACGTTCCAGAATGCTGGTCAGCAAACGGGTCTGGCTCAGGGTTGGCGGGTCCCATGTCGCACTCAGTGACGCGCGCAGGCGCGCTACGCGTGCCGCCCCCCACGCGCCCTCGCGAGCAGGCTGTGGCAGGTCGTGCAGGGCATCGAGCAGTGCCTGCGCTGCCAGCTCGGCATCGGCGACCAGCGCCAGCTCCGGCAAGTAGTTGCGTACGGTCTGGTCCGGATCGATGTCGATGCGCAGCAGTGCGCCAGGGATTTCAAAGCCGCCCTTGAATGTCACGTCGTAGTCGGTTTCAGCTAGCTCGGTGCCAATCGCCAGCACGACATCTGCCTCTGCCACCAGCGCACGGGTAGCGACCAGCGACTGGGTCGAACCGATCTGCAACGGATGGTCAGAGGGCAGCAGGCCCTTGGCATTGATGGTGAGTGCCACCGGTGCCTGCAGATACTCGGCCATGCGCGCCAACGCAGGGCCGGCAGCCAACGCACCGCCGCCGGCCAGGATCAATGGCTTGCGCGCCTTGCCCAGACGTTCGGCCATCCGTGCCACCGCCTGCGGCGCAGCGCCCGCCCGGCTGCTGCGCACAGGGCGCCCCGGTAGCAGGTGGTCGGCAGGCTCGACCAGCACATCCAACGGAATCTCGATATGAACCGGGCGCGGCCGGGCGCCATCGAAGACGGCGAACGCGCGCGCCAGTACCTGCGGCAAGTCATCAGCGCTCATCAAGGTGTGCGAGAACGCGGCCACCCCAGCCACCAGGGCGCTCTGATTGGGCAGCTCGTGCAGCTTGCCACGCCCCCCGCCCAGCTGGCTGCGCGACTGCACGCTGGAAATCACCAGCATCGGGATCGAATCAGCGTAAGCCTGGCCCATCGCGGTGGTGATGTTGGTCATCCCGGGGCCGGTGATGATGAAACATACCCCCGGCGTGCCACGCGTACGCGCATAGCCGTCAGCCATGAAGCCCGCGCCTTGCTCGTGGCGCGGTGTGACATGCCGGATCGACGAGCCCGCCAGGCCTCGGTAGAGTTCCACGGTATGCACGCCGGGAATGCCGAAAACATGGTCAACGCCATAGCCTTCGAGGAGTTTGACCAGTACTTCGCCGCAGGTAGTCATCACGTTTCACCTTGTATCCGTTGAAATCTGCGCTCATTGGACCCAACCGGGGCTATCGCGACAAGGCAAAAAAAAACATACTAGCCATGTCTTTAAATCATGGCTTGAGCGATGAAACGCCTACCACCGCTTTCCTCCCTGCACACCTTCCTGATCACCGCCCAGCACTGCAACTTCACCCGTGCCGCACAGCAGTTGCATATCACCCAGGGCGCCGTCAGCCGGCAGATCGCTGGGCTCGAAGAGCACCTGGGGTACGCCTTGTTCCAGCGCCAGGCCCGTGGCCTGAGCCTGACCCGTGAAGGGCAAGACTGGCTGCCGCGCGTGCAGCAGGTATTCGCCTTGATCGATCAGGGCGTACGGGAAGTGGGCGGGCGCAGCGCGACCCTCCAGCTCAAGGCGCCGACCTGCGTGATGCGCTGGTTGCTGCCGCGCCTGATGGAATGGCAGGCGCTGCGCCCGGATGTGCCTGTGGAGCTGACCACCACAGTGCAGCATGGCGTGGATTTTCGTCGTGAAGGGTTCGATGCAGCGGTCGTCTACGGCGATGCGCCGAACCATGGGCTGCACGTGTGCAAGCTGTTCGAGGAACAGCTCACGCCGGTATGCGCCCCCTCGTTACTGGCAGGGCCGGTGCCACTGAAAGAGGTTGGGGACCTTCAGCGCCACATGCTGCTGCACCCCTCGCGGGATGAACATGACTGGCGCCTATGGCTACAAGCCGCTGGGGTCGCCTTCGACACTCAAGGGCCCAGGCAGCATTTCGAAACCTTGGACATGGCCATGGCAATGGCCTCCCAGGGCACCGGGGTGGCCATAGGTGATTGGGCGCTGATAGGTGACGACCTTAAAAGCGGCAGGCTGTGCATGCCGTTCGGGCTCAAGGTGATGACCGGCAAAGGCTATTACCTGGCCTGTCAGGCCAGGAATGTGCCGCCTGGGCTGGTCGAGTTGATGGCTTGGCTGCAAGCGCGCGCCAACCGCTGAACGGCTGGGCCCGAAGCGCGGCAGTATCGGCAAGCACCGGCCAACGAATGCCCTAGGGTGCTTGCCCGTTGAGCGCCGCCCGCCAGGCGGAACGGCGCCATGCCGGTCACTCGTCGACGCTCATGTATTCCTTGGCCCAGCGGATGTAGTCCTCAGGCTGGGTGTAGGTGTGCGACAGCTCGGTGGCGGTGAGGTTTTCCGACTTGTTCTGCCGACCGCGCTGCAGGCGCAGGCAGTCATAAGTGGCCTTGATCGCGGCAAAATAGGCGGCATGGCCATCGACCACGATCCGCACGCCAAGGCGCGCCAGGCGCTCATCGTCGTGCAGGTTCGGGTTGGCATAGGTCACCAGCATCAGCGGCACGCTCAGGTGCTCGGCAATCTGCTCCAGTTGCTCGAAGTCTTTGACACCCACCATGCAGATGGCGTCGGCACCGGCCTTCTGGTAGCTCTGCGTGCGCACGATGATTTCTTCGGTGCTGAGCACACCGGCGTTGGTCCGGGCAATGATCGACAGCGAAGCGTCTACCCGTGCCTCCAGCGCCGCACGGATCTTGCCAACGCCCTCCTCGACCGGGATCAGGTCGGTGGACTTGCGCCCGAACTGGGCCGGCAGCAGCGTGTCTTCGATCGTCAGCGCAGCCACACCGGCGCGTTCCAGTTCGACGACGGTGCGCATGACGTTCAGCGCATTGCCATAACCGTGGTCGGCATCGGCGAGCACCGGCAGCTGGGCCACCCGGCCGATGCGGGTAGCCTGCTCGACGAATTCACTCAGCGTGATAAGGGCGAAGTCTGGTGCGGCCAGCACCTGCAGCGAGGCGACCGAGCCGCCGAGAATGCCGACTTCAAAGCCCAGGTCAGCGGCGATACGCGCCGACATCGGGTCGAACACGGACGCCGTGTGATAGCAGGAACCTGAAGCGAGCAGCTCGCGGAAGGCAAAACGCAGATCTTGATGGGAAGCCTTGGGCATGATCACTCCGCTTATACGTGAAATTGAACGGTTGCTACCGACCCCTGAATCGGGTCTACCTGACCTGTTCCAACCGTCGCCATCTGGGCGGTCATGCTCGACATGCAGGCAGAGGAATAAAAGGTGTGGGAAACAGCGGCACTGGAAACCTGCGACATAATGTTGCACCACGCTGGTGCAACCCCAGGATTCAAGGCTCTGCGGCCTATGCACGATATCACGCGGCCATGCAGCACTGGATGAATGCGCCAATGCCGATCTTGCATAGGCGATGCAGATAGTGGATAGGTAGCTACCTAAGTCGGGTTACAATTGCACACTTGATTGCACACTTGATGCCGACCCGTTTCGCGGGCCGCCCAAGCCACCGCCGTCCTTCAAACAAGGTACCCCCGTGACCGCCGCCCTGCCTCCTGCTGGCCTGCGTAACGTGCTCAACGCGTTGATGCTGGCCATTTTCCTTGGCGCCCTGGACCAGACCATCGTCGCCGTCTCACTGCCCGCCATTTCCGCGCAGTTCAATGACGTCGGGCTGCTGGCCTGGGTGATTTCGGGCTACATGGTGGCGATGACCGTGGCGGTGCCGATCTACGGGAAGCTGGGGGACCTGTATGGGCGCCGGCGCATGATCCTTACCGGCATCAGTCTGTTCACCCTGGCCTCCATCGCCTGCGCCCTGGCCCAAGACATGCAACAACTGGTGCTGGCGCGCGTACTGCAAGGCATCGGTGCGGGCGGAATGGTCTCGGTGAGCCAGGCGATCATCGGCGACTTCGTGCCGCCGCGCGAGCGTGGGCGCTACCAGGGCTATTTCAGCAGCATGTATGCCGCAGCGAGTGTGGCAGGGCCGGTGCTAGGTGGCTGGCTGACCGAATACCTGTCGTGGCGCTGGGTGTTCTGGATCAACCTGCCCTTGGGCATGGTCGCCCTCTGGGCCCTCCACCGCGCCCTACGGGGCATACCCGTGCAACGGCGGCGGGCCCAGGTGGACTATGTGGGGGCGGTTTTGTTGATCCTTGGCCTGGGCAGCCTGCTACTGGGCATTACCCTGGTCGGCCAGGGCCATGCCTGGACTGCGCCTGCCGTGGTGGCCCTGTTCGCCTGCGCCGGGCTTGGCGCGGCCTTGTTCATCGGGCATGAACGTCGCTGCCAGGAGCCATTGCTGCCACTGGGGCTGTTCGGCAACCGGGTTGCCGTGCTGTGCTGGGCGGTGATTTTCTTCGCCAGCTTTCAATCGATCTCTCTGACCATGCTGATGCCCCTGCGTTACCAGGGCATCACCGGGGCCGGGGCCGACAGCGCGGCGCTACACCTGCTGCCCTTGGCCATCGGCTTGCCTATCGGTGCATTCACCGGCGGGCGCATGACCAGCTTCACTGGCCGCTACAAGCCGCAGATCCTCGCCGGTGCGTTGCTGATGCCGGTGGCAATCTTCGCCATGGCCATCACCCCACCACAGTCGGGGGTACTCAGCGCGCTATTCATGCTGTTCACCGGGATCGCCTGCGGGCTGCAGTTCCCGACATCGCTGGTAGGCACACAGAGCGCCGTGGACAGCAAGGACATCGGCGTGGCCACCAGCACGACCAACCTGTTCCGCTCACTGGGCGGCGCGATGGGCGTGGCATGCATGTCCAGCGTATTGCTGGCACTGCTGCATCAGGGTGGGTTCGAGTTGCTGGGTAATCCGTTGCTGGGGAGCCTGCAGGCAGGCGAAGCGGACCCAGCAACCCAGGCACGATTACTGCAAACCTTCAGGTACCTGCTGCTGGGCAGCGCCGCAGTGGCGATGCTCGGGCTGATCGCGGCGGTGGCATTGCCAGACCGGCAGTTGCGTGGACGCTAGGGGCACACCTTGAAGGTATTAATCATCCCTTAATACTCAGGGAAAACACTCCCTCACACTCCTTAACAAAGTGTCATTTGCGCAACGCCGGGCTCCAGCGCAGCATATCCAGCCCGGTGTCCACCCATTGATCGGCATCGCGCAACAGATCGAAGCTGTCTGGCAGGAGCAACCAGCGCCCGATCAGGCCATCGACATAGGCAAACAGGGCCACGGCCGCTCGCTCCACATCCAGCCCGGCCGGCAACTGTTCACGGCGTACGGCATTGGCCAACGCCAAGGTAATGCCTTCGTGGCAATCCAGCACCGCGCCTTGGCGCTGCTGGCGAATTTCACACATGTCATCGGTGAACTCGCACTTGTGATGCAAGATCTCATTGATACGCCGGGTCCGGGCGTCGAGCACCAGCTCGTTGAACACTTGCAACAGCAGCTTGCGCATGCAGCCAAGGGGGTCCAGCTCGTCCTCGCTTTCACTGGCGCGCGCCAAGTGGTCATGGGTTTCGTGCAGGCTGTCGAGCAGCGCCTGGACCAACTCCGCCTTGTTGTTGAAATGCCAGTAGATGGCACCGCGGGTCACGCCCGCCAGCTCGGCGATGTCAGCAAGGGTGGTTCGTGCAACCCCACGCTTGTAGAAAGCCTTTTCCGCCGCCTCGATGATCTGAGTTCGGGTTTCCTGGGCTTCTTCTTTGGTTCGACGGACCATGGCAGTACAACCTCATCTGGGCCCACAGGCACGTTGCCGGTGGGGAATCCGCCGGGGTCACCTCTGAAGGGCGCCTCCGGATGGGCTAATCAAGGGGCCGGATAGTAGCCAAGTACCACCCTACGGTATTTACAAACAACCATGAATGTAAGTATATTCGTTAGTAAGCTATTTATCCAACCTGATAGCATTTTTTCTGACAAGACTCTTCCATTACTCTTGAGCGTCTCCCTGCTCTAGCGACCCGAGGATCCTCATGCAATTCAAGCCAGCCGTTACCGCTCTGGTTTCCGCCGTCGCCCTGGCAACTCTGCTAAGTGGCTGTAAGAAAGAAGAAGCCGCGCCCGCAGCACAGGCTCCTCTGGTCGGCGTCGTGACAATCCAGCCCCAGGCCTTCACCTTGACCTCCGAGCTGCCGGGGCGCACCAGCGCCTATCGCGTTGCCGAAGTGCGCCCACAGGTCAATGGCATCATTCTCAAGCGCCTGTTCAAGGAAGGCAGCGACGTCAAGGCCGGTCAGCAGCTGTACCAGATCGACCCTGCCGTCTACGAGGCGACCTTGGCCAACGCCCAGGCCAACCTGCAGGCCACCCGCTCGCTGGCCGAGCGCTACAAGCAGCTGATCGACGAACAGGCGGTGTCCAAGCAGGAATACGACGACGCCAATGCCAAACGATTGCAGGCCGAGGCCGCGCTCAAGAGCGCCCAGATCGATCTGCGCTATACCAAGGTACTGGCGCCGATCAGTGGCCGTATCGGTCGCTCGTCGTTCACCGAAGGTGCGCTGGTGAGCAATGGCCAGACCAATGCCATGGCTACCATCCAGCAACTCGACCCGATCTACGTCGATGTCACGCAGTCCACCGCCGAGTTGCTCAAACTGCGTCGTGACCTGGAAAGTGGCCAGCTGCAGAAGTCCGGCGACAACGCCGCCTCCGTCCAGCTGGTGCTTGAAGACGGCAGCCTGTTCAAGCAGGAAGGTCGCCTGGAGTTCTCCGAAGTGGCGGTCGACGAGACCACAGGTTCGGTGACGCTGCGCGCCATCTTCCCCAACCCTGACCACACCCTGCTGCCCGGCATGTTCGTGCACGCGCGGCTCAAGGCCGGGGTCAACAGCAATGCCATCCTGGCCCCGCAGCAAGGCGTGACCCGTGACCTCAAGGGTGAACCGACTGCGCTGGTAGTCAACCAGGAGAACAAGGTCGAACTGCGCCAGCTCAAGGCCAGCCGCACCCTGGGCAGCGATTGGCTGATCGAAGAAGGCCTGAACCCGGGCGACCGCCTGATCACCGAAGGCCTGCAGTACGTGCGCCCAGGTGTCGAGGTCAAGGTCGGCGATGCCACCAACGTCAAGAAACCGGGCAGCCCTGATCAGGCCAGCTCGGCCAAAGCAGACGCCAAAGCGGAGTAAACCATGTCGAAGTTCTTTATCGATCGCCCGATCTTCGCCTGGGTGATCGCCTTGGTGATCATGCTCGTCGGCGCTTTGTCGATCCTGAAGCTGCCGATCAACCAGTACCCGAGCATTGCGCCGCCGGCCATCGCCATCTCCGTGACCTACCCGGGCGCCTCGGCGCAAACCGTGCAGGACACCGTGGTGCAGGTGATCGAGCAGCAGCTCAACGGCATCGACAACCTGCGTTATGTGTCCTCGGAGAGCAACTCCGACGGCAGCATGACCATCACCGCCACCTTCGAGCAGGGCACCAACCCTGATACCGCGCAGGTTCAGGTACAGAACAAGCTGAACCTGGCCACCCCACTGCTGCCGCAGGAAGTGCAGCAGCAAGGTATCCGCGTCACCAAGGCAGTGAAGAACTTCCTGATGGTGATCGGCCTGGTGTCAGAAGACGGCACCATGACCAAGGATGACCTTGCCAACTACATCGTTTCCAACATGCAGGACTCGATTTCGCGTACGGCAGGTGTGGGTGACTTCCAGGTATTCGGTGCACAGTACGCAATGCGTATCTGGCTCGATCCGGCCAAGCTGAACAAATTCCAGCTGACCCCGGTCGACGTCAAGAACGCGGTCGCCGCGCAGAACGTGCAGGTCTCCTCCGGCCAGCTCGGTGGCCTGCCTGCCATGCCGGGCACCCAGCTGAACGCCACCATCATCGGCAAGACCCGCCTGCAGACCGCCGAGCAGTTCGAGAAGATCCTGCTCAAGGTCAACAGCGACGGTTCGCAGGTTCGCCTGAGTGATGTTGCCCAGGTCGGCCTGGGTGGCGAAAACTACGCCATCAGCGCCCAGTTCAACGGCAAGCCGGCCTCGGGCCTTGCGGTCAAGCTGGCAACCGGTGCCAACGCCCTGGATACCGCCACGGCCTTGCGCAACACCATCAGCGAGCTGGAGCCGTTCTTCCCGCCAGGGGTGAAAGCGGTATTCCCGTATGACACCACACCGGTGGTCACCGAATCGATCAGCGGGGTTATCCACACCCTGATCGAAGCCGTGGTCCTGGTATTCCTGGTGATGTACCTGTTCCTGCAGAACTTCCGCGCCACCATCATTACCACCATGACCGTACCGGTGGTATTGCTGGGCACCTTCGGCATCCTTGCCGCAGCGGGCTTCAGCATCAACACCCTGACCATGTTCGCCATGGTTCTGGCCATTGGCTTGTTGGTGGACGACGCCATCGTCGTGGTGGAGAACGTCGAACGGGTCATGTCCGAGGAAGGCTTGCCGCCCAAAGAGGCAACCAAGCGGTCGATGGAGCAGATTCAGGGCGCGCTGGTGGGCATCGCCCTGGTACTGTCGGCAGTACTGCTGCCGATGGCCTTCTTCGGTGGCTCCACGGGGGTGATCTACCGGCAATTCTCCATCACCATCGTCTCGGCCATGGGCCTGTCGGTGCTGGTGGCGCTGATCTTCACCCCGGCCCTGTGCGCCACCATGCTCAAGCCACTCAAAAAGGGCGAGCACCATGTAGCCAAAGGTGGCTTCTTCGGCTGGTTCAACCGTAACTTCGACCGCGGCGTGAACGGCTACGAGCGCAGCGTGGGCACCATCCTGCGCAACAAGGTGCCGTTCCTGCTGGGCTATGTCTTGATTGTCGTCGGCATGATCTGGCTGTTCACCCGCATCCCTACCGCGTTCCTGCCAGAGGAAGACCAGGGCGTACTGTTCGCCCAGGTACAGACCCCGGCCGGTTCCAGTGCTGAGCGCACCCAGGTGGTGATCGACAACATGCGTGATTACCTGCTCAAGGACGAAGCCGATACCGTGTCGTCGGTGTTCACCGTCAACGGCTTCAACTTTGCCGGTCGCGGGCAAAGCTCGGGCATGGCGTTCATCATGCTCAAGCCATGGGACGAGCGCACCAAGGAGAACAGCGTGTTCGGCCTGGCCGAGCGTGCCCAGCAGCACTTCTTCAGCTTCCGTGATGCGATGGTGTTCGCCTTCGCGCCGCCTGCGGTAATGGAACTGGGTAACGCCACCGGCTTCGACGTATTCCTTCAGGACCGTGGGGGCGTCGGCCATGCAAAACTGATGGAAGCGCGCAACCAGTTCCTGGCCAAGGCTGGCCAGAGCAAGGTGCTCAGCGGCGTGCGCCCGAACGGCCTGAACGATGAGCCGCAGTACCAGCTGACCATCGATGACGAACGTGCCAGCGCCCTGGGCGTGACCATCTCCGACATCAACAACACCCTGTCGATTGCCTTGGGTGCCAGCTACGTCAACGACTTCATCGACCGCGGCCGGGTCAAGAAGGTGTACATCCAGGGCGAAGCGAACGCCCGGATGAGCCCGGAAGACCTGCAGAAGTGGTACGTGCGCAACGGCGAAGGCGAGATGGTGCCGTTCTCGTCCTTCGCCACCGGCGAGTGGACCTACGGTTCGCCCAAGCTCTCGCGCTACAACGGCGTCGAGGCGATGGAAATCCTCGGTGCCCCGGCCCCTGGCTACAGTACCGGTGAAGCCATGGCCGAGGTGGAGCGTATCGCTGGCGAACTGCCGGACGGTATCGGCTACTCCTGGACCGGCATGTCCTACGAGGAAAAACTCTCCGGCTCGCAGATGCCGGCACTGTTCGCCCTCTCGATCCTGTTCGTGTTCCTGTGCCTGGCTGCACTGTATGAAAGCTGGTCGATCCCGATCGCCGTCGTGCTTGTCGTTCCACTGGGCATCATCGGTGCGCTGATCGCCACCAGCCTGCGCGGCCTGTCCAATGACGTGTACTTCCTGGTCGGCCTGCTGACTACCATCGGCCTGGCGGCGAAGAACGCGATCCTGATCGTGGAATTCGCCAAGGAACTGCACGAGCAAGGCAAGAGCCTGTTTGACGCAGCGATCGAGGCATGCCGCATGCGTCTTCGCCCGATCATCATGACCTCGCTGGCATTCATCCTGGGCGTGGTACCGTTGACCATTTCCAGCGGCGCGGGCGCGGGCAGCCAGCATGCCATCGGTACTGGGGTAATTGGCGGCATGATCAGTGCGACCGTGCTGGCCATCTTCTGGGTACCGCTGTTCTTCGTCGCAGTGTCGTCGCTGTTCGGCAGCAAAAAGCCGGAAAAGGACGCCACCCCTGAAACTCCACGTTATGAGGCTGGGCAATGACCAAGTCTTTGTTGTCCCTTGCGGTAACCGCTTTCATTCTCGGCGGCTGCTCGCTGATCCCTGACTACCAGACCCCGGAAGCACCGGTGGCTGCGCAGTGGCCGCAAGGCCCTGCGTACTCGCCGACCGAGTCGGCCGATGTGGCCGCCGCCGAACAGGGCTGGCGCCAGTTCTTCCACGACCCGGCACTGCAGCAGTTGATCCAGACTTCGCTGGTCAACAACCGCGACCTGCGCGTGGCGGCGCTGAACCTCGATGCCTACCGTGCGCAGTACCGCATCCAGCGCGCTGACCTGTTCCCGGCGGTTTCGGCCACTGGCAGCGGCAGCCGCCAGCGCGTCCCGGCTGACCTGTCGACCACCGGCGAAGCCAACATCACCAGCCAGTACTCGGCCACCCTGGGTGTCAGCGCCTATGAGCTGGACCTGTTCGGCCGCGTACGCAGCCTGACCGAGCAGGCTCTGGAAACCTACCTGTCCAGTGAGCAGGCGCGGCGCTCCACGCAGATCGCCCTGGTGGCCAGCGTGGCCAACGCCTACTACACCTGGCAGGCCGACCAGGCGCTGTTCAAGCTGACCGAAGAAACGCTCAAGACCTACGAAGAAAGCTACAACCTGACCCGCCGCAGCAACGAAGTCGGTGTGGCGTCGGCGCTCGACCTCAGCCAGGCGCGCACCGCTGTGGAAGGGGCACGGGTCAAGTACTCGCAATACCAGCGCCTGGTAGCCCAGGACCTCAACAGCCTGGCTGTGCTGGTGGGTACCGGCATCCCGGCCGACCTGCCCAAGCCGCTGGGGCTCGATGCCGACCAGCTGGCGGAAGTGCCGGCTGGCCTGCCGTCGGACCTTCTTCAGCGCCGCCCGGACATTCAGGAAGCCGAACACCTGCTCAAGGCCGCCAATGCCAACATTGGCGCAGCGCGCGCAGCGTTCTTCCCGAGCATCAGCCTGACCGCCAACGCGGGCACCCTGAGCCCGGACATGGACGGGCTGTTCAAGGGTGGTTCGGGGACCTGGCTGTTCCAGCCGCAGATCAACCTGCCGATCTTCAACGCCGGCAGCCTGAAGGCCAGCCTGGACTATTCGAAGATCCAGAAGGACATCAACGTCGCCAAGTATGAAAAGACCATCCAGACCGCCTTCCAGGAAGTCTCCGATGGCCTGGCGGCGCGCAAGACCTTCGAAGAGCAGTTGCAGGCGCAACGTGACCTGGTGCAGGCGAACCAGGATTATTACCGCCTGGCCGAACGCCGTTACCGCATCGGCATCGACAGCAACCTGACCTTCCTCGATGCCCAGCGCAACCTGTTCAGTGCACAGCAGTCACTGATCACCGATCGCCTGTCGCAGCTGACCAGCGAGGTCAACCTGTATAAAGCGCTCGGCGGTGGCTGGTATGAGAAGACTGGCCAGGCCAATCAGCAGGCATCGGCGGCAACACCGAAGAGCTGAGTGCTCGGGTTGAAAGCACCAAGCCCATCCCTGGCGGTGCTGCCAGTCAGTCCAGCGTATTGGGGCCGCTTTGCGGCCCATCGCCGGCAAGCCGGCTCCCACAGGGATGGACTGCACCCCGAAAGATGGAGGGATGTCCACTGTCTGAGGTGCACCCCAGAACTCTGTGGGAGCCGGCTTGCCGGCGATGGGGTGCGTAGCAGCCCTGAAAACGCTTACTGGCTGTCATGACTGCCAGGGATGTTTATACATCACCACGCTGCCTGACAAATAATTAACCACCTGGAACATTCCGTTCGATTATCGCCCGCTTCCGCTTGCGGCGAATTGCCTCACCGCTGCCCTCCCCCGCACCATCCTCCCCAGCAACACGTTGCCAATTTGACAGAAAAGACCCGCCCTGCAGGCCGCACGCTGCAGCGCACCGGTTCGCCAATAAAAACAAGAGATCCACGACAGATGAGCATTTCGCACCCCGCACGCCAGCTGCTGCCCGGCCTGTTGGCCATCTCCTGCGCCCTCCCCGCATTGGCCGCCGAAGGCGGTTTCATGGAGGACGCCAAGGCCACCCTCAACCTGCGCAACTTTTACATCAACCGCAACTTCGTCGACCCGGCGCACTCCCAAGCCAAGGGCGAGGAATGGACGCAGAGTTTCATCCTCGATGCCCGCTCCGGCTTCACTCAGGGCGTCGTAGGCTTCGGCGTGGATGTGCTGGGCATGTACTCGGTCAAGCTCGACGGCGGCAAAGGCACCACCAACACCCACCTGCTACCGGTCCACGATGACGGCCGGCCTGCCGACGACTTCGGCCGCCTGGGCGTTGCGCTGAAAGCCAAGCTGTCGCAGACCGAGCTGAAAGTAGGCGAATGGATGCCCGTGCTGCCGATCCTGCGCTCGGATGACGGCCGCTCGCTGCCGCAGACCTTCCGTGGCGGCCAGCTCACCTCGAAAGAGATCGAGGGCCTGACCCTGTACGCAGGTCAGTTCCGCGCCAACAGCCCGCGCAACGACGCAAGCATGGAAGACATGTCGCTCAACGGCCGAGCGGCGTTCACCTCCGATCGTTTCAACTTTGGCGGTGGCGAATACACCTTCAACGACAAGCGCACGATGATCGGCGTGTGGGATGCCCAGCTCAAGGACATCTACCGTCAGCAGTACATCAACCTGGTACATAGCCAGCCGCTGGGCGAATGGACCCTGGGCGCCAACCTCGGCTACTTCATCGGCAAGGAAGACGGCGCCGAACGTGCAGGCCAGCTCGACAACCGCACTGCCTCGGCGATGCTCTCTGCACGCTACAAGGGCAACACCTTCTACGTCGGCCTGCAGAAAGTCAGTGGCGACGATGCCTGGTTGCGGGTCAACGGCACCAGCGGTGGCACCCTGGCCAACGACAGCTACAACTCCAGCTTCGACAATGCCAAGGAACGGTCCTGGCAGGTGCGCCATGACTTCAACTTCGTCAGCGTCGGTATTCCGGGCCTGACCCTGATGAACCGCTACATCAAAGGTGACAATGTCACCTCTGGCAGCATCGAGGACGGCAAGGAATGGGCGCGGGAAACCGAACTGGCCTACGTGGTGCAGTCGGGGTCATTCAAGGATCTTTCGGTGAAATGGCGCAACTCCACCATGCGCAGGGACTTCAGCACCAACGCGTTCGATGAGAACCGGTTGATCGTCAGCTACCCGTTGAACCTGTTGTGATCCCCCGGCCATCAGCCATGCGCAGTGCCACCATTCGCTAAGCTGATGATGGTGGTGCGCCACAGGCTATCCTGAGCATCATGAGTGGCCTGTGCCCCCACCACGGCGGCACAGGCTACCCCATGCAGGCAGGCCACCGAGGGAGGAACGACAATGAAAAACCTCGTCGAACACCTGAGCCAGTACGCAAGCTACCACCGCGACCCACGCAATATCGCTACCCACTTCGTCGGCATTCCGCTGATCGTGCTGGCAGTGACCATCCTGCTGTCGCGCCCAGGCTGGGACGTGGCCGGGGTGTGGCTGTCCCCTGCCCTGCTGGCCGCTGCGGCGTCGGTGTGGTTCTACCTGCGCCTGGACCTGCGTTTCGGCTTGGTGATGGGTTTGCTGCTGGGGCTGTGCCTATGGGTTGGCCAGGCATTGGCGCTGCAAAGCACCGCGCTGTGGCTCAGTGCTGGGGCAGGAGCGTTCGTGCTGGGCTGGATCATCCAGTTCGTCGGGCATTACTACGAAGGCCGCAAGCCTGCCTTCGTCGACGATATCAGTGGGCTGATCATAGGGCCGCTGTTCGTGGTGGCAGAAGCGGCATTCATGCTGGGCATGTGCCCGGCGCTCAAGCAGGCTGTGGAGGCCAATGCCGGGCCGGTGGCGCTGCGCTCTGTGTAGGCGCGACCCAAGGCCGCCCCTACAGGCGTGAGCTTCACGGCTGTTGACGAGACTCTACACCCAGCTCATCCCACACCGACTCTGCCAGGTGGAAGGTGGCATTGGCCGCCGGGATACCACAGTAGATAGCGCTCTGCATCAGCACTTCCTTGATCTCATCACGGGTCACGCCGTTGTTGGCCGCTGCGCGCAGGTGCAACTTGAGCTCATCGTTGCGGTTCATGCCGATCAGCATCGCGATGGTGATCAGGCTGCGCGTATGCCGTGGCAGGCCCGGGCGGGTCCAGATATCACCCCAGGCATGGCGGGTGATCATTTCCTGGAACTCGCCATTGAAGTCGTTGAGTTTTTCCAGGCTGCGATCTACATGGGCATCGCCCAGTACCGCGCGGCGTACTTGCATGCCGGCGTCGTAGCGTTGTTTCTCATCCATGGCAGAGTCCTCAGCGAGCCAGCAGGAAGTCAAGTACGCGAAGGCTGAACGCCTCGCCGATCTCGACGTTGGACAGGTGCGCTGCCGGGAATTCGGCATAGGTGGCACCGATGATCGCGGCCTGCATGAAGCGGCCATGTTCCGGCGTGGTCACCACGTCCTCGGTACCGGCGACAACCAGCGTAGGCACCTGGATACGGCCGAGTTGCTCACGGTAGTCGGCATCGCGTACCGCCGCGCAGTTGGCGGCATAGCCCTGTGGAGAGGTCTGCGCGAGCATCTGGCAGATGCGCTGCGCCTGCTCAGGTTGAGCCTGGGCAAAAGCAGGGGTGAACCAGCGAGCGATCGAGGCGTCGCGCAGGTCGGCCATGGCTTGCTGCCCGCCTTTGAGCACCATGTCGATGCGGGTATTCCACACCTCGTCATTGGCGATCTTGGCAGCAGTATTGCACAAGGTCAGGCTGTGCAGACGCTCGCCTGCATTGATCCCCAGCCACTGGCCGATCAGGCCACCCATGGACAGGCCGACGAAGTGGGCATGGGCGATATCCAGCGCATCGAGCAGCGCCAGTACATCACCGCCCAGTTGCTCGATGCTGTAGGGGCCATCGGTGACCAGCGAAGCGCCGTGACCGCGGGTGTCGTAACGCAGTACACGGAAATGCTCGCTCCACAGCGGAATCTGGCTGTCCCACATGCCCAGGTCGGTCCCCAGGGAGTTGGACAGCACCAGCACCGGGGCATCATCCGGGCCATCGAGTCGATAGTTCAGTACGCCATCGGCCAGTTGCAAATGCGCCACAGCGGTCTCCTTCAGGCAGTGAAACGTTGATGTTCAGCCACGGCGCGCGCCACCCAGACGCGGGCCTGACCAAGGTAATGGGCAGGGTCGAGCAGACGGTCGAGTTCCTGTTCGGTCAGCTCGGCAGTCACCTGCGGCTCGTCGCCCAGCACAGCGCGTAAATGGCGCTGTTCGGCGACTGCGCGCTGGCAGCATTGCTCGAGCAAGTGATGGGCGCGGTCGCGGCCAAGGCGCTGGGCCAGAACGATGCTCACCGCCTCGGCCAGCACCAGGCCCTGGGTCAGGTCGAGGTTACGGCGCATGCGCTCGGCGTCCACCTCCATGCCTTCGACGATCACCTGGGCCTGGCGCAAGGCGCCTGAAACCAGGCAGCAGATCTCCGGCAGTGTTTCCCACTCGGCATGCCACAGGCCGAGGCTGCGCTCGTGCTCCTGGGGCATGGCTGCGTAAAGTGTCGATAGCAGCCCTGGAACCCGGGTGGCAGCTCCGATCAGGACTGCCGCGCCCACCGGGTTGCGCTTGTGCGGCATGGTCGACGACCCACCCTTCCCAGGCGCGGAAGGCTCGAACACCTCACCCGCCTCGGTCTGCATCAGCAGGCTGACATCGCGGCCCAGCTTGCCCAGGCTACCGGCCACAAGGCCCAGCACCGAGGCGAATTCCACCAGGCGGTCGCGCTGGGTGTGCCAGGGTTGCTCGGGCAAAGTCAGTTTCAACTGTGCAGCCAGGCCCTCGGCGACCGGCATAGCTTTGCTGCCCAAGGCCGCCAGGCTGCCGGAGGCGCCACCGAACTGCAGTACCAGCAAGCGCGGACGCAGCTCCTGCAGCCGTTGACGGTGGCGGGTAACGGCGCCCAGGATGCCGGCCAGTTTCATGCCCAGGGTCACCGGGGTGGCGTGCTGCAGCCAGGTACGCCCCACCAGTGGTGTGTCGGCGTGCTGCAGGGCCTGGCGCGACAAGGTTTCGGCCAGCGTGGCGAGGTCGGCCTCGATCAGCGCCAGTGCATCACGCAACTGCAGCACCAGCCCGGTGTCCATCGCATCCTGGCTGGTGGCGCCCAAGTGCACATAGCGCTCGGCCTCGGGAACACCACTGGCGACCACCTTGCCCAACGCCTTGACCAGCGGGATTGCCGAGTTGCCTGCCGTGGCGATGGCATCGGCAAGCGCACGAACGTCATAGCGCTCGGCCTGGCAGGCTGTCTCGATGGCCGCAACCGCGCTGAGCGGCACCAGGCCAGCAGCGGCCTCGGCACGGGCCAGGGCAGCTTCGAAATCGAGCATGCCTTGCAGGCGGCCGCGGTCAGAGAAGATCTCGCGCATGGCCGGGGCGGTGAAATAGGCGTCAAACAGTAGGTTGCTCATGCAACGTCCTTAATCATCATGGTGCAGATACGCCGCCTGTTTCGGCAGACGCAGGCTGAACAGGAACGCGATGGCCATCATCGCCGTCACGTACCAGTAAAAGGTGTTCTCCATCCCGAGGCTTTTCAAGCCCAGGGCCACGTACTCGGCCGAGCCGCCGAACATCGCGTTGGCTACCGCGTAAGCCAGGCCCACACCCAGCGCACGCACCTGCGGCGGGAACATCTCGGCCTTCACCAGGCCACTGATCGAGGTGTAGAAACTGACGATGCACAGTGCCAGGGTCACCAGCACGAAGGCCATGAACGGGCTGCTGACGGTTTTCAGCGCCATCAGCAACGGCACGGTGAACAACGTGCCCAAGGCACCGAACAGCAGCATCGAGTTACGTCGGCCGATACGGTCGGAAAGCATGCCGAAGAACGGCTGCATCACCATGTACAGGAACAAGGCACCGGTCATCACGAAGCTGGCGCTCTTGGCGCTCATGCCCGCGGTGTTGACCAGGTACTTCTGCATGTACGTCGTGAAGGTATAGAAGATCAACGAGCCACCGGCGGTATAGCCGAGCACGGTGATGAAGGCCGCCGTGTGGTTGCGGAACAGGCCTTTGATGGAACCTGCGTCCTTGTCCTTGCGGGTTTCGGCGTTGCTGGTCTCGTGCAGCGAGCGGCGCAGCATCAGCGAGATCAGCGCTGCGATGGAACCGACCACGAACGGGATGCGCCAGCCCCAGGCACGCAATTCTTCTTCGGTCAGCAATTGTTGAAGGATCACCACCACCAGCACGGCAAGCAGTTGGCCACCGATCAGCGTGACGTACTGGAACGATGCGAAGAAACCGCGCTGGCCACGCAGCGCCACCTCACTCATGTAGGTCGCGGTGGTACCGTACTCGCCGCCGACCGACAGGCCCTGAATCAAACGGGCGAGCAACAGCAATGCCGGAGCCCAGGTGCCAATGCTCGAGTAGGTAGGCAAACAGGCAATCATCAAGGAGCCGAAACACATCATCAGCACCGAGATCATCAGGGAATTCTTGCGGCCATGGCGGTCCGCCAGGCGACCGAAGATCCAGCCACCGATAGGCCGCATCAAGAAGCCAGCAGCGAACACGCCAGCGGTATTGAGCAATTGAACGGTGGGGTCGTCAGAGGGGAAGAAGGCCGGGGCAAAATAGATTGCACAGAAGGCGTAGACATAGAAGTCGAACCATTCCACCAGGTTGCCTGAAGAGGCACCGACGATGGCGAAGATGCGCTTGCTGCGCTCTTCACCGGTGTAATAGGTTGAGGTCATGACGGCTTTACTCCTGGAGTGTCCTAGGTAGGTCTAGACATACTTAGTAACACACTCGTTCCGCTTCCGCGCTGGCTATTGGCCTTGTGTCGCATAAGTCCGGCCCCTTCGCGGGCCAAGCCCGCCCTCACAAGGGAGGCGTGGTCCCCTGTGAGAACGGGCTTGGCCCGCGAAGAGGCCGGAACAGGTCAAACCCGCTCGATGGCCAGCGCCAGGCCTTGGCCAACACCGACACACATGGTCGCCAAGCCCTTGCGCCCGCCGCTCTTTTCCAGTTGGTGCAGCGCAGTCAGTACCAGGCGCGCACCACTCATGCCCAGCGGGTGGCCCAGGGCAATGGCACCGCCGTTAGGGTTGACTTGCGGTGCATCATCGGCCACGCCCAGCTCACGCAGCACCGCCAGGCCTTGGCTGGCGAAGGCTTCGTTGAGCTCGATCACATCGAAATCGCTCATGGCCACACCCAGGCGCTCGGTCAGCTTGCGCACTGCGGGTACCGGGCCGATGCCCATCACCCGGGGCGCCACACCACCGCTGGCCATGCCCAGAACACGGGCACGCGGGGTCAGGCCGTGCTTCTTCACCGCCTCAGCCGAGGCCAGGATCAGTGCAGCAGCACCGTCGTTGACGCCCGAGGCATTACCAGCGGTGACGGTCTTGTCCGGGCCGTTGACCGGCTTGAGCTTGGTCAGTGCCTCGAGGGTGGTTTCCGGGCGCAGGTGCTCGTCGCGCTCGACGATGGTTTCGCCCTTCTTGTGGGCGATACGCACAGGCACGATTTCTTCGGCGAAGAAGCCCGCCGCCTGGGCTGCAGCGGCCTTCTGCTGGCTGCGCAGGGCGAATGCATCCTGATCGGCACGCGAAACCTGGTAATCGTCTGCGACGTTATCAGCGGTTTCAGGCATGGAATCCACACCGTACTGGCTCTTCATCAACGGGTTGATGAAGCGCCAACCGATGGTGGTGTCCTCAAGCTTCATGTTGCGCGAGTAAGCGCTCTCGGCTTTGCCCATGACAAACGGCGCGCGCGACATGGACTCGACACCGCCGGCAATGGCCAGCTCCATCTCGCCGCTGGCGATGGCACGGAATGCAGTACCGATGGCGTCCATACCCGAGGCGCAAAGGCGGTTCAGGGTCACGCCCGGGATAGTCTCGGGAAGGCCCGCCAGCAGCAGGGCCATGCGTGCCACGTTGCGGTTATCTTCACCGGCCTGGTTGGCACAGCCAAAGAACACTTCGTCGACCTGATCCCACTTCACACCCGGGTTGCGCTCGATCAGCGCCTTGAGCGGTACAGCGGCCAGATCATCGGCACGCACGCCAGCGAGGGCGCCGCCGAAGCGGCCGATCGGGGTGCGAATAGCGTCACAGATAAATACGTCGCGCATCAAGCTTCTCCTGCCAGTGGGCCACGGGCCTCGGCGGTGCGGGGTTCAAAGTCACGCAGGCGCACCCCGCTGGACCTCGGTTCAGGGTGCTACGTTGAGCCCAGATTAAGGAGAGTGGTGGGTCGCTGACAATCCGATAATCGACTATCAGTGCGGTTATCGAACATTTTGTCACCCAACCCACCCTCTGTTGTGGGGGCCGCAACGCGGCCCGCTAGCGCAGGCTCAGGTCGCGTCGGCGTGGCTTACCAGGCCTTTCACGATCACGCCTACCGTCGCAAGTGCAGCTGGCACCAGCAGCGCCGTCAGCACCTGCTCGAAGTTCCAGCCCAGGCCAAGCAGGGTCGCGCCACTCCAGGCGCCGAGAATCGCGCCAAAGCGGCCGATACCGAGCATCCAGGAAACACCGGTGGCACGTGCCTGGGTCGGATAGAACCGCGCCGCCAGCGAAGGCATGGCCGATTGCGCGCCGTTCACACACATCCCGGCTACCAGCACCAGCGTGGCAAGCACGGTAATGTTGCCCAGGCTCTGCCCTACTGCATAAGCGAACACGCCTGCCAGCAAGTAGAAGATACCGATGACCTTGTGCGGGTTGAAACGGTCCATGGCCCAGCCTACTGCCACGGCGCTGAGTACACCACCGAACTGGAACAGCGCGCCGATGAACGCAGCCTGCTCCATGCTTGCGCCGCTGTCACGCATCAGCGTCGGCAGCCAGCTGGTAAGCAGGTAGACGATGACCAGGCCCATGAAGTAGGTCAGCCACAGCAGCATCGTGCCCAGGCCATAGGTGCCGGAGAAGATCACTGCGAACACGTTGCGCGCCGCTACAACCTTCTGTTCCGGCACACTGAAGCTGCCGGCCTGCGCGACAACGGCCGGTGCGATCGGCGCCAGGGTCTTGCGCACCTTGTCGGTACCGCGGTTGCGCACCACCAGGAAGCGTGCCGACTCAGGCAGCCAGACCATCAACACCACACCCAGCAGCAGTGGCAGCACACCACCCACTACCAGCAGGCTATGCCAGCCGTAGGCCGGGATCATCTTCGCGGAGATGAACCCACCACCGGCCATGCCCAGGTTGAAACCGCAGAACATGCTGGTCACCAACAGTGACTTGAGGCGCTCCGGGGTATATTCGGAAAGCAGCGTGGTGGCATTGGGCATGCCGGCGCCCAGGCCGAGGCCGGTCAGAAAGCGCAGCATCAGCAACTGGTCGACGTTGCTGGCGTAGGCCGAGGCCAGGCTGAAACCACCGAACACCAATACCGCACCCACCAGCACGACCTTGCGGCCAAAGCGGTCGGCCAGCGGCCCTGAACCCAAGGCGCCGAACACCATCCCGATCAAGGCGGCGCTCATCACCGGGCCAAGGCTGGCGCGGTCGATGCCCCACTCCTGGGACAATGCCGGAGCGATGAAGCCCATGGCCGCCGTGTCCAGACCATCGAGGAAGACAATCAGGAAGCAAAGGATCACTACACGCCACTGATAGCGCGACAGCGGTTGTTCATTGATGAAGGACTGAACGTCGAGGCAGTTCCCGACAGGTTGTGGCTTGTTCATTGTTGTTATCCAGAAATTGAGCACAGTCGAGCCACTGCACGAGGGCGACAGGTACAGGGTTCAAAGTCGAGGGAGTTCGGCCTGAGTCAGCCTGGATACAACACAACTGCGTACGGGTGCGGCCGCAGCAGCGAAGTGACAGTGGTCATGATGTGCGCCTCTTGTGTTTTTCTTGTTCGGTCGGCACAGCCGACCGCTGCGGGAGACATTAATCAGCCAATGCAGGGCGCGCAATTCGTCCAGAGCGACACTGTGCGTTTATCGAACAGGAAACGGTTGGCATGTTCGATAACGGTGCACAGCGGCGCGTTGGGCGGGGGTTGTTTCAACCAAACAACTGGTGGCAAAGATCGCGACTGGACGCCAACAGGATCGGCAAGAAACGCTGCTCCAGTTCGCTTCGGCTCACACGCCCCACATGGGTGCTGACATTCAACGCCGCAAGCACTTGCCCGGAAGCATCGTAAATCGGTACGGCGATCGAACGCAGGCCCTGCTCCAGTTCCTGGTCGACCACGCACCAGCCCTGCTCACGCACCTGCTGGATGCACGCGAACAGCGACTCCGGATCATGCAAGGTACGGCTGGTTCGGGCCTTGAGGTCGGCGCGGTCGAGGTACTCGCGCAAGCTGGTGTCATCCATCGCGGCCAAGAGAATGCGGCCCATCGACGTGCAGTAGGCCGGCAGCCGTCCACCGACCGACAGATCGACCGATATCAGCCGCTCGACAGTGGCCGAACGGGCTATATAAAGGATGTCGTCGCCCTCGAGGGTGGCCATGTTGGCCGCTTCGTGCAACTGATCGCTGATGCGGTCCAGATAGGGCTGGGCGGACACCGCCAGGGGCGTCGACGAAAGGTAGGCATGGCCAAGCGTCAGCACCTTGGGCAGCAGCGAATAGGTCCGCCCGTCGGTCGTGGCGTAGCCGAGCTTGATCAAGGTATGCAGACAACGACGCACCGCCGCTCGCGGGATCTCGGTGCGGTGGCTGATCTGAGCGATGGTCAGGTGGCGCTTGCGCTCCTGGAATGCCTGGATCACGGCAAGCCCCCGCGCCAGCGAGGTCATGAAGTCCGGATCACCGGTAAATGCCTGAATACGCTTGGCTGGCGAGGCCACGATTGGCGGCGCCAAGGCAGGGGTGCTCTGGCGTGCCGACTCAGGGCTGGCAGATTCGTTGGCCGGGATTTCGTCACTCATCGCTCACCTCAAAAAATTCGCTGCTTCGTGCGATTATCGAACAAGCGGCCGATAATCGCAATTGACCGCTGACACGTTTGCTTATACCTTTCTACTGCCACTTGTGGCTTCTTTGGAGAGACTGGTCAGGTACCCACCGTAGAAGTCCCCAGGCAACGGCCTCGCCTTTGTGCGAGGCCGTTTTTATTTCCCTGCTGGCACCCGAACCGCAGCGAACTTTCCATGCGCCGGCCGTTCAAACTTTGCACAAGCAGCCATTACCCGCAACTTGAACAAAGGGTTGTAAGCGCTGGGTAAATTACGCTGGCTGGCGTTTTATCGATTGCTATAATCCAACCGGCTGGCCCGGTTCGATATTCGGGCAGGGCACTTACCGCCTACCTTTATCCGACGACCAGCACGCCCAGTGCATGGGCAACGTGCATGTGCACGCATTACCGGCCACTTTTTACATTCAGGTACTACTGTGACGAAAGATGAACTGCGCGCGGAACTGGAGCGCCAGGCTGAACGTTACAAGGAAGTTTACGGTGGTGAAGTCACCACTTACGCCGCTCAACCGGAACCGGAGCGCAAACCTTGGCGCAAGCGGGCCACGGTCCAGGACCAGGCCTTCAACCAGGAACTGGAAAAGATGGAGAAAGAGTTGCGCAACGAAGACACCTGAGCCGTTTGCCGCAGGCAATCGCATTCGCGGTCAGGGGCGGCGCTCGGGACAAAGATCGTTACCGAACAGCCACTCATGAAATGGAATTACACAAATTTCATACAGCCGTTTGAATCCTGAATGACGAGTCCATTTTGCAGGAATACCCTGGATTTCGGCGTTTTTTGTGATTTTTAGCGCAGATTTCTGCGCTTTACGCCGTGGGTAACCGCGCTAGGGGGCGCGCAAAAGGCTGCCATCGGTCAGCTGCGGGTGCATCGATTGCAAAGGTTTTCTGGCATAATCCCGCCCCCCAAATGACCGCCAGACAACCTTCATGATCGATTTATTCAGCGGACTGGATGCCTGGGTATTGGTGAGCCTGCTGCTTGCCCTGACCTTCGTGCTCGCATTCGAGTTCATCAATGGCTTTCATGACACCGCCAACGCGGTAGCCACCGTCATCTATACCAAAGCCATGCCACCACACCTGGCCGTGTTCTTCTCCGGGGTGTTCAACTTCCTTGGCGTTCTGCTGGGCGGTGTCGGGGTGGCTTACGCCATCGTTCACCTGCTGCCGGTGGAGCTGCTGATCAATGTGAACACCGGGCATGGCCTGGCCATGGTCTTCTCGTTGCTGGCTGCGGCCATCACCTGGAACCTGGGCACCTGGTATTTCGGCATCCCGGCCTCGAGCTCGCACACCTTGATCGGTTCGATCCTGGGCGTGGGCCTGGCCAATGCCCTGATCAGCGACATTCCCTTGGGTGACGGCGTCAACTGGCAGAAGGCGATCGACATCGCCATGTCGTTGGTCATTTCGCCCATGGCCGGCTTCGCTGTCGCTGCGCTGTTGCTGCTCGGCTTGAAATGGTGGCGTCCGCTGTCGAAGATGCACAAGACACCAGAGCAACGCCGCAAGCTCGACGACAAGAAGCACCCGCCCTTCTGGAACCGCCTAGTGCTGGTGATTTCGGCCATGGGCGTGAGCTTCGTGCACGGCTCCAACGACGGCCAGAAGGGCATCGGCCTGATCATGCTGGTGCTGATCGGCATTGTTCCGGCCAAGTTCGTACTGGACCTGAACAGCACCACTTACCAGATCGAACGCACCCGCGACGCAACGATGCACCTTAGCCAGTTCTACCAGCGCAACGCCGCCACACTTGGCGAGTTCCTGGCACTGGGCAAGGCGCAGGCCAGCGACCTTCCGGAGCAGTTCAGCTGCAACCCGCAGCAGACCGAACCTACCATCGCGGCATTGCAATCCTCGCTTCAGGGCGTTACCGATTACCGTGCCCTTGACGCGGAAAAACGGGTGGAAGTGCGCCGCTACCTGCTGTGCCTGGATGATACGGCGAAGAAGGTTGGCAAGCTGCCAGGGCTGGAGGCGCGTGAAAAGTCCGACCTCGACAAGTTGCGCAAAGACCTCACCGCCACCACCGAATATGCCCCGTTCTGGGTAATCGTTGCCGTCGCCCTGGCGCTGGGCCTGGGCACCATGGTCGGCTGGAAACGCGTTGTACTGACCGTAGGCGAGAAGATCGGCAAACAGGGCATGACCTATGCCCAGGGCATGTCGGCGCAGATCACCGCAGCCTGCGCCATTGGCATGGCCAACGTGTTCGCCCTGCCGGTTTCGACGACCCATGTGTTGTCGTCCGGTGTGGCCGGCACCATGGTTGCCAACAAGAGTGGCCTGCAAGGCGGCACGGTGAAAACCATCCTGCTGGCCTGGGTATTGACCCTGCCTGCAACGATGGGCCTTGCGGCTGGCTTGTTCTGGCTGGCATCCAAAGCAATCGGCTGAACCTTGGCAGCGCAGTGAAAAGGGCCGCTCTGCGGCCCATCGCCGGCAAGCCGGCTCCCACAGGGTGGGCTGTGCAGTTCTTGAGGTCTGCGCTGTACCTGTTAGAGCCGGCTTGCCAACGACGGGCGGCTTAGCCCTCTATGGGAGCACCTGCCTTGCTCAGCTTCTAAAAGCTGGCGCGACCCTGTGGGAGCTGGCTTGCCGGCGATGGGCCGCAAAGCGGCCCCTTTTGCCCGAGCTGACCAACACCAACCCTCAAGCGGCTTTTAATGCACAGAAGCCAGCATCACCACCGCTAACGCTTCTTGCCCCCAAGCAACGACCCCATCAACCCCCGCACCAGTTGGCGCCCTAACTGATTGGCCGCCTGACGCACAGCCGATTTGATCGCCTGCCCCGCGGCGCTCTGCAAGAAGTCCCCAGCCTTGTCCACCAAGCTGTCTTCATCCGCCTGGGGCGCCGGTACCGGCTCCGCCGGCTCGCCTTTGCGCCGGGCCAGCATTTCATACGCCGACTCACGGTCGATCGGCTTGTCATAGCGCCCCGCCAACGGCGACCCGGCTATCAGCGCACTACGCTCGCCCGCACTCAACGGCCCGATTCGCGATTGCGGCGGTGCGATCAAGACTCGCTGCACCATCGCCGGCGTCCCCCGGTCTTCAAGCGTCCCCACCAGCGCCTCGCCAATCCCAAGCTCGGTCAGCACTGCCAGAGTGTCGAATGCCGGGTTCGGGCGAAAGCCGTCTGCCACGGCCCGCAGCGACTTCTGCTCCTTGGCGGTAAACGCCCGTAACCCATGCTGTATGCGCAACCCCAATTGGGCCAGCACGCTGTCGGGCAGATCGCCAGGCGACTGGGTGACAAAGAACACCCCCACGCCCTTGGAGCGGATGAGCCGAACCACCTGTTCCAAGCGATCCTGCAGCGCTTTCGGGGTGCCGTTGAACAGTAGATGGGCTTCGTCGAAAAACAGCGCAAGCACCGGCTTGTCGGCATCGCCTCGCTCCGGCAACTGCTCGAACAGTTCGGCCAGCAGCCACAACAGGAAGGTGGCGTAGACCTTCGGCGCCTCATGCACCAAGCGGCTGGCATCGAGCAGGTGAATTCGCCCACGACCATCAGCGTCCGTGCGCAGCAGGTCCTCCAGTTGCAATGCCGGCTCACCGAACAGCGCCTCGGCGCCCTGCTGCTCCAACGTTGCCAAACGACGCAACAATGCCTGGGTCGAACCGGTGGTCATCAGTGCACTGTCTTCGCCCAGCAACTGGGGATTGTCTTTAAGGTGTGCCAGCAGCGCCTTGAGGTCCTTGAGATCGAGCAGCAGCAACCCGTCACGGTCGGCCACCTTGAATGCGGCATACAACGCTGCCTGCTGGCTGTCGGTCAGTTCAAGCAGGTTGCCAAGCAACAGCGGCCCCATCTCACTCAGGGTGGTGCGCAGCGGGTGCCCGGACTGCCCGGCGATATCCCAAAGGCTCAACGGGTAGGCTTGCGCCCGGTACCCCAGCCAAGGCATGCCGGCAATGCGCTCGGCCACCTTGCCCTGGGGCGCTGCCACCGCACCGACACCGCACAGGTCACCTTTGACATCGGCCGCGAACACCGCCACACCGGCATCACTGAACGCTTCCGCCAGGTGTTGCAAGGTCACGGTCTTGCCGGTACCGGTGGCACCGGCGACCAGGCCATGGCGGTTAGCCAGGCGCATGGCTTGGGTCACAGGCTGGCCATCCGGGCCAGCACCTACAACTATCGTCGAGTTTTCCGACATCTTTTCAATCCCCTGCTCAAGCTCGACCACCCATCAGCCGATAGCTCTGGATGATATTCGCCTTTGAAGACAGAACACCCCTGAAAGGACTTACGGGATGTTGCACTGTTTTAAGCGGTACTCGTGCGAACGCCCGATAAAAACCTTAGCGGAACCGATCACGCCATGAACAAAAGCCTTCGTTTCAGCCACAAGATTCTTTTGGCCGCATCACTGATCGTGATACTCGCCTTCAGCCTGTTCACCCTCTACAACGACTATCTCCAGCGTAATGCCATCCGTGAAAACCTGGAGAATTATCTGGCTGAAATGGGCGCCTCCACTTCGAACAACATTCGCAACCTGTTCGAAGGCCGGATAAAGCTGGTTGAAAACCTGGCGCAGAACATCGCCCAGCAACCTGCCAGCGCAGAAACGCTGATGGGCCAGAGTGCCCTGACTTCAAGCTTTTTGACCGTCTACCTGGGCAAGGTCGATGGCGGCTTCAGCGTGCGCCCCGACTCGAAGATGCCGGATGGCTACGACCCGCGCACCCGTCCCTGGTACAAGGATGGCATGAACGCCACGGGCGCCATCCTCACCGAGCCCTACATCGACATGACCACCAACCAGATGGTCATCGGCATCCTCAGCAAAGTGTCCGCGGGTGTCGGCGTGGTCGGCGGCGACCTGGCGCTGGACGGCCTGGTGCAGATCATCAACTCGCTGAATTTTGGCGGCATGGGCTACGCCTTCCTGGTCAACGATCAAGGCAAGATTCTGGTGCACCCTGACAAGGCACTGGTCATGAAATCGTTGTCGGACCTGTTCCCGCAGCACACGCCAAAACTGACGGGCGAGCTGACTGAAATCGAAGCCGATGGCCAGACCCGCCTACTGACCTTCACCCCGATCAAGGGCCTGCCATCGGCCAACTGGTACATCGGCCTGTCCGTGGACAAGGACAAAGCCTTTGCCATGCTCAGCAACTTCCGTACTTCGGCAGTGATCGCCACGGTGGTGGCGGTCGTGATCATCATCGGTTTGCTGGGCCTGCTGATCCGCGTGCTGATGCAGCCGTTGCTCACCATGACCCGCGCCATGGAAGACATCGCCGAAGGTGAAGGCGACCTGACCAAACGCTTGAAAATTCACCAGCAGGATGAGTTCGGCATCCTCGGCACTGCCTTCAACCGCTTCGTCGAGCGCATCCACGGCTCGATCCGCGAGGTGTCCTCGGCCACCGAGCAGGTCAACGAGGTGGCGCTGCGCGTGATCAGCGCCTCCAACTCGTCGATGACCAACTCCGACGAGCAGTCCAACCGCACCAACAGCGTTGCCGCGGCCATCAATGAACTGGGTGCCGCCGCCCAGGAAATCGCCGGCAATGCCGCCCAGGCTTCGCAGCATGCAAGTTCTGCACGGCTGCTGGCAGAAGAAGGTCAGCAGGTAGTGACGCGCAATATCGAGGCGATGAATCGCCTGTCGGACCTGATCGTCACGTCCAGCGCGCACATCGAAACGCTCAACAGCAAGACGGTGAACATCGGCCAGATCCTCGAAGTGATCACCAGCATCTCCCAGCAGACCAACCTGCTGGCGCTGAACGCTGCCATCGAGGCCGCACGGGCGGGTGAAGCCGGGCGTGGTTTTGCCGTGGTCGCCGACGAAGTCCGCAATCTGGCGCACCGTACCCAAGAGTCGGCGCAACAGGTCCAGGCGATGATCGAGGAGCTGCAGGTCGGTGCCCGTGAGTCGGTGGACACCATGGGCCAGAGCCAGCGCCACAGCCAGGACAGCATGGCGATCGCCAACCAGGCGGGTGAGCGCCTGGACAGCGTGACTGTACGCATCGGTGAAATCGACGGCATGAACCAGTCGGTGGCAACTGCAACCGAAGAGCAGACGGCCGTGGTCGACTCGATCAACATGGACATCAATGAGATCAACATGCTCAACCAGGAAGGCGTCGAGAACCTCCAGGCCACCCTGCGAGCGTGCTCGGACCTCGAGCAACAGGCCACCCGCCTCAAGCACCTGGTAGGCAGCTTCCGGATCTAAGCGGCAAGCGGCAAGCTTCAAGCTGCAAGTAAAAGCGGGCCATGCGCCCTCTCGCTTGTAGCTTGTAGCTTGCAGCTTGCTGCTTGCAGCTGCAGCTGCTGCTCCCAACCCAACCGAACAAACTATCCTTCAGGTAGGTCAATCTTTAGGCGCGTCATCGTCGGCCTGTTACAGCCCGATGACGGACCAAAAGTCGATCCCGGAGGGATGCTGATCGTGCACATCGCTGACATCACCATGTTCTACGCCCCGGCCAGCGGGGGCGTACGTACCTATCTTGATGCCAAACACCACCGTCTCGACGCCATTGAGGGCGTACGCCACAGCCTGTTGATTCCCGGGGCCAGTGCTCGCCAGGAAGACGGCATCTATCAAGTTCCGGCGCCGCCCCTGCCCTTTGGCAAAGGCTACCGCTTCCCCGTACGCCTTGCTCCCTGGTGCAATGTGCTGCGCGGCCTCAAGCCCGACCTCATCGAAGTGGGTGACCCGTACCTGACCGCCTGGGCCGCCCTTGAGGCGCGACGCCAGCTCGATGTCCCCGTGATCGGCTTCTATCACTCCGACTTGCCACTGCTGGTCAGCAACCGCATGGGCAACTGGTTCACGCCCAATGTAGAAGCCTATGTCAGCAAGCTGTACGGCAATTTCGACCGAGTGCTGGCGCCCAGCCAGGTGATGGCCGACAAACTTCGCCGCCTGGGCGTGCGCGATGTGCATGTGCAGCGCCTGGGCGTGGACTTGGCCACGTTCAACCCGCAACACCGTGACCCACAACTGCGCGCCGAACTGGGTATCCCCGATACCAGCCGCCTGCTGGTCTTCGCTGGCCGTGGCTCGCGGGAAAAAAACCTGCCCGTACTGCTCGATTGCATACAGCGCCTTGGCCGCCCTTACCACCTGCTGCTGGTAGGCTCGAACATGCCAAGCAACGTCCCTGACAACGTCAGTGTGATCAATCGATTCTGTGCGCCGCAGGACGTCGCCCGGCTCGTGGCCAGCGCCGACCTGCTGGTGCATGCCGGCGACCAGGAAACCTTCGGCCTGGTCATCCTTGAAGCCATGGCCAGCGCCACTCCCGTGGTGGCCGTGCACGCCGGGGCTTTCGGCGAGATCGTCAATGAGCAGTGCGGGCGCCTGTGCCGGGCCAACGACGGCCTGGCCATGGCCACCGCAGTGCGTGAGGTGTTCGAAGCCGGCGTGCGCAAGCTCGGGGCCCAGGCCCGCAGCCATGTGGAGCAGCATTATTCATGGGACAATGTCGTCGCCGGCCTGCTGCAGCACTATCAGGCGGTGCTTGGCCATCAACCGCAGGTACGCGCCCATGCTTGAGACCAGCGCCGCGCCGGGCAGCCTGATGCTTGTGCTGCATGACATCGCGCCTGAGACCTGGCCGGATTACCAGCCCTTCGTCGAGGCCGTCGACGAAATGGGCCATGTGCCCATGACCTGGCTGGTAGTGCCGAACTTCCATCACCGCAACCCGCTGGCGGGCTCACCCGCATTCTGCCGCCTGCTCGAACGACGCTTGGCGCGTGGCGACGAACTGGCGCTGCATGGCTTGTATCACGCCGACGACGGGCCAGCGCCACGCAGCCTGCGTGACTACTTCATGCGCCGCCTGTACACCCATGAAGGGGAGTTCTATGCCTTGAACCAGGCGCAGGCCATGCAACGCCTGGAGGCCGGCCTTGAAGTCTTCGACCGGCAAGGCTGGCCCGTGGCAGGCTTCGTCGCCCCGGCCTGGCTGATGAGCCAAGGCACCCGCCAGGCCTTGAGCCAATTGCCGTTGCGCTACACCAGCACCCCGCAGCACCTTTATCGTTTACCCGACTTCACCGCGTTCGATGCCCCAGGCCTGGTCTGGAGCGCCCGCAGCGCCTGGCGTCGTGGTGTGTCGCAGGTGGTCTGTGACTGGCAGTGCAGACGCTGGCGCAACGCTGAGACCCTGCGCCTTGGGCTGCACCCCGTGGACATGCGCCACCGCTCCTCACGAGATTACTGGCTGCGCACGCTGGACAAGCTGCTGATGCAAGGGCGCGCCCCCCTGACCAAGTCGGCCTGGCTACAGCGCCAGGCAGTAGGATGAACCGTTTGGGCTGGCTGGCCATGGCGCTGGTGATGGCCATGGTGATACCGGCCCTGCTGGGGGGCAGCGACCTGCTGCCCAGGCTCAAGGCCTTCGACCCCGCATTGATGCTGACCCTGCTGGGTATGATCCTGATGTGCTGGGTAATCAATGCCGTGCGCTTGCGCCTGCTGCTTGGCCAGCAGGGAGCAAAGCTTGGCCACGTGCGCAGCCTCGGCGTGGTAATGGCCACCGAATTCGCCATTTGCACCACCCCAGGCGGCAGCGGCGGGCCGTTGACACTCATGGCCCTGCTGGCCCGTGACCGTATCGGCCCGGCACGCAGCGGCGCGGTGTTTGCCATGGACCAGTTGAACGATCTGCTGTTCTTCTTCTGCGCCATGTTGGCAATAGCCGGTTACGCACTGTTCCACAGCCTTGGCCGCAGCCAGCAGAGCATGTTGCTGGGAAGTGCCCTACTGCTGTGCTCGGCACTGGCGGCAATCGTGGCGTTGCTACGGTACCGACGGACGGTGATGCGCCTGAATGGGCGGCTGCTGCAGCGCATGGGGGTGGCGCCTGCGCGCAAACGGCGCTGGGCGCGCAAGCTGTTGCACTTCATCGATGCCTTGGCGCAGACCTGGCAGCTGCCAAAAAGCACACTGGCACTGGTGTTCACCCTCACCTGCGCGCATTGGAGCCTACGCTACAGCGTGCTGTACCTGGTCTTGCAAGGCTTGGGCGTGGAGTTGTCGTGGATTCCGAGCTTCCTGGTACAGATGCTCTCGCTCAGTGCCGGGCAGTTCAGCCTGCTGCCGGGCGGCGCCGGGGCGGCCGAGCTGACCTCGGCGAGCCTGTTGACGCCTTTGGTGGGCAGTTCCACCGCTGCTGCGGCGATCCTGATCTGGCGTGCGGTCACTTACTACTTTTATCTGCTGGCCGGGGGGCCGGTGTTTGTCTGCCTGCTGGCGCGCCCCCTGCTGGAGCGCTGGCGGCGTCAGACGGGTTGAGCTGGCGCCAGAGCTCAGCGGCACCGGGGAAATCAGTGCCGTCCTGTTCGCTCAGGGCGTCGGGGTCGTAGCGAGAAAGGCAGCCTTCCCCGAGGGTAGGCGGTGCTGATGCGGTGGGTTTGTTGCGTGAGCCTGTCATGTTTCACCCCCTGCATAACTGGGGCTGCAGTGCAGCCCCAAAGCCCGTATCAGTCGAACACGACAGTCTTGTTGCCGTGCACCAGCACGCGGTCTTCCAAGTGATAGCGCAGGCCACGGGCAAGCACCATCTTCTCCACATCGCGGCCGAAGCGGACCATGTCCTCGATGCTGTCGGCATGGCTCACACGCACCACGTCCTGCTCGATGATCGGGCCTGCGTCCAGTTCTTCGGTCACGTAGTGGCAGGTAGCACCGATCAGCTTCACCCCACGCAGGGCGGCCTGGTGGTAAGGCTTGGCACCGACGAACGACGGTAAGAAGCTGTGGTGGATGTTGATGACTTTTTCGGCGTAATCCTGGCACAACTGCGGTGGCAGGATTTGCATGTACCGCGCCAGCACAACCACATCGGCCGCATGTTCCTGGACCAGGCGCGACACTTCAGCAAACGCAGGCGCCTTGTCTTTCGGGTCGACGGGTACATGGAAGAACGGGATGCCGTGCCACTCGACCATGCTGCGCAGGTCGTTGTGGTTGGAGATCACGCAAGGGATCTCGCAATCGAGTTCATCGGTGTGCCAGCGATGCAGCAGATCAGCCAGGCAGTGGGATTCACGGCTCGCCATCAACACCACACGCTTTTTCTGAGCCGAATCCGTAATGCGCCAGGTCATGGAAAACTCTTCGGCTATCGGCGAAAAGGCTTCACGGAAGGCCTCGATACCGAATGGCAGCGATTCGGCGCGGATTTCATGGCGCATGAAGAACCAGCCACTCTGCTCATCGGAGTGGTGGCTCGCTTCGTTGATCCAGCCATTGTACAAAGCCAGGAAATTACTGACTTTCGCCACGATACCAACACGGTCGGGGCAAGCGATCACCAGACGATAGGTGCGCATGAATAAGACTCCAGAACTTCGCAAAGGCGCTCATTCTAGCGGCCCGCCCGGAAAAACGCAGTAATCATTGCACCCCGCCACCGCCCCTTGCGCGCTTAGACACGGGCCGTGGCACGCAGCAACAGCCAGGCGAAACATGACGAGTTACGCGGGCTAATGTAAATATTTTTTTAACCTTGAGATATTTTGTCACAGCCCACATAAACAGTTGATGAACTGATTAATAGGTTTACTTGAGAGTATCGCCTGTCTATTATTGCTCCACACATTTCCTGAACACGCATTAAGGAACACTCCATGTCCCTGATCAACGAATACCGCGCCACCGAAGAAGCCATCAAAGAACTTCAAGCCCGCCTGGCCAACCTGTCGCAGGATGACAAGCTGAAGAAAGAACTGGAGTTCGAAGGCAAACTGCGCACGCTGATGGGCGAATACTCCAAATCGCTGCGCGACGTCATTGCCCTGCTCGACCCAGAATCGAAGCTGAGCAAAGGCCCACGTGGCGCAGTCAAGACCACCGCCACCAAACGTGCGCGCAAGGTCAAGCAATACAAAAACCCGCACAACGGTGAAGTGATCGAAACCAAAGGCGGCAACCACAAAACCCTGAAAGAGTGGAAAGCCAAATGGGGTGGCGATGTGGTTGAAAGCTGGGCGACCCTGCTGGACTGATTGTCCGCTCGATCGCTGTACTGCTTAAAACAAAAACGCCGGCACAATGCCGGCGTTTTTTTTTGCGTGTACAAAACCACTCAAAAAGGAATGGCAAAGTGCTCTGCCAGTTGTCGGGCATGCGCCTGCCAGGCGTCCAGCACCTGGCGCCCCGGCTCGTCCGCCTTGGCCCAGGCGCTTTGCCGCGCCTGCTCGAAGTCGCCCAGCGTGTTCGGTGCTCCCCAGTGTGGGTCGCTCAATCGCTGCTGACAGAACCCATACCAGCGCTGCCGCTCTTCGCTATTCAAGGTGTCCGGGAAGTTACGCGCCCGGTACCGGAACAACAACTCAGGCAGGCGCGGGTCATCGAACATCCAGTGGCCTTGCCCCAACTGTGAAGGGTCCAGCGTTCTTACTTGTTCACACAGCCGGCGGTCGCGGTCGCCGAGAAACCCTTCATACAATTGCTGCTCCGGATCTTCACTCGGAGCAAAGTCATCCTTGCCGTAAATATGTTCCAGCTTGTGTTGCCAGGCGTTCTGCTGATTGGCCAACTCTTCAGCGCGAGCGTGTACGAGCGCCAGATCGATCCCGAGCCGTTGCTGATCGGCCGCGCGCAATACCGAAAGCGGCGCCACTACCGGGCAGCGATTGATCTGCACCAACTTCAGCGGTATGGGTAATTGCCCATCAGACAATTCCTCACGACGCGTGTACAAGCGCTCACGAATTACCTCGGCACTTTCCCTTAATAAGGGTAGGGTTTCACTTTGCAGGTCGCACACAATCAGCGCGTTGCGATTACGTGGGTGCCAGGCCAACGGCAAGACCACCCCAAGATAATTGCGCGCTGCCGAGAAGCGCCCCGATATATGCACCAAGGGCTGCAGCAGACGGATTTGCTCCATCACTTTGTGCTTGCTGCGCAATTGGAACAGCCACTCATACAACTTAGGCTGCTTGTCGCGGATCAAGCGCGCCAGCGCGATGGTAGCCCGCACGTCGGAAAGTGCCTCGTGGGCATGCCCATGATCGATGCCGTTGGCCTTGCTGAGCAATTCAAGGCGCAAGCTGACGCGCCCGTCCTGTTGCGGCCAGACGATGCCCTCAGGGCGCAGGGCGTAAGCAGTGCGGACCACATCGATCAAGTCCCAGCGGCTATTGCCGCCCTGCCACTCCCGGGCATACGGGTCGAAGAAATTGCGGTACAGGCTGTAGCGGGTAACCTCGTCGTCGAAGCGCAGCGTGTTGTAACCCGCGCCGCAGGTCCCCGGCTGGGCCAGTTGCGCGTGCACCCGCGTCATGAACTCGGCTTCGCTCAGGCCCTGGTTGGCCAGCTGCTGCGGGGTGATGCCTGTCACCAGGCAAGCCGCCGGGTGCGGCAGGATATCGTCGCTGGGGCGGCAATAAAGACTGATCGGCTCGTCGATTTCATTGAGCTCGAAGTCGGTGCGCACACCGGCCACCTGCAACGGCCTGTCGCAGCGCGGGTTGATACCGGTGGTTTCGTAGTCGTGCCAGAAAATGCTGGAGGTCACGGGGTCGTCCTGATCGAAGGTCGCCCCGATTCTAGCGGACATGGCCTCAGACGGAAGCGTTGGCCGGATGGAAACTGAAATAGTCGCGCAACGAGCGCACGAACTCGTCGTACTCGCGTGGTGCCTGCAGCAGCATGAAGCCCGAATCATAATGCCCAGGCGTCTGGTCCTCACGGCACCACAGGCAACTGGCGGTCAGGTTGATGAACTGAAAGCCGCCACCGGGCAGCGGCAGGCGCAATTGCAATTCGAAATCCGGGCCCACCAGCACCGGTAACTGGCTGATCAACATCAAGCCATCTTCCGAGGCATTGCCCAACTGCCCGATCGGCTGATCGGTCACGCGATTGAAGACCATCAGTACGCAAGGTAACTGATGGCGCTCGATATGACGCTGGTTGAACATGGTCACAATTGCAGTCCGTACCCGATGCCAGGAATACGAGGTACTGGCGGTTGTTGTAACAACTGAGTTACAGGTTAGCGCAGCGCGCGCGGCAAATCCCGTGAAATAAACGACACCTTGGTGTTAACGCCAAGGAGAGGTATTCACCGGGTTGGCCATCGCAGCCTCGCCAGCGCGGTAGTGGCCCAGCTTCTCCAGGGTTTGCAGCCGCGCCTTGGCCCGGTAGGCATACTCGTTGCGTGGATACTGCTGAATCAGGTACTCGTAGGTTTGTGCAGCGTCCACGTAAAGCTTCTGGCGCTCCAGGCACTGGCCACGCAGCAACGACACTTCCGGATGAATGAACGGCCGCGCACGGCTGGTGCGGTCGACCTGTGACAGCTCGAGCATCACCCGTTGGCAATCGCCACGGTCGTACGCACGATAGGCGTTGTTCAGGTGGTGGTCCATGGACCAGCGGGTACAGCCGACGGCGCTGGCCGCCAGGGCGAAAACGATCAGGGCTCGCATGGGGATCTCCTTTAATAAAGAGTATATCGGCGTGCCGGTATATTTCTTCAGCTTGCCACGTGCGGCTTGCAGCTGCCATATCGTACCCGCCTTCAGGTAGTGCAACGGAACAATGACTACAGGGCGATTCAGGAGTAGCCTTTCGCTGCGCTTCACTATAGGAGTCTGTGCATGACCATCCGCCGTACCAAAATCGTCGCCACCCTCGGCCCCGCCAGCAACTCGCCGCAAGTGATCGAACAGCTGATCCTCGCCGGCCTGGACGTGGCACGTCTGAACTTTTCCCACGGCACCCCGGACGAGCACAAGGCGCGCGCCCGCCTGATCCGTGAGATCGCTGCCAAGAACGGCCGCCATGTCGCATTGCTGGGCGATCTGCAGGGTCCGAAGATCCGCATCGCCAAGTTCAGCAACAAGCGCATCGAACTGAAGATCGGTGACAAGTTCACCTTCTCCACCGCCCACCCGCTGACCGAAGGCAACCAGGACATCGTCGGTATCGACTATCCCGACCTGGTCAAGGACTGCGGCGTTGGTGACGAACTGTTGCTCGACGACGGCCGTGTGGTCATGCGCGTCGAGACCGCTACCGCTGATGCACTGCACTGCGTGGTGATCATCGGTGGCCCGCTGTCGGACCACAAAGGCATCAACCGCAAAGGTGGCGGCCTGACCGCACCAGCCCTGACCGAAAAAGACAAGGCCGACATCAAGCTGGCCGCGGAAATGGACCTGGACTACCTCGCCGTATCCTTCCCGCGTGACGCCAGCGACATGGAATATGCCCGCAAGCTGCGCGACGAGTCCGGCGGCAGCGCCTGGCTGGTGGCGAAGATCGAGCGTGCCGAAGCCGTTGCCGACGACGAAACCCTCGACAAGCTGATCGCTGCCTCCGATGCCGTGATGGTTGCCCGTGGCGACCTGGGCGTGGAAATCGGTGACGCCGAGCTGATCGCCATCCAGAAGAAGATCATCCAGCACGCTCGCCGCAACAACAAGGCCGTGATCGTGGCGACCCAGATGATGGAGTCGATGATCCAGAACCCGATGCCGACCCGTGCCGAAGTTTCCGACGTGGCCAACGCCGTGCTGGACAACACCGATGCGGTGATGCTGTCGGCCGAAAGCGCCGCCGGTTCCTACCCGATCGAAGCGGTCCAGGCCATGGCGCGCATCTGTCTGGGCGCTGAAAAGCATCCGACCAGCCAGAAGTCCAGCCACCGTTTGCACACCACCTTCGAGCGCTGCGACGAGAGCATCGCCCTGGCGGCCATGTACACCGCCAACCACTTCCCGGGTGTCAAGGCGATCATCGCCCTCACCGAAAGTGGCTATACCCCGCTGATCATGTCGCGCCTGCGCTCGCATGTGCCGATCTACGCACTGTCGCCGCACCGCGCTACCCAAGCGCGCGCGTCGATGTTCCGCGGCGTCTACCCGATCGCGTTCGACCCGGCTTCGCTGCCGGCCGACAAGGTCAGCCAGGCGGCGGTCGACGAACTGCTCAAGCGTGGCCTGGTGGCGCAAGGTGATTGGGTGATCCTGACCAAGGGCGACAGCTACCACACCATCGGTGGTACCAACGGCATGAAGATCCTGCATGTCGGTGATCCGCTGGTCGGCTGATCGGTCTTGACCGGGGCCGCGCTGCGGCCCATCGCTGCGGTTCGTCGCCACGACGCGCCGCAGCGATCAGGCCGGTTCGATCACTGCACAGCGCCGTCAGGCATGCGCGACGAACACATCGGCAAATACCTGATTCCTCGGTACCCCCGCAATGAACAGCCGCCTCGCGAACCGCTCCACACTGGCCGGCGAGCCACACAGCAAGGCAATGGTCCGCCGCGATGATGGCCGCAGTGTCGCCAGCGCTGCATCCAGCTGCCCTGCCAGTACCCGCTCGACAGTCACGCCCTCGATCTGCATCAACGGCTCAGCCAGGTAATGCCCTGCCTCATCATGGGCCACATGCATCACCCTGATCTCCCCCCGATGCCCCTGGCGCACCGCCTCGCGCAAGATGCCCCACAAGGGCGCAAGCCCGGTACCTGCCGCCAGCAGCCATAGCGCCTGCCCCTGCCAGTCCAGATCGTAATGCAGCGCCCCGCCGCGCAGCTCACCCAAGCGCAACGTATCGCCGACCAGCAAACCACGGGCCTTGTCGCAAAACGCGCCCGGGTGCCGGCAGTCGATATGAAACTCCAGGTACGCGTCTTCGCCCGGCAGGCTTGCCAGGGAATAGGGCCGGGCCACCGGGCCGTTCCACAGCACCAGATGTTGCCCCGCCTGATAACGCAATGCCCGCTCCGGCCTCAGGCGCAAGCGCAGCACATCACCCAACCAGTCCAGCGCACAGACCTGTGCAGGGATGCCGTCCAGCAGGGGGTCGAACACCGCCACGCGCAGGTCGTCAGTCACCCGGCACTGGCATGCCAGTCGCCAGCCCTGAGCGTGTTTTTCCAGCGCCAGGGCCTCTGGCAGTGCATCGGCGGGTTGCCCTTCCAGGCAATGCACCAGGCAGGCATGACAGCTACCGGCACGGCAGCTGTAGGGCACGTTCAGCCCCGCATCGTTCAGGGCATCGAGCAGATTGCTGCCGGTGGGCACCGTCCAGCGGCGCTCGCCCACACAGAGTTCAGGCATGGTCATCACTTCTCCGGCTATACATCGCCACTCTAAGGCAAGCCGGCATCGGCAGCAAAAAGGATGCCCGTCGCCTGCCGACCATGGTCCAGACCACGCGCAGGTGTTTCGCAGGCACAGGCGCGCTATACTGCCGCGCCTTTTTGCGTCGGCCTGACCTGTCGACGCCTTGCCAGGCGTTTCGACACGCAGGTGTGCAGTGTCGGAAGGCCTTTACGAATGTTCCCGTCTTTAAGAGGAGCGCGCTGCATGACCGTGATCAAGCAAGACGACCTGATTCAGAGCGTCGCCGACGCCCTGCAATTCATTTCGTACTACCACCCCGTCGATTTCATCCAGGCGATGCACGAGGCCTACCTGCGTGAAGAGTCGCCTGCCGCGCGCGACTCCATCGCCCAGATCCTGATCAACTCGCGCATGTGCGCCACCGGCCACCGCCCGATCTGTCAGGATACCGGTATCGTCACCGTATTCGTGCGCGTCGGCATGGACGTGCGCTGGGACGGCGCCACCCTGAGCGTCGACGACATGATCAACGAAGGTGTGCGTCGCGCCTACAACCTGCCTGAAAACGTCCTGCGCGCTTCGATCCTGGCCGACCCGGCCGGTGCCCGCAAGAACACCAAGGACAACACGCCAGCCGTCATCCACTACTCGATCGTCCCAGGCGACAAGGTCGAAGTCGATGTGGCAGCCAAAGGCGGCGGCTCGGAAAACAAGTCGAAGATGGCCATGCTCAACCCGTCCGACTCGATCGTCGACTGGGTTCTGAAGACCGTTCCGACCATGGGTGCCGGCTGGTGCCCGCCCGGCATGCTCGGGATCGGCATCGGCGGTACCGCCGAAAAAGCTGCGGTCATGGCCAAGGAAGTGTTGATGGAGTCCATCGACATCCATGAACTCAAAGCCCGTGGCCCGCAGAACCGCCTCGAAGAAATCCGCCTGGAGCTGTTCGAGAAGGTCAATCAGCTGGGTATCGGCGCCCAAGGCCTGGGCGGCCTGACCACCGTGCTCGACGTCAAGATCATGGACTACCCGACCCACGCCGCATCGCTGCCGGTGTGCATGATCCCCAACTGCGCCGCCACCCGTCACGCGCACTTCGTGCTCGACGGCTCCGGCCCGGCCGAACTGGAAGCCCCGTCGCTGGACGCCTACCCGGAAATCGTCTGGGAAGCAGGCCCGAGCGCCCGCCGCGTCAACCTCGACGACATCACCCCGGAAGAAGTCGCCAGCTGGAAACCGGGCGAGACCATCCTGCTCAACGGCAAGATGCTCACCGGCCGCGATGCCGCGCACAAGCGCATGGTCGAGATGCTCAACCGTGGCGAAGCGCTGCCGGTTGACCTCAAAGGCCGCTTCATCTACTACGTCGGCCCGGTCGACCCGGTCGGTGACGAAGTGGTAGGCCCGGCTGGCCCGACCACCGCCACCCGGATGGACAAGTTCACCCGCCAGATCCTTGAGCAAACCGGCCTGCTGGGCATGATCGGCAAGTCCGAGCGTGGTCCGACCGCCATCGAAGCGATCAAGGACAACAAGGCCGTTTACTTGATGGCCGTCGGCGGCGCCGCCTACCTGGTGGCCCAGGCGATTCGCAAGTCCAAGGTGCTGGCCTTCGCCGAACTGGGCATGGAAGCGATCTACGAGTTCGAAGTCAAAGACATGCCGGTCACCGTCGCGGTGGACAGCAACGGTGAGTCGGTGCACATCACCGGCCCTGCGCTGTGGCAGAGCAAGATCGCCGAAAGCCTGGCGGTGGAAGTCAAGTAATCGGTATCGGGGCCGCGTCGCGGCCCCGATTCACGCAATACGCTCGAACTGCGCTGGCCAATCGCGCCGGGTAAAGACCTGCCCCTGCTCCCTCACCCGCCGGACCGCTCCCAGGTCCACATCGCATACCAGCCATTGGCTGCCCGCGGGGCTCAGCGTTTCGCTTTCACCCACCACCCCATTGCTCGGCATGCCATGATCCGGCGGCACGAACAACCCCGCACGCCCAACGTTCTCATCCAGCGCCGGTGACCACGGTGCCGAGCCCACAGTCGGGCTCTGCAACAGTGCTATCTGGTTTTCCAGCGCCCGCGCCTGAATACCGATGCGCACGCGGTGGTAGCCCGCTTCGGTGTCGGTACAACTGGGCGCCAGAATCAGGTCGGCCCCCGCTTCGGCCAAGTGCCGCGCCAGCAGCGGGAACTCATTGTCATAGCAGATCAGGATGCCCAGGCGACCGAGGCGCGTATCGAATACCCGCAGCCCCTGGCCCGCGCTGATGCCCCAGTGTTCTCGCTCGAAACGGGTCATCATGAGTTTGTCCTGATGCCCAAGCATACCTTCAGGCCCGAACAGCCAGGCCCGGTTGCGATAGTGCCCATCGTTGTCCAGCACCGGCAGGCTGCCCGGCTGCAGGTACACCCCCAAGCGCCGGGCGATGCCTTCGCACAGCGCCAACCAGGGTTCGATCAACGGCTGGACGCCGGCGATGGAGGCTTTCAGGTCGCCGCGCTGGTCGGCAGGCAACTGGCCGCTGAGCACCATGCCGGCGTATTCAGGCAACAGCAGCAATTGAGCGCCCGCCGCCACCGCCTCGGCGCATACGCGTTGCAGGTGCTCGGCGTAAGCACTCCAGGATTCATGCAACTCGATGGCGTACTGGCAGGCCGCCACACGGATCATATCGGTAATTCCTTGAGCCAGAACGACATGATCTTGTCGCTGCTTTCCTGCTCGTCCAGGTCGCGCCAGGCGTACTGCGTGCGCAGGGACGGGTCATGCAGGAAGCCCCGGTTTCGCCAAAAACCGTGCAATGGCTTGTAGTTGGCAGGCCGCCTTGGGTGCACGCCAGGGCGCTCGACGGTGCAGAAGGCGCAGCAATCGAACCCGGCCAGCTTGTGCGCGTAGGACTCGCGCTCGATGAAGAAGCGCACGCCCAGGCCTTGGCCACGGTATTGGGGCAGTACCACCGATTCGCCGAAGTAGTACACGCTGGCCGGGTCGCGCCCCTGCGCCAGAAATGGCTGCTGAAACTGGGGCGCAACGTCCACCAGCGGCACGCCGGTCGAGGCGCCCACCACCTGGCCATTGTCCAGGGCCAGCACTACCAGGCTGCGGCCGGAACGTGCATAGGCTGCCAGGTACTCGGCTTCATACTCCAGCGTGCCGTCATAGAGATAGGGGAACTCGCGGAAAACGGTCAGGCGCAGACGAGCGAGGTCATCGATGTAAGGCGCGATAGCGGCGCCGTGCAACAGGCGTATTTCCATGCTTGGCGGTCGTTTTGTCGATGTGGATGACGCGCTCGGCTAAGCCGGGCTTGAGGGGAAACCCTATCATCCGAACCAAGGCTGCACCTTTCCCCTACACGACAGGAACTGTTCCATGACCGCTACCGAACTGGTAAATGCCTACTACGCGGCGTTCAATGCCGGCGACATGCCTGCCTTCCTTGCCTTGCTGAGCGAAGACGTGATTCACGACATCAACCAGGGCGAGCGGCAAATGGGCAAGGCCAGGTTTGCCGCGTTCATGGACAAGATGAACCGCTGCTACCGCGAGCGCCTGGCCGATATCGTGGTGATGCAAAATGCCGACGGCAGCCGCGCGGCGGCCGAGTTCACCGTACATGGCGAGTACCTGGCCGATGATGAGGGATTGCCTGCGGCCAAGGGGCAGACCTACGTGCTACCGGCAGGCGCCTTCTTCTACATTCACTGCGGGAAGATTGCCCGGGTAAGCAACTACTACAACCTCAATGACTGGGTCGAGCAGGTGGGTTGAACCCAGCAGCGCCGGCAAGCCGGCGACCAGGCCGGCTCAACTGATGCGCGTCCCCAGCACCTTGAGGAAGGCCGCAAGCCATGCCGGGTGCGCCGGCCACGCTGGCGCTGTCACCAGGTTGCCATCCACGTGCGCCTGGTCCACGGCGATATCGATGAACGTGCCCCCTGCCAAGCGCACCTCCGGCGCACAGGCCGGATACGCACTGCACTCACGCCCTTCGAGCACGCCAGCCGCCGCCAGCAACTGCGCCCCATGGCAAACCGCCGCAATCGGCTTGCTGGCCTGGTCGAATGCCTTGACCAGCGCCAGCACGCGCTCATCCAGGCGCAGATACTCAGGGGCGCGCCCACCGGGGATCAGCAAGGCATCGTAGCTTTCGGCACGGACCTGGACGAAATCATGATTGAGGGCAAAGTTGTGCCCAGGCTTCTCGCTGTAGGTCTGCTCGCCTTCAAAATCGTGGATCGCCGTGCGCACCGTCTGCCCCGCGATTTTCTCCGGGCACACCGCATGCACCGTGTGGCCCACCATGGTCAAGGCCTGGAAAGGCACCATCGCCTCGTAGTCCTCGACGTAGTCGCCCACCAGCATGAGAATCTTCTTCGCAGTCATCGCCATCCACTCCTTCGGTAATTGGGGAAGCACCCTGCACGATAGTCTGCTTCAGTTACGGCGGTCGAGCAGGTTGACCACCAGCCGGTCCATCCAGCCCCATATCCTTTGCTTCAAACGACGCCACAGTGGCCGGGCGTGCCAGTGGTCAAGGTCGACTTCGTGACTGAGGGCGAAATCGCGTTCGAAGCTGGCGACCACGGCGGCCGTCAGCGACGGGTCCAAGGCCTCGAGGTTGGCCTCCAGGTTGAAGCGCAGGTTCCAGTGATCGAAGTTGCACGAGCCGACACTGACCCAATCATCCACCAGCGCCATCTTCAAATGCAGGAAGCACGGCTGGTATTCATAGATACGTACCCCCGCGCGCAATAAACGAGGGTAGTAACGATGGCCGGCGTAGCGGACCGAGGGGTGATCGGTCCGCGGGCCGGTAAGCAGCAGGCGCACATCGACGCCCTTGCCTGCCGCCCGGCGCAGCGAACGGCGCACGCTCCAGGTTGGCAGGAAATAAGGTGTGGCCAGCCAGACCCGCTGCTTGCCGCTGTTGAGCGCACGCACCAGCGAATGCAGGATGTCACGGTGCTGGCGGGCGTCGGCATAGGCCACGCGGCCCATGCCCGGGCCATGCACCGGCACCTTGGGCAGGCGCGGCAGGCCGAAGCCCTCAGCGGGGCGCCAGGCAGTACGGCGATGGTTGGCCTGCCACTGGCGGTCGAACAGTAGCTGCCAATCGCTGACCACCGGGCCGTGCATCTGTACCATCACCTCATGCCACTCGCTGGTCGCTTCGCCCGGCGTCCAGAACTCATCGGTGACCCCGGTACCCCCGACCACCGCCAGGCGCTCGTCAACCAGCAGCAGCTTGCGATGGTCGCGATACAGGTTGCGCAGGCCGCGGCGCCAGCGCAGGCGGTTGTACCAGCGCAGGTACACACCGGCATCGAGCAGGCGTTGGCGCAAAGCCGAATTGAACGCCAGCGAGCCGTAGTCATCGAACAGGCACCGCACGCGTACCCCACGCCGGGCGGCCTGCTCCAGTGCCTCGACCACCGCTTCGGCGCACGCACCGGCCTCGACCAGATACAACTCAAGATCGACCTGGGCTTGCGCATCCACGATCGCCTGAAGCATGCGTGGAAAGAATTCGGGGCCGTCGATCAGCAGTTCGAACTGGTTGCCATCACGCCAGGGAAAGACCGGCCCCGGCATGTCAGCGGGCGTTGAAAATCAGCACCGCATTGACCGGTACCGTCGGGTTGATGGATTTGAGCTTGGCGAACTTGCGCAAGGTTTCCAGCCCGGGCAGCAAGCCGAAATCGTGGGCCTGCAAAATCAGTGGCTCAAGGGTCACCACCTGAAAGCGCCGCGCATCGAGGCGTGTTGCCAGCAACAAGGCGTTGTAGCTGTGCGACTGGCCATGCAGCGTAACGGTCAACGGCAGGCGCAGTTCGATCTGCGCGCCATCGGCCAGGTCGTTTATCGGCCGCAGGTCGAGCTGGGCCTTGACCGTCGCTTCGGCAAAGCGGCCGACCTCGAACAGATCGTCACGCATACGCTCGTCCCGCAGCGGGATACCACTGCTGACCGAATCCATCTCGATACGCAGCCCGGCGGCGCCCTTGCGGTCGACGGTACCATGCAGCACCAGAAAACGATGGACTTCGGCCGTGTCGCCGTCCTTGCCAGTGACGAATGAAAGGCGTGAGGACTCACCATCGAGGTGCCAATTGGCGTGGGCGGGCAGGCACAGGGCCAGCAACAGGGCGGGTAAAAGACGGGGCAGCTTGAACATGACAGATCTCGTGAAACCAGACCGCCAACCTTACCCGGCCCTTTTCATGGCAGCAAGCGGCAGCCAACCTGCGCGCCCTGCCATGCCGCCTGATTGCGCTGGCCCAGCCCTGCGGCACTGACCAGACGCCGCTGGCTGTCTTCCTCCAGCATGCTCAACGGCAACCACTGCGCTACATAACCCCGGCAATAGTCAGGGTCCAGGCCCATGACGAAACGGCAGGAGCAATACTCCTTGGCCGAATAAGCCGAAAGAATACCCGGGAAATCCGCCAATGCCTGGCGCTCCAGCCAGGCCCAGCCCAGCAAGGCAAGCATCACCAGCCCCAGCAGCCGCTTCATGCCCCCTCCTTGGCCAGCGCTGTCAGCACCCGCCTTAGCAGTTCGTTATGGCTGTAACTGCCATCACGGTCATCGGCGTAGCGGACGATGACCAGCTTGTGGCTCGGCAGTATGTAAAGGGCCTGGCCCCAGTGGCCGAGGGCGGCATAGGTGTCTGCTGGCGCGTCAGGCCAGGGCAAGGTACTGCCCGGCAGTGGCTGGTTGAGCCACCAGTGGCCACCGGGGTTGGCTTCCCCGGGCAGCGGTGTGGCCTGGCTGAACAGGGTACGATTGAAGGCGACCCAGCTTGCCGGCAGCAATTGGCGACCACCCCAGCGCCCTTCACGCTGCATCAACAGGCCGATGCGTGCCAGGTCGCGGGCACTGAGGTAGAGGTAGGAAGAGCCAACGAAGGTGCCACTGCCATCGCGCTCCCACACGGCGCTGTGAATGCCCAGCGGGGTGAACAGCGCCTGCCAGGGGTAGTCAGGGTAAGCACCGCCCTTGAGCATGCCGCGCAATGCGGCGGCCAGGACATTGCTGTCGCCACTGGAATACAGGAATCGCTGCCCAGGCGCTTCGGCAACGGGCCTTGCAGCGGTATACGCGGCCATGTCATGGCGCCCTCGGGTATAGAGCATTGCCACCACCGAGGATTTCAGCGGTGCGTATTCGTAGTCTTCCTGCCAGGCCAGGCCACTGGCCCAATGCAACAGGTCGGCCATACGCACATCGGGGTGGGCCTGCATGGGCGGGTAATAGCGTGCTGCTGGGTCCTGCAACTGAAAACGCCCCTCGCCCTGGGCCACGCCCAGCACTGTAGCCAGTACGCTCTTGCTCACCGACCAGGTCAGGTGGGCGGTTTTCGCGGTGGTAGGCGCGGCGTACCGCTCGTGCAGGATGCGGCCGTCGCGGATGATCAGCAGGGCGTCGCTGCGAATGCCGCTGCGCCGGGTGGTAGCGCGCTCCGGGAAGGCATAGCTGTCGACAGCCTGCCAGTCGATGGCCGTGGTGTCGGCTTGCCACTCCGGCAGGGGCCAGTCCTCTGCCCTGGCCGAACCAAGCGCCACCGCCAGGATAATCAGCCCGGTCTTCAACATGAACGCCTCTTGGGGCCGCAGGGCGACCCGGGTGTCAACGGATCAGGCGATCCTGCCAGGCGTTCATGACAATCCGGCAGCCTCCCAAGCCTTGGCCAGGCGCTTTTCCCGAGCAGCCGTCGCCAGCGCCATGACGCCCTGATCGCGCTGCCACAGCTGCGCCCATTGCGCCGGCCCGGCCGACAGGGCTTCGTCGATGGACGGCTTCAGTGCCTGAAACTGCGCAAACAAGCCCGCCAGCAATAAATGGCAGCCGACACTGTCGGCGCACTGGCGGCTGGCCTCGGCACAACCCGCCAACAAGCCGATCAGGCGCAACCGCAGCGCCTGTTGCCAGCCGCTTTCCTGCGCTACGCCATACAACCAGGCAACCATCGCCGCCAGCACGTACAAATCTTCCAGTGAGCGAAACGGTTTGACGTATGCATCCCACCCATCACCGGCCAGCAGTTCGCAGGCAGCCTGGCGAAGTTGCAGGCGCCCGTGGCCGACATCAGGCATCAATGGCAGGGTTGGCAACGCCTCCAGGGTCACCCCTGGCTCACCCGGGTAAACCACCCCCAGGCTCAGGCGCGGTGCTTCACCCTGCCCCTCGCTGCGTGCCGCCACCAGCAGCCATTCGGCGTCAAGCCCCGCGGTCACGAAGTCCTTACTACCCGTCAGACGCAAAGCCTCCAGGCGCGTCTGCATGTGCGCCGGGCGCACGCTACGCCCCTCGGTGGCGCACAGCGCGCCGAGGGTGGCGGGGGCGCTGGGCCACAGCGCACGCAAGGCGGCCTGGTAGCCAAGCAGAAACGCCAGGCCAGGTGTGGCCATGGCGCGCCCACCCAGCACCGCCAGCTCGAACGGGGCGCACCCGCCGAGGCGTTCGAGCTGCGCGGCATAGAGCTCGCCCAAGGTATCGGCCAGAGGCTGGCGAAAGGGATCGTTGAGTCGTTGCAACCAGGCCATCGGACGCTCCTCTCATAAGCGCTTGTCAGGGGTGTCACGCAAGCATCACCAAAGGTTCACAGGGGTGACACCGCGCCTACCTAGGCTGACTTTGCACAACAAAGCCGACCGGCCGCAACCCTTCATGGCTGGCTTAGGGAGACTCGCAATGACTCGGACCGCTCGCTCTGGCGACAACAGCACTGAACGCCGTCTGCAAGCCGAACGCCTGGTCGGCGCCGCGGCCCTGCAGGAAGCACAGGCCCTGCGCTACAACGTGTTCAGCGCAGAATTCAAGGCCCGGCTCAAGGGCGCTGAACTGGGCCTGGACATGGATGACTACGACGTACACTGCCAGCACATCGGCGTACGCGACCTGAGCACCGGCGAACTGGTCGCCACCACCCGCCTGCTCGACCATCAGGCCGCCAGCAGCCTGGGGCGTTTCTACAGTGAAGAAGAATTCAGCCTGCATGGCCTGCTGCAACTGCAAGGGCCAATCCTCGAACTGGGCCGCACCTGCGTGGACCCCGGCTACCGCAACGGCGGCACCATCGCCGTGCTCTGGGGCGAGCTGGCCGAAGTGCTCAATGAAGGCCGTTACAGCTACCTGATGGGCTGCGCGAGCATCCCCATGCAGGATGGCGGTGTTCAGGCCCATGCTGTCATGCAACGGCTGCGCGAGCGCTACCTGTGCACCGAACATCTGCGTGCAGAACCGAAGAACCCGCTGCCCACCCTGGCCCTGCCGCACAATGTCATCGCTGAAATGCCGCCGCTGCTGAAGGCCTACATGCGCCTGGGTGCGAAGATCTGCGGTGAACCCTGCTGGGATGAGGACTTCCAGGTTGCCGACGTGTTCATCCTGCTCAAGCGTGATGACCTGTGCCCGCGTTACGCCCGCCACTTCAAGGCAGCGGTCTGATGCCCAAGCTGCGGGTGTTCGCCCGCCTCGCAAGGCTGTTGTTGGTGCTGCTCTTGGGCATGCTCATGGCCAGCGTGATCGCCGTCGGCGAACGCCTGGGCAGCAAAGCCTCCATCGAGCGCCGCCAGCGCTGGACCTGCCTGTTCATGAAGCGCCTGGTCGCGGCCCTGCCCTTCGACGTGCAGGTAATCGGTGAGCTGCCCAAACGGCCGATGTTGTGGGTCAGCAACCACGTGTCCTGGACCGATATCCCACTGCTCGGCATGCTGCTGCCGCTGTCGTTCCTGTCTAAGGCCGAAGTCCGCCACTGGCCAGTGGCGGGCTGGCTGGCGGAGAAAGCCGGCACGTTGTTCATCCGCCGCGGCGGCGGCGACAGCCAGCGCCTGCGTGAACAGATCAGCGCACAACTGGGCGACGCCAGGCCGCTGTTGATCTTCCCCGAAGGCACCACGACCGACGGGCGCCAGGTGCGGACCTTCCACGGGCGTTTGCTGGCAGGGGCCATCGATCAGGGTGTGGCGGTGCAGCCCGTTGCCCTTGCGTACCTGCGCAACGGCGAGGCCGACCTGGTTGCGCCGTTCATTGGTAACGATGACCTGGTGGCCCACCTGTTGCGCCTGTTCGCCGAGCCGCGGGGTAAGGTGTGCATTCACCTGTTGCAGCCGATCAGCAGCGTGAACAAAGAGCGCGCGGCGTTGGCATTGCAGGCGCAGCAGGCCATCGAGCGGGCGTTGTTCGGCGTGGGCGAAGTCGAGGTGGCCCTGGGCCGACAGGCTCAGGTGGCTTGATGCTCGATTGGCAGTTCAGCGCTAGGTGCCAGCCCTCTGCGCTGCGGCAAACGCCTGCAACTGCGGATAGAACTCACGGAAATCCGCCAGCAACGGCTCGTATAGCCGCTCAAGCTCGGTCATCACGCCCATCATGCCCTCAGGCCTGGACAAGCGTCGCCCAATGCCGTTGAAGACCTGCTCCAGGGTGGCAAAATCGCCATAGGCCCCCAGCCAGTCATCTGCGGCCATCGAGGGCGCAATGCGTGCCAAGCGTTCTGGCAACTCGGGCTCGGCCAGCAACACGCGATAGAACGCACCGGTGAACTGCGCCAGCGGCTGCTCGGCGTAGTCGCCCCAATGGTGTGCCAGGCAATGGTCGAAAAACACATCCACGATGATGCCGGCATAGCGGCGCCGCTCCCGGGGAAACCGCGCCAGCGCCGCCAACACCAGCGGGTGTTGATCGGTATAACTGTCGATATGCCGATGCAGACGGATGGCAGCTTCCAGCGTCGGCGCAAAGCGCCCCTCCAGCGAGCCTTTGACGAAATCGCCATACAGGCTGCCAAGCAATTGTTGCGGCGCCGGGCCGCCCAGGTGCAGGTGTGCGAGGTAGTTCATGGGCGCAGTTTAGCACCGTGCATTCATATATCGTTATAACGCGATATAACGATTCGCGCTCAGCTCAGAACGACTTCATATTTCTATATCGCGAAATACCGATTTATATTTCGTCACATCACGATATACCGCTACACCATGAGCCCCACACCATGCCTCTCGATCTCGACGAAATCATAAAAGCCCTGGCCCACCCGGTCCGGCGAGAAATCCTCAACTGGCTCAAGGACCCGGCAGCGCACTTTCCTGCCCAACACCACAGCACCGAGCACGGTGTCTGTGCCGGGCAGATCGATCAACGCTGCGGCCTGTCGCAGTCGACCGTTTCTGCCCACCTGGCGACCTTGCAGCGCGCTGGCCTGGTCAGCAGCCAGAAGATCGGCCAGTGGCATTTTTTCAAACGCAACGAAGCCACCATCCAGGCGTTTCTCGAACAACTGCGCCAAGCGCTTTGACCAAGCAGGTAAACACTTATGACCACGCTTTTCGATCCGATCACACTGGGCGATGTGCAACTGCCCAACCGCATCATCATGGCGCCGCTCACCCGCTGCCGCGCCGACGAAGGCCGGGTGCCCAATGCGCTGATGGCCGAGTACTACGTGCAGCGCGCCAGCGCCGGGCTGATCCTCAGTGAAGCGACTTCGGTCACGCCCATGGGCGTCGGCTACCCTGATACGCCAGGCATCTGGAACGACCAACAGGTACGCGGCTGGAACAACGTGACCAAGGCCGTGCACGGCGCGGGCGGTCGCATATTCCTGCAGTTGTGGCATGTTGGCCGCATTTCCCACCCCAGCTACCTGAACGGTGAGTTGCCGGTGGCGCCCAGCGCCATCCAGCCCAAGGGCCATGTCAGCCTGGTGCGACCGATCACCGAATACCCGACCCCACGGGCCTTGGAAAGCGAAGAGATCGCCGACATCGTCGAGGCATACCGCACTGGCGCAGAGAACGCCAAGGCGGCCGGTTTCGACGGCGTCGAGATCCACGGTGCCAACGGCTATCTGCTCGACCAGTTCCTGCAGAGCAGCACCAACCAGCGCACCGACCGCTACGGCGGTTCATTGGAAAACCGTGCCCGCCTGCTGCTGGAGGTGACAGACGCCGCCATCGGCGTGTGGGGCGCAGGCCGGGTCGGCGTGCACCTTGCACCGCGCGCAGACTCCCATGACATGGGTGATGCCGACCGCGCCGAGACGTTCACCTATGTCGCGCGGGAACTGGGCAAGCGGGGTATCGCCTTCATCTGCTCGCGGGAGAAGGAAGCCGATGACAGTATCGGCCCGCTGATCAAAGCGGCGTTCGGTGGCCCTTACATCGTCAACGAGCGGTTCGACAAGGCGAGTGCCAATGCTGCATTGGCCAGTGGCAAGGCAGATGCGGTGGCATTTGGCGTGCCATTCATTGCCAACCCGGACCTGCCGGCACGGCTGGCAGCCGATGCGCCGTTGAACCAGGCGCACCCGGAAACCTTCTATGCCAAAGGGCCGGTGGGGTACATCGATTACCCGCGGCTGTAAGCCCGAGCGCCAGGGCCGCTTTGCGGCCCTGCGCGACGCATGGCTGACCTACGGAAGATTCCCGTACAAGCGCCCTGGCCCGGCGAAAGGAGGGCAAAGCCCTCCCGCAAGGCCTCAAGGGCGGGCGTTGATCTGCTGCTGCAGGTTCTGAATCTGGCTTTGCAGGGTATTGAGGTTGCGGGTCGTCTGGCCACGAAACGCATCGAACTCCTGAACCGAAGCAGTACCGGCAGCCGCCGCAGCTGGGCGATTGTCCACCTGGCTTTTCAATACCAGCACGTCCTGCTCCAGGCTCTCGATCGCCGCTTTCGGGTTGCCCTGCTTCTTCAGTGCGGCCACCTCCTCGCTAAGGCTCTTGAGCTGCCCATCCAGCTTGCCGCCATCCACCTGGCCCGACTTCAACGCCGCCAGCTCGGCATTCACCGCTTTCAACTGCGCCTGTAACTGGGTTTGCAGTTCAGTGACCGCCTTTTGCTGTTCACGGGTATCGGCCAGCACTTGCTCCAGGCGCTTGCCCAGGTCACCCGTTTGCCCTGCCACGCCCTGCTGTTGCTTGCCCTGCTCGGCCAGGCTGGCCTGCAATTGGCGGATCTGCAGCTTGAGCGCTTCACTGCCGGTGGTGCTAGAGGTCTCAGTGGCAGCGACCTTGCCACTGATCGCCTGCAAACGCCCCGCTGCTTCCTCGCTGATGCGCGCAAAGCTTTCCTGGGTAGCCACCAGTTGCTGCTCCATCAGCGAGATTTGCTGAAAGCTCCACCAACCGAGCCCGGCCAACGCGATGAACGAGGCCCCCAGCAACGCCCACAAAGGGCCCGTGCTGGCGGGCCTGACGGCCTTCTGGCGGTTGCGCGAGACACGCGCCGGCAAGAGTTCGTCGTCATCCGGGGTGCCGGCACGCAGGGTTGGCACATCATCAAAATCGTCGTGGGCATCGTTGCGCATGGATAGATTCAACCGCGGTAGTAGCAAAGAGACATGAGTATAAACCGCTCAAGCGGCGCACTGATGACCATCATCCAGACGCCTGGTTCACTGAGCAAAAGGTTGGTGCTTCCACCACGCGCAGAATTCATCCAGCGCCGTCCACAGGCTGACCTTGGGTTGATAATCCAGGTACTGCCGGGCGCGGCTGATATCCAGGGTGAAATCGCGGTTCATCACCTGCATCCCCAGGCGCGTGAGGGTGGGCTCGGGTCGCCCGGGCCAGAGCAGGCAAGCGGCTTCGTTGAGCGCCGCCATGCTGTAGGCCAGGCCATAGGCGCGATAACGGGTCACCTGGGGCAACTGCATCTGGCGCATGACGTAATTGATCACATCCCACAAGGGTAACGGTTGGCCATTACTTATGTTGTAGGCCTGCCCTAACGCACGATCATCGGCGAACAGCGCGCCCAGCAGTGCCTCATTGAGGTTGTGCACGCTGGTGAAATCGACTTTGTTCAGGCCGTTGCCGATGATCGCCACGCGGCCCTTGCGCTGCATCTGCATCAGCCGTGGGAAAATACTGGCGTCACCGGCGCCGGTCACGAAACGCGGGCGCAGCGCCAGCACTTCGAGCCCGAACTCCTGGGCGCCGAAGACCTTTTGCTCGCCAAGGTATTTGGTCTGCGCGTAGGGATGATGAAAACGACGCGGCACCTGGTCTTCGCGGATATCCAGGCGCGAGCGGCCATTGAAGTAGATCGACGGCGACGACAGGTGCACGAGGCGACGGACGTGCTCCTTCAGGCAGCCTTCGACCACATTCTCGGTGACCACCACATTGCCCTGGTAAAAATCCTGATAGCGCCCCCAGGTGCCCACCGCTCCGGCGCAATGCACCACCGCCTCGACGCCCTGGCACAGGCGCCGGGCCAGTTCGGCGTCACCGAGGTCGCCAGGGATGAACTGCGCACCACGCTTGACCAGGTGCTCGACGCCCTCGGCGCGGCGGCCGCTGACCCGCACATCCAGGCCTTGCTCCAGGGCAAAGCGCGCAAAGCGCCCGCCGATGAAGCCGCTCGCGCCAGTGACCAGAATTCGCATGTAACACTCCGCCTCAGATTTCAGATGCAACAGACGCCGGCCGCCACTACAACGGCACCAGCCAATGCTGGGCCGTGTGGCGCAGGTGTTCGGTCAGTTGCGCGAGCAGTTGCCCGCCATTGCGCCAATGATGCCAGTACAGCGGCACATCGATGGGGGTATCGGTAGATATTTCCACCAGTTGCCCGCTTTTCAACTGTTCGCGGGCCTGCAACTCAGGCACCAGGCCCCAGCCCAGGCCGGCTTCGGTCATGCGCAGGAAGCCTTCGGACGAGGGGCAAAGGTGGTGCAGGAAGCCATCCTCGATACCTAGAGAAGCGAGGTATCGGTGCTGCAGAAAATCGTCCGGCCCGTACACGATCGCCGGCGTGCGGGCCAGCCGCCGGGCCTCGAAGCCCCCAGGGAAATAGCGCGCCATGAATGCAGGGCTGGCCAGCGCCCGGTAGCGCATGGCGCCCAGCGGCATGCTGCGCGCGCCCGCCACCGGCCGCTCGCTGCCGCACAGGCAGGCCGCCACTTCCCCGGCACGCATGCGCTTGAGGCCGACTTCCTGATCTTCCACCACAAGGTCGGTAAGTACCTGCTGCTCGGCGCAGAACGAACCCACCGCGCCTGCCCACCAGGTCGCCAGGCTATCCGCGTTGAGCGCAATGCGCAGACGCTCTGGCATGCCTTCCTCATCCAGTGCCGGTACCTGGCGCTGCAGGTCACGTTCGAGCAGCCGCACCTGCTGCACATGGTTGAGCAACTGGCGCCCGACCTCGGTCGGGCTCGGTGGCGCGGCGCGCACCAGCACCGGCTGGCCAACCCGCGCCTCGAGCAGTTTGATGCGCTGTGAGATAGCCGATTGCGACAGCCCCAGTACCTGCGCTGCACGTTCGAAACCACCTTGCTCGATCACGGCCGCGAGGGCGGCCAGCAGCTTGTAGTCGAACATCGATTTCCCTAATGACGGATCAGCATTATTTGTTTTTCTTATACAGGGTCGATCGCCACAATAGCCAGCATCTTCTTTGGAGTATCTGCCATGTGGCAAAGCTATCTGAACGGCATGCTGGTGGCCCTCGGCCTGATCATGGCCATCGGCGCCCAGAACGCCTTCGTCCTGGCGCAGAGCCTGCGCCGTGAGCATCACCTGCCGGTGGCAGCACTGTGCATCGTCTGTGACGCTCTGCTGGTCGCCGCCGGGGTATTCGGCCTGGCGACGGTGCTGGCACACAATCCGATGCTGTTGGCGGTCGCACGCTGGGGTGGCGCGGTGTTCCTGCTCTGGTACGGCGCCAAAGCGCTGCGTAGCGCCTGTTCCAAGCAGAGCCTGCAGCATCAGCAAGGCCAAGGCATGCGTTCGCGGCGTGCGGTGCTGCTCAGCGCCTTGGCCGTGACCCTGCTGAACCCGCATGTGTACCTGGACACGGTGTTGCTGATCGGCTCGCTGGGCGCCCAGCAGACCGTACCAGGCGCGTATGTGGCAGGCGCCGCCAGCGCTTCGCTGCTGTGGTTCTCGACCCTGGCGATCGGTGCTGCATGGCTGGCGCCCTGGCTGGCCCGCCCGGCGACCTGGCGGATGCTCGACCTGATGGTGGCGGTGATGATGTTCGCCGTGGCGGCGCAACTGGTCTTTTCTTGAGCTGCAAGCTGCAAGCTGCAAGCTGCAAGCTGCAAGCTGCAAGACTGTACGCGGTCCGCTTCTACTTGCAGCTTGAAGCTTGAAGCTTGCAGCTCTCCTGCCCCGGGGCGCCACCCGTCGGCGGCGGGCAACCGCTCTGGAACCTCTATTCCCTATCTTTGTTGCGTGGTTATGCGCCGGGGCTGGTGCTATGATCCAGCCCTTGCGTCGCAAAGAGTACAAACTCGCCGACGCACATAGGGCCGCCCGTGATCGGCCTTGCGCAAACCGCGAACTAGACCTGAATCAGGAGATCCACCATGGCTTTTGAATTGCCGCCGCTGCCGTACGCCCACGATGCCCTGCAGCCGCACATCTCCAAGGAAACCCTGGAGTATCACCACGACAAGCACCACAACACCTACGTCGTGAACCTGAACAACCTGGTCCCAGGCACCGAATTCGAAGGCAAGACCCTGGAAGAGATCGTCAAGAGCTCTTCGGGCGGCATCTTCAACAACGCCGCTCAAGTCTGGAACCACACCTTCTACTGGAACTGCCTGTCGCCAAACGGCGGCGGCCAGCCTACCGGTGCATTGGCTGAAGCCATCAACGCCGCATTCGGTTCCTTCGACAAGTTCAAGGAAGAGTTCACCAAGACTTCCGTTGGCACCTTCGGCTCCGGCTGGGGCTGGCTGGTCAAGAAAGCCGACGGCTCCCTGGCCCTGGCCAGCACCATCGGTGCCGGCTGCCCGCTGACCAGCGGCGACACCCCGCTGCTGACCTGCGACGTCTGGGAACACGCCTACTACATCGATTACCGCAACCTGCGTCCCAAGTACGTCGAGGCATTCTGGAACCTGGTCAACTGGGCCTTCGTTGCCGAACAATTCGAAGGCAAGACCTTCAAGGCCTGATTGCCAGCGCCTTGACCAAGAAACCCGGCCATGCGCCGGGTTTTTTTATGGCCGGTGCCGGCATCCCAGCCTGCCCATCAACAGTTTTCCCAGCGGCTCTTGCTCACCCCGCATAGCGCGCTAACATCAAACGTCTGGAAGTTCGCAACAGCGCACTCAAGTTGCAGGGTCAGGCAACCGATACACTGCTAAGGGCAGCCCACCGGCCGATAGTGTATTGCCAAGGTTAATGGCAAAATGATGCCATTGCATGGATTAAGGAAACCCCATTGAAGCTGGAATTGCGGAACAGCTTATCGGTCAAGTTGCTCAGGGTCGTGCTCCTTTCGGCGCTGGCGGTCGGTGTCGTTCTTAGCTGCGCGCAGATCGTGTATGACACCTACAAGACCCGTCAGACCGTCGACAACGACGCCCATCGCATCCTCGACATGTTCCGTGACCCGTCGACCCAGGCGGTCTACAGCCTCGACCGGGAAATGGGCATGCAGGTCATGGAAGGCCTCTTCCAAGACAATTCCGTGCGCCAGGCTTCCATCGGCCACCCCAATGAAACCATGCTCGCCGAAAAGTCCCGCCCGCTGCAGGACTCGCCAGTCCGCTGGTTGACCGACCTGCTGCTTGGCCAGGAACGCACCTACACCACGCAATTGGTCGGCCGCGGCCCCTACAGCGAGTACTACGGTGACCTGAGCATCACCCTGGACACTGCCGCCTACGGTGAAGGCTTCCTGCTCAACGCCATCATCATCTTCATTTCCGGCGTGCTGCGCGCCCTGGCCATGGGCCTGGTGCTGTACCTGGTCTACCACTGGCTGCTGACCAAGCCGCTGTCGAAGATCATCGAGCACCTCACCCAGATCAACCCTGACCGCCCCAGCCAGCATCAGATTCCGCTGCTCAAAGGCCATGAAAAAAACGAACTGGGCATCTGGGTCAATACAGCCAACCAGCTGCTGGCCTCGATCGAGCGCAATACCCATCTGCGCCACGAAGCCGAAAACAGCCTGCAACGCATGGCCCAATACGACTTCCTGACCGGGCTGCCGAACCGCCAGCAACTCCAGGCACAGCTCGACAAGATCCTTACAGACGGCTCCCGCCTGCAGCATCGCGTTGCCGTACTGTGCGTAGGCCTGGACGACTTCAAAGGCATAAATGAGCAGTTCACTTATCAGGTCGGCGACCAATTGCTGCTCGCCCTGGCTGACCGCCTGCGCGCCCACAGTGGCCGCCTGGGGGCGCTGGCGCGCCTGGGTGGCGACCAGTTCGCCCTGGTGCAGGCCAATATCGAACAGCCCTACGAGGCAGCAGAACTGGCGCAGAGCATCCTCGATGACCTGGAGGCGCCATTCGACCTGGACCACCAGCAGATTCGCCTGCGCGCCACCATCGGCATCACCCTGTTCCCTGAAGACGGCGACAGCACCGAGAAGCTGCTGCAAAAGGCCGAGCAGACCATGACGTTGGCCAAGGCCCGCTCGCGCAACCGCTACCAGTTCTACATCGCCAGCGTCGACAGCGAGATGCGCCGGCGCCGTGAATTGGAAAAAGACCTGCGCGAGGCGTTGTCGCGCAACCAGTTGTTCCTTGTTTACCAACCGCAGATCAGCTACCGCGACCACCGCGTGGTCGGCGTCGAAGCCTTGCTGCGCTGGCAGCACCCTGAACTGGGCATGGTCCCGCCGGACCAATTCATCCCGCTGGCCGAACAGAACGGCAACATCATCGCCATCGGCGAGTGGGTACTCGACCAGGCCTGCAGGCAACTGCGTGAATGGCACGACCTGGGCTTCAGCGAACTGCGCATGGCAGTCAACCTGTCCACCGTGCAACTGCATCACAGCGAACTTCCACGCGTGGTCAACAATCTGCTGCAGGCTTACCGCCTGCCACCGCGCAGCCTGGAGCTGGAAGTGACCGAAACCGGCCTGATGGAAGACATCAGCACCGCCGCCCAGCATCTGCTCAGCCTGCGCCGCTCCGGTGCGTTGATCGCGATTGACGACTTCGGCACCGGTTACTCGTCGCTCAGCTATCTCAAGTCGCTGCCACTGGACAAGATCAAGATCGACAAGAGCTTCGTCCAGGACCTGCTCGACGACGATGACGATGCCACCATCGTTCGGGCAATCATCCAGTTGGGCAAAAGCCTGGGCATGCAGGTGATCGCCGAGGGCGTGGAGACGTCCGAGCAGGAAGCCTACATCATCGCCCAAGGCTGCCATGAAGGTCAGGGCTATCACTACAGCAAGCCACTGTCAGCACGCGAGCTGACCAGTTTCCTGCGCCAGGCCCAGCGCAATCAGGTTTCTGCGTTATAACCCCTGCCCCTGCTGGCTCCAGCGCGTTGCCGGCATTTGCCTAATTGCGCCACCACCCCTTTACAGCAAATGCAAATCTTTCGCATGATGTTGTCGTTTTACGTGCCACGGCGCACTGTCCAACCACACGACGCAGGGAAACCAACAATGATTCGTAAGCCTCTGGCCACCGCCAGTCTGCTGGCCATCGCCATCGCTCTCGCCGGTTGCGGTGAAAGCAAGGACGAGAAGGCCGCCGCCCCGCAAGCTGCGGCACCTGCTGCTGCCAGCACCGCCGCCGCGGCACCGGCTGCTGTCGACGAAGCGGCCGGCAAGGCCGTGGTCAAGCATTACACCGAGATGGTCTACGCCGTTTACAGCGACTCGCTGAGCACCGCCAAGTCCCTGCAGACCGCCATCGATGCCTTCCTCGCCAAGCCCAACGACGACACCCTCAAAGCGGCCAAAGAAGCCTGGGCTGCAGCACGCGTACCGTACCTGCAGAGCGAAGCCTTCCGCTTCGGCAACACCATCATCGACGACTGGGAAGGCCAGGTGAACGCCTGGCCGCTTGACGAAGGCCTGATCGACTACGTCGACACGAGCTACGAACATGCGCTGGGCAACCCGGCTGCAAGCGCCAACATCATCGCCAATACCGAGATCCAGGTCGGCGAGGAGAAGGTCGATGTCAAGGACATCACCCCTGAGAAGCTGGCCAGCCTGAACGAACTGGGCGGCTCCGAAGCCAACGTCGCCACGGGCTACCACGCCATCGAATTCCTGCTCTGGGGCCAGGACCTCAACGGCACCGGCCCGGGCGCAGGCAACCGCCCTGCTTCCGACTACCTCGAAGGTGAAGGCGCCACCGGTGGCCACAACGAGCGTCGCCGCGCCTACCTGAAGGCGGTCACCGAGCTGCTGGTCAAGGACCTCGAAGAAATGGTCGGCAACTGGGCGCCGAACGTCGCCGACAACTACCGCGCCACGCTGGAAGCCGAGCCTGCCACCGACGGCCTGCGCAAGATGCTGTTCGGCATGGGCAGCCTGTCGCTGGGCGAACTGGCGGGCGAGCGCATGAAGGTCTCGCTGGAAGCCAACTCGCCGGAAGACGAGCAGGACTGTTTCAGTGACAACACCCACTACTCGCACTTCTACGACGCCAAGGGCATCCGCAATGTCTACCTGGGCGAGTACACCCGCACCGACGGCACCAAGCTGTCCGGCCCAAGCCTGTCATCGCTCGTGGCCAAGGCCGACCCGGCCGCCGACGCTACCCTCAAGGCCGACCTGGAAGCGACCGAAGCCAAGCTTCAGGTCATCGTCGACCACGCGCTCAAAGGCGAGCACTACGACCAATTGATCGCTGCCGACAATGCTGCCGGCAACCAGGTCGTGCGTGACGCCATCGCCTCGCTGGTCAAGCAAACCGGTGCGATCGAGCAGGCTGCGGGCAAGCTGGGCATTGCCAACCTGAACCCGGACACTGCCGATCACGAATTCTGATTCGGCATTGCCAGGCAACTTGGCGCGGCCTTCTGGCTAATACCAGTCATTGAGCGTTATCAGGGCTGCCAGGCAGCCCCTTCACCGGCAAGCCAGCTCCAACGGCGACCACGCAGTGCTTGAATGCTGCGCGGTAACTGCGGGGCCTGGCTTGCCGGCGATGGCGCCGACGAAAATGACAGCTGTTTCATCCAGCAATTGCAAATTCCTCTTATTCAAAGAACCTCAGCCTGCTAAGCTTGCACGCCGGTTTTTTGCCCACGCCCAGGATTTTGCATGTCCTTGTCGCTGTCCCGACTCTCCCCTTTGCTGCTGGCCCTCGCCCTTGCCGCCTGTGATGACGCCCCGCGTTTCACCCAGGCAGAGCCAGGCGAAGCGCTGTCAGGCGGCCAGGCGACTGTCCAGCGCAACGACCGCAATGCTTTTTCCCTGCCCTCGGCCAACCTGTCGCCCGAGCGGCGCCTGGACTTTGCCGTAGGCAACAGTTTCTTCCGCAACCCCTGGGTGATCGCCCCGTCTACCACCACTGCACGCGACGGCCTGGGGCCACTGTTCAACACCAACGCCTGCCAGAACTGCCACGTACGCGATGGCCGTGGCCATCCGCCAGAGCCGGGCGACAGCAACGCGGTGTCGATGCTCGTGCGCCTGTCGATCCCCGACCAGCCTTACCTGGCAAAAGAAATCGAGCGTCTGGGCGTGGTTCCAGAGCCGGTCTATGGCACCCAGTTGCAGGACATGGCCAACCCAGGCGTGGCCCCGGAAGGCAAGGTGCGCGTGACTTACGACCATCAGACGGTCACCTTCAGGGACGGCCACCAGGTCGAACTGCGTCGTCCTACCCTGCACATCACCCAGCTCGGCTATGGGCCGATGCACCCTGACACCCGGTTCTCGGCCCGCGTGGCACCGCCCATGATCGGCCTGGGGCTGCTCGAAGCCATCCCGCAAGCTCAGATTCTGGCCAACGAAGACCCCGACGATCGCAACCGCGACGGTATTCGCGGCCGGGCCAACCGGGTATGGGACGACGCCCTGGGCAAGACGGTGGTCGGCCGCTTTGGCTGGAAGGCCGGGCAGCCGAACGTCAACCAGCAGAACGTGCACGCCTTCGCGGGTGACATGGGTTTGACCAGCACCCTGCAGCCCCGGGACGACTGTACCCCGGCGCAGCGCGATTGCCTTGCAGCACCCAATGGCGACGGCGCCGACGGTGAAAAGGAAGTCAGCGACAACATCCTGCGCCTGGTCACCTTCTACACCCGCAACCTGGGCGTGCCAGCCCGGCGCGACGTCGGCGCCCCGCAAGTGCTGGCCGGCAAGAACCTGTTCTACCAGGCCGGCTGCCAGGGTTGCCACACCCCGCAGTTCACCACGGCCGCCGACGCCAGCGAACCAGAGCTGGCCGGGCAAGTGATCCGCCCCTACAGCGACCTGCTGCTGCACGACATGGGCCCGGGCCTTGCCGACGACCGCACCGAATTTACCGCCAACGGCCAAGACTGGCGGACCCCACCGCTGTGGGGCATCGGCCTCAGCCCAGTGGTCAGTGGCCACACCCAGTACCTGCATGACGGCCGCGCCCGCAACCTGCTCGAGGCCGTGCTCTGGCACGGCGGCGAAGCGCAGGCCGCACGCGATCATGTGTTGACCTTCAATGCCGAGCAGCGCGCTGCGTTGCTGGCTTTCCTGAACTCACTTTAAAAGCGCAAGGAGCCGGGCATGTTCCGACCCAAACTGTTGTTCACCAGCCTCGCCGCACTCGCTCTGGGCGCCTGCTCGCCGCAGGACCCGCAGGCCGTGGCTTCGGCCGCTATCGCCAAGCAGGTGATCCTGCCGACCTACAGCCGCTGGGTCGAAGCCGATCGCCAGCTGGCCGCCAGTGCCTTGGCCTACTGCGAAGGCAAAGAAAGCCTGGACAGCGCTCGCGCGGACTTCCTCAACGCGCAAAAAGCCTGGGCCGAGTTGCAGCCGCTGCTGGTCGGCCCGCTGGCCGAGGGCAACCGCGCCTGGCAGGTGCAGTTCTGGCCCGACAAGAAGAACCTGGTCGGTCGCCAGGTCGAGCAGTTGGTCAATGGCGACAAGCCGATCGACGCCCAGACCCTGGGCAAGTCCAGCGTCGTGGTCCGCGGCCTGTCGGCCTACGAATACATCCTGTTCGACAGCAAGCCGGATGTCGCCACCGCCGAACAGAAAGCCCGCTACTGCCCGCTGCTGGTCGCCATCGGTGAGCACCAGAAGGCCTTGGCCGAAGAGATCCTCAAAGGCTGGAACAGCACCGACGGCATGCTCTCGCAAATGACCAAGTTCCCCAACCAGCGCTATGCCGACTCGCACGAGGCGATCGCCGACCTGCTGCGTGCACAGGTGACTGCGCTGGATACCCTGAAGAAGAAGCTCGGTGCACCGATGGGTCGCCAGAGCAAAGGCATTGCGCAACCCCTGCAGGCCGAAGCCTGGCGCAGCCACGCCTCGCTCAAAAGCCTGGAAGCCAGCCTCAAGGCCGCTCAGGCAGTCTGGGTCGGGGTCGACAACCAGGGCCTGCGCAGCTTGCTGGGCAGCGACCAGAAAGCCCTGGCGCAAAAGATCGACGACGCTTACGCTACTTCGCTCAAACTGCTGGCCGACAACCAGAAACCCCTGGGCGAGTTGCTGGCAGACGACGATGGCATGCAACGCCTCAACCAGATCTACGACAGCCTCAACGTCGTTCACCGCCTGCACGAAGGCGAACTGGCCAAGGCGTTGAACATCCAGCTGGGCTTCAATGCCAACGACGGTGACTGATCATGCTGCGACGCCAGGCACTCAAAATCGGTAGCGTTCTACTCAGCGCCCTGACCTTGGGGGGCTGGAGCCTGATGCGCAACAAAGGCAGCGATCCTTTGCTGCTGTCGGCGCGTGACGATGGCGACGGCAAGCACTATGCCGTCGGGTTCCGCCTGGACGGTACCCAGGTGTTCAGCACCCAGGTGGCCCAGCGTTGCCATGCCATCATCAACCATCCGCAACTGCCCATTGCCCTGTTCGTCGCGCGCCGCCCCGGCACCGAAAGCTACCTGATCGACCTGCGCGACGGGCGCTTGTTGCAGACCGTCTCGTCGCGCCCTGACCGGCACTTCTACGGCCACGCCGTGATTCATGAAAGCGGCGAATGGCTGTACGCCACCGAGAATGACACGACCGACCCCGGGCGTGGCCTGCTGGGCGTGTACCGTTTCGAAGGTGAACGCCTGGTCCATACCGGCGAGATCCCCACCCACGGCATCGGCCCGCATGAAGTGGCATGGCTGCCAGATGGCGAGACGCTGATCGTGGCCAATGGCGGGATTCGTACCGAGGCCGAAAGCCGGGTCGAGATGAACCTCAACGCAATGGAGCCAAGCCTGGTATTGATGCAGCGCGACGGCACCTTGCTGAGCAAGGAAACGCTGGCTCAGCAAATGAACAGCGTGCGCCATCTGGCAGTGGGCAGTGATGGCACCATCGCCGCCTGCCAGCAGTTCATGGGCGATGCCGATGAAACCGCCGAGTTGCTGGCCATCAAGCGCCCGGGCGAGCCGTTCAAGGCGTTCCCGGTACCCGAGCAGCAGTTGCAAGCCATGGCCCAGTACACGGCCAGCGTAGCGATCCACAGCGACCTGCGCCTGGTGGCGCTGACGGCGCCGCGGGCCAACCGCCTGTTCGTCTGGGACCTGGACAGTGGCGCGGTCAGGCTGGATGCGCCGATGCCGGACTGTGCCGGGGTCGGGGCGGTGAAGGATGGTTTCGTCGTGACTTCCGGGCAGGGACGTTGCCGGTACTATGATTGCCGCAAGCAGGAACCGATCGGCCAGCCGATGGATTTGCCCTCCGGGTTCTGGGACAACCACCTGCACCTGGCCTGATTCACCCAGGTTCGCGCGGCCCCGTCAGGCGCGGGGTCGCAAACCATTTCCCCGTCACTCAAAAAACAGTCAATACTTCTCCCATCCGCACGTGGGCAGGACTGCCCGTTGTCGTGTCAAAACCAATAACAACCTCGCATCCAAGGAAACGGACTTATGCTGCGCCGCCGCATGCTCATCATGTTGGCCGTCGTTCTGCTGATCGTGCTGGCCCTGGGGGGCTACAAGGCCTTCTCGATCTACCAGCAGATCCAGATGTTCACTGCCCCCAAGCCCCCCATCACCGTGGCGGCGGCCATGGCCGAGCAGCGCCAGTGGCAGCAGCGCCTGCCCGCCGTGGGCAGCCTCAAGGCCCTGCAGGGAGTCGAGCTGAGCCTTGAGGTGGAAGGCATCGTCCAATCCTTGCATTTCGACTCCGGCCAGAAGGTCAAGGCTGGGCAACTGCTGCTCAAGCTCAATGACGATCAGGAGACCGCACTGCTGGGCACCGCCCAGGCGGACCTGGGCCTGGCCAAAGTGGACTTCGGCCGCGGCAGCCAGCTGGTGGGCGATTCAGCCATCTCTCGGGGCGAATATGATCGCCTCACCGCCCAGTACCGGCGCAACCAGGCGGTGGTCGACCAGCTTAAGGCCTCGAAAACCAAGAAGAGCATCAGTGCCCCGTTCAGCGGCACGATCGGCATCCGCCAGGTGGATGTCGGTGACTACCTGGCGGCTGGTTCTGTGATCGCTACCCTGCAGGACCTTTCCAGCCTGTACGTCGACTTCAACGTACCGGAGCAGGCACTGCCCCAACTGAGCCTGGGCCAGCAGGTACAGGTGCAGGTGGCCGCCTACCCTGGCCAGACCTTCTCTGCCAGCCTCAGCGCCATCAACCCCAAGGTCGATGAGAGCACGCGCAACCTGCTGGTGCGCGCGACCATGGCCAACCCGGATGGCAAGCTGCTGCCGGGCATGTTCGCCAACCTGCTGGTGCTCCTGCCTGACCCGCGCCCACAGATCGTGGTACCGGAAAGCGCCATTACCTACACGCTGTATGGCAATTCCGTGTATGTCGTCGCGCCCAAGAAAGACAAGGACGGTAACCCCGAGCGCGACGACAGCGGCCAGCCGCGGCTCAGCGCCGAACAACGCAGTGTGCAGACCGGCGAGCGGCGCGACGGCGTGGTGGTGATCAGCAAAGGGCTCGCCGCTGGCGAACAGGTGGTCACCGCCGGGCAGCTCAAACTGAGCCCTGGCGCGGCCATCCGTATCGGCCAGGACGCAGCCCTCGATCCCGAACAAGGCGCCCCGCGCGCGGACTGACCAGGAGGCAGGCATGGCGTTCACCGACCCGTTCATCCGCCGCCCGGTGCTGGCCAGCGTGGTCAGCCTGCTGATCCTGCTGTTGGGTTTTCAGGCTTGGAACACGCTGCAGATCCGCCAGTACCCGCAAATGGAAAATGCCCTGATCACGGTGACCACGGCCTACCCCGGCGCCAACGCAGAGACCATTCAGGGCTACATCACCCAGCCGCTGCAGCAGAGCCTGGCCAGCGCCGAGGGCATCGACTACATGACCTCGGTGAGCCGGCAGAACTTCTCGATCATCTCCATCTATGCGCGTATCGGTGCCGACAGCGACCGCCTGTTCACCGAGTTGCTGGCCAAGGCCAACGAAGTGCGCAACCAGTTGCCGCAAGACGCAGAAGACCCGGTACTGAGCAAAGAAGCCGCAGATGCCTCGGCCCTGATGTACATCAGCTTCTACAGCAAGGAAATGAGCAACCCGCAGATCACCGACTACCTGTCACGGGTCATCCAGCCGAAACTTGCAACCTTGCCGGGCATGGCCGAGGCCGAAATCCTCGGCAACCAGGTGTTCGCCATGCGCATCTGGATCGACCCGGTCAAGCTGGCAGCCTTCGGCCTTGCCGCCACTGACGTGACCAGCGCCGTACGCCGCTACAACTTTCTCGCCGCCGCGGGTGAGGTGAAGGGCGAATACGTGGTCACCAGCATCAACGCCAACACCGAACTGAAGTCGGCCGAGGCTTTCGCCGCATTGCCGCTCAAGACCTCAGGTGACAGCCGGGTCTTGCTCGGTGATGTGGCACGGGTGGAGATGGGAGCGGAAAATTACGACACGGTCAGCTCGTTCGATGGCACGCCTTCGGTGTACATCGGCATCAAGGCCACCCCGGCCGCCAACCCGCTGGAGGTGATCAAGGAAGTACGCCGCATCATGCCGGAGCTGGAAAGCCAGCTGCCGTCCACGCTCAAGGGGTCGATTGCCTATGACGCCACGCTGTTCATCCAGGCCTCGATCGACGAAGTGGTCAAGACCCTTGGCGAAGCGGTGCTGATCGTCATCGTGGTGGTATTTTTGTTCCTCGGCGCACTGCGCTCGGTACTGATCCCGGTGGTGACCATCCCACTGTCGATGATCGGGGTGCTGTTCTTCATGCAGATGATGGGCTATTCGCTCAACCTGCTGACCCTGCTGGCAATGGTATTGGCCATCGGCCTGGTGGTGGACGATGCCATCGTCGTGGTGGAAAACATCCACCGGCACATGGAGGAAGGCAAGTCACCGCTGGACGCCGCGCTGGAGGGCGCGCGGGAAATCGCCATGCCAGTGGTGTCGATGACCATCACCCTGGCCGCAGTGTATGCACCGATCGGCTTCCTGACCGGGCTCACCGGTGCCTTGTTCAAGGAGTTCGCCCTGACCCTGGCTGGGGCGGTGATCATCTCCGGTGTCGTCGCCCTGACCCTGTCGCCGATGATGTGTGCCTTGCTGCTGCGTCGGGAACAGGATGCCAGCGGCCTGGCCCATCGCCTTGACGTGCTGTTCGAGCGCATCAAGGGCCGTTATCAGCGCCTGCTGCACACCACGCTGGACAGCCGCCCGGTGGTGCTGGTGTTCGCAGTGATCATCCTGTGCCTGATCCCGGTGCTGCTCAAGTTCACCCAGAACGAACTGGCACCGAACGAGGATCAGGGGGTGATCTTCATGATCAGTAGCTCGCCACAACCGGCCAACCTCGACTACCTCAATGCCTACACCGGCCAGTTCACCCCACTGTTCAAAGCCTTCCCCGAATACTACTCGTCGTTCCAGATCAACGGCTTCAACGGTGTGCAGAGCGGCATCGGTGGTTTTCTGCTCAAGCCCTGGAACGAGCGCGAGCGCACGCAGATGGAGTTGCTGCCCCTGGTACAGGCCAAACTCGACGACATCAGCGGCCTGCAGATCTTTGGTTTCAACCTGCCGTCACTGCCTGGGACCGGCGAGGGCCTGCCGTTCCAGTTCGTCATCAATACCGCTGGCGATTACCAGACGCTGCTGGAGGTCGCTCAACGGATCAAGGAACGCGCCCAGGCATCGGGCAAATTTGCCTTCCTCGACATCGACCTGGCGTTCGACAAGCCCGAGGTGGTAGTCGACATCGACCGTGCCAAGGCTGCGCAGATGGGGGTATCCATGGACGTCCTTGGTGGCACGTTGGCGACCTTGCTGGGCGAGGGGGAAATCAACCGGTTCACCCTCGAAGGCCGCAGCTATAAAGTCATCGCCCAGGTCGAACGCCCTTACCGCGACAATCCCGGCTGGCTCAACAACTACTACGTCAAGAACGACCAGGGCCAGCTGCTGCCACTGTCGACCCTGATCACCCTGAGTGACCGGGCGCGTCCGCGCCAGCTCAACCAGTTCCAGCAATTGAATTCGGCGATCATCCAGGGCGTGCCGTTGGTCAGCATCGGCGAAGCCTTGCAGACGGTACGGGACATTGCTGCCGAGCAGGCGCCGGAAGGGTTCTCCTTCGACTATGCAGGTGCGGCACGCCAGTACATACAGGAAGGCAGCGCGCTGTGGGTGACCTTCGGCCTGGCCCTGGCGATCATCTTCCTGGTGCTGGCGGCGCAGTTCGAAAGCTTCCGCGACCCACTGGTGATTCTGGTGACGGTACCGCTGTCGATCTGCGGGGCGCTGTTGCCGCTGTTCCTGGGCATCTCCAGCATGAACATCTACACCCAGGTCGGCCTGGTGACACTGATCGGCCTGATCAGCAAGCACGGTATCCTGATCGTCGAATTCGCCAACCAGTTGCGCGAGGAAAAGGGCCTGAGCGCAAGGGAGGCGATCGAGGAAGCTGCGGCCATTCGCTTACGCCCGGTGCTGATGACCACCGCCGCGATGGTATTTGGCATGGTGCCGCTGATTCTGGCGACAGGCGCCGGGGCCGTGAGCCGCTTTGACATTGGCACTGTGATTGCGACGGGGATGTCGATCGGGACGTTGTTTACCCTGTTCGTGCTGCCGGCTATCTACACCCTGCTGGCGCACAAGTCTGCGGCCAAACAACCTGTGGTCGCCTGATCGGGGCAACGCAGAAAAGCAAAGGCCCCGCAATAGCGAGGCCTTCGGTGCTCGAACCTGGCTCAGCCAGCCGGCCGCAAGCCCTGCCGAAGCCCGAACAGAAACAACAGCAGGTCCTGGTCCGGCTGGGCATGGACCTGCTGTTTCACTGCCTGCGGCAACGCGCATTGTTCTGCCAGTTCAGCCTTGCTGAACACCTTGGGCCGCGGCTCTTCCCAGGCAGCAACCGCCACCGTGGTGACCGCCAGGCCGGCTATCAGAAACAAAGCTCGAGCGATTTCTAGTTTCATTACCCTAACCCTTTGACAGCGCTGCCAAACGCCATCTCGTAAAAGTAGAGCAAGGATTGCCATTCCGCGTCATTGAGCGACGAATGGCGGCGCAGCTGGCGCAGATCATTGGCCGCTGCGCGCTGGCAGCTGATGCGGCGGCGGCACTTCTCCAGATCGAGCAGCGCCACTTCAACGCGGCTTTGTTCACCCTCGCCGATCACCTTGACGAACACGTGCTTGCCGTACAGGCAACCATGTTGCCAATGGCCCAGGTGCATGCGGGCCAGGTTGTCGGCCAACTCTTTGAGCATGCGTTCATGCACCACGTGCGGGTAACGCTCGCGGGCACCTTGGGCATGCCAGGCATCGAGCTCGATGAATCCATCGAGCGCCTCGCTGACCAGCAGCGCACGCCATTGATGGTCAGCATCGCGCTCGGCTCCGCAAAAAACGATACGCGGCACACGCACCCCCAGCTGTTCGAAGCTGTTCAGCGCGTCAAGCTCCCGCAGCACAGTCGGCCTGCCGAACGGGTGCAGCAGGCTGCGGTAGATGTGCCCGACCTGGCGCTTGGCATACAGCAAGTTGCCATCGGCATCGTTAAGGCGTTGCACGCCACTTTCACCACCACGGCGCTGGTTCGGTTCCTCGACCCATTCGCCTTGCTGGCGCCAGTAATAATCGAAGCGTGACTCCCCGCTTTGGGCTACAGCCATCAAACACTACCCCTTACGCAATACATAAACCCGCCACATGGCATAGAACGGCAGGAAATCCAGGCGTTCCTGGATTCTGAAGCCGGCGGCTTTGAATTCTTCTTCGACTGTCTCTGCCGGTAACACGAAACGGTTCTGGTAGCTGCCCGGCTCGGCTTTGGCACTGCGCTTATGCTCGAGTTTCTGCCGCCGCCAGGCCTTGAAGTTTCCATCCACCCACAATGACAGGATTACGCTGTCGCGGCTAACCCTTTGAAACTCCGAAAGAATCGCTTTCCTGTGGGCCGCCTCGCCGATGTGGTGAAACAAGCGCATGCAGAAAATGCTATCGACCGAGTTGTCCGGCAAGTCGATGGCGAACGCTGATGTTTGCAAAGGCCGTACCCGCGCCACCACCTCTGGCGGTTGTGCCGCACAGGCTGTCTCGATCATTGCCTCGGAATTGTCGGCACCGATGATCACCCTGTTGGGTTTTTCGGCCAGCAGCGGCCAGAAACGGCCCGCGCCGCAAGGCAGGTCCAGCACCAACCCCGGCTCTCCGGCCAGCGCCAAGGCGCGACGGGCCAATTGCTCGTCGCGCTTATGGGAAAGGCGACGCGCCAGACCATCTTGGTGCTTTAGAAAGTACTCCCGGGCATGTTGCTGGTCGTACTTTTTGGAAAACTCGAGTTTGATAGGGCTACGCATTGGGCATCTCCTGGCTCCATTGCACGCACCTTAAGTAACACTGCGTAGGAAACAGGTCATCCCAATGTGAAAAAAGTGTTATCCCTAAAGGAATATAGCCCAGTGATTCACTCGCAAGGCTTCAGCGGATCGGACTTCTCAGCGCTCTGGCTCAAGTCCACCTGAAAGCGGCAGCCATGGGGTGCGGTTGAGGTCAGCGTAACGCGCCATCCCTGATCGTCGCAGATCCGTTGGACCAGCGATAAGCCAAGGCCCAGACCCTCACCGCGCCGTTCATCCCCCCGCACGAAGGGTTTGAACATCGCCTCACGCTGCTCCTCCGGAATGCCGACACCGCTGTCTTCGACGCTGAACCCATTGGCTTCAAGGCTCAGGCGAATGTAGCCACTGTCGGTGTAGTGCGCCGCGTTGCGCAAGAGGTTGCCCATCACCGACTGCAGGAAGGTCGCGTTGTACAGCAGCGGGCCGGCACTGACGCGGCCATCGAAGTACAGCGTCAGCCCCTTCTGCTCGATGGTGTCGCGCCACACGCCGATCAAATCGTCGGCCACTTCACGCAACGTCGCTTGGGAGGCCACGGCACCCTGGTCGCGCTGGGCACGGGCGAGCATCAGGAAGGTTTTGACCAACTCACGCATTTCTTCGGTGGCCCGGGCGATGCGCTCGACCTGGCTGCGTGAGCGGCTGTCCAGAGTGGGGTTTTCGATCAGCAGCTCACAAGAAGTGGCCAGAACCATCAGTGGCGTGCGCAATTCATGGCTGACGTCGCTGGTGAACAGACGCTCGCGGGTCAGTGCATCGCGCAAACGACCAAGCGTATCGTCGAAGGCCGCGGCCAGCTGGCCGACTTCATCGGCGGCGTAGTCAGGTGCCAGGGGTGGTGCCAGGCCAAGCAGCTGATCACGATGGCGCACTTGCCGCGCCAGGCGGATCACCGGTGCCATTACCCGCCGCGCCAGCAGCCAGCCGAGGAACACCGCCAGGACCAGGCTGAGCACGAAGCCGACCACGACGACAGCGAACAGCACCCGTTCGCGCTCTTCAAAGTCGCTCTGATCCTGCAGCAGCACATAACGTCGGCCGTCTACGATTTCCACCATTGCGTGGTAGGAAAGCTGATCGCGGAATACCTCATGAAAACCTGCATCGAGGTGGCGCAAGTCTTTTGGCAGCTCGAAGTCATCGCGCCCACCGCTGAAGTAGAACAGCTGGTCGGGGCGCGGCCGGTGGCTCCAGTCACTGATGCTGTCCATGCGCAGCAGGCGCTGCAAGTCGCCGCCCAGCACCGAGGAGATCAAGCGTTCTTCAACCAGGTGCACCGTGGCGACGATACCGAAGGCGAACGCCCCGGCCACCAGCGCGCTCATCAGCGCGAACGCGATGATGATGCGCTGCGCCAGGCTTTGCTTAAACTCCATCGCGACCCTCGGCCAGGCGATAGCCGACGCCATGGACGGTATGCAGCAACGGCTTTTCGAAGGGTTTGTCGATCACTTGCCGCAGTTGGTGTACGTGGCTGCGCAAGCTGTCGCTGTCGGGGCAGTCATCCCCCCACAATGCCTCTTCCAGTACCTCACGGCGCAACACGTGGGGGCTTTTCTGCATCAGCACCGCGAGCAGCTTGAGGCCGACTGGGTTGAGCTTGAGCAAGCGCCCTTGGCGCGTGACTTCGAGGGTATCAAGGTCGTAGCTCAGGTCGGCAACCTGCAAGGTGCGTCGCCCGCCGCCCTGGGCGCGGCGCAGCACGGCTTCGATGCGCGCGGCGAGCTCGGACAGGGCGAACGGTTTGAGCAGGTAATCGTCGGCGCCGGAGCGGAAGCCCTGCAGGCGGTCATCGAGCTGGTCGCGGGCGGTCAGCATGATCACTGGCGTATCGCGACGGGCATCCTCGCGCAGGCGCTTGCACAGGGTGTAACCGTCGATACCAGGCAGCATGATATCGAGCACGATCAGGTCGTAGTGCTCGGTGGCGGCCAGGTGCAGACCTGACAGGCCGTCCTGGGCGCAGTCGACGGTGTAGCCCTTCATGCCCAGATAATCAGCCAGGTTGGCAAGGATATCGCGGTTGTCTTCAACCAAAAGAATTCGCATCGGGTTCTCCTGTGCGGCGCTTCGCTGTGGTGCGCGGCAGGCGCAGCTTAAGGCCATCGACCGGACAGTGCCAGTGCTGGTAGATATTCAGCGAAGTTGCCGCAAACGAAAAAGCCCCGATTCTCACGAACCGGGGCTTTTCCTGTTACAGGGGTAAGGCTGGCTTACATCATGCCGCCCATACCGCCCATGCCGCCCATGTCTGGCATGCCGCCAGCTGGCTTGTCTTCCGGCAGGTCGGCAACCATGGCTTCGGTGGTGATCATCAGACCGCCGATCGAAGCAGCTGCTTGCAGGGCCGAACGGGTGACCTTGGCTGGGTCAAGGATACCCATCTCGATCATGTCGCCGTATTCGCCGGTAGCCGCGTTGTAGCCGTAGTTACCCGAACCTTGCTTGACCTTGTCGGCCACAACGCTTGGCTCGTCGCCGGCGTTGGCAGTGATCTGGCGCAGCGGCGCTTCAACAGCGCGACGCAGCAGAGCGATACCGACGTTCTGGTCTTCGTTGTCGCCTTTGAGGTCGACAATGGCAGCCAGGGCGCGAACCAGGGCCACACCACCGCCAGGCACCACGCCTTCTTCGACGGCTGCACGGGTAGCGTGCAGGGCGTCTTCAACGCGGGCTTTCTTCTCTTTCATTTCAACTTCGGTGCCAGCACCGACCTTGATCACGGCAACACCGCCAGCCAGCTTGGCCAGACGCTCTTGCAGCTTCTCACGGTCGTAGTCCGAAGACGTTTCCTCGATCTGGGCACGGATCTGCTTGACGCGTGCTTCGATGTCGGCGTCAACGCCAGCACCGTCGATGATGGTGGTGTTTTCCTTGGACAGGATGACGCGCTTGGCGTTACCCAGGTGCTCCAGGGTGGTGGTTTCCAGGGTCAGGCCGATTTCTTCGGAGATGACCTGGCCGCCGGTCAGGACGGCGATGTCCTGCAGCATGGCCTTGCGGCGGTCGCCGAAGCCAGGTGCCTTGACTGCGGCTACCTTGACGATACCGCGCATGTTGTTGACGACCAGGGTAGCCAGGGCTTCGCCTTCGACGTCTTCAGCAACGATCAGCAGTGGGCGGCCGGCCTTGGCAACGGCTTCCAGCACTGGCAGCAGCTCACGGATGTTGGAGATTTTCTTGTCGACCAGCAGCAGCAGCGGGCTTTCCAGCTCGGCAACCATGGTGTCTGGCTTGTTGACGAAGTAAGGCGACAGGTAGCCACGGTCGAACTGCATGCCTTCTACGACGGACAGTTCGTTTTCCAGGCCCGAGCCTTCTTCAACGGTGATCACGCCTTCTTTGCCGACTTTTTCCATGGCTTCGGCGATGATTTCACCGATGGAGTTGTCGGAGTTGGCGGAGATGGTGCCTACCTGAGCGATGGCCTTGGAGTCGGCGCATGGCTTGGACAGGTTTTTCAGCTCGGCGACGACTGCAGCGGTGGCCTTGTCGATACCGCGCTTGAGGTCCATCGGGTTCATGCCGGCAGCGACGGCCTTCAGGCCTTCGTTGACGATGGCCTGCGCCAGAACGGTCGCGGTGGTGGTGCCGTCACCGGCAGCATCGTTGGCCTTGGAAGCGACTTCCTTGACCAGCTGGGCGCCCATGTTCTCGAAAGCGTCTTTGAGCTCGATCTCTTTGGCGACGGAAACGCCGTCCTTGGTGATGGTCGGCGCGCCGAAGCTCTTGGCCAGGACGACGTTGCGGCCTTTCGGGCCCAGGGTCGCTTTTACCGCGTCAGCCAGAACGTTGACACCAACGAGCATTTTTTTACGGGCGGAATCGCCGAATTTTACGTCTTTAGCAGCCATGATCGTTTAATCCTTGAAATTCTTTGGAGTAACGGGAAGTCGGGTAAATCAGCCTTCGACAACGGCGAGGATTTCGTTCTCGCTCATTACCAGCAGGTCTTCGCCATCGACTTTCACGGTGTTGCTGCCCGAGTAAGGGCCGAAAACCACTTTGTCACCCACTTTGACGGCCAGCGCACGTACTTCGCCGTTGTCCAGGATGCGACCGGTGCCGACGGCGACAACTTCGCCACGGTTTGGTTTTTCAGCGGCCGAACCCGGCAGGACGATACCGCCAGCGGTTTTCGATTCTTCTTCGCTGCGACGGATGACTACGCGGTCATGCAGAGGACGAAGCTTCATTGTCGATCTCTCCCAATTTGTGGTTTTCATCGGCCGGTGTCGACACCGGCGGGTTGATGCGGTCCGGCGTTGCCGGGGTGGCCCGCGACGGGCGAACCACCTGTGTATTGTCCGGTGTTGCCACCAGAAACCTTGCGGTGACCACATACATGAGGCCGGCAGGATCAATTACAAGGCTTGCTGCAGAAATTTTTTCAACGAGCAGAAATGCTTGGGGCCGCAAAGCGGCCCCAAGGATGTCTATTTGTCGCGACGTTCGTACTCGCCTTCGATCACATTGGGCCGGTGGCCGCTGTCGCGCGGCTGTGCCTGATAGGGGTCATCCTGAAACGCCCGCTGGCGCATGGCCTGGGCCTCGGCACGCTGACGCATCTTGCGCGCGGCAAAGTGGCGGGTGAAGGGCAGCAGGCAGAGCAGGCCCAGCACGTCACTGATGAAGCCGGGGAGCAGCAGCAGGCCACCGCCCACCGCCAGCATCAGGCCCTGGAACATGTCTTCGGCAGGCAGTTCGCCACGTTGCAGGCTTTCACGGGCACGCAAGGCAGTGGCCAGGCCCGCCACACGCATGACCAGCACACCCAGCGCGGAGCCTGCGATGATCAGCAGCAGCGCCGGGAAGAAACCGATGGCTGCGCTGACCTTGACGAAGACGAACAACTCCAGCACAGGGAAAAGCAGAAACAGCAGTAGAAAAGCACGCATCAAGGATTCCTCGACGGAAGACTATCTTCCTTTAAGACCATCAGATGGATGCGTGCGCTCGCTTTTTCAAGCTTCGATTTCTGCCGGGGCCGGCCATTGGTCGGCGCGCGCCAGTAAAACCAAGGCCTCGCGAACTTGTGTCGGCGTATTGCAATTGCTTGGAAAAGCCAGCCAGTGGATACCTTGCCCGATACGCAGGTGCATGCCTTCACTGTCGATGCCGACCAACTGCGCTGGCGCGCTGCGCGGCAAATCGCTCAATGCTACGTAGTGGGCGATGGCGTTGGCATGGTCGCTGTTCATGTGCGCGATCATGCTGGCCTCGGCCTTGCCGGCGAAGGGATTGGCCAGCGTCACCTGGTCGAGCCAGTGAATCGCGCCGAAGCCACCTATGTACCGATGACGCACCGGCTGCAGCACCCAGAAGTCGAAGTCGTGCGCCTTGTGGTAGTTGGCGGCATCGGGGAAGTAACGGTAGTAGCGTTCGGCAGCGGCGTCGACGGCAGCTTCGTCCAGCAGTTTGTGCGCCTCGGCCATGATGGTCAGGCGGCCCACGGCCTGCACGTCCTCAGCCTCTCGCTCCCCCACCAGCAAGGAGCACTTTGGGTCTTTCTGCAGGTTGTGGGTGTGCTGGGCGATGCGGCTGATGAGGATCAGCGGGTTGCCCTCGGCATCCAGGCAGTAGGGCACCACAGAGCCGAAAGGGAAGCCAGGCATGGACTTGGAATGGGTCGAGAGTACACCGCGGTACTCCTTGAGCAGCAGTTCCCGGGCGGGGCGGATGGCCTTTTGACTCACGTCTTACTCCTCGGCAGGGGGCTAGGGGGTCCTTAAGCTTCAAGCTTCAAGCTGCAAGCTGCAAGAAAAAGCGGGAGCGGGGCGCCATGCCATCTGCTTTCGCTTGGAGCTTGCAGCTTGGAGCTTGCAGCTGCCCTTACCAGGTCACGCCAAAGCCTGCGGTGTAGCGCGTCTTGTCCAGGTCACTCTCACGCGTGCCAGTGATGATGTCCTTTTCAGCCTTGAGGTTGAGCGAGGCCCATTCGGTCACTTTGTAGCGCAGCCCCACCTCCGCATCGAGCGAATAGTCGGCTACGCCACCCAGAGGCTTGGCGAACTCACCGTTGGTGAACAGCTGGACATTCTTGCCGATCAGATAACGGGTGTAGTCCCACTTCACCGCTGCCGCATAGAAGTTGTCCTTGCTGCCATCCTGGTATTCGAAGTCGGTGCGGTTGATCAAAGAGCCGAGCGAGAACGCGCCCAGTTCGTCATCCCAGAACTGGTAACCGGGGCCGGTACCCACGGTGCGCTGGCGCGCCAGATCCTCGATGTGATCACGCTTGTACTCAAGACGGCCCTGCCAGAACCACTTCTCGGTGATGAAGCGATCGAGCGCGTACTCCGCGCTCCAGTTGTTGGTCGTGGTGACCTCGTCCTTGGTCTCGCGGTTGTACTCGCCTTCAGCGTTGTGCCGCCAACGGCCATGGCGGGCCGTGGTCTTGAAGCCGATGTCATAGTCATCGGTATCGTTCTCCGCGCGTTTATAGTCCAGCGCGGCATCGACATTACCTTTCCAGACCAAGTCCTCGACCACAGGCTTGGGCTTCATGATCTGCTCGATGCTGGCAAGCTCGACAGTCTTGGGCGCGTCACCATTGGCCAGGGTCACCTTGCCCGGTTCAGCGGCCTTCAACGACTTGGCCCGTTCCCCGTTGTAGGCATCCTGCTTGACCAGCAACTCCTGGTCGCTCTCCAGGGTCTGCACCTGTTTCCAATCCAGCGAGATAGAGCCACCGTAAGGTGTCTCCAGCAACAACTTGCCACCGTCAAAAACGCGAATCTTGCCGCTCAAGCGGTCACCGTTCTTCATCCACACGGTGTCGGCGAACGCAGAAGAAGCGCACAAGGAAACGGTCAGCAGGCACAGCAAGGATCTAGAATGCATAAGCGAAATACAGGTTCGATTAGACGAATGAGCCGGGCATTATCCGGATGCGGACGACCAGAGCAAGGAAAGACCCACCACCATGGCGTTGAGTTCAATACGCATTTACCGTGACCATTGGTCCGGTTTCACTTCAGGCCAGGGCTGCCGGGATGTCTGAGGGATATGAGCACGCGCTGGAAACACCCGAGGCCCGACGAACGGCGCTTTATTCGGTACTGGGCCAGGTGCCTGCCGGCAAGGTGGTCAGCTACGGTCAGCTCGCTGAATTGGCAGGGCTTGGCCGAGCGGCGCGTTGGGTTGGCAGGACCCTTGGCCAGCTTCCTGCGGACACCCGCCTGCCGTGGCACCGTGTGCTGGGTGCCGGCGGCCGTCTGAGCCTGGCGCTGGGCACGCCATCGGGTGACGAACAAAGGGCGCGGCTGCGTGCGGAGGGCGTGAATGTAGCCAATAATCGTGTGGATATGATGCGCCATGGCTGGCGCCCGATGGAGCACAGCGGTTAGAGTGCGCGTTTTGTTTTCGCAAACTTGAGGCAGATGTTGGCCCATGCCCCGTAAAACCTGGCGCGCTGCGCTCGCTGCCTATGCCAGCCCGTCAACCCTGGTGCTTCTGCTGCTCGGCTTCGCTGCCGGTCTGCCCTACATGCTGGTGTTTTCGACCCTGTCGGTGTGGCTGCGCGAAGCTGGCGTGGCGCGCGAAACCATTGGCTATGCCAGCCTGATCGGCCTGGCCTATGCCTTCAAATGGGTATGGTCCCCGCTGCTCGATCAGTGGCGGCTGCCGCTGCTCGGTGGGCTGGGTCGCCGGCGCTCGTGGCTGTTACTGTCACAGGCACTGGTGGTGATCGGCCTGGTGGGCATGAGCCTGTGTGACCCCCAACAGCACCTGTCGTGGCTGATCGCTCTGGCTGTGCTGGTCGCGTTCGCGTCGGCCACCCAGGACATCGCCGTCGACGCCTACCGCCTGGAGATTGCCGACGATCAACGTCAGGCCGCCCTGGCCGCAAGCTACATGGCCGGTTACCGGATCGCTGCGCTGCTCGCCACCGCTGGCGCCCTGTTCTTTGCCGAGTGGTTCGGTTCCACGGGCTTCAGCTACCTGCACAAGGCCTGGGCCGGCACTTACGTCCTGTTCGGTGTGATGATGCTGCCTGCGCTGTTCACCACGCTGGTGATGCGCGAACCTCCCGTACCCCTGCGCACCCAGTTGTCGGCAGCCCGCTACGGGCTTATCCACCAACTGGCTTCGGTGTTCGTGCTGATCATCCTGTTGGTATCGGTGCCGGCAAGCTTCACCCAGCTGTTCAACACCGATTGGGCCAGCGTCATCTTCGGCGATGCCACACCACTGGACCTGCTGCTCGAAGACCGCGCTTTCCTGCGCCTGATTCTCTATGTACTGCTGAGCTGGGCTTGCCTGTCGGGCATGGGCCGTCGCGGCCTGGCGCCAGTGCTGACGCCAGTCAATGATTTCATCACCCGTTACCGCTGGCAGGCCCTGCTGCTGCTGGGGCTGATCGCCACCTACCGGATGTCGGACACGGTGATGGGCGTCATGGCCAACGTGTTTTACATCGACATGGGCTTCACCAAGGACCAGATTGCCAGCGTCAGCAAGATCTTCGGCCTGATCATGACCTTGGTGGGCGCAGGCGCAGGTGGGCTGCTGATCGTGCGCTTCGGCATCCTGCCGATCCTGTTCATCGGCGGTGCGGCTTCGGCGGCGACCAACATCCTGTTCCTGATGCTGGCCGACATGGGGCCGAACCTGCAAATGTTGGTGGTGACCATTTCCCTGGACAACTTCAGCTCGGGCCTGGCGACATCGGCGTTCGTCGCCTACCTGTCGAGCCTGACCAACCTGAAGTTCTCGGCCACGCAATATGCCCTGCTGAGCTCGATCATGCTGCTGTTGCCACGCCTGATCGGCGGCTATTCGGGGGTGATCGTCGAGAAGTTCGGTTATCACGACTTCTTCCTGATCACCGCCCTGCTGGGTGTACCGACCCTGATCCTGATCGCCTTGCAATGGCGACAGGAAGCAGGCCGCGGGAAACAGGCACCGGTGGATAACTCGGCGACCGAGCAGCACTGAGGGACACTCGCGGACGTTACCAGCCCCATCGCCGGCTTGCCGGCAATGGGGCCACTGCCATCGCTACTGAGCGACAGCACCCTCATCAGGCCGGCCACCTACCACAGACCACAACGGCCAGAGCGCCAGCGCCCCCGCTACCCCTGCCGCCAGTGCGAAGTGCATCAAGCTCGACCCCGCCCCGATCATGGCCATGAGCGCCCCGCCCAGGCCCAACAAGGCAATGGTGATCATCCCCAGCATCGCAGACACCAACCCTTTGCTCTGATCGCTGGAGAACAGCGTCATGCGGTACAGCACCGCATTGGCCACGCCCAGGCCCAGCGCATACAGCGACATGCCCGCCACCACGCTGGTCACGCTGGGCCAGTACCAGGTGGCTAGCACCATCAGGCCCAAACCTGCCAGGTACGGCCACAGCGCGCCGCGCACCAGCGCCGGCAGCGGATAGCGATCAGCGATGCGGTTGATGATCAGGTTACCCAGGATCAGCCCGCCGAATACCGGCAACTGCCACAGGGCATATTCCATCGTGCTGAGCCCCTCGTCGTGGATAAGCAACACGGGAGAGAGACCGATCCAGCCGATCAGCGGCAGGCCCACCAGGCCCAACGCCGCGCTGCCGGCGACGAAACGCCGGTTGGCGAGCAACTGGCCATAGCCCGCCAGTAGCGGCAGCAGGTGGATCGGCGTGAACGGGAGGCGGGAGCCGTCGCGCCGCTCCACACCCAAGGTCTCCGGCATCAAACGGTACAGCAGCCCCCACACCAGCACCGCACCAGCGGCGAACGCCACGAACAGCCAGCGCCAGTCCAGCCATTGCAACATCAAGGTACCCACCAGCGGGCCGAGCAGTGGCGACAGCAAGGCAATATTGGCCAGCAACGCCATCATCCGCACCGCATCGGCCTCGCTGAACGCTTCGTTCAGGGCCGGGTAGCTGACCGTCACCACAAAGCCCAGGCCGATGCCCTGCAATAGCCGCAGCAGGTTGAAAAGGCCAATGTCTTGCACCCAATAGGTGGCCAGGCAAGCGGCACCAAACAGCGCGCAACCGGCCAGCAGCAGTGGACGACGACCATAACGGTCGGCCAGCGGGCCGATCAGCCACTGCAGTACCACACCACCGAGCAGGTACAGGTTCAATGCGTGCGGGATGTAGTCGGGGCTGGCGTTCAGGTGGTCGACCACCACCGGCATGGCCGGCATGACAGCGTCGCTGGCGAGGTAGGTCAGCAGTTCGAACAGGGCCAGGGTCAGGCCGAACAACAGGGCTCTGAGAGGGGTGATGTACAGCAATGGTTTCATGGTGAGTATCGGTGCAAAGGCAGGTGGGGCTAGGCTATATGCCAGAAATGACGCGGCTTGGCTGTGAACAAGTGTAACGACAAGGGGCCGCTGCGCGCCCCAATCGCCAGCTAGCCGGCCCCCACTGGCACACTGCAACCATCCGGCGCAGTGCATTACCTGTGAGAGCCGGCTAGCCGGCGATTGGGCCGCACGGCGGCCCCTTTGTCAGAACGTGAAGCGTTACTGCACGGCAGACTCCTGGACCACTCGAATCACCCGCTGCGGGAACGGAATGTCGATGCCTTCAGCCTTCAGGCGATCACGCGCATGTTCATTGAGCATGAACATCACATCCCAGTAATCGCTGGTCTTGGTCCACAGGCGCAGCGAAACGGTGATCGAGCTATCCCCCAGGGTCGACACCACGGCCTGCGGCGCAGGGTCAGCCAGCACGCGAGGGTCCTGCGCAAGCTCGAGCAGGACGTTGCGCGCCACCTGCAGGTCGGCCTCGTAATCCACACCCACGTCGAACACCACCTTGCGGGTCGGCTGACGGTTGGTGTTGGTGATGATGCCGTTGGACAGGCTGCCGTTAGGCATGATCACTGTCTTGTTGTCACCGGTGCGCAATACGGTGTGGAAGATCTGAATGCTGTCTACCGTTCCCGCCACACCCTGCGCCTCGATCCAGTCGCCGATGCGGAACGGGCGGAACATCAGGATCAGCACGCCGCCAGCGAAGTTCGCCAGGCTGCCCTGCAAGGCCAGGCCGATGGCCAGGCCGGCGGCACCGATGGCAGCGACGAAGGAGGTGGTTTCGATGCCGATCATCGACGCCACGCTGACCACCAGCAGCACTTTCAGCACGATGTTGGCCAAGGTGCTGATGAAGCCCTGCAGCGCCAGGTCGGCGTTACGCAGCCCCACCAGTTTGCCCAGGCGGGCGCTGACCTTGTTGACGATCCACCAGCCGACCGCCAGGGTCAGCAGTGCCAGCAGCACACGGCTGCCGTATTCCATGATCAAAGGGATCCAGGTCTGCGACTGGCGGACCAGCTGATCGACTTCAGCGTTCAAATCCATGTTCATCTCCTGGTACCGAACGGCACGTACACGTAAAACCGGCCACCACACTATCAGCGGCCATGACCCCCATGGACATCATTGCGCCATCGGGGTTCCTGGTGACACCAGGATCAGTCGCGGAAGTTGTTGAACTGCAGCGGCATGTCGAACTCTTTGGCACGCAAGGCAGCGATGGCTTCCTGCAGGTCATCCCGCTTCTTGCCGGTCACACGCACCTGCTCACCCTGGATGGCAGCCTGGACCTTGAGCTTGGCATCCTTGATGTGGGCGACGATTTTCTTGGCCAGCTCTTTGTCGATGCCTTCGCGGAACGTGGCTTCCTGCTTCATTTCCTTGCCCGAGGCGTAGGCGTCTTTGACTTCCAGGCACTTGACGTCGATCTTGCGCTTGACCAGCGCCAGGCGCAGGATTTCGATCATCGCCTCGAGCTGGAACTGAGCCTCGGCAGTCAGCATTACGGTCTGTTCCTTGTCCTTGAACTCAAAGCTGCCCTTGCCTTTGAGGTCGTAACGACGGTCGAGCTCCTTGATGGCGTTTTCCACAGCGTTCTGCACTTCGTGCTTGTCCAGTTCCGATACCACGTCGAACGAAGGCATGGTTGTTCTCCATAAAATAAAAGCGCGCTCAGTCTGAAGATGGAGCGCGTCGGGGTTTGAAGGTTAAAATGCGGGCTTATTATAACGGGTTGCGAAACGCAGATGAGCAGCACCTGGCATATTCTCGGCGCCGGTAGCCTCGGCACCCTCTGGGCTTGCCGGCTGGCACGCGCCGGCAAGGCGGTGCGCCTGATTCTGCGCGATCGTCAGCGGTTGCAGGCCTATGAACAGGCTGGCGGCTTGACCCTGGTCGAACAGGACCACGCCAACCATTACGCGATCCCTGCCGAAACAGCCGATGCCAACGGGCCGGTGCACCGCCTGCTGGTGGCGTGCAAGGCCTACGACGCAGCACCTGCCATCGCACAGCTGGCCCCGCGCCTGGCCGCTGGCGCTGAAATCGTGCTGCTGCAGAACGGCCTGGGCAGCCAGGACGAAGTCGCCGATCAGGTACCGCAGGCCCGCTGCATCTTCGCCTCCAGCACCGAGGGTGCGTTCCGCGAGGACGACTGGCGGGTACGTTTCGCCGGCCACGGTTTCAACTGGCTGGGCGACCCGGCCAACCCCGCGGCGCCGGAGTGGTTCGACGAGCTCCACGACGCCGGCATCCCGGCTCAATGGACCGTGGACATACTGACCCGCCTGTGGCGCAAACTTGCGCTCAATTGCGCGATAAACCCGCTGACCGTACTGCACGACTGCCAGAACGGCGGGCTGCTGGGGCATCTTGGCGAAGTCGATGGGCTGATAGCAGAACTGGGCGAGCTGCTGGGCCGCTGTGGCCAGCCCCAAGCTGCCGATGATTTGGGCGAAGAAGTTCATCGGGTGATTCTCGCCACGTCAGCCAACTACTCTTCCATGTATCAGGATGTGCGTGCTGGCCGGCGTACCGAGGTGCACTACCTGCTTGGCCACGCCTGCCGCGCAGCCACGCGCCATGGCATGGAGCTGCCTCGGCTGGAACACCTGCACCAGAGACTGGTCGATAACCTGCGTGCTCGTGGCTTGCCAAGCGCCTGACGCGCCCCATCAACCGGATACGGACATTGCCTAGCCCATGACCTTGCGCCAACGCCTGGAAAACCTCCCGGTCGGGCAGAAGCTGCTGGCCGCCCTGCTGGTGCTGCTGGTGACCATCCTGCTGGTGGCCAACCTGACCTTCATCAGCGCCGCCTACTGGATCACCCAGGAGAGCATGGCGCCGCAAGCGTTGCAGACCATTGGCCGCCTGGTCGCCAACCCTCAGCTGGCCGCACGCGCCGGCGAATCACCGGACGCTGCCACGGCACTGCTCAAAGAGCTGGACAGCTATACGCCACTGCGCGCTGCGGCGGTCTATGGTGGCGATGGTCGCATGCTGGCCCAGTTGCAACATGGCGACCCGCTTGCCCTGCCCAAGCGCTATCGAAACATCGACAGCTGGCGCTTGATGGAATTTCGCAGCACCGAACTGATCCGTATCCCCCGTGATGCCCGCCCGCCCGCACACCTGCTGCTGGTGGCCAGCAGCGAACTACCCACCGCGTTCTATACCGGCACCCTGAGTGCCAGCCTGGCGATCCTGGTATTCAGCATTCTGTTATGGCTGGTCATCGCCCGGCAGATCAAGCGCCTGATCACGCAGCCGATCAATCAGCTCGAAGAACTCAGCCGCCAGGTCACCCGCGAAGAAAGCTACGCGCTGCGCGCCAAACGGGGCAACGACGATGAGATCGGCAGCCTCGCCGATGCCTTCAACACGATGCTATCGCGCATCGAGGCGCGCGAGCAGCAACTCAAGCGCACCCGCGACGAATTCCAGGACGCTTACGATCAGGCCCAGGGCCTGGCCGAGGAAACCCGCCATACCAACCGCAAGCTGGAACTGGAAGTCCAGGTGCGCAGCAAGATCGAGAAAAAACTCACCGGCTTTCAGAATTATCTCAACAGCATCATCGACTCCATGCCTTCGGCGCTGATCGCCCTCGACGAGCAGCTCTATGTCACCCAGTGGAATCACGAGGCCACGGTGCTCTCCGGCACGCCGCTGGACGAAGCGCTGAATCAGCCGATCTTCATCGCTTTCGAGCCGCTCAAGCCGTTCCTGCCGCAGCTCAAGGAAACCGTGGAAAAACACCGTGTCGCCAAGATCGAGCGGGTGACCTGGGCCAAAGGCGATGACTTGCGCCACTACGCCCTGACCTTCTATCCACTGATGGGTGGCGGCGGCCGCGGCGTGGTCATCCGCATCGACGACATCACCCAGCGCCTGTCGCTGGAGGAGATGATGGTGCAATCTGAGAAGATGCTTTCGGTCGGCGGCCTGGCGGCCGGCATGGCGCACGAAATCAACAATCCCCTGGGGGCGATCCTGCATAACGTGCAGAACATCCGCAGGCGCTTGTCGCCGGAGCTGCCACGCAACCAGGAGCAAGCCGGCGAGCTGGGCATCGACCTGCCCAGCGTCAATCGCTACCTGGAGAGCCGCGAAGTGCCGCAACTGCTGGATGGCATTCAGCAGGCCGGCGCCCGGGCGGCCAAGATCGTAACCCATATGCTCAGTTTCAGCCGCCGCAGCAACCGCCAACTGGCACCCTGTGACCTGCCGGCCTTGATCGACCAGGCCGTTGAAATCGCCGGTAACGACTTTGACCTGGCCATCGGTTTCGATTTCAAAGGCCAGGCCATTGTCCGTCAGTTCGACCCCAACCTGGGGCCGGTGCCGTGCACCGCCAACGAGCTGGAGCAAGTGCTGCTCAACCTGCTGAAGAATGCCGCCCAAGCCATTCACCAACGGCCTCAACCCTGCGAGCCAGGAAAGATCACCCTGCGCACCCGGCTCAGCCCCCCGTGGGCCGAGATCCAGGTCGAGGACAACGGCGTCGGCATGCCCGAAGCAGTCCGCAAGCGCACCTTCGAGCCGTTCTTCACCACCAAGGAAATCGGCCAGGGCACCGGGCTCGGCTTGTCGGTTTCCTACTTCATCATCACCAATAACCACAAGGGGCAGATGGAAGTGCATTCCACGCCCGGCCAGGGCACCTGCTTCACCCTGCGCCTGCCCCTCGGTCAGCCGTCTGCAGCGGCACCGAACCAGACGGAGACATGACATGGGCTATCGCCTGTCGAAAATTTACACCCGCACCGGCGACACTGGTGAAACCGGCCTGGGCGATGGGCGCAGAGTGCCCAAGGACCATCCGCGGATCGAGGCCATCGGCGAGGTGGACAGCCTCAACAGCCAGCTTGGGCTGCTGCTGGCCGGCTTGGCAGAACAAGGCCTGGATGAGGTCAGCGAGGTTCTCGCGCCTTGCCAGCATCGCCTGTTCGACCTCGGCGGCGAGTTGGCGATGCCCAGTTACAAGGCGTTGAACGAGGCCGAGGTGCAACGGCTTGAGGCGGCCATCGATGAGTGGAACGAGGAGCTGGGACCGCTGACGAACTTTATCCTGCCCAGTGGCTCGGCGCTGGTCGCCCAGGCGCACGTCTGCCGAAGCCTGGCGCGCAGTGCGGAGCGACGCTGCCAGCAATTGAATGCGCTTGAGCCTCTGGAAGGTGTGGGGCTGGCGTATATCAATCGCCTTTCCGATCTGCTGTTCGTGGCGGCGCGGATCATCGGGCGGCGGCAGGGCATTGCCGAGGTGCTGTGGCAGGCTGCGCGAAAGCCAGCAGGCTGAAACCGCAAGGGGCTGCGTGGCAGCCCCTGCGATAGCCGGTTCAGCTCTCAGGCCAAAAGGCCCGAATCCCGGCAACACCTTGCGCCCCGGCTTCCCAGGCCTGCTCACGCTCCTGTGGCCCTACACCACCGAGCAGGAACACCGGCTTGCCGAAGCCGGCAATCAAGCGCTGAGCCTCATCCCACCCCAGCGGCGCGGCGTCAGGATGGGTCTGCGTCGCCTGCACTGGCGACAGCGTGACGAAATCCACGCCCATCTGCTCAGCCAGCGCCAGCTCTTCAGCACTGTGGCAGGACGCTGCCAGCCAACGCTCTTTAGGGAAAGGCCGACCCTTGGCGGCATATTTACGCAGTTGCGCAGCCGTCAGGTGCCAGCCGGCAGAGGGGAAATCGCCCAACCACTCCAGCGGCCCCTTGAGCATCAACTGGGCCTTGCCCGCACATAGCCCCACTGCATCCACCGCCACATCGCGGTACTTGGGATCGTACATGTCCGGCGCACGCAACTGGATCAGGCGGATACCGGCGGCGACCGCCTTCTGTATCCCCTTGAGCAGCTCGGGCACGTCCAGGCCGTCCGGGGTGATCAAGTACTGATCGGGCAGGCGCGCGGCGGCCACGATCGGCTTGTTGGCCTCGGGGAACGCATACTGCGGCAAGTCCCTGGGCGACACCCAGGCCAGCGGCTGGCCTTCAGCGCCATGGGGTTCGCCGGTGAACGCTTCGACCTCACGGACATCGAGCAATACCTGCTTGTCCGGGTAGTCGTGGCTGACCTTGATCAGCGCCCGAGAACGGGTCACCTGGATTCCCAGCTCTTCGCGAAGCTCCCGAGCCAGCGCCGCCTCGACGCTTTCGCCCTCCTCCACCTTACCGCCGGGGAATTCCCACAGGCCGCCCTGATGCTGGCTGCCAGCGCGTCGGGCAATGAGGATGCGGCCGTCTGTACCGCGGATGACACCTGCTGCTACATGAATCCGTTTCACCCTTCACGCTCCGCCAGGCCTGCTTGCTGCCAGGCCTTGAAGGCTGGCCATTGGTAAATGGTTTCGACATAGCTCGCGGCGTGCGCTGGCAGCTCTACACGGTAAGCGCGCAGGCGCACGGCAACCGGAGCGAAGAAGGCATCGGCCAGGGTCGGCTTGCCGAACAGGAATGGCCCACTGTCCTTGGCCACCAGACGGCATTCGGACCACAGCGCGACGATACGGTCGATATCCACCTGCACATCCAGCGGGATGGTTTCCAGCGCCTCGTCCCGGGAAAGATCGAACGGCATGGCGCCACGCAGGGCGAAGAAACCGCTGTGCATCTGCGCGCAGGCCGAACGGGCCTGGGCACGGGCGGCAATATCGACAGGCCACAGGTGCGCCTCGGGGTGGCGCTCGTTGAGGTATTCGGCGATGGCCAGGGAATCGGCGATCACCCCGTGCTCGGTCTTGAGCAGCGGCACCTTGCCGGTGGAGGAAAATGCGAGAAGGCGCTGACGGGTGTCGGGCTGGTTGAGTTTGATCAGGGTCTCTTGATAGGGAACGCCGGCCAGCTCGAGCGCCAGGGCGCCGCGTAGCGACCAGGAAGAATACAGCTTGTCGCCGATGATCAGGTGATAGCTCATGGGTCGGCTCCGATGATGTGGCAATGTCGGTAGGCCTGAGGCTGCAGTGCAGCCTGTCGCCGGCTAGCCGGCTCCCTGCTGCTCAGTGCAATGACTGCGGGAGGCGGCGCGCCGGCGATGAGGCCGTTGGATCAGGTACGGTATTCGGCGTTGATCTTCACGTATTCGTGGGACAGGTCGGTGGTCCAGATGGTTTCGCTGCACGGGCCACGGCCCAGCTCGATACGGATGGTGATCTCTTCCTGGGCCATCACCGCCGAGCCCTGCTCTTCGGTATAACTCGGGCTGCGGCCGCCTTTGCTGGCGATACACACAGTGTCGAGGTACACGTCGATCAGGCTTACATCCAGCGCAGGCACCCCAGCGCGCCCTACGGCAGCGAGGATGCGGCCCCAGTTCGGGTCGGAGGCGAACAGCGCGGTCTTGATCAGCGGCGAGTGAGCCACAGCGTAGCCGACATCCAGGCATTCCTGATGGTTGCCACCGCCATTGACCTGCACGGTCACGAACTTGGTAGCGCCTTCGCCGTCACGGACGATGGCCTGGGCCACTTCCATGCACACTTCGAACACCGCCTTCTTCAGTGCGTCGAACAACGCGCCGCTGGCCTCGGTGACTTCTGGCAGGCCCGCTTTGCCAGTGGCGATCAGCATGCAGCAGTCATTGGTCGAGGTGTCGCCATCGATGGTGATGCGGTTGAACGACTTGTTGGCGCCGTCGAGCATCAGGTCCTTGAGCACGGCCGGGGCGACTTTGGCGTCGGTGGCGATATAGCCGAGCATGGTGGCCATGTTCGGGCGGATCATGCCGGCGCCTTTGCTGATACCGGTGACGGTGACGGTCACGCCTTCGTGCTGGAACTGACGGCTGGCCCCCTTGGGCAGGGTGTCGGTGGTCATGATGCCCGTGGCAGCTTCAGCCCAGTTGTTTTCCGACAGGTTGTCCAAAGCGGCCTGCAGGGCACCTTCGATCTTTTCGACCGGGAGCGGCTCTCCGATCACACCGGTGGAGAATGGCAACACCGATTCGGCAGGCACGCCGACCAGTTCCGCCAGCTTGGCGCAGGTACGCTCAGCGGCGGCCAGCCCCGGCGCACCGGTACCTGCGTTGGCGTTGCCAGTGTTGGTCAGCAGGTAACGCACAGTGCCCTGAACGCGTTGCTTGGCGAGGATCACCGGTGCTGCGCAAAAGGCGTTGAGGGTGAATACGCCTGCCACGCTGGAGCCCTCGGCGCAGCGCATGACCACCACATCCTTGCGCCCTGGGCGCTTGATGCCGGCAGAAGCGATGCCGAGTTCAAAACCCGGAACCGGATGCAGGGTGGGCAAAGGACCAAGACCAACAGCCATTAGAGCGCTCCTAGAAAAACGGTGAAGTGATAAGGGAAGAGCAGGGCCGCTTCGCGCCCCATGTGCGGCACAAGGCCGCTCCTACAGGGACCGCGCCAACCCGTGGGCGAGCGCGATGTGTGAGAGCGGCCTTGTGTCGCGAAAGGGCCGCACTGCGGCCCCCGGCTTTTACAAACGCCCGTTCAGATCACTCGATCTGACCATGGCAATGCTTGAACTTCTTGCCCGAGCCACACCAGCACGGCTCGTTGCGGCCCAGCTTCTGATCGTTGCGTACCGGCGCCACGGCGACCGCCACTTCGGCACCTTCTTCGCTCAGTTGCTCGCTCTCAAGGCCGGGCGCAGGGGCGTGCTGGAACTGCATGCGGCTGGCCAGTTCTTCGGCTTCGCGGCGCAGTCGGGCTTCTTCTTCGACCGGGTCTTCGCGGCGTACCTGAACGTGGGACAGCACTCGGATAGTGTCGCGCTTGATCGACTCGAGCAATTCCTGGAACAGGGTGAAGGATTCGCGCTTGTACTCCTGCTTCGGGTTCTTCTGCGCGTAACCACGCAGGTGAATGCCGTGGCGCAGGTGGTCCATGGTCGACAGGTGGTCTTTCCACAGGTCGTCCAGCACGCGCAACAGGATCTGCTTCTCGAAGGTACGCAGGGCGTCGATGCCGGCCTGGTCTTCCTTCTCGTTGTAGGCGTCGGTGATTTCCTTCAACAGCTTCTCGCGCAGGGTCTCCTCGTAGAGGTGATCGTCCTCGTCGAGCCACTGCTGAATCGGCAGCTTGATGCCGAAGTCGCTGGCCAGCGAAGCCTCCAGGCCGGCCACGTCCCATTGCTCGGGCAGCGATTGCGGCGGGATGTGCTGGCTGATGGTGGCATCGAGCACTTCCTGGCGGAACTCGGCGATGGTGTCACCGATGTTCTCGGCAGCCAGCAGGCTGTTGCGCATGTGGTAGATCACCTTGCGCTGTTCGTTGGCCACGTCATCGTATTCGAGCAACTGCTTACGAATATCGAAGTTGCGGCCTTCGACCTTGCGCTGCGCCTTTTCGATGGCGTTGGTGACCATGCGGTGTTCGATGGCCTCACCGGACTGCATGCCCAGTGCTTTCATGAAATTCTTCACCCGATCGGAGGCGAAGATACGCATCAGGCTGTCTTCCAGCGACAGGTAGAAGCGGCTGGAACCCGGGTCGCCCTGACGGCCGGAGCGGCCACGCAGCTGGTTGTCGATACGGCGCGATTCGTGGCGTTCGGAGGCGATCACGTGCAGGCCACCGGACTCGATCACCTGCTGGTGCCGCTTCTGCCAGTCGGCCTTGATCTGGGCGATCTGCTCGGGGCTTGGGTTCTCCAGGGCAGCCACTTCGGCTTCCCAGTTACCCCCCAGCAGAATGTCGGTACCACGGCCGGCCATGTTGGTGGCGATGGTCAGTGCACCCGGAGCCCCCGCTTGCGCGATGATCTCGGCTTCCTTTTCGTGGTACTTGGCGTTCAGGACCTTGTGCTCGATGCCTTCCTGCTTCAGCAGGTTCGACATGTGCTCGGAGGTTTCAATGGTCGCAGTACCCACCAGCACCGGACGGCCCTGGGTCATGCTTTCCTTGATGTCGGCGATGATCGCGGCGTACTTCTCGTCCGCGGTCAGGTACACCAGGTCGTTGAAATCCTTACGCGCCAGCGGCTTGTTCGGCGGGATCACCATCACGTTCAGGCCGTAGATCGACTGGAACTCGAACGCTTCGGTGTCAGCGGTACCGGTCATGCCGGACAGCTTGGTGTACAAGCGGAAATAGTTCTGGAAGGTGGTCGACGCCAGGGTCTGGCTCTCGGCCTGGATGTTCAGGTTTTCTTTCGCCTCGATGGCCTGGTGCAGGCCTTCGGACAGGCGACGGCCCGGCATGGTCCGGCCGGTGTGCTCGTCGATAAGCAGGACCTGACCGTCCTGAACGATGTACTCGACGTTGCGGTGGAACAGCTTGTGCGCACGCAGGCCGGCATAGACATGAGTCAGCAGGCCCAGGTTGTGCGACGAATAGAGGCTCTCGCCTTCGGCCAGCAGGCCGGACTGGGTGAGCATCTCTTCGATGAACTGGTGACCGGCTTCGTTGAGTTCGACCTGGCGGCTTTTCTCGTCGATGGTGAAGTGGCCTTCCTGGGTGACCTGGCCTTCGACTTCTTCGATGTGCTGGGTCAGGCGCGGGATCAGGCGGTTGATCTCGATGTACAGCTTGGAACTGTCTTCGGCCTGGCCGGAGATGATCAGCGGCGTACGGGCTTCATCGATGAGGATCGAGTCGACTTCGTCGATCACGGCGAAATTCAGTTCACGCTGGAATTTCTCGTCCAGGCTGAAAGCCATGTTGTCGCGCAGGTAGTCGAAACCGAATTCGTTGTTGGTGCCGTAGGTGATATCGGACGCATAGGCAGCGCGTTTTTCCTCTGGCGGCTGGAAGGCCGAGACGATGCCGACCGACAGGCCGAGAAACTCATACAACGGGCGCATCCAGTTGGCGTCGCGGCGGGCCAGGTAGTCGTTGACCGTGACCACGTGAACCCCTTTGCCGGAAAGGGCGTTGAGGTAAACGGCCAGGGTACCGACCAAGGTCTTGCCTTCACCGGTACGCATTTCTGCGATCATGCCCTCATGCAGGGTCATGCCGCCGATCAGCTGAACATCGAAGTGGCGCATGCCCATCACGCGCTTGCCGGCTTCACGGGCCACGGCGAAGGCTTCAGGCAGCAGTTGGTCCAGTGTCTCGCCCTTGGCCAGACGCTCCTTGAACTCTGCGGTTTTGGCGCGCAGTTGCTCATCGGAGAGGGCGACCATTTTCTCTTCGAAGGCATTGACGATGTTCACCGTCTTGAGCATGCGTTTCACTTCACGCTCGTTCTTGCTTCCAAAAAGTTTCTTTAACAAAGGCGCAAACATATCGGCAGGATCTTCCACACGTAGGGATGGAGGGCGGCCCCATGAGTCGCCCGTGCAGCCCTTGGGCCGCATGCGAACGAGCATTCTACCCGGAAACGATGGTGAGGAAAGTGGTGGATTTCCACGATGCTGGCACAGCGCTTAGGCGGGGCGTTTTCTAAGATAAGGGCATTTTCGCTGAGTTCAACCCGGAGCATCATGAAACGTATCGAGAATGACTCTTGTCCGGCCGGCGTACGATGGCCCTGGCGCCGCCAAGCAGGCCGGTGGAGGTGTTAGACTGCCAGTCTTGTAACCCGATGCGACGCCCAATGGCCTACAAACCCTCCCCCGCCCAGCCCCCTTCGGCACTGCTGCGCCAGGTGCGCCCGCTGCGCCTGTTGCTGAACCAGGCCGAACGCCTGGCGCACCTGCAACGCCTGCTGGAAAGCCAGTTGCAACCGGCAGCCCGCGAGCATTGCCATGTGGCTTCGTGGCGCGATGGCACACTGTTGCTGGTGGTGACGGACGGGCACTGGGCCACACGCCTGCGCTATCAGCAGAAGCGCCTGCTGGCGGCATTGCAGGCCATGGAGGCGTTCGGCAACCTCAGGCGCATCCTGTTCAAAGTGCAGCCACCGTTGGTTCCGGCCAAGCGGGGTAGCAACACGACAGAGCTGTCGAACAACGCCGCCGCAGGCATCCGGGGGTCCGCCGAGGGCATCACCGACCCCAAGCTGCGTGCAGCACTTGAACGTCTGGCCAGCCATGCCAAGGGCAAGGATTGACCCTGCGGCCTCAGAACGACCCATAAAAAAGGCCACCCGAAGGTGGCCTCAATCACTAGAGAGAGTGTTCGAACTTACACGGCCGCAACAGGGCGCATATAAGAGATCGGTGCCGTACTGGCATCTTCGAAAGTGACCACTTCCCAGGCGTCGGTTTCCCTGATCAGCTTACGCAGCAGCTGGTTGTTCAGCGCGTGCCCGGACTTGTAGCCCTTGAACTCGCCAATCAGGCTGTTGCCCAGCAGGTACAGGTCGCCGATGGCGTCGAGGATCTTGTGCTTGACGAATTCGTCTTCGGAGCGAAGACCGTCTTCGTTAAGTACGCCGGTCTCATCGACGACGATGGCGTTCTCGACACTGCCACCGAGCGCAAGGTTGTGCTTGCGCAGGTACTCGATGTCACGCATGAAACCGAAGGTGCGGGCGCGGCTGACTTCCTTTACGAACGAGGTGCTGGAGAAGTCGACGACGGCGCTCTGGGTCTGGCCCTTGAGGACCGGGTGATCGAAGTCGATCTCGAAGCTCACCTTGAACCCTTCGAAAGGCAGGAAGGTAGCGCGCTTGTCGCCCTCCTCCACTGTCACTTCACGCAGGATGCGGATGAACTTCTTGGCTGCGTCCTGTTCTTCCAGGCCGGCAGACTGAATCAGGAATACGAAGGGACCGGCGCTGCCATCCATGATCGGAACTTCCGAGGCGGAGAGCTCGACGTAGGCGTTATCGATGCCCAACCCCGCCATGGCGGAAAGCAGGTGCTCGACGGTATCGACCTTGACGTCACCGTTGACCAACGTGGTGGACATGGTGGTCTCACCGACGTTGGCCGCACGTGCCGGGATCTCGACCACAGGGTCGAGGTCGGCGCGACGGAAGACGATGCCGGTATCGACAGGCGCAGGCTTGAGGGTCAGATAGACCTTCTCCCCGGAGTGCAGGCCGACGCCTGTGGCACGGATGGTATTCTTCAGGGTGCGTTGTCTAATCATGGCATTGGCCGCTTCAGCGCAAATTGCGAACAGGTATCAACAAAGGCTGGGGATGATAACAGACCCGGCCTTTGCTGAACACCAATCACCCTTATACCCCTGATAAATTCCATTAATCGGCCTGACGACGCAGGAAGGCCGGGATATCCAGGTAATCCAGGTCATCCTGAGGGTTGAGTTTAGCTGCTGCGGCAGCGCCTGCGTGGGCCTGGTTGCGCATCACAGTCGGACGCTCCAGGTCACGGTAATTGACCGCTGGCTGCTCCTGACGAACAGGGGCCGGGTTAGAGGCCTCGTACGCCTGCTGAGCGGTCTGCAGGGTGTTGTCGACCACCTTGACCGGCTTCTCGATGCGCGCGCCCAGGCCAGTGGCCACCACGGTCACGTGCAGCTCATCGCGCATGTCCGGGTCGATCACGGTGCCGACCTTGACCATGGCGTGGTCGGAGGCGAAGGCTTCGATGATGCTACCCACATCGGAGTACTCGCCCAGCGACAGGTCAGGGCCTGCGGTGATGTTCACCAGGATGCCGCGAGCGCCCTGCAGGTTGACGTCTTCGAGCAGCGGGTTGCGAATTGCCGCCTCGGTGGCTTCGCGAGCACGGTTCGGGCCGCTGGCGCAACCGGTACCCATCATCGCCATGCCCATCTCACCCATGACGGTGCGCACGTCGGCGAAGTCGACGTTGATCATGCCAGGGCGCTTGATGATGTCGGAAATACCGCGAACGGCACCGGCCAGTACATCGTCAGCCTTGGCAAAGGCGGACAGCAGGCTGGCATCCTTGCCCAGGATGGTCAGCAGCTTCTCGTTGGGAATAGTGATCAGCGAGTCGACGCTCTCGGCCAGCATGCGGATGCCTTCATCGGCGATCTGCATACGTTTGCGACCTTCGAACGGGAACGGACGGGTCACCACGGCAACCGTGAGAATGCCCATTTCCTTCGCCACTTCGGCGATGATCGGCGCCGCACCGGTACCGGTACCGCCGCCCATGCCGGTGGTGATGAACACCATGTTGGTGCCCTGCAGCACCTCGGCGATGCGCTCACGGTCTTCCAGCGCAGCCTGACGGCCGACTTCCGGATTGGCACCGGCACCCAGGCCCTTGGTGACCCCGGTACCCAATTGCAGGATGGTGCGCGCGCCGATGTTTTTCAGCGCCTGAGCATCGGTGTTGGCGCAGATGAACTCCACACCTTCGATGCTGCTCTTGACCATGTGGTTGACGGCGTTGCCGCCGCCACCGCCGACACCGATCACTTTGATGACCGGGCTTTGCGGGACGTTGTCTACGAGCTCGAACATTTTCCCTCTCCTTTCAGTTCTCTAGTTGTCGCGCCTACCACTACTGCTTTGAAACTTAGAAGTTGCCCTGAACCCACCGCTTGAAGCGCTCAAGCACTGGGGCCTTCGGTTCATCGCCATAGCTGTTGCTGCTGCTGTTACCGGTCAGGGGCAGGTCTTCGGACTGCTTTTGCAGGCCGTACGCGAGCAAGCCCACGCCGGTGGAATAGATCGGGTTGCGCACCACGTCGCTCAGCCCCCGAACGCTGTGCGGTACGCCCAGGCGTACCGGCATGTGGAAAATTTCTTCTGCCAGCTCTACGGCGCCTTCCATCTTGGCGGTGCCGCCGGTGAGGACGATGCCGGCCGGCACCAGGTCCTCGTAGCCGCTGCGGCGCAGCTCGGCCTGGATCAGCGTGAAAAGCTCGTCGTAACGAGGCTCCACGACTTCAGCCAAGGCCTGGCGCGACAGTTCGCGCGGCGGGCGGTCGCCCACGCTCGGCACCTTGATGGTCTCGCCGGCGCCGGCCAGTTTGGCCAGGGCGCAGGCGTAACGGATCTTGATTTCTTCGGCGTACTGGGTGGGGGTACGCAGGGCCATGGCGATGTCGTTGGTGACCTGGTCGCCGGCAATCGGGATGACCGCCGTATGGCGGATCGCACCTTCGGTGAAGATGGCGATGTCGGTGGTGCCGCCACCGATGTCCACCAGGCACACGCCGAGCTCTTTCTCATCGTCGGTCAGCACCGAGTAGGCCGAGGCCAGTTGCTCGAGGATGATGTCGTCGATTTCCAGGCCACAACGGCGCACACATTTTTCGATGTTCTGCGCCGCGTTGACCGCGCAGGTGACCACGTGAACCTTGGCTTCCAGGCGCACACCCGACATGCCCAGCGGCTCTCGCACGCCTTCCTGGTTATCGATCACGTAGTCCTGCGGCAGGGTGTGCAGCACGCGCTGGTCAGCCGGAATGGCCACGGCCTGTGCAGCGTCCAGCACACGCTCGAGGTCGGCAAGGCTGACCTCGCGGTCGCGGATGGCGACGATGCCGTGGGAGTTCAGGCTGCGGATATGGTTACCGGCCACACCGACGAACGCCGAGTGGATGCGGCAACCAGCCATCAGCTGAGCTTCTTCCACTGCGCGCTGGATCGACTGCACGGTGGATTCGATGTTCACCACCACGCCCTTCTTCAGGCCGCGGGAAGGGTGAGTACCGATCCCGACGATCTCCAGGGTACCGTCTTCGCCAACTTCACCCACCAGCGCCACCACCTTGGAGGTGCCAATGTCCAGCCCGACGATCATTTTGCCGCTATGCGCGTTTGCCATGGTCCTGCCTCTCTCTAATTCTTCGCAACGGCGGGTTGGGCCGTCGTCGGTGCGTTCGGTTCCCGCCAACCAACGGCAAGTCCGTTGGCATAACGCAGATCAATGCGGGCAATGTTGGTGATCTGCTCTTTGAGTGTCTTGTCGTAAATGGCAATGAAACGGCGCATTTTCTCCACCAGATGATCGCGCCCCAGCAGCAGCTCGACGCCCTGCCCGGTGCTGCCCGCACCGGTGGTCAGGAACCAGCTGCCACGCTCGCGCAGCTCCAGGCGAGCGATGGAAAAGCCCAGGGGGCGCAGCATCTGGCTCAATACCTGATACTGCTGCATGACTTGCTGCTGGGCACGCTGCGGCCCGGCCAACTGCGGCAGATGCTCATAGTTGGCCAGCTCGCGCGGGGTGAAGGCCTGGCCCTGGTTGTTGAGCAAGGCTTCCTCCCCCCAGCGTGCGACCGGCAGCTGTTCTTCCAGGCGAATCACCACCTCGTCCGGCCAAACCCGGCGTACTTCGGCGTGGGCGATCCATGGCATCTGCTCGAGCTCGGCTCGCATCGCTGGGAGGTCGACGCTGAAGAAGCTCGCTGCCACGTATGGCGCGATCCGCTGCTGCACCGACTGTTGGCTGATGTAACTGAGGTCGCCCTGCACGTCGATCTTGGTGATCGGCCGGTCGGCGTACGGCATCAGGCGAATGGCGCCCTCGTAGGCGCCAAAGCCTGCGGCCACCAGCAACACCGGCCACAGCAGGCGCTTGAGGCCGCCCAGGCTGGGCCGCGGCAGGCGCGCCGATACGGGCTCGTCGGCCACCAGTCGGCTGGCACCACGCGGCACCGGCTTGCTACGGCCGGTAACGGGTTGCTGCTGACGTATCATTGCGCCTTGCATGGTTTTAACCTCGCGTCGCTACGCTTTCGGCCAGGATCGCCAGCACCAGCTGCTGGAAGTCCAGGCCGGCCGCGCGGGCCGCCATGGGCACCAGGCTATGATCAGTCATGCCCGGTGCGGTGTTTACTTCGAGCAGCCAGAACCGGCCCTGCTCGTCCTGCATCACGTCCAGACGGCCCCAGCCTTCAATGCCGATGGCATCACAGGCACGTGCGGTCAGGTCGATGAGCTCCTGTTCCTTGGCACTGTCCAGCCCGCACGGGATGCGGTACTGGGTGTCATTGGCGATGTATTTGGCGTCGTAGTCGTAGAACACGTGCGGGGTGCCCAATGCGATCGGCGGCAGCACCTGGCCACGCAGAACGGCGATGGTGAACTCCGGGCCGTGAATCCATTGCTCGACCAGCACCTGAGAATCGTATTTGGCGGCGTCTTGCCAGGCAGCAACCAGTTCCTGCTCGCTGTTCACCTTGGCCATGCCGATGCTAGAGCCTTCATGGGCAGGTTTGACGATAAGCGGGAAGCCCAGTTCCGTACCGGCTGCAACACAATCTTCTGCGCTGGCCAGCACGGCATGACGCGGGGTCGGAATGCCCAGGCTTTGCCACACCTGTTTGGTCCGCAGCTTGTCCATGGCCAGGGCCGAGGCGAGGATGCCACTGCCGGTGTAAGGGATACCCAGGCACTCCAGCAGCCCTTGCATGCTGCCATCCTCGCCACCCCGGCCGTGCAGGATGATGAAGGCGCGGTCGATGTTCTCGCTTTGCAGGCGGGCCAGCAGGTCGTCGCCCACGTCGATGGCGACCACGTCGACACCGGCGCTGCGCAGCGCCTCGATCACGGCAGCGCCCGACTTGAGCGAGACTTCACGCTCGGCGCTCTTGCCACCGTAGAGGACAGCGACGCGGCCGAACGCCTTGACGTCCAGGGTCGAATGCAGTTTTTCGTAGGCGCTGGTCATTTAGACTTCTCCTGCTTGGCGCCAGCGAACAGCGGGCTTTTCATCAATTGCGGGGCCAGGCCACCGACATCGCCGGCACCCTGGCACAGCAGGATGTCACCGGCACGCAGCAGCGGCTTGACCAGCGGCGCCAGCTCGGCGCCGCGTTCGATGTAGATCGGGTCCAGCTTGCCGCGCTGGCGAATGCTGTGGCACAGCTGACGGCTGTCGGCACCGGGTATCGGCTCTTCACCGGCCGGGTACACCTCCATCAGCAGCAGCACGTTGGCATCGCCCAGTACCTGCACGAAGTCGTCATACAGGTCACGGGTGCGGCTGTAACGGTGTGGCTGGTAGACGATGACCAGGCGACGGCTTGGCCAGCCACCGCGCACGGCCTTGATCACCGCCGCCACTTCGGTCGGGTGGTGGCCGTAGTCGTCGACCAGCATCACGCTGCCGCCTTCAACCGGCAGTTCGCCGTATACCTGGAACCGTCGGCCAACGCCCTGGAAGCCGGAAAGCCCCTGCACGATGGCTTCGTCGCTGATACCTTCGTCGGTGGCGATGGCAATGGTGGCCAGGGCATTGAGCACGTTGTGGTTGCCCGGCATGTTGACCGACACTTCAAGCGGCTCACGATCACGGCGCAGCACGGTGAAGTGGGTCTGCATGCCCTTCTGGCTGACGTTGATTGCCCGGATGTCGGCCTCTTCGCTGAAACCGTAGGTCACGGTCGGGCGCTTGACCTGCGGCAGGATCTCGCGCACCACAGGGTCGTCCAGGCACATCACGGCCAGGCCATAGAACGGCAGGTTGTGCAGGAACTCGACGAAGGTTTTCTTCAGTTTGTTGAAGTCACCCTCGTAGGTGGCCATGTGGTCGGCGTCGATATTGGTGACCACGGCAACCATCGGCTGCAGGTGCAGGAAGCTGGCATCGCTTTCGTCGGCTTCAGCGATCAGGTAGCGGCTGGTACCCAACTGGGCATTGGTGCCGGCAGCCGTCAGGCGGCCACCGATCACGAAAGTCGGGTCCAGCCCACCTGCGGCAAACACCGAAGCCAGCAGGCTGGTGGTGGTGGTTTTGCCATGGGTACCGGCAACCGCCACGCCATGGCGGTAGCGCATCAGCTCTGCGAGCATTTCGGCACGCGGCACCACCGGGATACGCCGCTCGAGCGCAGTGGCGACTTCCGGGTTGGCCGGGTTGATGGCGCTGGACACCACCAGCACATCGGCATTGGCGGCGTTTTCGGCGCGGTGGCCAACGAAGATCTCGGCACCGAACGACTCCAGGCGCTGGGTAACCGGCGACACCTTGAGGTCCGAGCCGGACACTTCGTAGCCCAGGTTCAGCAGTACTTCGGCAATACCGCACATACCCACGCCGCCGATACCGACGAAGTGGATGCGATGAATGCGGCCCATCTTCGGCTGGGGCATGGCTTTCTGGCTTTCAACCATGGACCACCTCCAGGCAGATATCGACCACGGTGCTGGTTGCGGATGGTTTGGCAAGGCTCCTTGCGGTGCGTGCCATGGTGTTGAGTTTCTCGGGTTGCATCAGCACCTCGTTCAGGCGTTCAGCGAGTTGCGCTGCGCCAGTTGTCGCTTGTGGCATGAGGAAGGCAGCGCCTTCCCGAGCCAGATATTGGGCGTTATGGGTCTGGTGGTCGTCGATGGCATGGGGCAAAGGCACCAGCATCGAAGGCAGGCCGGCCGCCGCGAGCTCGCTGACGGTCAGGGCACCGGCCCGGCACACCACCAGGTCAGCCCAGCCGTAGGCGTGGGCCATGTCCTTGATGAACGGCTCTACCTGAGCCTCGACACCCGCTTCTTGATAGCGCTCGGCGGTGATCGGCGCGTGGTGCTTGCCGGCCTGATGGAACACCTCGGGCCGCAGGTCAGCGGGCACCTCGGACAGGGCCTTAGGCAACAATTTGTTCAATGGTTCCGCACCCAGGCTGCCACCCATGACCAGCAGACGGGCACGGCGCTCGCCCAAGGGCGCACGCTGCGCGTCCATGAACAGCTCGGGGCGCACCGGGTTGCCGGTGGTACGCAGCTTGCCGCCTGCTTCGAAGGTGCCTGGGAAAGCCTCGCAAACGCGTGCCGACAACGGCACCAGCAAGCGATTGGCGGTACCGGCGCGGGCGTTCTGTTCGTGAATCACCAGCGGCACACCGCACAGGCGCGCGGCGACGCCGCCAGGGCCGGTCACATAGCCACCGAAGCCGATCACGCAGACCGGCTTGAGCTGGCCAATGATACGCCGCGCCTGAAGCACGGCCTTGACCAGGGTGAACGGCGCCTTGAGCAGCGACAGCTTGCCCTTGCCACGCAAACCGCTGACCTGGATCTGGTGCAGCGACAAGCCGGCCTGAGGGACCAGTTCATTCTCGATGCCACGGGGGGTGCCCAGCCAGTGCACGGTATAGCCGCGCGCCTGGAACTCACGTGCGCACGCCAGGGCCGGGAACACATGGCCCCCAGTGCCGCCCGCCATGATCAGTACGTTTTTGCCGTCAGCGGCCATGACTGGTCTCCTCGGCAAAATCGCTTTCGCTGAATTCGTGCTCCTCGCTGCCCAAATGCGTGCGGCTTTCCCATTCGATACGCAGCAACAGACCGACGCAGGCACAGCAGATCACCAGGGAACTGCCCCCGTAACTGAGGAAAGGCAAGGTCAGGCCCTTGGTCGGCAGCAAGCCGACGTTCACGCCAATGTTGATCAGGAACTGGCCAATCCACAGGAATGCCAGACCAAATGCCATATAGGCGGCAAAGTACTGCTTGGCCTTTTCGGCCCACAGGCCAATGTAGAGGGCACGCACGGTCACGAACACGAACAGCGCGATGGTCACCAGCGAACCGACCACGCCCAACTCCTCGGCCAGTACCGAGAACACGAAGTCAGTGTGCGCCTCAGGCAGGTAGAACTGCTTTTGCACACTGTTGCCCAGCCCTACGCCCAGCCACTCGCCGCGGCCGAAAGCGATCAGTGCCTGGGTCAACTGGTAGCCAGAGCCGAACTGGTCGGACCAGGGGTCGGTAAAGGTGATCAGGCGGGCCATCCGGTACGGCTGCGCCTGCACCAGTACGAATACGGCGACCACCGCCAGCGCCACCATCAGGCTGAAGCGGAACAACCCTACGCCGCCGAGGAACAGCATGGCCGCAGCAGCGCCCATCATGACCACGGTGGCACCGAAGTCCGGCTCCATCAGCAGCAGGCCGGCCATTGGCAGCAGCACGATGAACGGTTTGAAAAAGCCCATCCAGCTTTCGCGTACTTCGGTCTGCCGACGTACCAGGTAGCCGGCGAGATAAATGACCACGAAGACCTTGGCGATCTCCGAAGGCTGGACGTTGAAGAAGCTGAAGCCGATCCAGCGCATCGAGCCGTTCACCTCACGACCGATGCCAGGCACCAGCACCAGTACCAGCAGGCCAAAGGCGCCCACCAGCATCATGAAGCCCATGCGCTGCCATGTGGCGATCGGTACCAGCAGCGTCGCACCACAGGCGACCAAGCCAATGGCCACGTAAACCAGATGGCGGTACATGTGGTACAGCGGGTTACCTGACTGTGCTGCGGCCACTTCCGACGAGGCCGACGTGATCATCACCAGGCCCAGGCCCAGCAGCGCCAGGCAGCCGGCGAGGAAGGCGAAGTCGAGGTCGATGCCACGGCCACTGACCAGCGGCGACGGGTACGGCTTGAGGATGCCGAAGATCATGCCAGCTCTCCCGCCGCCTGGGCGAACAGCCGCCCGCGTTCTTCAAAGTTCTTGAACATGTCCAGGCTGGCACACGCCGGCGACAGCAACACGGCGTCCCCCGGCAGGGCCAGCTCGGCGCATTGCTGCACAGCTTCGTCCAGCGTCTTGACACGCACCTGCGGCACGGCATCACCCAGCGCCTCGGCCAAGCGCTGCGCATCGCGACCGAGCAGCACAACGGCGCGGCACATGCGCGCCACCGGTTCACGCAGGGCGGCGAAATCGGCACCCTTGCCGTCGCCACCGGCGATCAGCACAAGCTTGCCGTCGATATCCGCGCCCAGGCCTTCGATGGCGGCCAGGGCCGCGCCGACGTTGGTCGCTTTGGAATCGTCGTACCAGTTCACACCGTTGCGCGCTCGTACCCACTGGCAACGATGAGGCAGGCCGCCGAATTCGCGCAGGGCCTCGAGCATCGGCTCGAACGGCAGACCGGCAGCATGCCCCAGGGCAAGGGCCGCCAGTGCGTTGCTCTGGTTGTGGGCACCACGCACTTTCAGCTCACGGGCCGGCATCAATGCCTGGAACTCGAAAGCCAGGTACTTCTCACCCTCGACTTCACGCAGGCCGAAAGCCTTGAAGTCCGGCTGATTCAGGCCAAAGCTCCAGCACGGGCGGCCTTCGACTGGCAACGGCCGGCTCAGGGCATCCTGGCGGTTCACCACCACCTGGCGGGCGCCACGGAATATCCGGTGCTTGGCCAGGTGATAGGCCGGCAGGCCGCTGTAGCGGTCCATGTGGTCTTCGCTGATGTTCAGCACGGTGGCCACTTCGGCGTTGAGCTGGTCGGTGGTTTCCAGCTGGAAGCTGGACAGTTCCATGACATACAGCTCGATGTCATCGCTGAGCAGGTCCAGGGCAGGAGTCCCCAGGTTGCCGCCGACGGCCACGCGCTTGCCGGCCTTGGCGGCCATCTCGCCGACCAGGGTGGTCACCGTGCTTTTCGCATTGGAGCCGCTGATCGCCACGATCGGCGCCTTGGCATGGCGGGCGAACAGTTCGATGTCACCGGACAGCTTCACGCCACGCGCCGCCGCCTGCTGCAGGGCCGGCGTGGCCAGCGCCAGGCCGGGGCTCACGTACAGCTCGTTGGCGCGGCACAGGAAATCCACGTCCAGTTCACCACAGCGTACTTCCACCTGCGGGTAATCACGGCGCAGGGTGTCCAGTTCCGGCGGTTGCTCGCGGGTGTCGGCGACCGCAAAGGCAATGCCCTGGTTCGCCAGGAAGCGAACCAGGGACATGCCGCTCTTGCCGAGGCCGACAACGATGCGGAATTGGTCGGAAGCGATCAGTGACACGCTCGTCTACCTCAGTTTCAGGGTTGCAAGGCCGATCAGCACCAGAATCACGGTGATGATCCAGAAACGGACAATCACCCGCGGCTCAGGCCAGCCCTTGAGTTCAAAATGGTGGTGGATCGGTGCCATACGGAACACGCGCTTGCCGGTCAGCTTGAAGGAGGCGACCTGGATCACCACCGACAGGGTTTCCATCACGAAGATGCCGCCCATGATGAACAGCACGATTTCCTGGCGCACGATCACGGCGATGGTGCCCAGTGCGGCGCCCAGCGCCAGCGCACCGACGTCGCCCATGAACACCTGGGCCGGATAGGTGTTGAACCACAGGAAGCCCAGGCCGGCGCCGATCAGCGCGCCGCAGAACACGATGAGTTCACCCGAGCCCGGTACATAAGGAATGAGCAAGTACTCAGCGAACTTCACGTTACCCGACAGGTAGCAGAAGATGCCCAGCGCACCACCGACCATTACCGTCGGCATGATCGCCAGGCCATCGAGGCCATCGGTCAGGTTGACCGCATTGCTGGAGCCGACGATGACGAAGTAGGTCAGGATGACGAAGCCGATGCCCAGCGGGATGGTGACATCCTTGAGGAATGGCACGATCAGGGTGGTCTCGACAGTGGTGGGAGCCGTCTGGTACAGGAAGATCGCCGCCGTCAGGCCGAACACCGACTGCCAGAAGTACTTCCAGCGGCTAGGCAGGCCGCGCGAGTTCTTTTCGATCACCTTGCGGTAGTCATCGACCCAGCCGATGGCGCCGAACAGCAGCGTGACGATCAGTACCGTCCACACATAGCGATTGGACAGGTCCGCCCACAGCAGGGTGCTGATGCCGATGGCGGACAGGATCAAGGCACCACCCATGGTTGGCGTGCCGGATTTGGACAAGTGCGATTGCGGGCCGTCATTACGGACGGCCTGACCGATCTGGCGGATCTGCAGGGTACGGATCATCCACGGGCCCAGCCACAGCGCCAGCGACAGCGCGGTCAGTACGCCAAGGATCCCACGCAGGGACAGGTACTGGAAGACCGCGAAGCCTTTGTGGAACTGTTGCAGATACTCAGCCAACAGCAGCAGCATTAATGTTTCTCCCCGCTGGCACCGCACAGTGCAGCCACGACGTTTTCCATCGCAGCGCTGCGCGAGCCCTTGATCAAGATAGTGGTATTGCTGGCAGTTTCGGCGCGAACGGCCTCGATCAGCTCAGCTTGCGTTACGAAATGACGGCCATTGGCGCCGAACGCCTTGACCGCATGTGTCATGTTGGTACCCACTGCGTACAGGGCATCGACCTTGCCGCGAGCGTAATCGCCCACCTGATGGTGACCTTCTTGCGCCCACTGCCCCAGCTCGCCGATATCCCCCAGCACCAGAACGGTGCGCCCGGAAAAGCCGGCGAGTATATCAATGGCCGCGCACATCGAGGTGGGATTTGCGTTGTAACTGTCATCGATCACGCGCACGCCACCCGGGGCGATTTGCGCCACGGTACGGCCCTTGACCGGCTGCATGGCGTTAAGGCCCGCGGCAATGCCGCTCAGGGTCAGACCAACGGCATGCGCGGCGGCAGCAGCGGCCAGGGCGTTGCTGACGTTATGCTCACCGAGCACGTTTAGCTGCACGGCCACCGATGCACCGGCGCCGTGCAGTGTGAACGACGGGCAACCCCGCGCGTCGCGACCAATGTCAGTGGCATGGAAGTCGGCGCGGGCGTCGCTGCGGGCAAAACTGATGACCTTATGGGCACCCGCGCGCGCCTTCCAGATGGCAAAGGCCTTGTCGTCCAGATTGAGGATGGCAGTGCCGCCCTCGCCCAGCCCTTCGAGAATCTCGCCCTTGGCTTCAACGATCTTCTCTGGCCCGCCGAACTCGCCGACGTGGGCAGTACCGGCATTGTTGATGATGACTACCTGTGGCTGGGTGAGGCCCACGGTGTAGCGGATCTCGCCAATGCGCGAAGCGCCCAGCTCGATGACGGCGGCGCTGTGTTGGGGAGCAATTTCCAGCAGGGTCAGCGGTGCCCCCAGGTCGTTGTTCAGGTTGCCACGGGTGGCATGAACAGGACCACGGGTACGCAGGATGCAGGCAAGCATCTCTTTGACCGTGGTCTTGCCACTGGAGCCGGTGATGGCGACCACCGGCTTGTCGTAGCCGGCACGGTTCAGCGCTCCGAGCTGGCCAAGGGCCAGACGGCAGTCGGCGACCACCAGCTGCGGCAAGTCGACATCGGCCACTTCACGCTCCACCAGCGCTGCCACGGCGCCCTTGGCCTGCACATCGGCCAAGTAGTCGTGGCCGTCGAAACGCGGCCCCACCAGGGCGACGAACAACTGCCCGGCGCCGACGCTGCGGCTGTCGATGCTGACACCGCTGAAGCTGGCGTCGGCGCCGACCAGGCGAGCGCTCAGCGCTGCGGTCAGCTGGCTGAGTGTCATGGGCTTAAGCATGTGGAGCCTCCCAGGCTGCAAGTGCCTTTTCGGCTTCGACCAAGTCAGAGAAATCATGGCGTTGGCCATTGATCTCCTGGTAATCCTCATGCCCCTTGCCCGCCAGGACGATGACGTCCGAAGCGGCAGCAGAAGCGATCAGGTGTGCGATGGCCTCGCCGCGGCCCGCGACGAACTCGACGTCGGCGGGGCGGACAAAGCCGGGGCGAATGTCGTTGAAGATCGCCTGTGGGTCTTCGGTACGAGGGTTATCGTCAGTGACCAGTACACGATCAGCCAGGCGCTCGGCCACTTCGGCCATCAGCGGACGCTTGCCCCGATCGCGATCGCCACCACAACCGAACAGGCACAGCAACTGGCCGTGGGCGTGCGGGCGCAGGGCTTGGAGTACCTGCTCCAGGGCGTCAGGGGTGTGCGCGTAATCGACCACCACCAACGGCTTCTGACCGCCGCCAAGACGCTGCATGCGCCCCACCGGGCCTTTCAACTGCGCGGTGACCTTGAGGATTTCGTCCAGCGAATAATCCAGAGCGAGCAAGGTCGCCACGGCCGCGAGCATGTTGCTCAGGTTGAAACGGCCCAGCAGCTGGCTGCGCAAGGTACGCTCACCCTGGGCGGTGACGATGATGGCCCGGACGCCATCGTCATCGAACCTGGCTTCACGGCAATACAAAGAAGCGTCGGGGTTTTCCAGGCTGTAGCTGAGCAGACGGGTCTCGATATGGTCGACACTCGGACGACGGGCAAAATCAGCCGCCAGACGACGGCCGAAACCGTCATCCAGGTTGACCACCTGGCAACGCAGGCTAGGCCAGGCGAAAAGCTTGGCCTTCGCGGCCTCGTAGGCCTCCATGCTGCCGTGATAGTCCAGATGATCACGGGACAGGTTGGTCATCACCGCAATATCGAATTCCAGCGCGGCAACACGCCCCTGCTCCAGGGCATGCGAGGATACTTCCATCGCCACGGCCTTGGCCCCGGCCTTTTTCAGGTCGTACAGCGTCGACTGCACCGCAATCGGATCTGGCGTGGTCAGTCGGCCGCTCTGCAACTCACCATAAAATCCGGTACCCAGGGTACCGATCAGGCCGCACCGTTGGCCAAGCGCATCTAGCGCCTGGGCCACCAGTTGAGTGACGCTGGTCTTGCCGTTGGTACCGGTAACCCCGACCAGGTTCAGCTGACGGCTCGGCTCGCCGTAGAAGCGGCCGGCAATATCCGACAGCTGAGCGATCAGGCCTTTGACCGGGATCAGCGGCACATCGGTGATCGGCAGCACCTGGGTGCCCTGCTGTTCGTAGGCGACCGCAGCGGCACCGCGGGCCAGCGCGTCGCTGATATGGTCACGGCCATCGACCTTGGCCCCCGGCACGGCCAGGAACAGGTCACCTGCGCGTACAGCCCGGCTGTCCAAGGTCAGCTCACGGATCAGCGGGTCGCGACTGGCGTGGGCGAAAAGCTTGCTCAGTGGCATTGTCATCATCCACGCCCTCCCTTGGCGGGTGCTGCATTGACTTGTTGCGGGTCGGCAGGCGGTGGCAGGTTGTCTGGCGGCACATTCATCAGCCGCAGGGTGCCCGACATGACGTTGCTGAATACCGGCGCCGATACCAGGCCACCGAAATAACCGCCTTTGCGCGGTTCGTCGATGACCACGACAATGGCGTAACGCGGGTCGCTCATTGGCCCGAAGCCGGCGAACAGCGAGCGGTAGGCGTTTTCGGTGTAGCCCTTGGAGCCCACTGTGGCTTTACGCGCGGTACCAGACTTGCCGCCCACGTGATAGAACGGCACCTGGGCGCGGAACACCCCGCGCGGCGCCTCGATCACTTGCTGCAACATGCCTTGCACGGTTTTGGCGGTGTCCTTTGGAATGGCCTGGACTGCCTCCGGGGCCTTGTCGACCTTGAGGATCGACAGCGGCACCATCTTCCCGTCGTTGGCCAGCGCCGCATAGGCATGCACCAGCTGCAAGGCGGTAACCGAGACGCCGTAGCCATAGGACAAGGTCGCGGTTTCGGCCTTGCGCCACTCACGATGGTTGGGCAGGTTGCCAACCCGCTCGCCCGGGAACCCAAGGCCGGTGTACTGGCCAAGGCCGACCTGGGACATGACCCGGTAGATGGCTTCGCCACCGATATCGAAGGCGATCTTGCTCATGCCCACGTTACTGGAGTTGATCAGGATGCCGGTCAGGTCGAGGATCGGCCCCTCGCTCCTGGACACGTCCTTGATGGTGTAGCGGCCGATCTGCAGGCTGCCGGGGTAGACTTCGACCTTGTCGGTGGGCTTCCAGCGCCCACTCTCCAACGCAGCGCTCATGGAGATCGGCTTGACCGTGGAGCCTGGCTCGAACACGTCAATGATCGCCCGGTTACGCATCGCCGACGGGAACATGGTGCGGCGGTTGTTGGGGTTGTAGGTCGGCTGGTTGACCATCGCCAGGACCTCACCGGTCTTGACGTCCATGATCACCAGGCTGCCGGCCTTGGCATCCTGCTCGGCGATCGCGTTACGCAGCTCGCGCGTGGCCAGGTATTGCAGGCGCAGGTCGATGGACAACGCCAAGGTCTTGCCGGCCTTGGCGTTCTTGGTTACCTGAATGTCCTTGATCAAGCGGCCCCGCCGGTCCTTGATCACTTGCCGCTTGCCGGGCACCCCGGCCAGCCACTCATCGTAGGCCAGCTCTACCCCTTCGCGGCCATGGTCATCTAGGTCGGTGAAACCGACCATGTGAGCGGTGACATCACCGGCGGGATAGAAGCGGCGGAATTCTTCGAGGCCGTATACACCCGGCACTTTCAGGTCGAGCACATGCTGCCCCTGCTCCGGGGTCAGGCCGCGGACCAGGTAGATGAATTCTTTGCTGGCCTGCTGGGTCAGGCGCTCGCTCAGCTGCTGGGCGTTCTGCCCCAATGCGGCGGCCAGTTGCGGCCAGCGGTCCTTGGACGCTTGCATTTCCTTGGGGTTGGCCCACAAGGTGGTGACAGGCGTACTGACGGCCAAGGGCTCACCATTACGGTCGGTAATCAGACCTCGGTGTGCCGGAATAGGAATATGACGCAGGCTGCGGGCATCGCCCTGGCCCTTGAGGAAGTCACGGTCGACCACCTGCAAGTCGATGATGCGCCAGCAGATGGCGCCGACCATCAACGCCAGCAGGCCGATCACCACGCGGAAGCGCCAGGGGTAGAGTGCACCTTCGAGCTTCATCATGGCGCCACCATCCGTACTTCGTCGGCGGCAGGCACGTGCATCTTCAGTTGCTCGGAAGCCAGGTTCTCGATGCGGCTGGCAGCGGTCCAGGTGCTTTGTTCGAGGATCAGCCGGCCCCACTCGGCCTGGGCCTTGTCGCGCTCATTCAACTCGCCGTACAGGGTGTTGAGCAACTGGCGATTCCAGTGGGCGCTGTACGACACGGCAATGGCCGAAACAAGCACGCCAACGAACAGCAGAAGCATCAGGAAGCTTCCGCCTGGCAAAGGCTTGGCAAATAGCCGGCTCACCGAAGCTTCTCCGCCACCCGCATCACGGCGCTGCGCGACCGCGGGTTGGCCTTGAGCTCGGCTTCGGAAGCAAACTGAGCCTTGCCGATCAGACGGATTTTCGGCTCGAAGGCCTTGTGCTGAACTGGCAGGTTGCGCGGCAGGTTGTCCGCTTCACCCTTGACCAGTTTGCGCATGAACAACTTGACGATACGGTCTTCCAGCGAATGGAAGCTAATCACCGCCAGACGGCCGCCGACTTCCAGCGCCTCGAGTGCAGCCTCAAGGCCGGCCTCAAGATCGCCCAGCTCGTTGTTGACGTGAATGCGCAGGCCCTGGAAGGCACGGGTTGCTGGGTTCTTGCCCTTTTCCCAGGCAGGGTTGGCGACCTTGAGCACTTCGGCCAGGTCCGCAGTCCGGGTGAACGGCTGCTTTTCGCGGCGCTCTACCACGGCGCGCGCCATGCGGCCGGCAAAACGTTCCTCGCCATACTCTTTGAAAACGCGGGCAATTTCCTCGACCGGCGCGGTGGCGATGAACTCGGCAGCGCTGATGCCCTGGTCGGGGTTCATGCGCATATCCAGCGGGCCGTCATTGAGGAAACTGAACCCCCGCTCAGGGTCGTCCAGCTGGGGCGAGGACACGCCCAGATCGAGCAGGATACCGCTGACCTTGCCAGCCAGGCCTCGCTCGGCCACTTCAGCGCCCAGCTCGGCAAAACTGCGCTGCACAATGACAAAGCGGCCGTCTTCGGCCGCCAGCGCTTGCCCCGTGGCAATCGCTTGAGGATCTTTGTCGAAGCCCAGCAGCCGACCATCCGGCCCGAGCTTGCTGAGGATCAGACGGCTGTGCCCGCCGCGGCCGAAGGTGCCGTCGAGATAGCAACCGTCGGCGCGCAGGGCCAATGCCTCGACAGCTTCGTCGAGCAGGACGGTGATGTGGTTGAAGCCGCTATCTATGGTCACAGGATCAGGTCACGTAAATCGTCGGGCATGGCGCCCGGTTGTTGGATAGCTGCAAGGTCGGCTGCCGAAACTGCGTTCCAGGCATCCTCATCCCACAGCTGGAATTTGTTCAGTTGCCCCACCAGCATCGCCTTCTTGTCCAGCTTGGCGTACTCCCGCAGGCGGGGCGGTACCAGGAAACGGCCACTGCCGTCGAGCTCCAGGTCAACCGCATTACCGATCAGCAAACGCTGCAGGCGGCGGTTTTCCTCACGCAACGACGGCAAGGCACGCAACTTGGCTTCAATCTGTTCCCACTCATCGAGGGGGTAAACGCACAAGCAGGGGTCGACGGCGTCGATGGTCACGATCAACTGACCATTGCAACGCGAATCGAGCTCGTCACGGTACCGGCTCGGCATGGCGAGACGGCCCTTGGCATCGAGGCTGACGGCGTTGGCTCCGCGGAACACGGCTGCGATTCCCCACAATGGTAGCTTTTTTGTGCCAGAAAACCCACTTCATCCCACTTTCTGCCACTTGCGCACACTATAGGAATCCGTCCGCTGCACCGTCAAGGCGCGTTCATACGGAAAACCCTTACAGGACCGAGATTTAGCTCAATAAAGGAAGGAGGAAGGACTACAGAGGGTAAAAAAAAGCGTGAAAAATCAAACCCACTCAAACGGATACCGTTTGAACTTAAAGTGATTTATGAAGAGTAAGATCTTTTCGGTATTACAAACGCGCTCTGCCATCGATCAAGCAGAAGGGAGGAGAGGTGGAGAGTCGATCTGTAAGCCGGGTTTTGTCGAGGACAGTCATTCCTCTACGACGGCCATCACTGGACGCCTCTAGCAACCTACCCGGTTCCGACGCGGGCCACGCCTGATGGAACCCTATTTGGTCTTGCTCCGAGTGGGGTTTACCTAGCCACGAACTGTTGCCAGACGTGCGGTGCGCTCTTACCGCACCTTTTCACCCTTACCGGCACCGAAGTGCTTAGGCGGTTATTTTCTGTGGCACTTTCCGTAGGCTCGCGCCTCCCAGGCGTTACCTGGCACTCTGCCCTATGGAGCCCGGACTTTCCTCCCCCCGCCGTTACGCAACAAAAGTTGCGGAACCAAAGCGGGCAGCGACTGTCCGATCGACTCTCCGGCGCCAAGGTTAACGGCAGCTGCGCTCAAGAACAAGCAATACCGCAATTATATCAAAGCGCCACTACTGCGCTTTCTGCTTTTCCAGTGCTGCCTGATACAACAGGTTCTTGCGCACGCCGGTGATCTCCGCCGCCAGGGCCGCTGCACGCTTGAGCGGCAATTCGGCCAAAAGCAGGTCCAGTACACGCTGCGCCTGGACGCTGATCGCCGCCTCACCCTCCGGCGCACTCCAGCCACCGACCAACACCACGCACTCGCCGCGCTGCTGGTTGCTGTCACCCGCCACGAACTCGCGCAGCTCCCCGAGCGGCAAGCCTTTGAGGGTCTCGAAGGTTTTGGTCAGCTCACGCGCGAGCAACGCCGGGCGCTCGGCACCGAACACCAGTTCCATGTCCTCCAGACACTCAAGAATGCGATGGGGCGCCTCGTAGAAAATCAAGGTACGCGGCTCTTCCTTGACCTGTTCGAGCCGGGCACGGCGGCCTGCGCTTTTGGCGGGGAGGAAGCCTTCGAAAATGAACCGATCAGAGGGCAGCCCGGCCGCCGAAAGCGCGGCAATCAGCGCACAGGCGCCAGGCACAGGCACCACATCGACGCCGGCGGCTCGCGCCTGGCGCACCAGGTGGTAACCAGGGTCGGAAATCAATGGCGTACCGGCATCGGAAACCAGCGCCACATCCTCACCGGCCAGAAGCTTGGTGATGAAACGCCCGCCTTCGTCCCGCTCATTGTGCTCGTGACAGGCAGCCAGCGGCGTATCGATGCCGAAATGCTGCAGCAGGCGGATCGAGTGCCGGGTGTCCTCGGCGGCGATCAGGGCGACGTTAGCCAACACCTTCAATGCCCTGGCGCTCATGTCGTCGAGGTTGCCAATGGGGGTCGCGACCACGTACAGCGTCCCCACGGTGGATTTCGAAGCCCCTGCCACATCAGTCACTGCGCACACCTGCCTTTCGGATCAAAGGCGCCATTGTAGCCCGAGCGCCGGTAACAGGGCGCAAAGAACTTCACCTGCAGCCACCTCAGGTACACCTATAGTGAAGGTTCGCGTTCAGCAACATCGCGCCCCGGCCAACGCTTGGGTACAATTGCCGGCCAACTTGATCGAGTAACAGGACCTTTACATGATCGCTTGCCTGCGGCTGCTCACAGCCCTCTGCCTCGCTGCCTTGCTGGCAGCCTGCGCCAGCTCGCCCTCATCCAGCCTCGGAGAGCTGCCACGCACGCCGGACGCCAGCATCGAGCAACTGCTCGAGAAAGCGGCGGCCAGCACGTCTGCCGAAGATGCCGCCCTGCTGCGCCTGAGCGCTGCCGACCTGGCATACAAGCAGAAGGACTACCCGCGCGCGGCACGCATTCTCGAGCAGGTCCCCATGGATACGCTCAAGCCTGCCCAACAGATCTTCGCCGCCACACTGGGCGCCGAACTGGCCATGAGCCGCAACCAGCCCAAAGCCGCCCTCAGCGCCTTGTCGCACCCCAGCCTGCAGCACCTCGGCCAATTGCCGGCCGAGCAGCAGGTGCGTACGTATAGCGTCCACGCCGCCGCCCTGGAAGCCGACGGTCAAGCCCTGGCCGCTGCGCAACAGCGCGTGATGCTGGCCCCACTGCTCAGCGGCCAGGCTGCCGCCGCCAACAATGACGCGACCTGGGCCTTGGTCGCCTCGCTGCCGGCAGAGCAACTGCAGCAGCCCGCTGGCGATCAGACCCTGGCCGGCTGGACCCGCCTGGCTCTGGCCGTGAAAAGCGCAGGCACGCTGGAGCAGCAGCAGGCCGCGATCGAGACCTGGCGCCAGCAACACCCAGACCATCCCGCGGCACTGCAGCTGCCATCGGCCTTGGTCAAGCTCAAGGAACTGGCAAGCCAGCCGCTGACCAAGATCGGTCTGCTGCTACCCCAGGAAGGCCCGCTTGCCGGTGTCGCCCGCGCCCTGCGTGACGGCTTCATGGCCGCGCACTTCCAGGCCCAGCAGGCGGGCCAGCAAGCGCCGGCCGTACAGGTGTATGACAGCTCACGCATCGGCTCGCTGGATGACTTCTATCGCCAGGCCCAGGCCGATGGCGTGCAACTGGTAGTCGGCCCGCTGGAAAAAGCGCTGGTCAAGAAGCTGGCCGCCAACGCCCAGCTGCCCATCACCACCCTCGCCCTGAATTACGCTGACGCGGGCCAGACCGCCCCGCCACAACTTTTCCAGTTCGGCCTGGCTGCCGAAGACGAAGCCCGCGAAGTATCGCGCCGCGCCCGCGCCGACGGCATGGTTCGCGCGGTGGCCCTGGTGCCGGCCGGTGAATGGGGCGACCGCGTGCTTGCCGCGTTCCGCCAGGACTGGGAAGGCAATGGCGGCACCATCCTCGCCGCCGAACGCATCGCCCAGCCAGTCGCCCTGGCCCAACAGATCGCCAATCTGTTCCAGCTGCGCCAGAGCGAAGGCCGCGCACAGAGCCTGCAGAGCACCGTGGGCGGCACCATTGCTGCGCAACCCTCGCGCCGCCAGGACATCGACTTCATCTTCCTCGCCTCGACCCCGCAACAGGCACAGCAGATCAAGCCCACCCTGAACTTCCAGTACGCTGGCGACGTTCCGGTCTATGCCACCTCGAACCTGTACAGCGCCAGCGGTGACGTCAACCAGTACAACGACATGAACGGCATCCGTTTCTGCGAAACCCCGTGGCTGCTCGACACCACCAACAGCCTGCGTCAGCAGGTGGTCCAGCAGTGGCCACAAGCCGCTGGCAGCCTGGGCCGTCTATATGCCATGGGTGTAGACGCCTATAGCCTGGCGCCCCGCCTGGGCCAGCTCAAAGCGCTGCCGGATAACCGTGTACAGGGACTGTCGGGCAGCCTGAGCATGAACGCCAGTCAGCGCATCGAGCGCCAGCTGCCGTGGGCTGAATTTTCGGGCGGCCAGGTCAAGCGCCTGCCCGATACCCTCCGCTGATGCCCCAAGCATCGCCAACCAGCGCCGGCCATGCCGCAGAAAACCAAGCCCTTGAGTTTCTTCAAGGGCAAGGCCTGCAACTGCTGACGCGTAATTGGCGATGCAAAGGTGGCGAGCTTGATCTGGTCATGCTCGACACCGATACAGTAGTATTCGTCGAAGTCCGCTATCGGTTGCACGCGGGCTTCGGTGGCGCCCTCGGCAGTATCGACGGGCGCAAGCAGAGGCGACTGGTGCATGCCGCCAGCCTTTTTCTGCTGAAGGAGTCTTGCTGGGCCAACCACCCGTGCCGCTTCGATGTTGTCGCCTTGCAGGGTAGCCACCACGCAGGCAGGCCGCTTCAATGGCTGAAAAACGCCTTCGAATGCTGAACCCACTCCCCTTTTATTGCTCTATGTTTCGCGGGCTGGTCCCTGTTGCGTGTAGCAAAGGCCACCGCCCCACTTAAGGTCACCAGATGGACATGCAATCCCGAATTCGCCGGCTGTTCCAGGCCAGCATCGATACCAAGCAACAGGCAATGGACATCCTGGCACCGCACATCGAGCAGGCCAGCCTGGTCATGGTCAATGCGCTGCTCAACGAGGGCAAGATGCTCGCCTGCGGCAACGGCGGCTCGGCCGGCGACGCCCAGCATTTCTCGTCGGAACTCCTCAACCGCTTTGAGCGTGAGCGTCCGAGCCTGCCGGCGATCGCCCTGACCACCGACAGCTCGACACTGACCTCGATTGCCAACGACTACAGCTACAACGAAATCTTCTCCAAGCAGATTCGCGCCCTCGGCCAGCCCGGCGACGTGCTGCTGGCGATTTCGACCAGCGGCAACTCGGCAAACGTGATTCAAGCGATCCAAGCGGCACATGATCGCGAAATGATTGTCGTAGCATTGACCGGGCGTGACGGTGGCGGCATGGCTTCGCTGCTGTTGCCCGAGGACGTGGAGATCCGCGTACCCTCGACGGTCACTGCACGCATCCAGGAAGTCCACCTGCTGGCGATCCACTGCCTGTGTGATCTGATCGACAGCCAACTGTTCGGGAGTGAAGAATGATCCCCAAGCGCCTCGGCCTGATGGCCCTGACCCTGTGCCTGAGCGTCACCGGCTGCAGCTCGGTACTGACCTCGACCCGCAATTCGCCGATCGAGGATGATCGCGGCACTCGCACCATCGGCAGCAAGATCGATGACTCGCTGATCGAAACCAAGGCCTCGGTAAACATCGCGAAAGCCAGCCCTGATCTGGACGAAGGCTCGCACATTGTCGTCAGCAGCTACAACGGCGTTGTCCTGCTCGCCGGCCAAACCCCGCGCGCCGACCTCAAGAGCCTGGCCGAGCAGACCGCCAGCCAGGTACAGCGGGTCAAGCGGGTGCATAACGAGCTGCAGGTAATGCAACCCTCCTCGATCCTTGCACGCAATAACGACGCCTGGCTGACCACCAAGATCAAGACCCAGATGCTCACCGACAATGCCGTGCCCAGCTCGCGCATCAAAGTGATCACCGAGAACGGTATCGTCTACCTGCTCGGCCTGGTTACTCAGCAGGAAGCCAACTCCGCCACTGCCGTGGTACAGGGCGTGTCGGGCGTGCAAAAGATCGTCAAGCTGTTCGAGTACATAGACTGACACCCTTGCCTGCACCAGCCCTTGAACGCGGGTGCAGGCAACCTGATCGCTCTACCTTCGCAACCTCAGGAAACACCGTATGAAAAAGCTTCTGCTGCCCGCCCTGCTGATCGGCGCCTTCGCCACCCTGGCCGGCTGCTCCACCCCAAGCCTGATTACCCTGAACGACGGTCGCGAGTTCCAGACCGTTGACGAGCCGACGTTCGATCAGGAGTCCGGCTTCTACGAATTCCAGCAGCTGGATGGTAAACAGACCCGCGTTAACCGTGACCAGATTCGCACCATCAGCGACCTGTAACCATCACCGCGCAGCAAAGAAAAAGGCGACCCTGACGGATCGCCTTTTTTCGTTACTTGACCACCTTCAGGCTCGGCCGCCCAGTCGGACGCGGCGGCTGGCCACCCCCTTCCGGCGGGCCGTCGTCGTCCGGCTCGACACCCTCATCTTCCGGCTCTTCGCCGTCCATCAACGGAGGCTCCAGCTCGAAGACCATGCCTTGGCCGTTCTCGCGGGCATAAATACCCAGAATTGCGCCGACCGGCACGAACAACGAGTGGGCAACACCACCGAAGCGCCCTTCGAAGCTCACCGCATCGTTGTCCATGTGCAGGCTGCGCACGGCACTTGGGGAGATGTTCAGGACGATCTGGCCGTCACTGGCGAAACCTTGCGGCACCTGGACTGCCGGGTATTCGGCATTGACCAGCATATGGGGCGTGCAATCGTTGTCGACGATCCACTCGTACAGTGCTCGAACCAGATAGGGGCGACTGGAGTTCATCAACGGCTCCTTAAAGCTTACGCATTTCACGTTCAACGGAAGACAGGCTCGCCAGGAAAGGCTCGCGGGCGAACTGTCGCTCCATGTAATCCAGCAGCGGCTTTGCTTGCCGCGGCAATTCGATACCCAGTACCGGCAAACGCCAGAGTATGGGCAATAGACAACAATCGACCAGGCTTTGCTCATCGCTCATGAAGCAAGCGAACTCGTTGAACAAGGGCGAGACGCCCGTCAGGCTCTCACGCAGCGCCTTGCGCGCCTCGGCACGGGCGGCATCACTGCTGCGCGAGTCGAGCACGGTATCGGCCAGCACGCACCAATCACGCTGAATGCGATGCATCAACAAGCGGCTGTTACCACGCGCCACCGGATACACCGGCATCAGCGGCGGATGCGGATAACGCTCCTCGAGGTACTCCATCACCACGGTCGATTCATACAACGCCAGGTCGCGATCGACCAGGGTCGGCACGCTGCCGTAAGGGTTCACCTCACCCAGCTTGGGTGGCAGACGACCGGGATCGACGTCGATGATCTGCACGCTGACACCTTTCTCGGCGAGAACCAGGCGTACCCGATGAGAATAATGATCAGCGGGGTCGGAATAGCAGACTAACCTGATGGTCGCGCCCATGTAGCGCCTCCTCGCATGGGGATGCTTGTGAAACTGCAAATGCAAACGCGCCCTGGAGGCCCCTTCGCTTAGACGAGGGGGCGCCCAGGGCGCGTTCAACTACCAGAAACTACTGCGTGATCAGTGCACGTCCTTCCAGTATTCGCGCTTGAGCAAGTAGGCGAACACGAAGAAGAAGGCCAGGTACAGCAACACATAGGTGCCGATGCGCTGGCTTTCCAGTTTGACCGGGTTGGCCGAATAGGCCAGGAAGGTCACCAGGTTCTTGACCTTCTCGTCGAACTGCTCAGGCGTCAGGGTACCGGAATTCGGCGTGATGGTCAGCTGGTCACACGCTTCATGGGTCAAAGGGCTGCCGGTCAAGGGGTCGAATTGCTTCTTGCCATCGACCACCCTCTGCACCTGCTTGCACCCGATCACCTGGTTACCCTGCAGCCCGACCAGCACATTGGGCATGCCGACGTTCGGGAATACCTTGTTGTTGACCCCATAAGGCCGCGATTTGTCCTCATAGAAGCTGCGCAGGTAGGTGTACAGCCAATCGGTACCCCGCACCCGGGCAACCAGGGTCAGGTCAGGCGGCGCAGCCCCGAACCAGGTCTTGGCATCATCGGGCTTCATGCCGATGTTCATGTGGTCGCCGATCTTGGCCCCGGTGAACACCAGTTTCTCGAGCATCAGCTCATGGGGTATTCCCAAGTCATCGGCTACGCGCTCGTAACGCTGGAACTTGGCGCTGTGGCAACCCATGCAATAGTTGGCGAAAGTCCGCGCACCATCCTGCATCGCAGCCTTGTCCGTCAGGTCGATATCGACTTTGTCCAGCTCCAACCCCGGCCCGGCAGCAAAGGTAAAGGCAGGCATCACTGCCAGCAAAAATACTGCAATCAACTTTTTCATCAGCCAGTCACCCTTTCCGGAACCGGTTTGGTCTTCTCAAGCCTTGTGTAGAACGGCATCAACAGGAAGTAGGCGAAGTACAGCACGGTGCACACCTGCGACAGCAGCGTGCGGCCTGGGGTAGGCGCCAGCACCCCCAAAATGCCGAGGATGACGAAGGAAATGCAGAACACCAGCAGGAAGACCTTGCTGATCCAGCCCTTGTAGCGCATTGAGCGTACCGGGCTTCGGTCGAGCCAAGGCAACACGAACAGCACGGCGATCGCCGCCCCCATGGCGATTACGCCCATGAGCTTGTCGGGCACCGCACGCAAAATCGCGTAGAACGGCGTGAAGTACCAGACCGGCGCGATATGCTCAGGCGTCTTGAACGCGTTGGCCTGTTCGAAGTTGGGTTTTTCCAGGAAGTAGCCGCCCATTTCCGGGAAGAAGAACACTACCGCACAGAAGACGAACAGGAACACCACCACGCCGACAATGTCCTTGACGGTGTAGTACGGGTGGAACGGGATACCATCCAGCGGGATACCGTTCTCGTCCTTTTTCTTCTTGATATCGACCCCATCAGGGTTGTTCGAACCCACCTCGTGCAAGGCGAGGATGTGCAACACAACCAGCCCGAGAATGACGATCGGCAGGGCCACTACGTGCAGCGCAAAGAAGCGGTTCAGGGTGATGCCAGAAATCAGGTAGTCACCGCGGATCCACTGGGTGAGGTCGTCGCCGATCACCGGGATCGCACCGAACAGCGAGATGATCACCTGGGCACCCCAGTACGACATCTGCCCCCAAGGCAGCAGATAGCCCATGAAGGCCTCGGCCATCAGCGCCAGGTAGATCAGCATACCGAACAGCCAGACCAGTTCCCGTGGCTTTTGGTAGGAGCCATAGAGCAGGCCGCGAAACATGTGCAGGTAGACCACCACGAAGAACGCCGAAGCGCCGGTGGAGTGCAAATAACGCAAGATCCAGCCGTACTCCACGTCACGCATGATGTACTCGACCGACGCGAAGGCCTCTTCCGCCGAGGGCGTGAAACTCATGGTCAGCCATACACCGGTGACGATCTGGTTGACCAGCACCAACAGGGCCAACGAGCCGAAGAAATACAGGAAATTGAAGTTCTTGGGCGCGTAATACTTGCTCAGGTGATCTTCCCACATCTTGGTGGCGGGGAAGCGAGCATCAATCCAGTCCATGAACTTGCTCATCATGCTTTCTCCTGGTCGACGCCGATGACGACGATGTCATCCGACTCGTAAGAGTGCGGTGGCACTGGCAGGTTGAGAGGTGCTGGCTGCGATTTGTAGACACGCCCGGCCAAGTCGTAGTGGGAACCGTGGCAGGGGCAGAAGTAACCCCCCACCCATTTCGGCCCAAGGTCGGCGGGCGCGACTTCCGGGCGGAAGGTCGGCGAGCAGCCAAGGTGGGTGCACAGGCCTACGAGAATGAGGATTTCCGGCTTGATCGAGCGCACCTGGGGGTCGACGTACTCCGGCTGCACCGAGGCCTTCGATTCAGGGTCGGCGAGCTCGGCCGTGACCTTCGTGAGGTTCCCCAGAATCTCGTCCGTTCGCCGCACGATGAACACTGGCTGACCGCGCCACTCCGCCACCATCTGCTGCCCAGGTTCGACCTTGGCGATGTTGACCTTCACCGGTGCACCAGCCGCCTTCGCCTTGGCACTGGGAAACCATGACCCCACGAACGGTACCGCAGCCCCCACTGCCCCCGCTGCCCCGACCACGGATGTCGCGGCTACGAGGAAGCGGCGCCGGCCTGCGTTGACGCCGTCATTGCTCATTCAGTCCTCTCCCATCAGCTTGCTTGGCCTGTTGAATCAGGCCTGTACTTAGGTAATGTCTGTGGCACCCAAAATTGGCCGCCATGGTAAGAAACAAATCCACACAGTGACAAGGTGATTAACCCCGGTATGGGCTACAACCCTCGCTTTGCTTGATCTGCGTCTATGCGGCAGGACACCACGGACATGCTGACAGGTTAGTTCAAGACATAAAAAAAGCCCGGTTCCAAGGAACCGGGCTTTTTTCGACTGCCGAAGCGGTATTAACGCTTGGAGTACTGAGGACGCTTACGCGCTTTACGCAGACCCACTTTCTTACGCTCGACTTCACGAGCGTCGCGGGTGACGTAGCCAGCACGACGCAGAGCGCCACGCAGGGTTTCGTCGTATTCCATCAGAGCGCGGGTGATACCGTGACGGATCGCACCGGCTTGACCGCTGACACCACCACCGGCAACGGTGACGTAGATGTCGAACTTCTCGGTGCTCTCGGTCAGCTCCAGCGGCTGGCGAACAACCATGCGAGCGGTTTCGCGGCCGAAGAAGGTGTCCAGAGGACGGTTGTTGATGGAGATGTTACCAGTACCCGGACGCAGGAAAACGCGAGCGGTTGCGGTCTTGCGACGGCCAGTGCCGTAATTTTGAGTCGCCGACATAATGAACTATCCCGTTAGATCTTCAGTTCTTGAGGCTGCTGAGCAGTGTGTGGGTGAGCAGCACCCGCGTACACTTTCAGCTTACGGTACATGTCGCGACCCAGCGGGTTCTTCGGCAGCATGCCTTTGACCGCGGTTTCGATAACACGCTCAGGGGCCTTGGCGATCAACTTCTCGAAGTTGATTTCCTTGATACCGCCCGGGAAGCCGGAGTGGGAGTAGTACATCTTGTCGGAAGACTTGGCGCCAGTTACACGGATTTGCTCGGCGTTGATAACGACGATGTAGTCGCCGGTGTCAACGTGAGGGGTGTATTCTGGTTTGTGCTTGCCACGCAGACGGCTAGCGATTTCGGTAGCCAGACGACCCAGGGTCTGGCCAGCGGCGTCGACTACGAACCACTCGCGCTTTACTGTTTCCGGTTTAGCAGTAAAAGTTTTCATTCTCTAAAGCCTCAGAGGCCGCCCAGCGAAAAATAGACGGCGAATCTTACTGGATAGTGCACAGCTTGCCAAGGGCAAACGCGCAGCCGAACACAGACGCTTTTGGGGGCTCGGGTCGGGCACGCCAATGTTCGACGGGGTTCTTCCTGTGTGGTGGTGCATCACTTCCGCCACACGGAGAGGTGCCGAATTATCCAGATTGCGCGAAAAATTTCAACCTGCTTTTATGGGTGTCTTTGCCTAGGAGTGTTTTCCCGATGGAATACCGCAAGCTTGGCCGTACCGATCTCGATGTCAGCGCCCTGTGCCTGGGCACCATGACCTGGGGCGAGCAGAACAATGAGGCCGAGGCCTTCGCCCAGATCAAACTGGCCAAAACCAGCGGGGTCAACTTCATCGACACCGCAGAAATGTACCCCGTGCCGCCACGCCCGGAGACCTATGCCGCCACCGAGCGCATCATCGGCAACTGGTTCCGCCAGCACGGCGACCGCGATGAATGGGTTCTCGCCAGCAAGGTCGCAGGCCCCGGCAACGGTATCAGCCATATCCGCGACGGCCAGCTCAAGCACAACCGCCAGCATATCGTAGCGGCGCTGGATGCAAGCCTTGAGCGCCTGCAGACCGACCGTATCGACCTGTATCAGCTGCACTGGCCGGAGCGCAGCACCAATTTCTTCGGCAAGCTGGGTTACCAGCACCTGGCGCATGACCTGTTCACCCCGCTGGAAGAAACCCTCGAGGTGCTTGACGAGCAGGTGCGGGCAGGCAAGATCCGCCACATTGGCCTTTCCAACGAAACGCCGTGGGGCACCATGAAGTTCCTGCACCTGGCCGAAACCCGCGGCTGGCCCCGGGCGGTGTCGATACAGAACCCGTACAACCTGCTCAACCGCAGCTTCGAGGTGGGCCTGGCGGAAGTGGCCATCCGCGAGCAGTGCGGCCTGTTGGCCTACTCGCCGCTGGCCTTCGGCATGCTGTCGGGCAAATACGAAAACGGCGCCCGACCAGAAAATGGTCGCCTGACCCTGTTCAGCCGCTTCGCCCGTTACTCCAACCCACAGACAGTGGCGGCCTGCAGCCGTTATGTGCAACTGGCCCAGGCACACGGGCTGGACCCGGCGCAGATGGCCCTGGCATTCGTCACCCGCCAGCCCTTCGTGACCAGCAACATCATCGGTGCCACCGACCTGGTGCAACTTCAGAGCAACCTCAACAGCCTGGAGCTGAACCTGAGCGATGAGCTACTGGCGGCGATCGAAGCGATTCATCAGGAGCAGCCGAACCCCGCGCCTTGAGCGAAGCTGCAAGCTGCAAGTCAGAGTGAGTGTTGCACTCGCTGCTTTTTTCTTGCCGCTTGCAGCTCGAAGCTTGCAGCTCGACAAAAAACATAAGACGATCCAGCCGGTGATTGACCACTCTACCCTATAAGAACAATGACAATGATGTTTACCCAACCCTCCGCGTCGCTGCGGCGCGTCAGCATCCTGGCCATTGACAAGGTGTTCGCTTCGACCTTGATGCAAGCCAAGGACTTTTTCCACCTCGCCAGCCTGCGCTACAGCAAACAGCTGGGCCTGGGCTTGCAGCCCATGTTCGAGATCTGTCTGGTGAGCCCCGACGGCCAGCCGGTGGACAGCTTCAGCAATGTGCAGCTGCCGGTCGATGGCGGCCTGGATGACGCCGATGTGATCATCCTTCCGGCCTTCTGGGAAGACTTCGACAACCTGCTGCAACGTTATCCGCAAGTGCTGCCCTGGTTGCGCGAGCAACATGCCCGCGGCGCCGTACTGTGCGCTGAAGCCAGCGGGGTGTTCTGGCTGGCCGAGGCCGGCCTGCTCGACGGCAAGGAAGCGACCACCTACTGGCGCTTCTTCACCAGCTTCGCCGAGCGCTATCCGAAAGTGCGTCTGAACCAGGACAAGCACCTGACCGACGCCGACAACCTTTACTGCGCCGGCGGCACCACTTCGGCCTGCGACCTGTACATCTACCTGATCGAACGCTTCTGCGGGGCCAACGTAGCCCGCGCCGTGGCCCGCGACATCCTCTACGAAGTGCAGCGCAACTACACTCCCGGGCGCATGGGTTTCGGCGGCCAGAAGCTGCACCAGGACCTGATCATCCTGCAGATCCAGCACTGGCTCGAGGAGCACTTCGCCGACAAGTTCCGCTTCGAGGATGTGGCCCGCAACCATGGCATGAGCATCCGCAACTTCATGCGGCGCTTCCAGGGCGCGACCGGCGACAAGCCGCTGCACTACCTGCAGCGGCTAAGGATCGAGACGGCCAAGGGCCTGCTGTCGAGCACGCGCAAGAGCATCAAGACCATCAGCTATGAAGTCGGCTATGACGATGCGAGTTTCTTTGCGCGGCTGTTCCGCCAGCACACGGAATTGTCACCGAACCAGTATCGGCAGCAGTTTGTGCAGGAAGCCTGAAGGGCTTTCTGAGCGGCAAGCTGCGAGCTGCAAGCTGCAAGAAAAGGCCAAAGCAATCCGCGTACTGCTTTGGCTTTTTCTTGCAGCTTGCAGCTTGAAGCTTGAAGCTTGAAGCTTGCGCCCGTCAGGGCTTGTGGGCGCGGGAGAGGAATTCGTGCGACTGCATTTCCAGCAACCGGCTCAAGGTGCGCTGGAACTCGAAGCTCAGGCGCCCGCCGGTGTACAGATCCTTGAGCTCTACCTCGGCCGAAATGATCAGCTTGACGTTGCGGTCATAGAACTCGTCCACCATGTTGATGAAGCGCCGGGCGATGTCGTCGGTGGTGACGCCCATCTGCTCGACATTGCTCAACAGCACGGCATGGAAAATCTTGCCCAGCTCGATGTAGTCGTTCTGGCTGCGTGGCCCATCGCACAGGGCGCGGAAGTCGAACCAGGCAACATCGTCACAGGTCCGCAAGGCATGGATCGGACGGTTCTCGATCATCAGCACATCATTGTCGACGGCCTGGGTGCACTCGGGTGTCAGCGCCTTGAAGCTCGCCCGCATGCTCTGCTCGGCAGCCTCGTCGAGCGGGAAGTGGAACAGTTCGGCCTGCTCCAGGTGACGCAGGCGGTAGTCGACCCCGCTATCGACGTTCACCACGTCCGTGTACTGCTTGATCATGGCAATGGCCGGCAGGAAGCGCGCACGCTGCAGGCCATCCTTGTACAGGCCGTCCGGGACGATGTTGGAGGTCGCCACCAGCGACACGCCGTTCTTGAACAGCTCTTCCATCAGGGTGCCGAGGATCATGGCATCGGTGATGTCGGAGACGAAGAATTCATCGAAACAGATCACCTTGGCTTCATCGCTGAAGCGCTTCGCGATGATGGTCAACGGGTTCTTCTCGCCCTTGAGGGTTTTCATCTCCTCGTGCACACGCTTCATGAAGCGGTGGAAGTGCGTACGCATCTTCTGCTTGAACGGCAGCGCTTCATAGAAAGTATCGACCAGGTAGGTCTTGCCCCGGCCTACCCCGCCCCAGAAATACAGGCCCTTGACCGGCGTCTGTTCCTTCTTGCCGAACAGCTTGCCGAACATGCCCGGCTTGTTGTTCTGCGCGTGTACCAGGTCGTCGTACAGACGCTGCAAGTGACGCACCGCAGTTTCCTGCGCCGCATCATGGAAGAAGTCGGGACGTTTCAGATCTGCTTGATATCGTTCTAGGGGCGTCATGATTTCGTTAGCGAGGCAACAAAAAACGGGCCGTCACTGTAGCGAGCGGCCCGCTTAATGGCAATCAGACTTGCGTCAAACTGTCTCAGTCCTGCTGCGGCGCCAGGGCTTCACGCAGGCTTTGAACAGCCACGTCGCGGGCCTGAGCACTGGCGAACTGCGGCCCGTCTGCGACCTGCTCGCCGTTCAGCCACAGGCTGAAGCTCAGGCCTTCGACACGCACGTCGGCATCGCCACCTTGCTGCAACTGCTTGCTCACCGCACCCGCGCTCTTGCCATCGGCGAAGCTGCGGGACAACAGCAATTGCTCGCCATCGGCGGCCAACAGGCGGAAGCGGAAGCTGCCATCCTCGTCACGGAAGCTGACGAAGCGTGCGCTCTTGACGGCCTTCTTCTTCACCTCGGTGGTGGCCTGCACGCTGCTGCGGAACGAGCGCAGGCCCACCGCCTCGCGCAGTTGCTCGAGGAACGGCGTGGCAGTCTTGCGGGCCTTGGCGGCGCCTGCCAGCAAGATGTCTTCCAGGTCCGACGGGCGGGAAATCAGTTGATGATAGTGCTCACGCTTCTCGGCCAGTTGCCCGTCAAGCAGCTGGAACAGGCGCTGCTTGGCTTCGCCCCAGCCCAGGCCCTGCAGCAGCTCTTCGCGGAACTCGGCGCATTGCGCCGGCGTCGAGAAAGCCTGGAACAGGGTGAACAGGTGCGCGTTGTCCGGGTCTTTCGCTTCGCCAGGTGCGCGCGAGTCGGTCACGATGCGCGAAATGGCGTCTTTCATGTCCTTCGCGGTAGAGAACAGCGGGATGGTGTTGTCGTAGCTCTTGGACATCTTGCGCCCGTCCAGGCCAGGCAAGGTCGCCACGCTTTCTTCGATGACCGCCTCTGGCAGGGCAAAGAAGTCCTTGCCCTGGCCAAACAGGTGGTTGAAGCGCTGGCCGATGTCACGGGCCATTTCCACGTGCTGGATCTGATCGCGCCCCACCGGCACCTTATGGGCGTTGAACATCAGGATGTCCGCCGCCATCAGGACCGGGTAGCTGTACAGGCCCATGGTCACGCCGGCGTCCGGGTCTTCGCCATTCTCGAGGTTCTTGTCCACCGAAGCCTTGTAGGCGTGCGCACGGTTGAGCAGGCCCTTGGCCGCAACGCAGGTGAGCAGCCAGGTCAGCTCAGGGATCTCGGGAATATCAGACTGACGGTAGAAAGTCACCTTGTCCGGGTCCAGGCCGCCGGCCAGCCAGGTTGCAGCGATTTCCAGACGAGAGCGCTGGATGCGCAGGGGGTCATCGCACTTGATCAGGGCGTGATAGTCGGCCAGAAAGTAGAACGAATCGGCACCCGGCTGCTGGCTGGCGACGATCGCCGGGCGAATGGCACCGGCGTAGTTGCCCAGGTGTGGAGTACCGGTGGTGGTGATACCAGTGAGAATGCGCGTGGTCATGGGTGTTCGCTTATTCAGGCTTGGCTCAATTCGAAAGGCGCGGCAGCAGCAGATCCTTCAGATCGGTCAGCTTGCCATGGAAGAAGTGTCCGCATTCTGCCACTTTCAGCAGCTGATGGGGGCGCCCCAGTGCGTCGGACCATTCGTAAACCAGTTGCGGATCGACGACTTCGTCGGCGTCAGGCTGCACCACGGCAATCGGGCAGCGCTGCGGCAGCGGGAACTCTGCGGTCAGGCGCATCACCGCCGCGGCGATCATGAACAGCTGCTGCAGCGTCACACCCTGGGCTTCCAGGCGACCGGCCAGGCTGGTGGCGACAAAGCCGCCGAACGAGAAGCCCATCAATACCAACGGCAGCTCGGGGTGCTTGGCACGCAACCAGGCCGCCGCCGCCTCGGCATCGGCCACCTCACCGGCGCCCATGTCATGGCTGCCGGCACTCTGGCCGACGCCGCGATAGTTGAAGCGCAGGGTCACGTAGCCGGCGTCGCGGGCGGTGCGCTGCAGGGTCGAGACCACCTTGTTGAGCATGGTGCCGCCCTGGACCGGGTTGGGGTGGCAGATCAACACCGCGCCGCGGGCATCGGCCACGTCCAGGTACAAGGCTTCCAGCTGGCCGATCGGGCCATCGATGAACAAGGGGGTTTCGCGGACAAGCAAGGCACTACTCCGTGACCTCGAAGAGGGTCGATTCGTCTAGGTGAGGAATTCTGTTCTGATTTGCGATCGCTCGCGGTATACAGCGCAGGTCTGAGCCGTTAACGTAAAGCAAAGCCGTTTATAGAGGAAGGACTCGTGGAACTCTCGCTCCTTGTTTGGTTGTTGCCAACCCTGGCCCTGGTCATCGGTGTGGCGGTCGGTTTCATCGTGGCCCGCCTGTTGCCCAATGCGGCGCCCAGCAATACCCAGCGCCAACTGGATGACATCCAGAAGCGTTTCGACAGTTACCAGAACGAAGTGGTCACCCACTTCAACAGCACCGCCATGCTGGTCAAGAAACTGACCCAGAGCTACCAGGACGTGCAGGATCACCTTGCCGAAGGCGCCAACAACCTGGCCCTTGACGATGTCACCCGTCAGCGCCTGCTGGCTGCCCTGCACTCTGAAGGCACCCAAGGTCCACGTGACCGCCTGACCCCGCCGAAGGACACTGCTGAAGTGCCACGCGACTATGCACCGAAGTCGCCGAACTCGCCGGGCATGCTCGACGAGAGCTACGGGCTCAAGCGCTGATCGATTGCCAGGGAGGAGTGGCTAGCCGCTCCTCCTGCTTCACCCCTCCAGACAAACCTGCCGCAAAGGTTCAGCCTTCTTCACCCCGCCTCAGGCCGCATTTCCTACTGCCGGCCAATCAAGTACTTCAGGATCCTGCATAAGTCCCTCAACCGGAGTAGACCTATGCTGACTAATCGACAACGCTCTTTCATTGCCACCGTCGAAGTCGTGGATGGCACGTTGCACTTCCTCGACGTACTGCACAGTGGGCCCGCCGAACTGGAAAAAACTTCAACGAGCCCCCCTGGCAGCCTGACTGCGGGCGGCCTGGCGACGGCCGGATTTGCCAGTCGAACATTTCGCAGAGCCCTTCGCCGAGCCGGACAAAATGAAGCGCGCCGAAAAGATGAGCCAAAGAAAATTGAACAACCAGTCAAACGAGACGAGTCACATTACCTCGGCCACGTATCGAACACAGTCAGTTGTCCGCCTTTGAAACTTTACTTCCGCCGGGTAGATAACGGCTACCGGCTGTTTGTCCGTTCAGAAGTGCGTCACGGGCATGCGCTGTACATACATGACGAGGACTGCGTGGGTGCTTTCCGCTCGCCACTGAAGGGTGCCTACCCAACGCTGTTCGACTTACTCGACTGCGACGATACGCCAATTCCCTTCGAAGACCTCGCCGACCAAGCAATCGTGCGCCTGGCACCTGCTGGAAGACGAACCCCTCTTATGCTGCGTACTTTCAATGGGGTGCCGTTTACCTACATCTGCAAGCAGGGTCAGCAACCTCTTGAGTTACGCCTGAACATCCTTGAAAGAAACGCCGCTTATCTCAATGACCCAGACGAAATCTGAGGCCACGCACGTTATAGCGACTGCGCAGTGCAGGTATACGGTTTTATCCGCGAAAGGCCAGTTCAGCCAGCCTGGTGGCTGGCTTTAAGCGCATGCTCGATATCTGCCAGCAAGTCCTCCACATCTTCCAACCCCACCGACAACCGCACCAGCCCCTCTGAGATGCCATGATGCGCCCGCTCTTCGGGCGTATAGCTGGAATGGGTCATGCTCGCCGGATGCTGCGCCAGCGACTCGGCATCGCCCAGGCTCACCGCCCTGGCAAAGAGTTGCAGCGCATTCATGAAGCGCCGCCCAGCCTCGATCCCGCCCTTGAGTTCGAAAGCAATCATCCCGCCCGGCAAGCGCATCTGCCGCTGCGCCAGCTCGTATTGGGCAAACGATGGCAGCCCTGGATACTGGATCAGCTCCACCTGGGGCTGGCGCGCGAGAAATTCGGCTACTTGCTGGGCATTGGCGCAGTGACGATCCATGCGCAGCGCCAGGGTCTTGATGCCGCGCATCAGCAATGAGGCATCGTGCGGCGACAACACCGCACCGGTCATGTCCTTGAGGCCTTCAAGGCGAATCCGATCCACCAGTGCCTTGCGCCCTATCACCAGCCCGGCCGTGATATCACCGTGGCCACTGAGGTACTTGGTCGCCGAATGCACCACCAGATCGGCGCCCAACTCCAATGGCCGCTGCAGGTACGGCGTGCAATAGGTGTTGTCGACCACGATATGCAAGTCATGCCCCCGCGCCGCTTCAGCCACTGCCGCAATATCGACCAGTTGCATGTTCGGGTTGGCCGGCGTTTCGAAATAGATCACCCGGGTTTTAGGGGTGATCGCGGCCTTCAGCGCCTTGGCGTCATTGAGGTCGACATGGCGGACCTTTACCCCGAACTCGCCGATGCCATGGTGCATATAGGCAAAGGTGCAGCCATACACCGTGCGCCCGACAAGCAGCTCGTCACCGGGGCGCAACAGGGTCCATAGCGTCGAGGTGATGGCCCCCATGCCCGACGCCAGCGCCAGGCCCGCCTCGCCCCCCTCCAGTGAAGCCATGCGCTGCTCCAGCAAGGCCAGGGTCGGGTTGGAAATACGGCTGTAGAAATGCCCACCCTCCTCCCCGGCAAAGCACGCCGCGCCGTATTCAACGCTGGGGAAGGCATAGGTTGAAGTCTGGTAAACCGGTGGCACCAAGGCACCGTTGTGGGAAAGCGGGTCGTAGCCATGGTGGATGGCGCGGGTGGAAAAACCGGTGTTGTTATGGGAGTCGCGCATGGCAACAGCCTCTGGTGGTTTGTTATAAGCTTATGCCACCGAGCTGCCTGAAATTTTCCAAAATTGCCCACACATTCGCGCCTGTTTTGGAAAGAAAACAACAAATACAACACCAGGAGGGCAAATCATGCCTTCAAGCCTCGACCGTACCGACCGCGCTCTGCTCGCGGCCTTGCAGGACAATGCCCGCCTTACCATCTCCGAACTCGCCGACCAGGTCGCGCTGACGACCTCGCCTTGCTGGCGACGGGTCAAGTTGCTGGAAGACAACGGTTATATCACCGGTTACCAGGCCATCTTGTCGCCCAAGTCGCTGGGGTTTGGGGTGACGGCGTTTGTCAGCATCATGATGGATTCGCATACCAAGGAGATGGCTCTGGCGTTCGAGCAAAGGCTGATGGAGATTCCCGAGATTGTGGCTTGCCACAACATCTCTGGGCGGTATGACTTTCTGCTGGAGATACTGGCGCGGGACCTGGAATCGTTTGGGGAATTTACCCGGGAAGTGCTGCAGCGGTTGCCGGGGGTGAAAGAGATCTATTCGAGCTTTTCCTACAAGGCCGTTAAGGAAAAACGGGTAATTCCTGTATCTGAAGTACACATTTGAATCAGATCTTTCAAGTCGGTGGGAAGTCTCCTACCGATTGACAAGCCGCGCCTGACATACACGAAAAACCAGCCGTAGCACGCTTGCCATGTAGCGATCAGGAGGATGACTACATGGCTCAAGATGACACTATCAAATTTGGTGAACCCTTCCGTGATTCCCGCAATGCGCTGAATCTGAATGAGGGGCTCTGGATGAACGAGGAGGCCCCAGACCGAGCACCGCTCCCTCCTTTGTCCGGCGGCGGGGGACCAGGCTACGGCGGCTGGGGGCTCAACCAAGGAACCCCAAGAGGAACCAGCCCCAGTCGGTCAGACATTTCAAGGATCATATCCGCGCGCAGGGTCTTAAGCGAAGAATATCAAATTATTGAAAAAGACTACGAAGAGCAATATGCCCCGCAATTAAGTAAACTTCCAGAAACAGTGGGAGCCTTAAAGCTCCAAATTTCAACTGAAGCTTCCAACTCCCCTGACCCACTTTCCCAAGCGATAGCACAACAGAAAATTTTAACCTCGCGCATCACTCAAATCCGCGATGGCTACCTGCAAATTGTGCCAAATGCCAACGCATATTACGGCGCCCTAGCGTTTTATAAGCGCGCCGACTCGATGATGAGCAGGCTGCTGGAGCCTGGAGTATTCACTGAAAGGGATGAAGCGTTCGCAAGGGCGTTTTCTTCGCGATTACAGCGATCCTGGGAGGGTGCCTATAAATTACACATCGAAGCCCACAAGCACCAAGCGTTGGCTGACGACCTCAGTGCCGTGGCAGCGCAAGTGGATGGAGCGGAACTGAGCCACCCTCCGGTTGACCTCATCAAGGCTGCCGAGCGTAGAACAACGCAAATCATTGCCGAACGGCAGATTTACTTCAATTGCTTACCCAATGTTCTGCAGCATGAATTGAGCCAGCAGACCACTATCGACAGCTCATGGACGCTAGCCCAAACACTCAATGCTTATTTGGCAACCGCCACACGCATGGTGCAAGCCAAGCAATCTCAGATCCCGACATTTAAACAAAAAAACCCGCAGATCAACGGCCCCCTGTCAAAGCCTCAGCTTGAAGCACTTTTGCATCTTGTCGACGAACAACGTTTAAGACGAGCCGGTCCACGCTGGAAGGAGTATCACCAAGCCCTGGCACTGAGCGAGTCGATCAGGTTTCTCGGCGCGTACTCCAGCAGTACGCAGAATCTGGTTCGTCGCGCCAATGAAGTTGAACAATTACGCGCCCAGCATGCCAGTCAGCTAGAGGTGGAACGTCAGAAGGCGGAAGCTGAACGCCTGGCGGCAGAGGAAGCTGCACGACAAGCGGCCGAGGCGAAGCGACTGGCTGCCGAGGCTGAACGCCACAGGCAGGAAGTAGCACGCAGAAGCATCAGCTATATCAACGACACCCATTCTGTTGCATCTGCGACTACCGTCATTCCGATTGGGGCAGCGAGCTTCGCTGTCGAGGTCGCGTCAGTTGCCCTTCGCGCTACGATCGTCGCTGCAGTAAGTCGATTGGCTGCCCCTTCGGCCACCTTGGCTTTAGCCATTCTTTCGGCAGCATGGCCTTCGACGCTCGGTAACGCTGAAAGGCGCTACCTGATCAGCACTCCTCTTTCCAGCCTTTCTCCGCCGGGCGGGCCTGACCTGGCAGCCCTTGCACTTTCGTCAGCCAGCGTAGACGTTCCTTACTTACTGGCTGGCAGTGAAGAAGGGAATGACATCGGCCTATACGTGGTGCCCGGTGGGAAAGCAGTGGCCGTAAGAGCGGCCACGTTTGATACAGAACGGCAGGTTTACAGCCTTGTACTTGAAAACCCGCAGCGCATCCTGACCTGGACCCCCGCCAGCCCGCCCGGAGGTGGTGAAGGTAGCTCCACCAGCCTGCCACCCGCTCCACCGGGCACGATTGTTTACACTGGCAGTAGCCTGAATCCTGTAAGTAATGAAACGGAAGGTTATCCGGCACTGGATCTGCTCGATCAGGAACGGCTGATCATCACCTTCCCGATCGACTCGGGATTGCCGCCTATTCTGGTGGTTTTCAAGAGTCCAAGGTATGAGCCAGGTACCGTCACAGGCGTCGGTGCACAAGTAACAGGGATCTGGCTTGGTGAGGCCGCCCGTGAAGGAGGCGCGCCGATACCGGCACATATTGCCGATCAGCTTAGAGGTATTGAATTTCCGAGCTACGATGCTTTTCGAGAAAAACTCTGGAAAATCGTTGCAAATGATCCCGAGCTTTCAAAGCAATTTTCCAAACAGAACCTTAGCCGCATGCGGGAAAGAGGGAACGCACCTAGGTCACGTTACTCTGATGCTTACGGGAAAAAGAAGAGTTTTGAACTACACCATGTAGTACCCATCAGCGAAGGGGGTGCGGTCTACGACATTGACAACTTAAGGGTTGTGACACCAGCAGCTCATCATAGGATTCATTATGGAGACAAACCATGAGCCTTAAGACCAACTACCACGACTATACAGAGCTGGAATTCATTGAATTCCTAAAGGAAATATACCGGGCCAATACCGAGGAGCCGGATGACGTATTAGATCCTTTGCTGGAGCACTTTTCTGCAATAACCGAGCATCCTAGCGGAACCGACCTGATTTACTGGCCCGAGAATGATGAGCAAGGTGAGCCTGAAGCGGTCCTGAACATTATCAAAACTTGGCGTGCAGCTAACGGAAAGCCCGGATTCAAGGATAACTAAACCATATACCCCCGCTTCGGCGGGGCACCCTAATTAGAGCAAGAATTTTCCTACAAACCTTTAGAAAAATCCTCACACTCAGTGCAGTACGGTGAACATTTCCAACCCAAACAAACACAGTCATGATCCATGCATCACTTCAAGAGAGAAACGCTTTCATGGCTATGCACCTTCCAGAGTAGATCGCACAGAAGCTGGCAGAACAAAGCTTCGCCAACTTCGACGAATTTTCCGAGTCCTTCTGGATGGCCGTCGCCGAGGACCCGGTCTACTCTCATCAATTCGTCACCTCGCAACTCAACCGCATCAAACAAGGCTGGCCACCCCGCGCCCCGTTCGGCGAAACCGCCAAAGCCGTGCGCAACTATCAGCTCTGCCACCTCGACCCACCCACCTTGGGCGGTGCAATGTACGACGCTGAAAACCTGCGAATCATGAGCGTCCTGCAATACGCGCTATCGTCGGAGGTGCAGTGGTGATCAGTCAAAAGCACAGCCTTGCCGATTACACCTGCGCCGAGTTCAAGGCGGTGATCGAGGAACTGCTCCAGGCCTCTGGCACCTCGGCCTGGCAGGACCGATTGCTTGAACACTTTATCGACATGACCGAGCACCCGAGCGGCTCGGATCTGCTCTATTACCCGGCAAACGAACTCGAGGGCTGCGCCATGGGTGTGATCGCACGTATCATTGCCTGGAGAAAATCGAAGGGATTTGCCCTGTTCAAGGATATGCAATGAAAAAGTCGGTATGGATGCTGATGCTGCTTCTCTCGGGTTGCACCAATGGAGATTTCTTTCTGTTGCCCAATCAGCAGGACCTGAAATTTGCCTGCGACATGGATCCTTATAAACAAGGGTGCGAACGGCAAAATGATTATGGCCAGCATTTCAAGTCAGTCGAGGGCAAGAAGGGCTAGGTAGTCATTGGGGAGCGGTGCCTACTGGCTCAATGTTTGTTCTGTAATGCCCAAAAACTCGCAGGCTGCTTGAACATCCAACAACTGACAACGGCTGTCGATACGCTTCCGTACTACCTGAGGCTATGGCCGTCCAGTTGCGTCAGTCAATTTCTCAATGCATCCATTTGTAAATACGTTCGTCCATCAAGGTGCATGACTTACGCGCTGAGGTGGCGCGCAAATCGAGCGCCGCGCGGGCGGCGCTCGATCTCAAGAGCGCTGGAAAAGCCAAGGCAAGCACCTGGCAGCCCAAATGCATATTTCCTCCCCACAATCGAGTAGGAGGCGGGTTCACACCCGCCGTCCTCTCACACCACCGTGCGTACGGTTCCGTACACGGCGGTTCAGGCTATGCGGCTAAGCCGGTTGATCGTATCCAGTATCGAGACCAGTCCGAGTCGATCCCATAGTTTCTTCGGCAGCGCCTGATTCATATGTGGCGCCCCCGAGTTCCACCACGGGCCTCGGCCGTTATAGGCCGATTTACAGGCACGCTCTTCGCTTAAGCCCAGACGCATCAGGTTGCGCGCCCTCGTAGAGGGCTGCTTCCATTGGCGCCAGATGGCACAGCGGAGTTTGTGCCTGACCCAGCCATCCAGTTCCTCAAGTGGCCGTTTGCTCTGGCTGAGCTTGAAGTAACCCGCCCAGCCTCGTAATACAGGGTTTATCCGCTCGATGGTATTTGCCATCTTGCGACCCCGTGCACCGCGTAGCAACTCTGCGAGCCGGTCGCGCAGGCGACCCAGGCTCATCGTTGCCACCCGCAGCCTTGGCTGCTGATGCCAGCTCATCCCATAGCCCAAGTAGTCACACTTCCAGGCTCTCGCGACTCGACTCTTCTTCTGATTCACCGTCAGTTTCAAACGTTGGTTCAGGAAGCGCTCGACACTGACCAGTACTCGCTCGCCAGCCCGAGGACTGCGCACATAAATGTTCGCGTCATCGGCATAGCGCACGAAGCGATGGCCCCGCCGCTCCAGTTCGCGGTCAAATTCATCGAGCAGGATATTCGACAGCAGCGGCGAGAGCGGGCCGCCTTGCGGCGTCCCTTCCTGCCGTGGGCTAACGACACCGCCTGACATGACTCCCGCTTCAAGGTAGCGACGGATAAGCCTAAGTACGCACTTATCTTTGACCCGGCACTCGATACAGGCCATGAGGATGTCGTGGTTGACTCGATCGAAGAACTTTTCCAGATCGATTTCCACGCACCACCGATGCCCCGATGCCACATGGGCACGGGCCATCTCGACAGCTTGATGTGTGCTTCTGCCCGGACGGAAGCCATAACTGTAGTCCGAGAACAGTGGGTCGAAGATGAGCGTGAGCTGTTGCTGCAAGGCTTGCTGGATCAAGCGGTCCACGACGCTGGGGATTCCCAGTTGCCGTGTGCCGCCCTGCGGCTTGGGAATTTCAACCGCTCGCACTGCTTGTGGATGGTATTCACCGGCCAGTAGCCTGGCCTTGAGGGTTGGCCAATACTGTTTCATGTAGCCCGCCAAGTCAGCGACCGTCATGCCATCGGCACCCGGCGCTCCCTTGTTGCTGACCACGCGTTGATACGCACGTCTGAGGTTGGCCGGTGCAAGCACCCGCTCCATCAGCGTGTCCGGCTCCGCGTTCGTCCACGTTACTGACGCCGTCGATACCTTTGCACTGTCATGCATCATCCTCAGCTTCTGGCCGGGACTCGGGATGACAGTTTCCGCTGTGGGAAATTTCTGCATTACGGCTACCAACGAGACAGTGACGCCTACTGGCGGCATAACCTGTTCGGCCCTTGGTGGCGCGGTTAACCGCCACTTACTACGGCTTCGGCTGACTTCTGCATGCTCATCCCGTCGCCTTACGACGCTCGGTAGCACAAAGGCAAGCGTGCAGATCTCCCAGGGTAATTCGCGCGACCTTCCTGCTTATGCCTGTCGGATTTACGTCACAGCGTTCCGTGCAAGTATTGGGCTTTGAAGATTGTTGCCTTCTTACCCCGCTGCGCCGCCTAATCCGCTTCCTGTTCGTCAGGCCAGCATTTTGCCTCGGGCTTCCTTCAGATTCGCAGTCGCCTGCGACACCCTTGCCTCTGGCTAACACTTCCCCTTGCCGGGTGTGTAGAGGACTTTCACCTCCAAGTCACCCACTCGGCCACCACAGCCAAGCGGGTTGCGCTGACGCGCAACGCGCCATGCCTGGCGCACAACAAAAAACCCCGCCGAAGCGGGGTTTTTCACAAGCAGCAATGCTTAGATAGCGCCACGCTGGCGCAGCACATCCAGCACCTGCTTCACGCCTTCTTCAACACTGGTGTTCTGGGTATCGATCACCAGGTCTGCATCCAGCGGCACATCGAACGGGAAGCTTTCACCCGGGATGTTGTCGCCACCGGCAGCGTACAGGCCCTGAGGGTCACGCTCGCGGCACGCCAGCGGCGAGGCCTGAACGTAAACAGTCACCAGGCGGTCCTTGCCGATCAGCGCCTTGGCCTGCTCGCGGCCTTCGGCATCCGGGGCGACGAAGGCAGCCAGGGTCAACAGGCCAGCTTCGTTGAACTGGCGCGCCACATGGGCGGCGCGGCGCCAGTTCTCGGTGCGGCCAGCGCGGTCTTGTGGCAGGCCTTTGTTCAGGTCGTGGCGCAGGTTCTGGCCATCGAGCACGTACACTGCACGGCCCATGTCGAACAGCTTGCGCTCCACGGCGTAGGCCAGGGTGCTCTTGCCAGCGCCGGACAGGCCGCTGAACAGCACGGTGGCCGGTTGCTGGCCGAAGCGCAGCGCGCGCTCTTCGGTGGCTACGTGAGCCTGCTTGCCATGCTGGCCGGTGCCACCGTGCGGCAGGACTGGCGGAGCGATGATCATGCCGGCGCCGACGGTGCCGTTGGTCAGGCGGTCGATGACGATGAACGCACCGGTGGTGCGGTTGCTGTCGTAACCGTCCAGGGCGATCGAGGTGTCCAGGGCAACCTTGACGCGGCCGATCTCGTTCAGCTGCAGCGCGCTGGCAGCACCCTGTTCCAGGGTGTTCACATCGACCTTGTGGGTAATGCTGGCAATCGAGCCCGGCACGTAGCTGGTGGCGCGCTTGATGTCGTACTTCTTGCCCGGGAGCATCGGCTCCTCGGCCATCCACACCAGCATGGCGTCGAACTGGTCGGTCACTGGCGGCACGTTATCGGCGTGCACCAGCAGGTCGCCACGGGAGATGTCGATCTCGTCTTCCATGGTCAGGGTCACGGCCTGGCCTGGGCCGGCGTTTTCCAGCTCACCTTCGTAGGTAACAATGGACTTGACCCGGCTGCTCTTGCCCGACGGCAGCACGACCACTTCATCACCCTTGTGCACCACGCCGCTGGCGATGGTGCCGGCGAAGCCGCGGAAGTTCAGGTTCGGACGGTTGACGTACTGCACCGGGAAACGCAGGTCGGTGAAGTTGCGGTCGGCCGAAACCTCGACGGTTTCAAGGATTTCCATCAACGTCGGGCCGGCGTACCACGGCGATTGCTCGCTGTGGTTGACCACGTTGTCGCCCTTGAGCGCCGACATCGGCACGAAGTGCAGGCTGCTTGGCTTCAGGTTGATGGCGTCGGCGAACTTCAGGTAGTCGGCCTTGATCGACTCGAACACGCCTTCATCGAAGCCTTTGAGGTCCATCTTGTTGACCGCGACCACGATGTGCTTGATGCCCAGCAACGAGGCGATGTAGCTGTGGCGGCGGGTCTGGGTCTGCACACCGTAGCGGGCATCGACCAGGATGATCGCCAGGTCGCAAGTGGACGCGCCGGTGGCCATGTTGCGGGTGTACTGCTCGTGGCCCGGGGTGTCGGCGATGATGAACTTGCGCTTGGCGGTAGAGAAGTAGCGGTAGGCGACATCGATGGTGATGCCCTGCTCGCGCTCGGCCTGCAGGCCGTCGACCAGCAGCGCCAGGTCGACTTCTTCGCCGGTGGTGCCGACTTTCTTCGAATCACGGGTGATGGCCTCGAGGTGGTCCTCGTAGATCATCTTCGAATCGTGCAGCAGGCGCCCGATCAGGGTGCTCTTGCCGTCATCCACGTTGCCGCAGGTGAGGAAACGCAGCAGTTCTTTACGCTCGTGCTGAGCCAGGTAGGCGAGGATGTCCTCGCTGATCAGATCGGATTGGTGACTCATTGCATTCAAGCTCCAAGCTGTAAGCTTCAAGCAGCAAGCTTGTCGGCATACAGCTAGTTAGAAATTTTGTTGATCAACCCTGCAAGCATTTTGGAGAGCTCGCGGGTTTCGTTAATCCAGTCGTTAGCCAATTCAGCGGGCAGGTAACCTATTTCACCGGCGATGATCAGTTGCGTACGCAGCTCCGCACTGGAGGCTTTCGCTACGCTGAGAAACCAGACCTTCTCTCGCCATCCTCTACGCTCCATCCCCTCTGCAATAGTGGAGGGTATTGAAACAGCTGAGCGTGTGATCTGAGATCGGAACCCAAAATCTCGGCATTCGGCAAAAGCCCGATACATCTCGACCGCTAAGCACTTGCTTCTCTGCCAAACCAGTAACTTCTCAAAATCCACTGCGAGCACTCCCTGTGCGCCCGCAGAGCAGGCGGCAGTCCGCAAATTTCAGAAGCTAACGCGTTTCGCTTCTTTCTTGCAGCTTGCCGCTTGTAACTTGAAGCTTAGAAGTAGCCCTGACGTTTCTTGTCTTCCATGGAGCCAGCGCCATCGTGGTCAATGACTCGGCCCTGGCGCTCGGAAGTGCGCGTCAGGAGCATTTCCTGAATGATGTCGGTGAGCGTTTCGGCTTCCGACTCGACAGCACCCGTGAGCGGGTAGCAACCGAGGGTACGGAAACGCACCTTCTTCTTGACGATGCGCGCTTTGTCTTCCTCGGAGAGATGCTCGAGGATGCGGTCGTCGTCGATCATGATCAGGGTGCCGTTCTTCTCGATGACTTCACGCTCGGCAGCGAAGTACAGCGGCACGATCGGGATGCCTTCGAGGTAGATGTACTGCCAGATGTCCAGCTCGGTCCAGTTCGACAGCGGGAACACGCGGATCGACTCGCCTTTGTTGACCTTGCCGTTGTAGACGTTCCACAGTTCCGGGCGCTGGTTCTTCGGGTCCCAGCGGTGCTTGCTGTCACGGAACGAGTAGACACGCTCTTTGGCACGCGATTTTTCTTCGTCGCGGCGGGCACCACCGAAAGCGGCGTCGAAACCATGCTTGTCCAAAGCCTGCTTGAGGCCTTGCGTTTTCATGATGTCGGTGTGCTTGGAGCTGCCATGGGTGAATGGGTTGATGCCCTGCGCCACACCTTCAGGGTTGACGTGGGTGATCAGCTCCAGGCCCATTTCCTCGACCATCTTGTCGCGGAAGCGATACATCTCCTGGAATTTCCACTGGGTGTCGACGTGCATCACCGGGAACGGCAGCTTGCCTGGGAAGAAGGCTTTGCGTGCCAGGTGCAGCATCACGGCGGAATCCTTGCCGATCGAGTAGAGCATCACCGGGTTGTCGAACTCGGCGGCCACCTCGCGGATGATGTGGATGCTTTCCGCCTCCAGCTGTTTCAAGTGCGTCAGTTTGTCGACCATGGCTACTCACGTAAAACGATCTTATGGACGGCCTTCGGGCCGTGTTCGAGCGAGCCACTTTATCACAGCGGCTGATTCTATTTAGGCGCCTGCCTAGATCGAAAAGGTCTAACGATATGACTAGGGGTTTGGCTATTGAAGGGCGGCTCTGCGGCCCCTTTCGCCAGCAAAGCGACGCCCATGCGCTGGAGGCCCGCTTGCCCGCGATTGGGCCGAAGATGGCCTCAGATCGGGTTCGGGCAATCGATGAACAGGTGCTCCAGGGCAAAGCGCCGGGCCAGGTAGTCGCCCAGCGCCTGCACGCCGTAACGCTCGGTGGCATGGTGCCCGGCGGCAATGAAGCTCACGCCATTTTCGCGGGCACTGTGGTAGGTCTGCTCGGACGCCTCACCACTGATGAACACGTCCACCCCGGCCGCGATCGCCGTATCGATATAGCCCTGCCCTCCGCCGGTACACCAGCCGACGCGACGGATCACCTGGTCACCCTCGACCAGCAGCGGCTCACGCCCCGTGACCTCCTGCACACGGCGGGCGAAATCGCGCGCCGTCACAGGCTCGGCCAGCGAACCTACCAGCCCGACCACCTTGGGATTATTCGGGTCCAGCGGCCCTTCGACAGTGATATCCAGTTGGCGGGCCAGTTGTACGTTGTTGCCGACCTCAGGGTGCACATCCAGCGGCAGATGAAAGGCCAACAGGCTGATGTCGTGCTTGAGCAGGGTCTTCAGGCGGCGCTGCTTGATCCCCGTGATGCACGGGTTCTCGCCCTTCCAGAAATAACCGTGGTGCACCAGTACCAGGTCGGCCTGTGCCTCGACTGCGGCATCGAGCAATGCCTGGCTGGCGGTGACGCCGCTGACGATGCGGCTGACCTGCGGGCGGCCTTCGACTTGCAGGCCGTTGGGGCAGTAATCCTGGATTTTTGCGCTACCCAGGTAACGCTCGGCTTCTTCAACCAGGGTGTCAAGGGCGACGGCCATGGAAAATCTCCTCGAAATCTGCACGTTCAACGGGAACAACGTCCGTATAATGGCCGCCATTATGGGCCGTCGCCGGCGTTGGGGAAACCGGTGTATGATCGCGCGCGTTCGCGCTCCGCCGCGCCACCATGGCCCTCGCCCACTCCCAGGATTCGTTCATGTTCAAGGCTTTGCGTTATTTTGGCTGGCCCCTGCTTACCGGCATATTGATCGCCATACTGATCATTCAGCGCTTCCCGCAGTGGGTCGGCCTGCCCAGCCAGGATGTAAACCTGCAACAAGCGCCACAGACCACGCAGATCATGCAAGGCCCGGTGTCCTATGCCGACGCCGTCACCCTCGCCGCCCCCGCCGTGGTCAACCTGTACACCACCAAGGTGGTGAACAAGAGCGCCCACCCGCTGTTCGAAGACCCGCAGTTCCGCCGCTTCTTCGGCGACAACCTGCCCAAGCAGCGGCGCTGGGAGTCGAGCCTGGGCTCGGCGGTGATCATGAGCCCCGAAGGCTATCTGCTGACCAACAACCACGTCACCAGCGGCGCCGACCAGATCGTCGTGGCCCTCAAAGACGGCCGCGAAACCCTGGCACGCGTGATCGGCAGCGACCCCGAAACCGATCTGGCAGTCTTGAAGATCGACCTCAAGAGCCTGCCGGCAATCACCATCGGCCGCTCCGACACCATCCACATCGGTGACGTCACCTTGGCCATCGGCAACCCCTTCGGCGTCGGCCAGACCGTTACCATGGGCATCATCAGCGCCACTGGCCGCAACCAGCTCGGGCTGAACAACTACGAAGACTTCATCCAGACCGACGCAGCGATCAACCCGGGCAATTCTGGTGGCGCACTGGTCGATGCCAACGGCAACCTGGTCGGCATCAATACGGCGATCTTCTCCAAATCTGGCGGTTCACAGGGCATCGGCTTCGCCATCCCGGTCAAACTGGCACTGGAGGTGATGAAGTCGATCGTCGAGCATGGCCAGGTGATTCGTGGCTGGCTGGGTATCGAAGTTCAGCCGCTGAGCCAGGAACTGGCCGAATCGTATGGCATGCAGGGCCGCCCCGGTATCGTTGTCGCGGGCATTTTCCGCGATGGCCCGGCGCAGAAGGCCGGGTTGCAACTCGGTGACGTGATCCTGAGCATCAATGGCGAGCCGGCCGGTGACGGGCGCAAGTCGATGAACCAGGTGGCGCGGATCAAGCCCAACGAGAAGATCACCATCGAGGTGATGCGTAACGGTCAGCAGCTGAAGCTGATCGCCGAGGTGGGCCTGCGGCCGCCACCTGCTCCGGCAGCGGCCCCAGAAGAAGATAAATGACACAAGGGCTGCTCTGCAGCCCATCGCCGGCAAGCCGGCTGCCACAAGTGCTGCGCCTATCCTGAGCCCGGCGCCGTAGCTGTGGGCCGGCTTGCCGGCGATGGGCCGCAGCGCGGCCCCAGTTGCCTCAATGCAGGATCTGGCTGAGGAACAGCTTGGTACGGTCACTGCGCGGCCGGTCGAAGAAATCATCAGGCGCAGCCTGCTCCACGATCTCCCCCTTATCCATGAAGATCACCCGGTTCGCCACCGTGCGGGCAAAGCCCATTTCGTGAGTCACGCAGAGCATGGTCATGCCGTCCTCGGCCAGGCCAACCATGGTGTCGAGCACTTCCTTGACCATTTCCGGGTCGAGCGCCGAGGTCGGCTCGTCGAACAGCATGATCTTCGGCTTCATGCACAGCGCCCGGGCAATCGCCACGCGCTGCTGCTGGCCACCAGACAACTGCCCCGGGAACTTGTGCGCCTGCTCCGGGATGCGTACCCGCTCCAGATAGTGCATGGCGATTTCCTCGGCCTTGCGCCGCGGCATCTTGCGCACCCACATGGGCGCCAGGGTGCAGTTTTCCAGGATGGTCAGGTGCGGGAACAGGTTGAAGTGCTGGAACACCATGCCCACCTCACGGCGGATCGCCTCGATCTGCTTGAGGTCGTTGGTCAGCTCCACACCATCGACCACGATGCGCCCCTGCTGGTGTTCTTCCAGGCGGTTGAGGCAGCGGATGGTGGTGGACTTGCCCGAGCCGGACGGCCCGCACAGCACGATACGCTCACCCTGGCGCACGTTCAGGTTGATGTCCTTCAGTACATGGAACTGGCCGTACCACTTGTTGACGCCCTGCATCTGGATGATGCCTTCTGGGCCGGCAGGCTGCTTGATCGCTTCACTCATTTCGAAACTCCTAACGCTTGTGGCCAGTGTCCAGCTTGCGCTCCAGGTGCATGGAGTAGCGGGACATACCGAAACAGAAGATCCAGAACACCAGGGCTGCGAACACATAGCCCTCGGTGGCCATGCCCAGCCAGGCCGGGTCGGCGGCAGCCTGCTTGACGCTGTTGAGCAGGTCGAACAGGCCGATGATGATGACCAGGCTGGTGTCCTTGAACAGGGCGATGAAGGTATTGACGATGCCAGGGATCACCAGCTTCAACGCCTGCGGCAGGATCACCAGGCCCATCGAACGCCAGTAGCCCAGGCCCATCGCGGCAGCGGCCTCATATTGACCCTTGGGGATTGCCTGCAGGCCACCTCGCACCACCTCGGCGATGTACGCCGACTGGAACAGGATCACGCCGATCATGGCCCGCAGCAGCTTGTCGAAACTCATGCCTTCGGGCAGGAACAACGGCAGCATCACCGACGACATGAACAGCACGGTGATCAACGGCACCCCACGCCAGAACTCGATGAAGGTCACGCAGACCACCTTCACCGCCGGCATCCGTGAACGCCGCCCCAAGGCCAGCAGGATGCCCAGCGGCAAGGCGCCCACGATACCCACCGTGGCGATGACCAGGGTCAGCATCAGCCCGCCCCACTGGCTGGTCGGCACGCTTGCCAGGCCAAGGTATCCGCCATGCAGCAGCGTGTAGGCCAGGATCGGATACACCACCAGAAAGCCCAGGCCGTAGACGGCCTTGCGCGGGAAACGCTTGATGAACAGCGGCGCAGCGCCCAACACGGCAAGCCACACGGTCAGGTCCACGCGCCAGCGCAACTCCACCGGATAGTAGCCGTACATGAACTGGCCGAAGCGCTGCTGGATGAACACCCAGCAGGCGCCCTCCTTGGTGCAGTCGGCGCGCGTGGTGCCGACCCAGTTGGCGTCGATCAACGCCCACTGCAGCAGCGGCGGCACGATCAGCCATACCAGGTACACGGCGAACAGGGTCAGCAGGGTGTTGATCCAGCTGGAGAAAAGGTTTGCCCGCATCCATGCGAGCACGCCGACGGTCTTGACCGGTGGCGGCATGTCAGGTTTGAAAACATGGGCATTCACGGGCGTATCCTCACCGCTCGATCAGCGCAATGCGCTTGTTGTACCAGTTCATCAGCAGCGAAATGCTGATGCTGATGGCGAGATAGACACTCATGGTGATGGCGATCACCTCGATGGCCTGGCCGGTCTGGTTGAGTACGGTACCGGCGAACAGCGAGACCATCTCTGGGTAGCCGATACCTGCCGCCAGCGACGAGTTCTTCGCCAGGTTCAGGTACTGGCTGGTCAGCGGTGGAATGATCACCCGCAGTGCCTGGGGGATGATCACCTTGCGCAGCGTCGGGCCTTCGCGCAGCCCGAGCGAACGGGCGGCTTCGGTCTGGCCATGGCTGACCGAACGGATGCCCGAGCGTACGATTTCGGCGATGAACGCGGCGGTGTAGATGGTCAGCGCCAAGGTCAGCGCAAGCAGTTCCGGAATCAGGACCCAGCCACCAACGAAGTTGAAACCTTTGAGCTGCGGGACTTCCCAATGCACAGGGCTGCCGAACAGCACCGCACACAGGCCTGGGATCACCAGGAACAGGGCAAGCCCTGCCCAGAACTTGTGGAACGGTTCGCCGGTTTCGTTGAAGCGTTTGTTGGCGTAACGCACCATCGCCATGATTGCCACGATCGCCAGCACCAGGGCAGCGACGAATGGCCAGAAGCCTTCGGCCATGGTGGCGCCGGGCATGTTCAGGCCACGGTTGCTGATGAAGAACGCATCGTCGAAGCTGATGCTGCCCCGTGGCCCCGGCAGGGTCAGAAACACGGCGAAATACCAGAACAGGATCTGCAGCAGCGGCGGGATGTTGCGGAATGTCTCGACGTACACCGTCGCCAGCTTATTGATCATCCAGTTCGGTGACAGGCGCGCCACACCGATGATGAACCCCAGGATCGTTGCCAGAATGACGCCGATGAAGGTGACCAGCAGGGTATTGAGCAAGCCGATCACGAACACGCGTGCATAGCTGTCGGACTCCACGTAGGGAATCAGATGCTGGGCGATGCCAAAGCCGGCACTGCGGTCGAGGAAGTCGAAACCGGAAGTGATGCCCCGGTGTTGCAGGTTGGTCTGCGTGTTGTGGAACAGGTACCAGCCCAGACCCACCACGAAGATGATCGTGAGAATCTGGAACAACCACGCGCGCACACGTGGATCGCTCAGGGTCAGCCCCTTTTGTGCGCCGATTTGATTTTGCATGAAGTGCCCCGGACAGTAGGGATTCGAACAGCCTGCGGCGGCGGAATGCCGCCGCAGGGTGCAGCCATCAGCGCACAGGTGGCGCGTACTGGATGCCGCCGTTGTTCCACAGGGCGTTCATGCCACGGTCGATCTTCAGGTCAGTGCTCTGGCCCAGGTTCTTCTCGAACACCTCGCCATAGTTACCCACTTGCTTGACGATCTGTACTACCCAGTCCTTGGGCAGCTTCAGGTCCTTGCCGTACTCACCGTCAGCGCCGAGCAAGCGGGCTGTGTCCGGGTTCTTGGTACCTTTGGCTTCAGCCTCGACATTCTTCGAGGTGACGCCAGCCTCTTCGGCGTTGAGCATGGCGAACAGGGTCCACTTGACGATGCTGAACCACTCCTCGTCGCCCTTGCGTACCACAGGGCCCAGCGGCTCCTTGGAGATGGTTTCCGGCAGCACCACGTAGTCGGTCGGGCCGGCCAGCTTGGAACGCTGGGCGAACAGCTGCGACTTGTCCGAGGTCAGCACGTCGCAACGGCCAGACTCCAGCGATTTGGCGCTTTCGTCGGAGGTATCGAAGGTGATCGGGGTGTACTTCAGGCCGTTGGCGCGGAAGTAGTCGGAGACGTTCAGCTCAGTGGTGGTACCTGCCTGGATGCAGATGGTCGCGCCATCGAGCTCCTTGGCACTGGAAACACCCAGCTTCTTGTTGACCAAAAAGCCAACGCCGTCATAGTAAGTGACGCCGGTGAACACCAGGCCCATGCCGGCATCGCGCGAGCTGGTCCAGGTGGTGTTGCGCGACAACACATCGACTTCGCCGGACTGCAGCGCAGTGAAGCGTTCCTTGGCGTTGAGCTGGCTGAACTTGACCTTGGTGGCATCGCCGAACACGGCGGCGGCCACGGCGCGGCAGACATCGGCGTCGATACCGATGATCTTGCCCTGCGCATCAGGAACCGAGAAGCCTGGAAGACCGTCGCTCACGCCACACTGGACGAAGCCCTTCTTCTTGACCGCATCGAGGGTGGCGCCGGCCTGGGCATTGCTCACGGCGCCCAGCGCGGCGGCAGCGGTGAGGACTGCCAGGGTGGTTTTCAACATCTTCATTCACAACCTCCAAATCGCTCTTGTTGTACGAGCCGGAATTGCACCGCACCCTTATGAGGCGCATCCGACCCTTGTTGGCTTGTTATTGGGTCAATGGCGCAATGGGCTGTTCTATGACAGCCTTCGCGTGTCAAGGGTGTTACCGTACCGGCCCGACCCTTGCATCGCAGGTTTCATAGCAAGGGGCGTACCATAGTTGGCGGCTAAAGCGTTTAAGCGCTCGTCAAGTAGGGAAAGTTGTATCGTTGCGACATTCTTTTTCCGACAATCATTTCCAGCGCCTTCTTTTTGCGCATGCCTTCATACGATTCGCACACTTTCGGAGCAGTCATGACCCACCCGTTGATTCTCGAACCCCAGAAAACCGCAGATGCCTGTGTGATCTGGTTGCACGGCCTGGGCGCCGACCGTTACGACTTCCTACCGGTTGCCGAATTCATGCAGGAACGTCTGCTGAGCACGCGGTTCGTCATGCCCCAGGCGCCGACCCGGCCAGTCACCATCAACGGCGGCTATGCCATGCCCAGCTGGTACGACATCAAGGCCATGACCCCGGCCCGCGCCATCGACGAAGCGCAGCTGGAAGAATCGGCCGACCAGATCATTGCCCTTATCGAAGCCGAGCGGGCCAAAGGCATCGACCTGACGCGGATCATCCTGGCCGGTTTCTCCCAGGGGGGCGCGGTCGTGCTGCACACCGCCTATATAAAGTGGCAAGAAGCGCTGGGCGGTGTGATCGCACTGTCGACCTACGCACCGACCTTCAACGACACCCATCAGCTGAGCGCCTGTCAGCAGCGCACCCCGGCCCTGTGCCTGCATGGGGTGCACGACCCGGTGGTGATCCCGTCCATGGGCCGCACCGCTTTCGAGTACCTGAACACCTGGGGCGTGGCCGCACGCTGGCAGGAATACCCAATGGAGCACGAGGTGGTGGTGGCAGAGCTGAGCGATATCCACGACTGGCTGAGCACGCAACTGCAATAGTCAGGCTCTCTTGTAGTTGTGGGCGCATTCCGCTACGCCGCGCCCAGATCTTGCATTACACTGCCCGGCGTACATTCCTTAATCAGTTGATGAGACGATCGTGCTCAAGGCACTCAAGAAAATATTCGGCAAGGGAGACGCGGCACCTCAGGCCGTCGCTCCTGCTGCCAGCATCACGCCGCCTGCGGCGCACGTAGCTCAGCCCGAGCCGCAGCCCTCCACGCCGCGCACCGAAGCCGCCGCCAAGGCTCCATTGCCTGTCGCCGCGGCCAAAGCCGAGCCGCCGGCCAAGGACAAGCCCCGCCGCGAACGCAAGCCCAAACCCCAGGCCAGCCTCTGGAAGCCTGAAGACTTCGTGGTCGAACCACAGGAAGGCAAGACCCGCTTCCACGATTTCAAGCTCTCCAACGAGCTGATGCACGCCATCCATGACCTGGGCTTTCCTTACTGCACGCCGATCCAGGCCCAGGTATTGGGTTACACCCTGCGCGGCCAGGACGCCATCGGCCGCGCGCAGACCGGCACCGGCAAGACCGCCGCGTTCCTCATCTCGATCATCTCCCAGCTGCAGCAGACCCCGCCGCCCAAAGAGCGCTACATGGGCGAGCCGCGTGCGCTGATCATCGCGCCTACCCGCGAGCTGGTGGTACAGATCGCCAAGGACGCCGCCGCGCTGACCAAATACACCGGCCTGAACGTCATGACTTTCGTCGGCGGCATGGACTTCGACAAGCAGCTCAAGGCGCTGGAAGCACGCCACTGCGACATCCTGGTGGCCACCCCTGGCCGCCTGCTGGACTTCAACCAGCGCGGCGATGTGCATCTGGACATGGTCGAGGTGATGGTGCTGGACGAAGCCGACCGTATGCTCGACATGGGCTTCATCCCGCAGGTGCGGCAGATCATCCGCCAGACCCCACCCAAGAGCGAGCGCCAGACCCTGCTGTTCTCTGCCACCTTCACCGACGACGTGATGAACCTGGCCAAGCAGTGGACCACCAACCCTGCGATCGTCGAGATCGAGCCGGAGAATGTCGCCAGCGAAACCGTCGAACAGCACGTCTACGCGGTGGCGGGCAGCGACAAGTACAAACTGTTGTACAACCTGGTGACCCAGAACAAGTGGGAGCGGGTGATGGTGTTCGCCAACCGCAAGGACGAAGTGCGGCGTATCGAGGAGAAACTGGTACGCGACGGTATCAATGCCGCCCAGCTGTCGGGCGACGTGCCGCAGCACAAGCGCATACGTACCCTGGAAAGCTTCCGCGAAGGCCGGATCACCGTGCTGGTGGCCACCGACGTGGCGGGGCGTGGCATTCACATCGACGGCATCAGCCATGTGATCAACTTCACCCTGCCGGAAGATCCGGATGACTATGTGCACCGCATCGGCCGTACGGGCCGTGCCGGCACCAATGGTGTGTCGATCAGCTTTGCCGGTGAGGACGATTCATATCAGTTGCCGGCGATCGAGACGCTGCTGGGGCGCAAGATCAAATGCGAGATGCCGCCGGACGAACTGCTCAAGCCGGTGCCGCGCAAGCATCATTGATGGGTGCTGACAAAGCCGGCTTGCGGGCGATGGGCCGCAAAGCGGATCTAGATGCTCGCTAGTCCCGTCGAGCGCGCTCGGGCTATTACAGGTCTGCTATGGGGCTGCTGCGCAGCCCATCGCCGGCAAGCCGGCTCCCACCACGACCGCGCTGTTCTTCAGGCCTGCGCTTTAGCGGTGGAAGCAACGGGCTTACCCATTTCTAAAACTCGGCACAATCCAAGTGGGAGCCGGCTTGCCGGCGATGGGCCGCAAAGCGGCCCCAGGTGCTCACTGGTCCCGTCGAGCGCGCTCGGGCTATTACAGGTCTGCTATGGGGCTGCTGCGCAGCCCATCGCCGGCAAAAGCCGGCTCCCACCACGACCGCGCGGTTCTTCAGGCCTACGCTGTACCTGTGGCAGCAACTGTCTTGCTCAACTTCTAAAAGTTGGCGCAATCCAAGTGGGAGCCGGCTTGCCGGCGATCCGGGGCGAAGCCCCGGCCAATCGATCAGGCCTTACCAGCGCCCCGCCGCGTCCTGATCACTTTGCCGGCCTTCGACCCACCGCGGCCCCTCCTGGGTATTTTCCTTCTTCCAGAACGGCGCACGGGTCTTCAGGTAATCCATGATGAAATTGCAGGCATCGAATGCCGCCTGCCGATGGGCACTGGCCACACCGACGAACACGATCGGCTCCCCAGGCTCCAGCGCACCGATGCGATGCAGCACTTCAACCTTCAGCAACGGCCAGCGCTGCTCGGCCTCGACCACGATCTTCGCCAACGCCTTCTCGGTCATGCCAGGGTAATGCTCCAGGAACATCCCAGCCACGTCCCGGCCATCATTGAAATCGCGCACGTAACCGACGAACCCGACCACCGCGCCCACGCCGACATTGGCGGCATGCATGGCATTGACCTCAGCCCCGGGGTCGAACGCACCGTCCTGCACTCGCACAGCCATGCTCAGCCTCCGGTCACCGGTGGGAAGAACGCCACCTCATCGCCCGCTTCCAGCGGCTCATCGAGCTTGCACAGCTCTTCGTTGCGCGCGCACATCAGGTTTTGCTCGGCCAGGACCTGGTACTGCCCACCCTTGGCCACCAAGGCTTGACGTACATCGTCGAGCACCTTGAAGTCACCTTCCAGGCGCTCGGCATCCACCCCGAGCAATTCGCGGTAGCGGGCGAAATACATCACTTTGATGTTCATCACACATCCGCCTTGTAGTGGCCGCTCTTTCCGCCGAGCTTCTCCAGCAAGCGCACCTGCTCGATCACCATGCCCTTGTCCACCGCCTTGCACATATCGTAGATCGTCAGTGCGGCAACGCTGGCCGCGGTCAGCGCTTCCATTTCCACGCCGGTCTGCCCGGCCAGCTTGCAGCGTGCGAGGATACGCACCGCATCCACGCCCTCGGCGCTCAGCTCGACCTTGACGCTGGTGAGCATCAGCGGGTGACACAACGGGATCAGGTCGCTGGTCTTCTTCGCTGCCTGAATCCCGGCGATACGCGCCACGGCGAACACATCGCCCTTGGGATGCTCACCCTCGACGATCATCTGCAAGGTCTGCGGCAACATCCGCACGCGCGCCTCAGCGGTGGCCTCGCGCTCGGTCACGGCCTTTTCAGTGACGTCGACCATGTTGGCCCGCCCCTGGGAATCAAGATGTGTCAGCACTGCTCTGCTCCTGTGAAGGGAACACAGAGTGTAAACCCGTGGGTCAGGTTTGAGCAGTGGAAAAAACCGGGCGGCGCACCGCCCGGTTCGAGAGGCTACAGATGCGACTCGGCGTACTCGGCCAGCACCGAGCGCGGTACACCTTGCAGGGTGATGTGCACACCGTGGGGGAAGTCCTTGAAACGCTCGGTCAGGTAGGTCAGGCCCGAACTGGTCGCGGACAGGTAGGGGGTGTCGATCTGCGCCAGGTTGCCCAGGCAGACCACCTTGGAACCGGAACCGGCACGGGTGATGATGGTTTTCATCTGGTGCGGCGTCAGGTTCTGGCACTCGTCGATCAGGATCAGGCTCTGCTGGAAGCTGCGACCCCGGATGTAGTTCAGTGATTTGAACTGCAGGGGGACCCGCTCGAGGATGTATTCGACACTGCCGTGGGTGCTTTCATCATCCATGTGCAACGCTTCGAGGTTGTCGGTGATCGCGCCCAGCCAAGGCTCCATCTTCTCGGCTTCGGTGCCCGGCAAAAAGCCGATTTCCTGGTCCAGCCCCTGCACGCTGCGGGTGGCGATGATCCGGCGGTAACGTTTGCTGACCATGGTCTGCTCGATGGCCGCCGCCAACGCCAGGATGGTTTTGCCAGAGCCGGCGGCGCCGGTCAGGTTGACCAGGTGGATATCCGGGTCGAGCAGCGCGAACAGCGCCAGACTTTGATGGATATCCCGCGGCTTGAGGCCCCAGGCCTCCTGGTGCAGCAGTGGCTCCTGGTGCAGGTCGAGCAGCAGCAGCTCATCGTTGCGGATGCCCTTGATCCAACCCACGAACCCCTGCTCATCGATGATGAACTCGTTGACATGCACCGCCGGCAGGTTGTCGATCAGTTGCACGCGATGCCAGGTTCGTCCCCGCTCCTGACGGGTATCGACCTTGCTGACACGGTCCCAGAACGAACCGGTGACCGAGTGGTAGCCCTTGGAAAGTAGCGAAACGTCATCGACCAGCTGGTCGGTACTGTAATCTTCGGCCGCGATGCCACAGGCCCGCGCCTTGAGGCGCATGTTGATGTCTTTGGTGACCAGCACCACGTCCAGGTCGGCACGTTTGGCCCGTAGTTCCAGCAACTGGTTGATGATGATGTTGTCGTTGAGGTTCTCCGGCAGCAGCCGGTTGGGTTCGCTGCGGGGGCTCATCAGGATCGATAGAAAGCCCTTTGGCCCGCCCTTGCCACGTTGGATCGGCACGCCCTGCTCGACATCGTTGGGCGATGCGTCACCGAGGGTCTGGTCGATCAGGCGGATGGCCTGGCGACATTCGGCGGCGATGGTGTGTTTCCCTGTCTTGAGCTTGTCGAGTTCCTCCAGCACCGTCATCGGCAGGGCGACGTGGTGCTCCTCGAAGTTGAGAAGTGCGTTGGGGTCGTGAATCAGGACGTTGGTATCGAGCACATAGAGGATTGGCTTGCTGGAGGAAGGGTTGCGTCCTTGGTCATCCATACTCGGTCACCTTATGTCGAAGCCACACGGCGCGGTCTGCTGCGCCGCAAAGTGACTGCCGTTCTTCCCGTATCCGCGTCGCTACGGGCGGGAAGTGAACCTGGCAAGGTGGGCTTGGATGACGCCACCTGTGCTGCAGGAATCGGCTGTCTGGTTTCTTCATACCGCAAAAAGCATGACTAAAAAAAGCATTTTTACGTGTTGGTGAAGTTTATTTTTCCGAATGACGAACAGGACTTGGCGATGGACCCATACGGGACTACAGTCAGAAGTCAGACCCGTTATTCCTGATAGCCGTATTCACGGCAATCCTCCCAGCCAATGCCGCTTTGCGCGGTGTTTTCCAGTAACGATTGCACCGCCGGCTGCGCCTTGGGCAGGCTGTCATGGAACTGGATCACCCCCTTGCGCCACAGCAGCATCAAGGTCACCACCCGCTGGGCCGAGGCTTGGGCTGTCAACGGGCCATCATCCTGCGCATCGATATCCCACAGCGACACCCGCAACTGCTGGCTGGCCATGAATGCCTCGCCATCGGCCCGGCGCTGACCATAGGGCGGGCGGAACAACGGCACGTACTGCTCAGGCAGGTCGGCCTGGATCCGCGCCTGGCTGCGCCTGAGCGAATCCTGCCAGCCGTTCCACTGGGCATGCGAGCGATACTCCCACCCCTGAAGCCCCACGCACTGGCCATCATAGAGCTGCCCCAGCGCATTGGCCGTTCCAGCGTCACGCCGCTGCTGCAGGCGGTTGCCCAATACAAAGAAGGTGCCCTGCATCTTCTGTTTGCGCAGGTAATCGGTCAGCGTGTCGGTCGTGCTGCCCTGGGGGCCGGGCCCGCCCACGAAGGTCAGCAGGAACATGCGGTCGTTAAGCTCATCGCCGCTGCGCTCACGGTTGGACAGGCGTTCGACCTCGCTGGTGATCTGCGGCAACAGCGCCGCCTTGCGCAGTTGCTCATCCAGGTAGCGCACATGGAACTGGTGGCTAGGCTCGACCCAGCCTGTATAGAAGGTGCCGACATCGGCGGCGAACGTCGCAGCCTTCGTGCGCAAATCGGCCATGGACTCCACCAGGTAGCAGAACGAGGCATCCTGCTCGCAGCTGCGTTGGGCTTGCTGGTAGCCCTGCCACAGCCGCTGCCACATGCGCGCCCGCAGCGCCCGCACCTTCTGCAGGTTGATCTGCCGCAAACCCAGGCGCGCGGCCAGCGCCCGGTCGTCGAGCAGCTCACTTTCGTGCAGCACCTGGGCAAACGACAGGATCTCGGCGCGCGAGGCGACATCGAACAACGCTGGCGTGTCCAACTGTTCGGGCCACAGGCTGCGGTCCAGGCTGGCGGGGGGAATAGGGGCGGCGTGGGCGGCCAGGCTCAAGAGTGAGGCCAGCAAGACACCGGCAATGCGCACGATCGATCTCTCCGTCACAGCGAAAGGCGCACTATAGCGCCTGCTCATCCGATGGTCTGTGACTATTGTCGCCATAGTTTGGCGTTCCCCTGCTTCAATCCGTAGAATCCCGGCAACGATTCCAGGAGCCGACCCGATGCTGACGGTGATTTCCCCCGCCAAGACCCTCGATTACGACACCCCTGCGGTGACCGAGCGTTTTACCCTGCCCCAGTACCTGGACGATTCTCAGGAGCTGATCGTGCAACTGCGTGAGCTGTCACCGGCACAGATCAGCGAGCTGATGCACCTGTCGGACAAACTCGCCGGCCTCAACGCCGCTCGCTTTGGCAGTTGGACGCCAGACTTCACGCCGGAAAACGCCAAGCAGGCCCTGCTGGCCTTCAAGGGCGATGTGTATACCGGGCTGGACGCCGAAACCCTGAGCGAAGACGACTTCACCTACGCCCAGCAGCACCTGCGCATGCTCTCCGGCCTGTACGGCCTGCTGCGTCCGCTCGACCTGATGCAGCCTTACCGCCTGGAAATGGGGACCAAGCTGGCCAATGCCCGTGGCAAGGACCTGTATGCCTTCTGGGGCACGCGTATCAGCCAATGGCTGAACCAGGCGCTGACCGAGCAGGGTGATGACCTGCTGTTGAACCTGGCCAGCAACGAGTACTTCAGCGCGGTGAAACGCAGCGCCCTCCAAGGCCGGGTAATCAACGTCGACTTCAAGGACCTGAAGAACGGCCAGTACAAGATCATCAGTTTCTACGCCAAAAAAGCCCGTGGCATGATGAGCCGCTTCGTGATCCAGGAGCGGGTCAACGACCCCCAGCAGCTCAAGCAGTTCGACGTACAGGGCTACTACTACAGCGCCGAACAGTCCAAGCCCGATCACCTGGTGTTCTTGCGCGACCATCCGGCCGAGTGAGTGCCTGCACCACCGCCAGGCACCTGTTCCCTGCAGCAGTGACCGACGATGGGGCCGCACAGCGGCCCTTTTACGGCATGCGCACATAACCCGCCGACAGCCCCAGCACCTCGACCCCCTGCGCTACCGCCCTACCAGCGGTAACCGGCACCTTGCGCCCCTGCCGATCACCCCTAGCCCGGTAAACCACGTAAGCCTGCCCCGCCTCATCCACCTGACATCACTGTTGCGATTGCCAAAGGTACGCGCCTTGAATGAGAGCTGTGGGGCATAGTGATCACGCGCCACGCGCAGGTCGAATTTCTGCGCGATGCGCTCAAGGTAAGCACTGCGGATGGCGCGGTTGTCCCGCAGGGCCAAGGCAACCGCATCGGCTAGCTCCAGCGATACCTCGGCCTCCCCGCTGGCCGCCCATGCAGTGGCCGACACCGCAAAGGCCTGGCCCGCACGAGACGGCTGCAGGGCATCTGCCGCCAGTACGGCTCCGCCCAGCAGCGCCAGGCACAGAAACACAGGCCACCTAGTCATCGCGCAATGCCAATACAGGTTGCAGGTGTGCCGCAGCCAGCGCCGGTTGCAAGCCAAAGAACAGGCCGAGCGACAACGCGCTGCCCATGCCCAGCCCTATCGATGACGCATCCAGCGCATAGCGCCAGCCTGACAGCAAGGCAAAGCCCCAACTGGCGGCCAGTCCCACCAGCGTGCCGAGCAACGCTCCGCCCCCTGCCAGCAACAGCGCTTCGAGCAGGAACAACCAGGCAATATCGCGGGTGCGTGCCCCCAGCGCCATGCGCACGCTGATCTCGCGACGGCGCTGCGCTACGCTCATCAGCATCACATTCATCACCCCAACCCCACCCAACAGCAATGCAATACCTGCAAAGCCGGCGAGCACCCACGTGAGCATCCGTGACTGGTTGGCCATCCCTTCGAGCAACTGCTGTGGCAGCTGCACATCGACCTCGTACCCAGGTAGTCGCGAAGCCAGATAATCAGTCAGCGGTTGTGCCGTGTCCGGCAACACGGCGACAGCATGGCCGCGTGCAAGCACCGTCCCCACCTCCGGCACAGCGCCCAGGCGGCGCATGCGCGGCAATGGCATCAACAGCGCATCGTCGACCTGTATTGGCAGCATCGGGTTGTAGCCCCGATGCGCAAGCACGCCAACCACCTCGAACAGGTAGCGGCCGGACTGCAGTCGGTCGCCCACGCGTGCACCCAGTTGCCGGGCCAGCGTGGCCCCCAGCAACACGTGAGTGGTGTCATCGTCGTAGGCGGACAACAAGCGGCCCTGACTGGCTTGCAAGTCCAGTACCTGCGCCAGTTGCAGCGTGCTTGCAGCGACCAGCGTCTCATGGCGCTTGCTCGCCAATTGCACTGTGGCCACAGAAACCAGCAAAGGCGCAGCCGCGCGAATGGACGCTGGCAATGCAGACAGGTCCAGGGCCACCGGCGGAACAACTTCAGCAGGGCATTGTAGGTTGGCGACCAGCAGATCACTGCCCATGCCTCGATACAGCTGCCGAGCATGTTGCGTGGCGCTGTGGCCGATATTGAGCAAGGCCACCAGCGCCGCGCAGCCCACCGCGATGCCGATAAGCGTCAGCCAGGCACGGGGGCCTGCCTGCCGCAAGCTGGCCAACGCCTCGCTCAAACGCTGTGGCCACGAAGGGCCTTAGGCCTCAGGCATCAAAGGCCCCGCCATGGCGCACCTCGATGCAACGCTCCATGCGCTGCGCCATGGCAGGGTCGTGGGTGACCATCAGCAAGGTCACGCCCCGCTCACGATTGAGTGCCAGCAACAGCGCTGCAATACCCTCGGCCGTGGCGCCATCGAGATTACCGGTCGGCTCATCGGCCAGCAGCACCGCAGGCTCTGTCACCAGCGCCCGGGCGATGGCGACCCGTTGCCGCTGGCCACCGGACAAGTCGGCTGGCAGAAGCTGCGCCCGCTGACCTAGCCCGACTTCCTCCAGTTGCTGCTGCGCCGCCAGGCGTGCCGCTACCCGCCCGATGCCCCGGTAACTCAATGGCAAAGCGACGTTGTCCAGCGCAGTCAGGCGCGGCAGCAGGTTGAAGCTCTGGAAGATGAAGCCCAGCAGGCGATTACGCATGATTGCCCGCTGGTCGGCGGTGGCTGCGGTCATGTCCCGGCCAGCCAGCACTATCTGGCCACGGCAAGGCTGGTCGAGCAGGCCGATCAGGTTGAGCAAGGTACTTTTGCCCGAGCCGGAAGGGCCGATGATGGCGCAGGTCTGGCCGCGGGGGATAGACAAAGAGACATCTTGCAGCACTGGTTGGCAGCCCTGAATGCGCGCGATACCGTTCACGCAAACTATCGGGTTCATGCCTTGGCCCCCCCATTCTCACCCTGAAAAGCAGCGTCGCTCTGCGAGTCGAGTGCTTTCGCTTGATCGCTTCGTGCAGATTTCCACTCCTTTGCCAACATGTCGATCAACGAAGTATCAAACTCCGGCTGCGGCACTTCATGCTGCGACAACTGCATCATGATATCGGCCTCATAGTTTCCATATTCGGCGACTTCAATGGGCGGTAGAGCATTATAAAAGTCCAGAATCTCATGCAACCCTTCATCAATTCGGCCCGTTCGCTGATACTCAGCATTCATCTTGCCGCTTATTGATTGTGCCCACTGGTTATGCTGGTCTGTTTTTTCGAACATTGCAGCGCGTCGCTCACTCACCGTGAAAGCCCCGCTTTCGTCGTAAATGATCAGGCTTAGCTGCTCGCGACTAAAACCCTTGAATGGGTTGCTACCTTTGCCACTTGCAAAATCATTGGCTTGGCGCGCACGCGCCAGTAACTCATCATTATCCGAATCCGGTAGCTGTGAATCATAAAAGTCTTTCGCCAAAGAATATGACAGCCCTGCCAACCTATCAAGAATGCTGGCTGCAAGGTCTGCCAGCTCACTACGGGAGAGCTGGCTATCACGCAACGCCGCACGCTCGGCAGCAGCACTCAACTGTTTAGCCAGACTCGAGATTTTTTCTTCGCCATTGCCCGTTTCGCTGTCTATTTTCTGCGCGTCTACAAGGCCAGATTCCTCTACACGCCTGACAGTTAGAGCCGTGCCAACTTGGCTTTTATATACCCCACGACCACTGACGCCATCCATATACATAACTCCTGGTGCTGATGCAGCACCCGCCTTTCGCACAAATACTCCAACTACACTTCGCCGGCGCATACCGGCAAAGTACAGACTTTGAGAGGCAGACTGGAACGCCACTCACCTCATCGTGAATTCGACTTTCCATGAGAAGTCAGCGGAGGTACTCGTAATATTCGCCGTGCACGTTGCCCCGCCACTTGGCGTTGCGGTTTTGGTCCACTGGGGCTGTTTTATTCCACCCGGTAGCATGCGCATCTGAAAAGTGGTGCCAAAAGCGCACGTCTTGCTGCCGATGGTGTAGCGCACCATCGCACCATTTACGTCCGGGCTTACCAACCGCTGCACGCGCATGAAGGTGGAAGATGAGGCTGAAATCGTATTGGAGGGTTTAGGGTTGGCGATCTGATAGGTACTGGTCTCATTTGAGGTCACCAGTTTCATGACCGCGGGCTGAGCACCGAGGTTTTTGATGGTCACTTCTACGGGCGGCCCCGCCTGCACCAGGCCGGCAGCAAGCAGCGAAACGATGGCAAGCACAATCTGCGATGTCTTTTTCATAAGCGTGATCTCGTCTCTTCCATGTGATTAAGGATGAGACGCCCCTGATGGCCAGTGGCCCCAGGCTGCCCAAGACGCTCCGTCGTTCATGGACAGCGCCTGAAAGGTGCGTCCAAGGGTGTTAACGACCCGCTGGGGCAAAACCTTAGCTTTTGCATGGCTTTGAGTATTTCTGAATGTGATCCCGCACCACCCTGAGGCATGAATCACAAAACCATCACGCCAACAAACCAGCGTCAAAAAACGGACGAATAAGCCGTTATCGCCAACCGTCATAAGCCCGCTCGTACTTTTTTGACGAATTTTGAAAAAAATTTTCCCATGCTGGCACAAAAATATCGTACCCGGTTTTCGCCCTTTATATACAGGGGTGCTTCCGAAGCGTGCTATCAGTTTGAAACTATTCGCTACTGAAGAATTATTTAGAAATCTTTCATCGGGGCGAAACCCACCCAGGAACTTCTTCTGCGACGCATAGCTCATAGTGCCGTAACGAATTTCATGCCTGTGCGGTGTGAGAGATGACTTACAGAGGACTAGCAGTCGCGAACCAACAGCGGCTCTGAAACTTTTAACAAACGCCACGGGTACTCCCGTAGGCCCTGCCCAGCAGGAGAGACGCGCCCCTTAAAATCGTCCTAGTGGTTGATTTCAAAGGATTTTTCCAATTGAAAAAACAAGCACAGCAACGCGCCAAGTAGCGCATTGCAATAAAGACGGCTGCATTTCAGGGCACGCCTATTAATTACTGGCCTTTGACTGCCAACTTTGAGTGCATAACTTTGTGCGCTCCGGATTTGTTCATGCCTGCGCTCGGTGAAGTGTGCATTCGCCATGGGATCCGTGCGCCCTAAAACTGTTGTTAATCAACCCGGTCCGGCTCTTCCCGGAGGAGCTGGCATGATAAACACATGAGGTGATAGCGATGCGTATCAGCATCTTTGGTTTGGGTTATGTGGGTGCGGTCTGTGCAGGCTGCCTGACGGCGCGAGGCCATGACGTGATTGGTGTGGACGTGTCCAGCACCAAGATCGACCTGATCAACCAGGGCAAGTCGCCCATCGTCGAACCTGGCCTGGAGGCACTGCTGCAACAGGGCATCGCCAATGGCCGCCTGCGTGGCACCACCGACTTCGCCGAGGCCATCCGCGCCAGCGACGTGTCGATGATCTGCGTCGGTACCCCAAGCAAGAAAAATGGCGACCTGGGCCTGGAATACATCGAGTCGGTCTGCCGCGAAATCGGTTACGTGCTGCGTGACACCACCCGCCGCCACACCATCGTGGTGCGCAGCACCGTGCTGCCAGGCACTGTGAAGAACGTGGTCATCCCGATTCTCGAAGACTGCTCGGGCAAGAAGGCCGGCGTCGACTTCGGCGTTGCGGTCAACCCTGAGTTCCTGCGTGAAAGCACCGCGATCAAGGACTACGACCACCCACCGATGACTGTCATCGGTGAACTGGACAGCGCCAGCGGCGACGTCCTGCAAAGCCTGTATGAAGAACTCGATGCGCCGGTCATCCGCAAGCCGATCGAAGTCGCCGAGATGATCAAGTACACCTGCAACGTCTGGCACGCCACCAAGGTCACCTTCGCCAACGAAATCGGCAACATCGCCAAGGCCGTCGGCGTCGATGGCCGCGACGTGATGGACGTGGTCTGCCAGGACAAGGTGTTGAACCTGTCGCAGTACTACATGCGCCCTGGCTTCGCCTTCGGCGGCTCGTGCCTGCCCAAGGACGTGCGCGCCCTCACCTACCGTGCCGCCAGCCTCGACGTCCGGGCCCCGCTGCTCGACTCGCTGATGCGCAGCAACGAATCCCAGGTGCAGAACGCCTTTGAACTGATCGAAGCCCACGACAAGCGCAAGGTCGCCTTGCTGGGCCTGAGCTTCAAGGCCGGTACCGACGACCTGCGTGAAAGCCCGCTGGTGGAGTTGGCCGAGCGCCTGATCGGCAAAGGCTACCAGCTGGACATCTACGACGAGAACGTCGAGTACGCCCGGGTTCACGGCGCGAACAAGGAGTACATCGAGTCGAAGATCCCGCACGTCTCGTCGCTGCTCAACGCCGACTTCCAGAAGGTCATCGACAACGCCGAGATCATCGTTCTGGGCAACCGTGACGAGCAGTTCCGCGCCCTTGCCGACCAGGCACCGGCTGGCAAGCAAGTGATCGACCTGGTCGGTTTCATGAGCAAGCCAACCTGCACTACCCGCGGCACCGAAGGCATCTGCTGGTAAGCCAGCAGCCCGGCAGCGCAGGCCTCCTGCGCTGCCCTTTTTCCAGATTTCTCAACGGATGCTGAACATGCAAAGGCTACAGACAGTGCTGTTGCAGTGCGCCGGTTGGCTGCTCTACATGAGCCTGCTCATGTTGATCGCCCTGGCCTTGCCGGCCGACATCTTCGACTCGCAGTCCAAGCACTTCATCTTCCTGGTCGGCGCAGTCGGCATCTGGCGCTACTCCATGGGCGCCACCCATTTCATCCGCGGCATGATCTTCCTCTACGGCGTGTACCCCTACCTGCGCCGCAAGGTGCAGAAGATGGGCGCTGCAGCCGACCCGTCACACGTGTACCTGATGGTCACCAGTTTCCGCATCGAAGCGTTGACCACCGCGCAGGTGTACAGCTCGGTGATCCGTGAAGCGATCGATTGTGGTTTCCCCACCACCGTGGTCTGTTCGCTGGTGGAAATGTCCGATGAACTGCTGGTAAAGAGCCTGTGGGCCAAATACAACCCGCCCGCCCACGTGAAGCTGGACATCGTGCGCATCGCCGGGACCGGCAAGCGTGATGGCCTGGCGTACGGTTTCCGCGCCATCTCGCGCATGCTGCCGGATGAAAACGCCGTTGTCGCGGTGATCGACGGCGATACCGTGCTGGCCGAAGGCGTGGTTCGCAAGACCGTACCGTGGTTCAAGCTGTACCCGAACGTGGGTGGCCTGACCACCAACGAGTTCTGCGAAGTGCGCGGTGGCTACATCATGAGCGAGTGGCACAAGCTGCGCTTCGCCCAGCGCCATATCAACATGTGCTCGATGGCACTGAGCAAGCGCGTGCTGACCATGACCGGGCGCATGTCGATGTTCCGTGCCAGCGTGGTGACCAACCCCGAGTTCATCGCCGACGTCGAAAGCGACTCGCTGATGCACTGGCGCCTGGGCCGCTTCAAGTTCCTCACCGGTGACGACAAGTCCAGCTGGTTCAGCCTGATGCGCCTTGGCTACGACACCTTCTACGTGCCGGACGCCGCCATCAACACGGTCGAACACCCGCCGGAGAAAAGCTTCCTCAAGGCCAGCCGCAAACTGATGTACCGCTGGTACGGCAACAACCTGCGCCAGAACTCCCGCGCGCTGGGCTTGGGCCTGCGCCGCCTGGGGCTGTTCACCAGCATCGTGCTGTTCGACCAGCGTGTGTCGATGTGGACCAGCCTCCTGGGCCTGACCGTGGCCGTGATCGCCAGCCTCAAGTTCGGCCTGGGCTTCCTGCTGGTGTACCTGCTGTGGATCGGCATCACCCGCCTGATCCTCACCATCATGCTGCTGTGCTCGGGGCACAACGTCGGCCCGGCCTATCCGCTGATCCTCTATTACAACCAGATCGTCGGGGCAATGATGAAGATCTACGTGTTCTTCCGCCTCGACAAGCAGTCCTGGACCCGCCAACCGACTGCCCTGAAACGCGACCTCGCCAGTTTTCAACAATGGTTCAACACCTGGTCCTCGCGGACCATGACCTTCTCGGCTGCCAGCATCTTCGTCGCTGTGCTGTTCATGGTCGTGTGAGCCAAACCCGGATCGGAACTAACAGGAACAAATCACCATGAATACCGCCGTGAACGTCAATGTCGTGCATGAGTCCGAAGCCCAGCGCCAGCATGCCCGGGTGCGCATCCCAGCCAAGCTGCGCTACCTCGATGGCGAACGCCAGACCCATGAGGTCAAGGTCGAAGACCTGTCCGCTGGCGGCTTGAGCTTCTTCGCCAAGCAGCCGCTGCAGGTCGGCCAGGTACTGCGCGGGCGCTTGCAGTTCGTGGTCGACAACCTGGGCCTGTCGATGGACATCGAGTTTCAGGTGCGCTCCTGCAACCCGAGCGACGGCCGCACCGGTGCACAGTTCCAGAACCTCGAACCGCGCGACATCGCCACCCTGCGCCACATCATCACCAGCCACCTTTCAGGTGAGCTGATCAGCGTCGGCGACGTGCTCAGCACCCTGCAGCGCGACAACTTCACCAAGGCGCGCAAACAGAAGGACGGCGGCTCTGGCCTGTCCGCCTTCGGCCGGTTCAAGGCAGTGACCGTCACCCTGGGCGTGTTTGTGGTCGGTGTTGCCGCCTTCGGCTTCGTCGCCAAATCGCTGTACGGCATGTACTTCGTCAGCCACGCCGAAGCCGGCGTGGTCGCGGTGCCGACCACCAGCATCACCATGCCGCGCGACGGCACCGTCAACAGCCTGGTCGAGCCCGGCGGCATGGTGGTCAAAGGCGCGCCGCTGGCCAGTTTCAGCACCAGCATGCTGGACATGCTCAAGGGCCACCTGGACGACTCGCAGCTGGAGCCGGCCAAGGTCGAAGAACTGTTCGGCAAGCAACTCTCCGGCACCCTCACCAGCCCCTGCGATTGCGTGGTCGCCCGCCAACTGGTGGACGACGGCCAGTACGCCGCCAAAGGCCAGCCGATCTTCCAGCTGATCCCGCGGACCAGCAACCCGATGGTCGAAGCACGCTTCAGCTACCGCCAGTTCGATGAAGTCAAGCCAGGTACCCGCGTCAACTTCCAGGTGGCTGGCGAAAACGAAGTGCGCACCGGGCAGATCGTCAGCAGCACCAGCCTCAACAGCGAAAACCTGGCCTCCGACATCCGCGTGCAGATCAAACCAGACGGCGGCCTGCCTGCCGAGCTGGCCGGGCGCCCGGCATCGGTCAGCAGTGACCGTGGCCCTTCGCTCAACTGGCTGATCGACAAAGCCGCGGCCCGTGGGCTGTAAGAGGATCAACGCATGATGCCCCACAAGAAGAGCGCAAGCCTGGGCCTCTGCGCCCTGGCCGCGGCCATCGCCCTGGCAGGCTGTGCCGGCCTGCCCGACCAGCGCCTGGCCAACGAAGCCCTCAAGCGCGGTGACACCGCGCTGGCCGAGCGTAACTACAAGGCGCTGGCGGACCTGGGCTACAGCGAGGCACAAGTCGGCCTGGCCGACATCAAGGTCGCTACCCGTGACCCCGATCAGCTCAAGGAAGCCGAGGCCACTTATCGCGCTGCGGCGGCCACTTCGCCACGCGCCCAGGCACGCCTCGGCCGCCTGCTGGTGGCCAAGCCCGACAGCACCCAGGCAGAACGCGAAGAAGCCCAGACCCTGCTCAAGCTCGCCGCCAAGCAGGGCCAAGGCAACACCCTGATCCCGCTGGCGATGCTCTACCTGACCTACCCGCAGAGCTTCCCCGACATCAATGCCCAGCAGCAGATCGACCAGTGGCGCGCGGCCGGCAACCCGGAAGCGGGCCTGGCCCAGGTGCTGCTGTATCGCACCCAGGGGACCTACAACCAGCACCTGGCTGAGGTCGAGGACATCTGCAAGGCTGCGCTGAACACCAACGACATCTGCTATGTAGAACTGGCCACCGTGTACCAGAAACGCGGCCAGGCCGACCAGCAGGCTGCCCTGATCGGCCAGCTCAAATCCGCCTATGCCCGCGGTTCGGTGCCTGCCACTCGGGTCGACAGCGTTGCCCGTGTACTGGCCGACCGCAGCCTGGGCCAGACCGACGAGAAAACCGCCAAGGCGCTGCTGGAACAGGTCGCTGAGGCCAATCCGGCTTCTTGGGTGAGCCTGGCGCAACTGGTCTACGACTTCCCGGAACTGGGCGACACCGACCAGTTGATGGCCTACATCGACAAGGGCCGCGAAGCCGAACAGCCGCGCGCCGAACTGCTGCTGGGCCGCCTGTACTACGAAGGCAAGACCTTGCCCGCGGATGCCGAAAAGGCCGAACGCCACTTGCAGGCCGCTGCCGAGGCCGGCGAAGTCAGCGCCCACTACTACCTTGGCCAGCTGTATCGCCGTGGCTACCTGGGCAACGTCGAGCCGCAAAAGGCCGTCGACCATCTGCTCAGCGCCGCCCGCGGTGGCCAGAACAGTGCCGACTACGCCCTTGCCCAGCTGTTCAGCGAAGGCCATGGCATTCGCCCTCAACCGGGCGACGCCTGGGTATTCGCCCAGCTTGCGCAGGCCAACCCGACGCCGCAAGCCACCGAACTGCTGCAGCAACTCGACCAACAACTCACGCCTGACCAGCGCAGCCAGGCGCAGAGCCTGCTGGCGCAGGAAAGGCAGGCTCGCGGCAGCATGGCCCAAGGCGGCGCCAGCACCCTGGCCCTCGAGGCCCTGCAAGACGACGAAAAAGAAGTAGACGGTGAGGACTCGCTATGACGCTCAATCCCTTCGTGAAAGCCGGTATCGGCCTGAGCTTCGCCCTGCTGTGGTCCTGCCCGACCCTGGCCGACATGACTGCCCAGAAGAACTTCGGCCTGGATGTAAAAATCACCGGCCAGTCGGAAGACGATCGCGACCTGGGCACCCGCTCCGGCGGTGACGTCAACGGCCTGGGCCTGGACCTGCGCCCTTGGGTGTATGGCGAGCGCGGCAACTGGAGTGCCTATGCCATGGGCCAGGCCGTCGCCGCCACCGACACCATCGAAACCGACACCTTGCGCCAGAACGACGACGGCACCACCACCGACACCGGTGACGACAGCCGTCAACCCGACAAGAGCTACCTGGCCATGCGCGAGTTCTGGGTTGGCTACAGTGGCCTCACCGCGTACCCCGGCGAGCAACTGCGCCTGGGTCGCCAACGCCTGCGCAGCGACGACGGGATGTGGCGCGACACCAACATCGAAGCGTTGAACTGGACCTTCGACACCACCTTGCTCAAGGCGGACCTGGGTGTGGCCCAGCGCTTCAGCGAGTACCGCACCGACCTGACCGAGCTGGCCCCGGAAGACGAAGACCGTACGCACCTCTACGGTAACGTCGCCACGCAGTGGACACCGGGCCACTGGGTCGGCCTGCGCGCTCACCACACCCATGACAGTGGCAGCCTGAAAAGCCCGGGCGAAACCATCGACGCACTGGACAAGACCCGCACCGGCGACCTCACCTGGCTGGGCCTGGAAGCCAACAGCGACGCCTACAACTGGCGCAACGACCACACCGTCAACTACTGGGGCAGCCTGACCTGGCTGACCGGTGATCGCGACAAGCTCAACAGCCAGCTGGTCGGTGACGATCAGGTCGTCACCGGCAAGCAGAGCGGCGACGTCAATGCCTGGGCCACCGACCTGGGCATCCGCCTGCGTCTGGACCCGAACTGGCAGGTCGGCGCGGCCTATGCCCGCGGCAGCGGCGGCGGTGGCGACGACGGTTCGAACAACTTCGAGCAGACCGGCCTTGAGAGCAACCGCTCCAACTTCACCGGTACCCGCTCGCGCGTACACCGCTTCGGCGAGGCCTTCCGTGGCGAGCTGGGCAACCTGCAGGCGGCCACGCTGTTCGCCTCCTGGCAACTGCGCGAGGACTACGACGCCAGCTTCATCTACCACAAGTTCTGGCGTGTCGATGGCTCGCAGAACATCGGCTCCAGCGGCATCAACGCCGCGGTCAACGACAACGGCGTGAACCGCCCGCTGGTCAACGGCGAGAAAGACCTGGGCCAGGAAATGGACGTGGTCGTCACCAAGTACTTCAAGCAGGGCCTGCTGCCCGCTTCGATGAGCCAGGCGATCGACGAGCCGTCCGCGCTGGTGCGCCTGCGTGCCGGTGTGTTCAAACCCGGCGATGCCTATGGCAAGGAAGCGGATTCTTACATGCACCGCGCCTTCGTCGACGTGATCTGGCGCTTCTGAGGCCGGTAGAGGACCTGCAATGAACCTTCACCCGCACATACGTCACAGCCTTCTGGCCAGCGCTTTGCTGCTGGCCACAGGCCTGGCCGTCGCCGCAGAACCTGCGGTGATTGCCAAGGAACTGCAGCAGGCCAAGACCTACACCGTGTCCAGCGCCCCGACCGAGCCGCTGCACATGGACCCGCCCAAGCTGCCCGATCTGAGCGGTTACACCGCCGCCGCCGTGCAGAAAAAGATCGACCGCAGCCACAAGGGCAAGGTCAGCGTGCGCCGCATGCTGCAAGAAGAATCGCTCAAGGAATTCATCGGCGGCGACAACAAGGCTGCCGAGTGGGTACAACGCCAGCACGGCATCCCCCAGGCGATCTTTGTCGATGATGGCCATGTCGACCTGGTCGAGCTGAGCAAGAAGGTGCCCAAACAGTACCTCAGCGAAGTCGAGCCAGGGGTTTACCTGGCGCGCCTACCGATCGTGGTTGGGCACAAGGGCATCCTTGAGATCGACGGCAAGGTCAAGCAACTGCGCCTGTCCCAGGAGGGCGGCGCATTCCTGGTCAATGACGGCAAACTGTTTGTCAGCGACACCCAGGTCACTGGCTGGCGCGAGAAGGACAACGGTCCGGCGACCTTCCGCTCGCCCAAGGAATTCCGCCCGTTCCTGCTGTCGTGGGGCGGCACCGAGACGTACATCGTCAACACCAAGATGGCCAGCTTTGGCTATGCCAAGTCCAAGTCGTACGGTGTGAGCATCTCGCAGTACACCCCGAACATGGCCAAGCGCATGGGCCGCCCGGAGCCCACCGGCTGGATCATCGGCTCGGAATTCAGCGACATGTGGTACGGGTTCTACTGCTACGAGACCCAGGACTTCGTGGTCAAGGACAGCACCTACCGCGACAACATCGTCTACGGCATCGACCCGCACGACCGCTCGCACCGCCTGATCATCGCCGGCAACACAGTGTATGGCACCAAGAAAAAGCACGGGATCATCGTATCGCGTGAGGTCAATGACAGCTGGATCATCAACAACAAGAGCTACGACAACAAGCTCTCGGGCGTGGTGATCGACCGTAACAGCGTCAACAACCTGATCGCCTACAACGAGATCTACCGCAACCACACCGATGGCATCACGTTGTACGAGAGCGGCGACAACCTGATCTGGGGCAACAAGCTGATCAACAACCGTCGCCACGGCATCCGCGTGCGTAACAGCGTGAACATCCGCCTGTATGAAAACGTCGCCGTGGCCAATGGCCTGGTGGGTGTCTACGGGCACATCAAGGACTTGTCCGATACCGACCGTGACATCGCCCTCGACCCGTTCGACACCAAGGTGTCCCTGATCGTGGTCGGCGGTGAGCTGGCGGCCAATGGCTCAGGGCCTCTTTCGATCGACTCACCGCTCTCGGTGGAGCTGTACAAAGTCTCCATGCTCGCCCCGCGCAAGGCCAGCGGCATCAGCCTCAACGGCATCCTCGGTGAGCGCCAGGACGAAATCCTCGACCTGCTGGTGCGCCAGCAGAAGGCCGTGCTGATCGACCCGGTCGAACGCCAGACCGAAATGATCGATTAAGGAAGCCCAGACCATGACCCCACACTTGATGAAATTGCTGGGCCTGTCCGCCGCCCTCCTGGCCATTAGCCAGGGCGTGCGCGCCGACGAGGTCAAGGCGCCGACCTTCACCGCCGAGCCTTGCTGCCAGCTGTGCCCCGAAGCACACGACGCCAGTCGCTACACCACCCGCTACCAGCAGAACTTCACCACGCTGGTACAGGCCAAGGGCGACTGGCTGTTCCGTACCCGCGAAGACCTGCGTACCGAGTTCAACACCACTCCGGCAGGCTACAAACGCCTGCAGCAAGTGCACGACGCGTTCAAGAAGCGCGGCGTTGAACTGGTGATGGTGTACCAGCCCACCCGAGGCCTGGTGAACCGCAACATGCTCAACCCGGCCGAGAAAGCCGCCTTCGATTACCAGAAGGCCCTTGGCAACTACCAGGCCATGCTCAAGCGCTTCGCCAGCATGGGCTACAACGTGCCGGACCTGTCGCCGCTGACCAACGAACAGTTGGCGGCCGCCGACCAGGGCAAGGACTTCTACTTCCGTGGTGACCAGCACTGGACGCCTTACGGCGCTGAGCGTGCAGCCAAAATCGTGGCCGACACCGTCCACAAGATGCCGGCCTTCGAAGGTATCCCACGCAAGGAATTCGAAACCCACAAGTCCGGGCGCATGGGCAAGACCGGCACCCTGCACAACGTTGCCGGGCAACTGTGCGGCACCAGCTACGCCGTGCAGTACATGGACCAGTTCGCCACCGAACCGAAAGGTGCCAGCGGCGGCGACGATCTGTTCGGTGACAGCGGTAACGCCCAGATCACCCTGGTCGGCACCAGCCACAGCGGCAAGAACTACAACTTCTCCGGCTTCCTGGAGCAGTACATCGGTGCCGACGTGCTCAACGTCGCCTTCCCTGGTGGCGGCCTGGAAGGCTCGATGATCGAGTACCTGGGCAGTGAGGAATTCCAGAACAATCCACCGAAGATCCTCATCTGGGAATTCTCGCCCCTGTATCGCCTGGACCAGGAAACCATCTGGCGGCAGATCCTCGCGCTGCTCGACGATGGCTGTGACGCGCGCCCGGCACTGATGAGCGCCAGCAGCACCCTCAAGCCCGGCAAGAACGAGCTGATGGTCAACGGCAAGGGCGGCGTGATCAAGGACCTTATCAACCGCAACCTGCAGATGGACATCAAGTTCGAAGACCCTTCGGTGAAGGTGCTGCAAGCCACTCTCTGGTACCTCAACGGGCGCCACGAGGACATCAAGATCGAGAAGCCGGAAACCTCCGACACCAATGGCCGCTTCGTCTTCCAGATGCGTGAAGACGAGGACTGGGCCAGCCAGAACCTGTTGGCACTCGAGGTCCAGGGGCCGGAAAACGGTACCCAGAAAGTCGAGGCCAAGCTCTGCAAACGCAACAACTACGCCGTGCCCGCGCAAACCGCGCAGGCCGGCCAGTGAGGCGACCATGACTGCATTCAAGCGACTCTTCAGCCCCGCCCTGCTCGTGCTGGCCCTGACCGGCGGTGCCGCGCATGCCGCGCTGGTACCCCCTCAGGGTTATTACGAGGGGATTGAAAAGATCAAGACCAGTGACGGCAACTTCCGCTGCGAATCTGCGCCCAAACCCTACACCGGCGCGCTGCAGTTTCGCAGCAAGTACGAAGGCTCTGACAAGGCTCGGGCGACCCTGAACAAGGAGTCGGAACAAGCCTTCCGCGACTCCACCAAAGACATCACCACCCTGGAGCGTGGTGTCGCCAAGATGGTCAACCAGTACATGCGTGACGGCCGTCCGGCACAACTGGACTGCACCCTGACATGGCTGGGCACCTGGGCGCGCGCCGATGCGCTGATGTCCACCAACTACAACCACACCGGCAAGTCCATGCGCAAATGGGCACTGGGCAGCATGAGCGGCTCGTGGCTGCGCCTGAAATTCTCCAACTCGCAGCCCCTGGCCGCACACCAGGCCGAGGCCGAGCTGATCGAGAAGTGGTTCGCCCGCCTGGCCGAGCAGACCGTGCGCGACTGGAGCAACCTGCCGCTGGAGAAGATCAACAACCATAGCTATTGGGCGGCCTGGTCGGTGATGGCCACCGCCGTGGCCACCGACCGCCGTGACCTGTTCGACTGGGCGGTGAAGGAATACAAGATCGGCGCCAACCAGATCGACGACCAGGGCTTCCTGCCCAACGAAATCAAGCGCAAGCAGCGTGCCCTGGCGTACCACAACTACGCCCTGCCGCCACTGGCGATGATCGCAAGCTTTGCCAAGGCCAACGGCGTGGACCTGCGCAGCGAAAACAACTTTGCCCTGCAGCGCCTGGGTGAAGGCGTGCTGTACGGCGCCCGCGACCCGCGCCACTTCGCCGAACGTGCGGGTGAGAAACAGGACATGAAGGACCTCAAGGTCGACGGCAAGTACGCCTGGCTCGAGCCTTGGTGCGCGCTGTACCAGTGCGTGGGCGACACCCTTGAGCGCAAACACGAGATGCAGCCGTTCGACAGCTTCCGCCTTGGCGGCAACTTGACCCGGGTCTATGACCCGAGCGCGGCTTCGAAGAAATAACGCGAAACCCTGTGGAGCCGGCTTGTCGCCAAGCCAGCTGCCACAGGAATACGAAGTGCCTTCCGGTTTTTGGGCTGGGGGGTTTGGGGGGCGCTTTGCCCTGGATGCTGTGAACCATTTAGGAGAACCGGGATGGTCTTCTCGTCCAACGTGTTCCTGTTCCTGTTCTTGCCGATATTCCTCGGCCTGTACTACCTGAGCGGGCAACGCTATCGCAACCTGCTGCTGCTGGTCGCCAGCTACATCTTCTACGCCTGGTGGCGGGTGGACTTCCTCGCCCTGTTCGCCGGTGTCACCCTGTGGAACTACTGGATCGGCCTGAAAGTGGGTGCCGCCGGCGTACGCACCAAGCCTGCACAGCGTTGGCTGCTGCTGGGCGTGGGCGTAGACCTGGCGATCCTCGGCTATTTCAAGTACGCCAACTTCGGCGTCGACAGCCTCAACGCGATCATCAGCTCGTTCGGCCTTGAGCCCTTCATCCTTACCCACGTGCTGCTGCCGATCGGTATCTCGTTCTACATCTTCGAATCGATCAGCTACATCATCGACGTGTACCGCGGCGACACCCCGGCTACTCGCAACCTGATCGACTTCGCGGCGTTCGTGGCGATCTTCCCGCACCTGATCGCCGGCCCCGTGCTGCGCTTCAAGGACCTGGTCGACCAGTTCAACAACCGCACCCACACCCTGGACAAGTTCTCCGAAGGCTGCACCCGCTTCATGCAGGGCTTCATCAAGAAAGTGTTCATCGCCGACACCCTGGCGGTGGTCGCCGACCATTGCTTCGCCCTGCAGAACCCGACCACCGGTGACGCCTGGCTCGGTGCGCTGGCCTACACCGCACAGCTGTACTTCGACTTCTCCGGCTACAGCGACATGGCCATCGGCCTGGGGCTGATGATGGGCTTCCGCTTCATGGAGAACTTCAAGCAGCCGTACATCAGCCAGTCGATCACCGAGTTCTGGCGCCGCTGGCACATCAGCCTGTCGACCTGGCTGCGCGACTACCTGTACATCACCCTGGGCGGCAACCGTAAAGGCACCTTCAACACCTACCGCAACCTGTTCCTGACCATGCTGCTGGGCGGCCTGTGGCACGGCGCCAACTTCACTTACATCATCTGGGGTGCCTGGCACGGCATGTGGCTGGCAATCGAACGCGCACTGGGCCTGGACACCAATCCGCAGCGCTTCAACCCGGTCAAGTGGGCGTTCACCTTCCTGCTGGTGGTGGTCGGCTGGGTGATCTTCCGCGCTGAAAACCTGGAAGTGGCCGGCCGCATGTACGGCGCCATGTTCAGCTTCGGCGAGTGGCAGCTGTCCGAACTCAACCGCGCCCAGCTCACCGGGCTGCAGGTAGCGACCTTGGTCATTGCCTACGTCACCCTGGCGTTTTTCGGCCTGCGCGACTTCTACCGCAATGCCACCCCGCCGGCAGCAATCCGCACGCCGGCGCAGGTCAATGCCGACGGTTCGCTTGACCTGGACTGGACCCGGGTGATGACCCGTGCCCTGATCCTGCTGCTGTTCGTGGCCTCGATCCTCAAGCTTTCGGCGCAGAGCTACTCGCCGTTCCTTTACTTCCAGTTCTGAGGTTGATGACCATGACCCGGACATTACGCATCACCTATTCCCTGTCGTTCCTCGGCCTGCTGGTGGGCATGGGCGCCTGGTCCACCGGCGGCCTGCAAAGCTTCCAGCGCACCGAGCAGATGACTCTGCTCAACGGCAAGCTGGCCAAGGCCGCCGAAACGCACTACGACGATGAGTTCCCGATCAAGCGCCTGGGCACCAACCTTTGGGCAGCCCTGGATTACAAGCTGTTCAACGAGGGCCGCCCAGGCGTGGTGCTGGGCCGTGACCAGTGGCTGTTCAGCGATGAAGAATTCAAGCCGACTGCCGGCGCCGACCAGCTCATGCAGGAAAACCTGGCGCTGATCCGCGGTGTGCGCGACACCCTGCAACAGCACGGTAGCCAGCTGGTGCTGGCGATCGTGCCGGCCAAGGCGCGGGTCTATTCGGAGTATGTAGGCAAGGAGGCGCCTGCCAGCCTGCATGAGGACCTGTACAACCAGTTCCATGCCCAGGTCCGTCAGGCCAACGTCTTCGCCCCTGACCTGATGGCCCCGATGGAACAGGCCAAGGCCCGCGGCCAGGTATTCCTGCGTACCGATACCCACTGGACGCCAATGGGCGCTGAAGTCGCCGCCCAGGCAGTGGCCGAGGCGGTCAACCGCCAGAGCCTGCTCAATGGCGACCCACAGGCGTTCATCACCGAGGCTGGCAACACCGCCCCGTACAAAGGCGACCTGACCAACTTCCTGCCACTGGACCCGCTGTTCAGCAATCTGCTGCCCAGCCCGGACACCCTGCAGCAACGCAGCACCCACCCCGTCGAGGCCCCAGGTGATAGCGGCGATGCCCTGTTCGCCGACAGCCAGATCCCGGTCGCGCTGGTCGGCACCAGCTACAGCGCCAACCCGCACTGGAACTTCCTCGGTGCGCTGCAGCAGGCCTTGCATAGCGATGTCGCCAACTATGCCGAAGACGGTCACGGCCCACTGCTGCCAATGCTCAAGTACCTGCAAAGCGATGCCTTCAAGAACGCCGCGCCACAGGTTGTGGTGTGGGAATTCCCCGAACGTTATCTGCCAATGAAAAACGACCTCAGCAGCTTCGATCCGCAGTGGATCGCGCAACTGAAGAACACCCGTAAATCCGAAGAAAACCTGGCCCTGTCGTCCAACCGGACGGACCACTGATAGATAGAGAGGAACACGCACATGACTACCAAGACTTCCATTGCCAAAGCCCTCACCCTCGCAGCAGGCCTGTCGTTGGCTTCGATGCAGGCATTCGCCGGCGCCGACGCTGCCCTGTATGGCCCTACCGCACCGAAAGGCTCGACTTTCGTGCGCCTGTACAACGCCGCCCCTGCACCCGCTGCCGCGAGCGTTGGCAACACCCAGATCAAACAGGTCGGTGCCCAGGCCAGCAGCGACTTCAGCTTCCTCCCGGGCGGTGACTACACCGCGCAGGTCGCTGGCAAGAGCGTCCCGGTCAAGCTGGCCGCTGACAAGTACTACACCCTGGTCAACAACGGCAGCGGCAACCCGCAGCTGATCGAAGAACCACCGTTCAAGAACAAGCAGAAAGCCCTGGTACGTGTACAGAACCTGAGCGACCAGCCGCTGGCCCTGAAGACCGCCGACGGCAAGACCGAGGTGGTCAAGCCAGTGGCTGCCAAAGGCCGTGGCGAGCGTGAGATCAACCCGGTCAAGGTCAACCTGGCCCTGTTTGCAGGAGACAAGAAAGTCAGCGACGTCAAACCCGTCGCCCTGGAGCGCGGTGAAGCCGCCGTGCTGTACGTCACTGGCTCGGGCAGCAGCCTGTCGCCGGTCTGGGTCACCCGCCCAGTGTCCACCAACTGATCCTCTGCCTCTTTAACGACCTTATTGGAGAAACAACATGATCCCGGTAATTCTTTCTGGTGGTAGCGGTTCGCGTCTGTGGCCTTTGTCGCGCAAGCAGTTCCCCAAGCAGTTCCTCGCCCTGACCGGTGAGCACACGCTGTTCCAGCAAACCCTCGAGCGCCTGGTGTTCGAAGGCATGGACGCGCCGATCGTGGTCTGCAACAAGGACCACAAGTTCATCGTTCAGGAACAGCTCGCGGCGCTGAAACTGCAAACCCAGGGCATCCTCATGGAACCCTTCGGCCGCAACACCGCCCCTGCGGTGGCGATGGCCGCGATGAAGCTGACCAGCGAGGGGCGCGATGACTTGATGCTGGTGCTGCCGGCCGACCACGTGATCGACGACCAGAAAGCCCTGCAGCGGGCCTTGGCCCTGGCCACCGTAGCTGCCGAGCGTGGCGAGATGGTGCTGTTCGGTGTCCCGGCGACCAAGCCCGAGACCGGTTATGGCTACATCCGCTCCAGCCAGGACGCCCTGCTGCCCGAAGGGGTGGCCCGCGTGGCGGAGTTCGTCGAAAAACCCGACGAGAAGCGCGCTACCGAGTTCGTCCAGTCCGGTGGCTACTTCTGGAACAGCGGCATGTTCCTGTTCCGCGCCAGCCGCTTCCTGGAAGAGCTGAAAAAGCACGACCCTGACATTTATGACACCTGCGTGCTGGCCCTGGAGCGCAGCGACGAAACAGATGATGTGCTGAGCATCGACGAAGCGACCTTCGCCTGCTGCCCGGACAACTCCATCGACTATGCGGTGATGGAAAAGACCCAGCGCGCCTGCGTGGTGCCGATGTCGGCTGGCTGGAGCGACGTTGGCTGCTGGTCGTCGCTGTGGGAAGTGCATGACAAGGACGCCAATGGCAACGTCACCAAGGGTGATGTGGTGGTGCAGGACAGCCACAACTGCATGATCCATGGCAACGGCAAGCTGGTGTCGGTGATCGGCCTGGAAAACATCGTCGTGGTCGAGACCAAGGACGCGATGATGATCGCCCATAAGGACAAGGTCCAGGGCGTCAAGCAGATGGTCAAGACCCTCGACGAGCAAGGCCGCAGCGAAACTCAGAACCACCTCGAAGTGTACCGCCCGTGGGGCTCTTACGATTCGGTGGACATGGGCGGCCGCTTCCAGGTCAAGCACATCACCGTCAAGCCAGGCGCCAGCCTGTCGCTGCAGATGCACCACCACCGTGCCGAGCACTGGATCGTGGTCTCGGGCACTGCTGAGGTGACGTGCGATGAAAATGTGTTCCTGCTGACCGAAAACCAGTCGACCTACATCCCGATCGCCTCGGTCCACCGCCTGCGCAACCCGGGCAAGATCCCGCTGGAGATCATCGAAGTGCAGTCCGGTAGTTACCTGGGCGAGGATGATATCGAGCGCTTCGAGGATGTGTATGGGCGCACCTCCACGCCCGTCGACCGGGGCGTGTCGGTCAAGACCATCGCTCAGTAAGCTGCAAGCTTCGAGCTGCAAGCGGCAAGAAAAAGCGGGGCGGTGGTGTTCCTACTTGATGTGGAGCACCGCCGGCCCGCCTTTCTCTTGCAGCTTCAAGCTTCAAGCTTCGAGCTGCAAGCGGCAAGACAAAGCGGGGCGGTGGTGTTCCTACTTGATGTGGGGGCTCCGCCGGCCCGCTTTTCTCTTGCAGCTTCAAGCTTCAAGCTTCGAGCTGCAAGCGGCAAGACAAAGCGGGGCGGTGGTGTTCCTACTTGATGTGGGGGCTCCGCCGGCCCGCTTTTCTCTTGCCGCTTGCAGCTTGGAGCTTGAAGCTTCCAGCTAGCAGCTCCAAGATGTCCGGAGACTCGAACGGGATTCGGACCACATGATCATCGGCGCCTTCCTCATCCTCACCTGGCTGGTACTGCTCCTGCGTTACCCGGGCAAGGCCCTGCCGATCTCGCTGGCCGCCGTCTGCGGCCTGGGGCTGGTGGCACTGTTCGTCGTCTGGCAGGACACACGCGAAGCTTCGCAACTGGCGCGGCTTGACCTGCGCCTGACCTACGCACCGGATCAATGCCCTGCCGACCGTGCCTTGAAGGTACATATGAAAAACGGCAACAAGGCTCCGCTGACCGAGCTGCGCTGGCGGGTCGCTGCCTATGCCCCGGGCGATACCATCAACCTGGCCGAAAATACCTACAGCGCACCGCGCTATCGTGGGCCGGGCGAACTGCAGCCTGGGGCCGAATGGACCGATTGCCTGCCACTGCCGCCACTGCGCGCTGGGTACCGGCCGCAGACACTGGAGTTTCGCGCCGAACATCTACAGGGTACATTCGCCAACTGATACGGTGCCTGAACGGGCCCCATCGCCGGCAAGCCGGCTCCCAAAAGCACCCAGTACCGCCTGGCATCGGTGCACCCTGTGCCCGTTGGCAGCTAGGGATCTGGACTGGTCTCAGGAGGTTGGACACCAATCCAATGCCTTGGGGCAATCCAGGTACAGCACAGAGCTCAAGCCCTGCGCGGTCCATTTGTGGGAGCCGGCTTGCCGGCGATAGGGCCGGTTCGGCCTCTACATAACCTACTCTGAGCACAGGCCTGCCCAATGCCCACCGTCCTGATCACCGGTTGTTCCAGCGGCATCGGCCGCGCCCTGGCCGAAGCCTTTCGCGATGCTGGCCACGACGTATGGGCCACCGCCCGTAAAACCGAAGACGTCGAACACCTGGCCGCAGCCGGCTTCACCGCCCGGCAGCTTGACGTCAACGACGCCGAGGCCCTGATGCGCCTCGCCGACGAGCTGGAAACAAGCCACGGCCGCCTCGACATCCTGGTCAACAACGCTGGCTACGGTGCCATGGGCCCCTTGCTCGATGGCGGGGTGGAGGCCATGCGTCAGCAGTTCGAAACCAATGTGTTCGCCGTAATCGGCGCCACCCGCGCACTGTTCCCGCTGCTGCGCCGTGCGCGTGGCCTGGTGGTCAACATCGGCAGTGTATCGGGCATACTGGTCACGCCGTTCGCCGGCGCCTACTGCGCCTCAAAGGCTGCTGTGCATGCCTTGAGCGACGCCCTGCGCCTGGAGCTGGCGCCGTTCGGCATTCAGGTCATGGAAGTGCAACCGGGAGCGATCGCCTCACAATTTGCCAGCAATGCCCAGCGCCAGGCCGATCAGGTGGTGGCAGCGCAGTCGCCGTGGTGGCCGCTGCGCGAGCATATCCAGGCGCGGGCCCGCGCCTCGCAAGACCGGCCCACCTGCGCCGCACAATTTGCCCAAGGGCTGCTGGCTGCCACACGCAAATCGCCTGTGCCAGCGGTGGTGCGGCTGGGCAATGGCAGTACCGCGTTGCCGCTAGTGGCACGCTGGCTGCCACGACGTTTACTGGACTGGGTACTGCGTAAACGCTTCGGGCTGCTGCGACCGCTCTGATCCACTGCCCAGGTGGATCACCTGCCCCCACTTGCGCTCGGCCATGCCGCGGGCGTAATGCCGCTGTAGCCGCAGGGCAACGTCCTGCGTGCCGTTATTGACCAGGATATCGGTGTGCGGCACCTGCTGGAGCAAGGCCTGCACACCCTGTTCGGTGCCCAGGTCAGCGGCAACGCCAATGATCCGCGCCTTGGGCAAACGCTCGCGCACCGCTTTGAGCGCAGCGTCGACCAGCGCCTGGGTGCGGTCGTTGAGCACGACCTCGGCGCCGGCGGCGGCAAGGTCGATGGCGGTAGACACGCCCTGCCCGGCCATGGAACCACTGATGAGTGCGCGTTTGCCATTGAGGGAGAGGTCCATGGCTGCCTCCGCTTGATCACACCTTGTTCGTCGGCTGCCCGTCGAACGCCTGCCAGCCACCACCCAAAGCCTTGTACAGCCCGACCAACGCCTGCGATACCGCCGCCGAACTGTCGATCCACTGCTCTTCACTGGCAAGCAACGCACTCTGCACCGTCAGCACATTGAGAAAGTCCACCGCGCCTTCCACGTACTGGCGCTGGGCGGTTTCCAGGGCGATGCGGTTCTGCCGCACCGCTTCGGCCAAGTGATCACGGCGCAGTTGGCTGGCGTTGTACAGGCGCAGCACATCGTCGATCTCATGCCAGGCACCGAGCACCACCTTGCGGTAGTTGAGCGCCGCCTCCTGCTGCTGCGCCTCACGCAGCGCCAGGGTGCCCTTGAGCCGGCCACCCTCGAAGATCGGCAACGACAGCTGCGGGCCGAAGGCAAAGCGGCGCGAGTCCCAGGCGCCGAAGTCCGACAGTTGCATGGCCTGGAAGCCGACGCTGCCGGACAGCCGGATGCTGGGGTAGAAATCTGCCTTGGCCACGCCAATGCTGGCAGTGGCCGCATGCAGCTGGGCCTCGGCCTGACGGATGTCTGGACGGCGCTCGGCCAGCTCGGACGGCAAGCCGATCGCGAATTGCTGCTGCGGCGCAGGCAGTTCCCCACCCTCAAACAGCTGTGCCTGCAAACTGCGTGGCGGCTCGGCCGCCAGCAGGCTCAGCGCGTTGATCAGGTCATCGCGCCGGGCCTCGAGGCTGGGCAGACGGGCCTCGATCGAGGCTACCTGGGCGCTGGCCTGGGCCACGTCGAGCCGGGTGGCGACACCCTCGGCCTGGCGGTCCTGGGACAGCTTCAGGCTGTGCTGGGCGACCTTCAGGTTGTCACGGGTGACATCGAGCGTGTGCTGCACGGCACGCAACTGGATGTAGTTGCCCGCGGTTTCCGACAACAGCGCCAGGAGCACACCGCGCCGGTCGTTCTCGGCCACTTGCACCGTGGCGTCGGCAGCCTCCACCTGCCGGCGTACCCGGCCCCAGAGGTCCAGTTCCCAACCGGCGACCAGGTCGCCCTGCCACAGGTTGAAGGCCGACTTGCCGGCATTGCCAGACGGGTCGTTGAGGCCTTCGGCACTGTTACGGGCGCGGCTGTAGCCGGCATCCACATCGACCGACGGCGCCTGGTCGGCAGCCACCGTGCTGCGCAAGGCGCGGCTTTGCAGCAGTCGCGCACTGGCGATCTGCAGGTCCAGGTTACGCTCGGCCACCTGCTGGATCAGCGCACTCAGGCGTGCATCGTGGAAGGTTTCCCACCAACGAAGTTCAAGCGGTTCTGCCTGCGCCTGGCTGGGTGCCGCCTGGCCCTGCAGCGGTGGCCATTGTTGAGGGGCCTGGCTGTCCGGGCGCTCGAAGTCCGGGCCAAGGGTGCAGCCAGCCATCAGCACGGCCAGCAGCAAAGGGCTCAAGCGTAATGCCGGTTTCATCGTGCACTTACCTCTTTGCCACTGAGCCTGTCACCACGGGTGTCGATGGTCGCTTCCACCGACATGCCCACACGCAAGCGCGCGAGTAACGGCTGGCCGTCATCGAAGACGATTTTCACCGGGATACGCTGCACCACCTTGGTGAAGTTGCCGGTGGCGTTGTCGGGTTTCACTGCCGCGAAGGTCACGCCCGTGGCGGGGGCAATGCTTTGCACATGGCCTTTGAGGGTTTCACCGGCAAAGGTATCGACGCTGATACTGACCGGCTGCCCCGGCTGCACATGGGTCAACTGGGTTTCCTGAAAATTGCCCACCACATAAGCCTGCTGCAAGGGCACCACCGACAGCAGGGGCGCGCCCGGGTTGACGAAGGCACCCACGCGCAGGGCACGCTCACCGACCATGCCATCCACCGGCGCGGTAATGCGGGTGTAGGACAGGTCCAGCTGAGCTTTTTCAAGGCCCGCTTCGGCACGCTTCAACTGCCCATCGGCGCTGGCGACCTGAGCGCTGAGGATGTCCACCTGCTTGTGCGCGGCGACCAATGCAGCCTGGGTGTTGGCCAGCCGTGCGCGGGCCTGGTCGACCCGGCTGCGCGCCTGCTGGGCATTCTGCACGGTGCCGGCGCCCTGCTCGGCGAGGCGGCTGTAGCGTTTGACCTCGTGGTCGGCGAACGATGCTTCGGCCTGCGCCGCCTTCACCGCCGCCTCAGCCTGGGCAATCAATGCCGCCTGGCGTTCCAAGGTGGCACGCGCATCGGCACTTTGCGCCTTGGCCACCAGCAGCTGGGCCTGTGCGGCATCCAGTGCGGCCTGGTAGTCCCGTGCATCGATGGTCGCCAGCAACTGGCCGGCCTGCACCTGCTGGTTGTCTTCGACCAGCACCTGCTTGACGAAGCCGGCCACCTTGGGTGCCACCACGGTGTAATCGGCGATCACGTAGGCGTCGTTGGTACGTTGCCGGTGGTCACTGCCGAGCACCCAGGGGCCGACGATACCCGCCAGCACGGCCACGGCGAGTACCGAGCCGATCACGATTGTCTTGCGCTTGTTGGTCATTTTCAGCGATCTCGAATTCATCCGGGCTCAGGCCACCGCGCGCGGTGGGTAGACCCGGGTAGGCACGAAAGGAATCAGGCAGATCAGCGCCACGGCGATACCGGCCATGACCAGGTAAAGGTCGGCCGAAGTCAGCACCAGCGCCTGGTCATGAATACGCTTGGCAAGCCCCGCAGCGTTGTCATCGATCAGCGGGGCGTTGCCCAGGCTGTCCACCAGGTGGTTGGAATGAAAGTGCCGGCGCAGCGTGCCGAGGGCGTCGAGCAGGCCACCGGCGATCACTGCGGCGAGCCCTTTGACGGTGTTGAACCAGGCGGAAGCGAATGGGCCTTCCTGCGGGCTCATGCCGTTGGTGGAGAGCATCAGCAGCGGCAGGACCGCCATCGGTTGGCCGAACACCTGAAGCAGGTAGAACGGGTAGAAATCACCGCGTATCCATTGGCCGGTCAGCAGGCTGCTACCGATGCACGACAGCGCCAGCAGCGCCAGCCCCGTGGCCAGCACCCAGCGGCAGTCCACTGCGCGCAGGTTGCACAGTGCCGCCGTCAGCGGCAGGGCAATCAGTTGCGGCATGGCCACCAGCATCATCAGCGGGCTGGTTTGCGCCGGGCGATACCCTTGGATTTGTGCAAGGTAGGCGGAGGGGATGCTGCCCACGCCGGAAAGCACCACCAGCACGCCGGCCAAGGTGACCAGCGCAAAGCTCAGGTTGCGCCGCGACAGCATGCGCAACTGGAAGAACGGCAGCGGCTCGGACCATTCGTTGTACAGGAACAGCACCAGCAACAGCGCGCCCCCGCCCAGCAGCCAGCAGATCAGCGGCGAATCGAACCAGCCCCAACGGTCCCCAAGCGACAGGCCCAGGACAATGCAGCTGATGGCCGGCAGCCCCAGCACCACCCCGCGCCAATCGAACTGCTTGAAGCGCTCAAGGCGCAGCGGGTCCTGGGGCAAGCCCCAGCCGACACAGAACATGGCCAGTGCCGAGGGCAAGATGATCTGCCAGAACGCCCACTGCCAACCGACATATTCGGTCCACAGCCCGGCCAACGGCGTGCCAAGGTTCGGGCCGAAGGTGGCGGTCAGGGCATAGCAGGCCAGCCCGTACACCTTGATGCCCGGCGGCAGGAAACGCAGCGCCACGCTCATGAGCATCGGTGGCAAGGCGCCCGATGCAAAGCCCTGGAGGATACGCAGCAGCATGAGGCTGTGCAGGTTGGGGGCGAAGGGCTGCAGCAATCCAAGCAGCGCGAACATCCCAACCGCGCTCATGGTGAAGCGGCGCAAGGAGAAGGTAGTGGCCAGCCAGGGCGCGAAGGCCATGGCCGAGACCGAGGCGGCGCTGTAAACCGCCAGCAGCCAGGCGCCCTCGTCGGCGCCGATGCCCATGGCCCCGCGGATATCAGCCAGGGAGATCTTGGTCACCGATTCGTTGAGGCCGGCGCACAGCACGGCCAGCAACACGCCGAACAGCCCGACCACCACGCGCAGGCCGAACGCCGACTGCACGGGCGCAGCCGGCGCCGGGGCGGCGGCGATCGCGGTGGCAGGGGCGGACAGGGAACTCATGGGTAGACAACTCCAGCAACAATTTTATGGCTGGAGCAAGTCTAAGAAAGTCGAATGCTTACGAAAACTGACTTATCGGAAGTTCTATATTGCGCATGACGCAATCCACTCTAGGCGCCACAAAACGCTGCGGGTTTACGGATCCACACTGCAACAGGCTTTCAAGATCTGCCGCAACCAGCGGTGCGCCGGATCGTTGTGATAACGCGGGTGCCAGGCCTGCAGCACGGTAACCCGTTCCAGCGGCACCGGAATCTCGAACGAGCGCAACGGCAAGCCAAGCTTGTGCACACTGTTGAGAATATTGGCGGGCATCGGCAGGATCAGGTCCGAATCGGGCAGCGAGAACAACGCCGAGTGGAAGCTCGGCGTAATCAGCGCCACCCGCCGTTGCACCTTGAAGTTGGCCAACTCGACATCGATCGGCCCGTTAGCGCGGCCACGCCGGGACACGCTGATCTGTGGATAACTGGCAAAACTCTGCGCGGTGATCGGCTGGTCGAAGATCGGATGGTCGCGCCGCGCCAACCCCACGTAGTAAGTCTGGAACAGGCTCTGCACCTTGATTTCCGGGCCCAGGTCGACGGTCGAGCTGATGATCAGGTCGGTGCGCCCATCGCGCAGGATGCTGTCGTCATCACCACCGGGGCTCTCCGGCACGAAGCGCAGTACCGTGCGCGGGGCCTGCTCATGCATGCGGCGCAACAGCAGGGCACCATACAGGGCGATGAACAGGTCATTGGTGCGGATGTTGAAGGCTCGGTCGAGCTTGGGTAGATCCACCTCTGCAGCACTGCGGAACACCTCACCGGCCTGCTCCACCAGCGCCGCCACCTGCTCGCGCAGGGCCAGCGCCCGAGGTGTGGGTACCAGGCCACGGCCGGCGCGCACCAGGATCGGATCCCCCAAGGCATCGCGGATGCGCCCGAGGGTCCGGCTCATTGCCGCCGGGCTGAGGTTCATGCGCTGCGCCGCGCCGACCACACTGCCTTCATCGAGCAGGGCGTCGAGGGCGACGAGCAGGTTCATGTCCGGGAGTGGCATGGCCGATTTCCGTGGCGGTTGTGGGAACGCGATGTTAGCAGGTCGCACGATTGCACCAGACGCAATGTGCTCGTGCGTGGTAGCGCATTTATTTCCATGGCCTGATGAGCCATAAGTAAGGCTGTGGCTGTACCGGCCCTATCGCCGGCAAGCCGGCTCCCACAGGGTGGACTGCCCCGGGACATTGGATGGGTGTCCAACTTCCCGGGGGCAGGCCAAACTTGTGGGCCGGCTTGCCGGCGATGGGGCCAGTACAGGCAACCGACCAGCCAGTTTCAGCGAGGATCCTTATGCCCAGCCCCGTCCTGATCGCCATCGACGCCTCCCCTGCCTCGACCGCCCTGCTCACCCTCGCCCGCCGCTACTGCCGGCCCGACGAACACGAACTGCACGTATTGCTGGCCATCGACTCGACGTTCGCCGTGCACGACAAGCCTGCGCCTTACACCGCCGAGGAACTGGAGCAATACCCTGCCGCCTGTGAGGAACAACGCCTGGCCGACCGTGCCGTGGCCGAAGCCGTGGCATCGCTCAAGCAGGCCGGCTTCAGCAGCCAAGGCTGCATGGTCGCAGGGCAACCGGTCGAGGCCATCGTCGCCAAGGCGCAGGAAATCAAGTGCGAGCTGATCATCATGGGCCACCGCCACCTGTCGCGCCTGGGTCGGATGCTGGACCCGTCAGTCAGTGCGAAGGTGATCGACCGGGTCACAGTGCCGGTCTTGGTCGGGGCGGCAGTCTAGACATCGCACAGGCCCGCATTCACCCATCGCTCGGCGTCACCACCACGGTGCACGTCGTCCCTGCCGCCAGCAGAAACCCGTCCGGCACTTCATCGATGTGTATCCGCACCGGCACCCGCTGGGCCAGGCGCACCCAGTTGAAGGTCGGGTTCACGTCGGCGATCAGCTCGCGGCTCTGCGGGTTATCGCGGTCGTAGATGCCCCGGGCGATGCTCTGCACATGGCCCTTGAGCCGTTCGCCGCTCATCATCTGCAGCTCAGCCTGGTCACCCACCTTCACATGCGGCAGCTTGGTTTCCTCAAAGAAGCCGTAAACCCAGAACGAGTGTTCATCGACCACCGCCATCACCGCCTCACCGGTACGCGCATAGTCACCTTTGTGGATATTCAGGTTGGTCACGTAGCCATCGACCGTGGCAACGATGCGGGTGCGTGTGAGGTTCAACTCGGCCGCTGCCAGGGCTGCCTGGGCCTGTTGATAGTCGGCCAGCGCGGCGTTGGCGATATTGCTGGCGTCGTCGCGGTTTTCCTTGGAGATCACCAGGTTGTCCATGTCGGCACGGCGCCGGGCGTTGACCTTGCGCATCTCCCAGGTGGCCTTGCGCGAGGCAACCAGCGCCTTGGCCTGGTCGACGGCCAACTGGTAGTGCTCGGGGTCGATCCGGATCAGCAGGTCGCCCTTCTTCACCCGCTGGTTATCCTTGACCGGTACATCCACCACATAACCGGGCACGTCGGCGGCGACATTGATGATGTCGGCCCGCACGCGCCCGTCGCGGGTCCAGGGCGTCGTCATGTAGTGCAGCCACAACTGGCGACCGATCACCACGGCAGCAGTCAGCACCAGCAAGGTGGCAATCAGGCTGAAGAACTTTTTCATCGAAGGATTCTCACCGGTAGAGCGACAGCGCCAGGGCGCCGAACAGGCAGACGAACAGGCTCAGGCGCAACAGCGCCGGGTGCCAGAAGAAGCGGTAGCCATCATGGCTGGCGATGAAGCGGTCCAGGCCCCAGGCCAGGCCCAGGGCGAACAGGAACATCAAGGTCATGGTGGGCATGTACACGCCATGGAAGGCGATCTCACGGGGCATGAGTTCACGGAGCATCGTGCAATCCTTTCGCCGTAGCTAACGGCGACTGTGGGTCGAGCAGGGAGGAACGGATGAAGTGCAGGTAGCTCTGCACGCGGCGCAGTACCGAGGTGTCGAAGTGCCGGGCGAAGGGTTCGTCGGTAGCCTGCACACGGCTGATGGCGTGGTCGACCGCCACCAGCGCGCGCTCGTGGTTGCTGGCACTGGGCTGCAGGAACAGCCGCGCCAGCGCCCGGCCCATGACACGAATTGCCTGGCGCCAAGGCTGCGACTCGGCATACGCCGGGTGGACGGGTGCGCGGGCCTGCTCCTTGCGCAGCTCGATGACCGCATGGCCGATTTCCAGCACCGTCAACATCCAGCCCATCAGCTGGCTTTGTACCTGCGGCTGGCCGGCGGCCAGGCCATAGGCCTGGTGCAACAGGTCACGGGTGCGGCTTTCGAACGCCGAGCCCAGGCCGCGCAGGCGACCGCTGATGGCGAACAACACCTGCTCGCGCAGTTCCTGCTCCAGGCGGCTCCACAACCAGCGGCTGTTGGGCGGCAGGATGATCGCCCCCGCCGCAGCGCAGACGAACATACCGATGACCATGCCGATGTAGTCGTTGATGAAGGTGTAAGGGTCGTACACGGTCAGGTTGTTAGGCACTGAGCCGATGGCGAAGAACACCAGCAGGCCTATGCCGTAACCCGCGTAGGCAGGCCGCGAAGACAGGAAGGCACCCAGCGTGAACACCGGCGCCAGCACCATGCACAGCAGCGCGAAGCCGTCGATCCAAGGGAACACGAAGAAGGTTTCGAAGAAGCCGATGAACGCCCCGATCGCCGTGCCGCAGGCCATCTGGAACGACATGCGTTTGGGGTTCGGCGAAGCCGCCGACAGGCCTACGGTGACGGTGGCGATCAAGGTCATCATGCCCCCACTTGGCCAGTCGCTGAGCAACCAGTAGCTGCCCAGCAGCAACAACACCGCCGAGGCGCGCACGCCGGCGGCCAGCGATACCAGCCAGCTGGTCTGGGCCACGTAAGGCTCATCCCACTGCTCGCGCTCATGCGTGTGCGCGGCCAGGGAGGCGTGGGTTTCGGCGTAGCTGTACATCTCGTCGACGAAGCGATAGAGCAGCTCGAAAGCGGTATGGAAATCGAGCTGGTCGGACTCGCTGGGGTCGGTCAGCAGGTATTCGGCGCGCAGGCCACGTACCTGAGCCTGCAGGCCCTCTTTGTAGGCCGCCAGCTCCAGCGTCAGGCGCAACGCATCGGCATCGGTCAGCGCGCGCCCGACATAGGGCTCAAGCAGCTCGACCAAGGTGTTCAAACCCGGCTCGATGGCCCCGACGATGGTGAGCGGCCCACGGGCGCGCAGGCGCTCAAGCAACCGGTGCAGGGCGTTGAAGCGCGTGGTGATGGCCATGAACTCGCTGTTCATGCGCACCAGGCGGCCAGAGCGCCTGCGCATGTGCGGGTCTTCGAAGGCGGTGACGTTGCGCAGGCTTTCCAGGCCGACCGCCTCGGCGACGAACCTGACGTTGCTGGTTTCGAAACGGTCTCGCTGGCTGTCACCACGCAAGGCCTCGACCACGACCCCGGCGAACACGCCAAAACGCTGGTACAGCGCATTGCGCATCGCGGCGCTGGCCGACTGCGGCAGGACCGCGGCGCTGACGAAGGTCGAAACGAGGATGCCCAAGCCAATCTCCAGCACCCGCCACACGGCCGCCATGAACGCTTGGTCTGGGTGTTCCAGCACCGGCAGGCCGGTCATGGCTGCGGTGTAGCCGGCCAGCACGAAACCATAGGCGCGAAAGGTGCGGTAGCGCATGGCGCCCGCCGAACACAGGCCCACCCACAGCGCCAGGCTGGGCAGGAACAGCTCAGTGTTCTGCGCGAACAGGGCAATCAGCGCCACCATCATCGCCGAGCCGGCCAGGGTGCCGAGCACCCGGTAGAAACTCTTGGCGAAGACATGGCCGCTCTGCGGCTGCATGACGATGAACACGGTGATCATCGCCGTGCGCGGCTGTGGCAGCTCCAGTCGCATGGCCAGCCACAGGGTGATGAACGCAGCGGCCAGCACCTTGCAGATGTAGACCCACGTCACCCCGTCGGTACGCGCCCAGGCAAAGAAACCCCGGCGCCATTCCAGGCTGTGCAGCCAGCGCAGGGGCAGGCTCGATGCACTCATTCGGCGTGGTCCGGTTTGCGGTCGAAAACAGCCAGGGTGGCTGGGGTGGTCGGCGCTGCCTGGCGCTCCTGCTCAGGCACGTCCTTGCCGGCCTGAAGGCCACCGCCCAGGGCGGTCACCAGCTCGGCATGGGCGATCAGGCGCGCGGCCTGCACCTGCTGCTGCACGTTCTGCTGGCGCAGCAGCAAGGTCTGGGCATTGAGCACGTTGAGGTAGTCGGTCAGGCCCCGCTGGAAGGCGATCATGGCGATGTCGTAGGTCTTCTGTGCAGCGGCCACGGATTCAGCGGCGAAATGCGCCTGTTCCTGCATCGACTCACGGCGGATCAACTGGTCGGAAATGTGCTTCAACGCGCCAATGACCGTCTGGTTGTAGCGCGCCACGGCCACGTCATAGCCCGCCGCAGCCGCCCCCAGCTGCGAGCGCAAGCGGCCGCCGTCGAAGATGGGCAGGCTGACGGCCGGCCCGACGTTGTAGTTGAACTTGCGCCCGGTGAGAAATTCCAGCGGCCCGCCACCGGTGGCCATGAAGCCCAGGCTGCCGACCAGGTCGACGTTAGGGAAGAAGCCAGCGTGAGCGACGTCGATGCCACGCGCCTGGGCGGCCACCTGCCAGCGGCTGGCAACCACGTCGGGGCGCTGGCCGACCAGCTCGGCCGGCAGCGCAGACGGCAGCTGCACAGGGGCGGCGAGGGTCAGTCTGGGGCGCTGGATCTGCGCGCCCTCCCCTGGCCCCTTGCCCGCCAGCGCAGCCAGCTGGTTGCGGGTAAGCGCGATTTCTTCGTCGAGGCTGTCCAGTTGGCGATGGGTTTCGGGCAGCGGGGCCTCGGCCTGGCTGACCTCCAGATGGGTACCGATACCGCCGTCCAGGCGGCGCTTGGCCAAAGCCAGAATCTGCTCCTGCTGCTTGAGCTCGGCCTGGACGATGTCACGCTGGGCGAAGTGCAGGCTCAGCTGAATGTAGGCACGCACCACGTTGTTCTGCAGTTCCAGTTGCGCCTGGCGGGCCTCGGCCACGCTCATGTGCGCCTGGTCCACGGCCTGTTCGCTGGCGTTGCGTTCGCGCCCCCAAAGGTCCAGGGCATAGCTGAAGCCGATGGCGGCGTTGTTGTCCCAGGTGTTGGCACCCGACAGTGCGCCAGGGCCGTAGAACTGATCTTCAGGCCAGTTGTGGCGCTTGAGCGCCGCCTGGCCGTTGGCCTGCAGCTGTTCTGCCGACTCGACCACGCCGGCCATGGCCTTGGCTGCGCGCACCCGCGCTGCGGCCATGGCCAGGCTCGGGCTACCCGCCACGGCCAGGTCCAGCCAATGGTTCAGTTGCGGGTCATGGTAGGCACGCCACCACTGCTGGTCGGGCCAGTGGGCATCGCTGGCGGCTGCACGGATGGCTGCGTCGGTGGTCAAGGTATTGGCTTGGAGGGTCTTGCTTTGTGGGGCAATGCCCCAAGTTCCGATACAGCCGCTCAAGGTGAGGCTAATGGCACAGGCACTGAACGCCTGAAGCGTTCTGATGATGCGACGCGGCACAGCTGCGATTTCCCGAGGAAGAGGTGGAGGGCTGGGCAATTCTAGGGGGCGGCCGCACTGGCGATAAGCGTGGATTCCTGCGAATCTTTGTTACCAAAACAGCGATAATCCGGCTTTGGTCGAAGGCACATGCAACTTACTTCGTGACACAATTTGCCCTCTACCTTGAGAGTGACCCATGGACACCCTGCAAAACATGCGTGCTTTCAGTTGCGTAGCCCAGCTTGGCAGTTTCACTGCTGCTGCGGCGCAACTGGATACGACCACCGCGAACGTGTCGCGGGCGGTCTCCAACCTGGAAGCCCATCTGCAAACCCGGCTGCTGAACCGAACCACGCGGCGCATCGCCCTGACCGAGGCGGGCAAGCGTTACCTGATGCGCTGTGAACAGATCCTGACCTACGTCGAAGAGGCCGAAGCCGAGGCGAGCGATGCGCATGCCCGCCCTGCCGGGCAATTGAAGGTGCACTCGATGACCGGGGTCGGCCAGCACTTCGTGGTCGATGCCATCGCCCGCTACCGCGAGTCGCACCCGGACGTGACGTTCGACCTGACCATGGCCAACCGCGTGCCCGACCTGCTCGACGAAGGCTATGACGTGTCCATCGTGCTGGCCACCGAGCTGCCGGACTCGGGCTTCGTGTCGCAGCGTCTGGGCATTACCTACAGCATCGTCTGCGCCTCGCCAGACTATGTGGCCAGGCACGGCTTCGCGCACAAGCCGGTCGACCTGCTGCAGCATGCCTGCCTGCGCATGGTCAGCCCGGTGATCCCGCTGGAAAAGTGGTTGTTCGACGGCCCGGAGGGCCAGGAGCTGGTCAACATCAGCAGTTCGCCGTTCCAGGTCAATTCTGCCGACGCGATGAAAACCGCGATTCGCAGCGGCATGGGCATGGGCGTGCTGCCGATCTACTCGGCCATCGAGGGTTTGCGTGATGGCAGCCTGGTACGGGTGATGCCGGACTACAGGCTGCAGGAGCTGAACCTGTATGCGATCTACCCGTCGCGCCAGTATCTGGATGCGAAGATCAAGACCTGGGTGGAGTACCTGCGCAATTCCTTGCCAGAAATTCTCGCAGCCCACGAAGCGGACCTGAAAACCCACGAGTTGCTCATCGCGAACTGAAGCCGCTGCAAGCTGCAAGCAACAGCAGGGCCGTGCACGCGCTGCTTTCTCTTGCAGCTTGTAGCTTGCAACTTGTAGCTTCTACCTTTTGCCCGGAAGTAGCCCGATGAAAAAGACCGTCCTGGCCTTCAGCCGCATAACCCCGGCCATGGCCGAGCGCCTGCAGCAAGATTTCAACGTGATCGTGCCCAACCCCAAGCTCGGCGACATCAGTGCCCAGTTCAATGAAGCCTTGCCCGAAGCCCACGGCCTGATCGGCGCCGGTCGCAAGCTCGGCCGCGCGCAACTCGAAGGGGCCGCCAAACTGGAAGTGGTGTCCAGCGTCTCGGTGGGCTACGACAACTACGACGTCGACTACTTCAACGAGCGCGGCATCGCCCTGACCAACACGCCTGACGTGCTGACCGAAAGCACCGCCGACCTGGGCTTCTCGCTGATCATGGGCTGCGCACGGCGCACGGCCGAACTGGACGCCTGGACCAAGGCCGGCCAATGGCAGGCCACCGTCGGCCCAGCGCACTTCGGCAGCGACGTGCACGGCAAGACGCTGGGCATCGTCGGCCTGGGCAACATCGGCGCGGCCGTCGCCCGCCGTGGCCGCTTCGGTTTCAACATGCCGGTGCTGTATGCCGGCAACAGCCGCAAACCAGCACTGGAGCAGGAGCTCGGGGCCCAATACCGCAGCCTTGAGCAACTGCTGGCAGAATCCGATTTCGTCTGCATCGTGGTGCCGCTGTCCGACGCCACCCGCCAGCTGATCGGCGCTCGCGAGCTGAAGCTGATGAAGCCGAGCGCCTTCCTGATCAACATCGCCCGTGGCCCGGTGGTCGACGAAGCAGCGCTGGTCGAGGCGCTGCAAAACGGCACCATTCGCGGCGCGGGCCTGGATGTCTACGAAAAGGAGCCGCTGAGCGAGTCGCCGCTGTTCAAACTGCCCAATGCCCTGACGCTGCCGCACATCGGTTCGGCCACCGCCGAAACCCGTGAGGCCATGGCCAACCGGGCAATGGACAACCTGCGCGCTGCGCTGCTGGGCGAACGGCCGCGGGATCTGGTGAATCCACAGGTGTGGAAGGGCTGACAACGCGTATTCGCCGCGAAGAGGCCAGCACAGGCAACCTTCACATGGGTTGCCTGTGCCGCCTCACTACCTTGCGCACCACGTACCGGGGCCGATGCTTGGTCTCCTGGTAGATCCGCCCTATGTATTCGCCCAATATTCCGATGCCGATCAACTGCACCCCGCCCAGGAACAGCACTGCCGTCATCAACGACGGATAGCCCGGCACATCGTTTCCGAACAGCATTTTGTCGATCACCATGTACATCGCAAACACGAACGCCGACAGCGATACCCCTCCACCCACGTAACTCCATAGCCGCAAAGGCACCGTGCTGAACGAGGTGATGCCATCCAGGGCCAGGTTCCATAGCCGCCAGAAGCTGAATTTGCTGGTGCCCGCCGTACGTTCGGGCCGGTCGTACTCGACGATTTCGGTACGAAAACCCACCCAGGACAACACACCTTTCATGAACAACTGCTGCTCCGGCAACTGGCGGATGGCGGCCACCACCTTGCGGTCCAACAGGCGAAAATCACCGACGTTTTCCTCGATCCGGGTCGAGGCGATGCGGTTGTGCAAGCGGTAATACAGGCGTGCAGTCCAACGTTTGAGCCGGGTGTCGGTCGCACGGCTACGGCGCTTGGCCAGCACAACGTCGGCCCCCTGCTGCCACAGCTCGATCATCTGTGCGATCAGCTCAACAGGGTCCTGCAGGTCGACGTCGATCGGCACCACCGCATCGCCATTGGCGTATTCGAGGCCCGCGAACAGGGCGGACTCCTTGCCGAAATTGCGCGAGAAGTTGACCACCGTGACCCATTCATCGCGCGCCGCCAACTCGGTGCAAATCTGCTCGCTGGCATCGCTGCTGCCATCGTTGACCAGCAGGATCTCGACCGTCACCCCCTGCAGCGTCGGCTCGCTGCGTACCGCATGATAAAAGCGTTCAAGGGTGTCCTGCTCGTTGTACAGGGGTGCGACCAGGGTAATGTTCATGCCTCCCTCCGCTTGAAAACCACCGCGTGCGAGTAGCTGTAGCCGACGATCAGGCTGGTGGCTGAAAACGTAAGCACGGTCAACCAGGGCGACAACTGCGCCCAATCGGCGATGGCCCCGAGCACTAGGCTGATGCCACCCATGCCGGCCATGAACACCAGGTAGTGCGACCCCGTTGGCCTGACGGCAAAGGTAAAGCGGGCATTGATGTGATAGGACACCGTTGCCGCCACGGCGAAGGCCAGCAGGTTGCTCTGCCCCTGATTCAACCCCAGCGCCAGCGCCCCCCAGAACACCAACCCGTGCAAGGCGGTATTAACGATGCCAACCAGGCCATAGCGAGCGAAACGAACCATGGTCAGTGCTCCTGTCCGGTTGCCTGCGGCAGCTTGATCAGCACATAAGCGGCATCACCCACCAAATGGATGTCATAGAACCTGCTCACGACCCGTGGCGAGGGACTGCGGGCCAATACCTGCCGACGGGTCAGCGGCGGCGACTGGTAGAACGTGCGAGGGTCGTCGATACCCACCCGCGGGAGCATTTCTGGCAGCATCACATACCGGTTCGCATCGATGACTTCGATCGCTGGCATATGCGCCAAGGTACCTTTGGCAGCAGGCACCCAAAGCCTGGACTGCCAATAGCCGAGCAGGTAGTAATGCCTGGCTGCGGCCAGCTCCGGCTGGGACGAGAGGTCATGGGCAACGGACTGGGCGACTGCTTGGTGCAAGGCCTTCTGCAGCATCAGCACCCGGCCGTACGCAAAGGACATGGAGAGCATGAACACGATCGAGGTGGCCAGAACGACCAGGCGCACACGGGGCAACGCTGCCAAGGCGTCGTGCACCACGTAAAGCAACATGGTCAGCGCGGCCCCCAGGCCCATCAGTACCCGCGCGGTGGGGTCGAAGTGCTCCAGGAACAGAATGAGGCCTGGAATGCATAGCAGTATCAGCGCAACCGGTAACAGCAACGCCGCGACCAACCCCAGCCGCTCGCTCAAGGCGTAGGGACGACGCCACAGTGCTTGCAGCTTGCGGCCCAGTGAGAATGCCGCCAACAGGCACAAACCAACGGCACCCCAGAACACCCAAGGTGTGACCAACACGCTGACAACTTCGACCGTGGCCGCAAGGCGCTGGGACATTTCAGTCAGCCACAGCCCGTCGAAAGCAAGCAGCGCCGTACGCTCACTGCGCACCATCCAGGCGCAGGACACATAGAAAAGCCCCACGCCAACCAGCAACTGCCCCAAGCGCACCGCTGCAACCTTGCAAACCATTGCAAACCGGCTGCCGTTCATGACCACACGCATGATTTCCAGGCAACACAAACCCGCGAATACGTTCAGGCCGGGTTGGTAGAGCGCAGCGCTGGCGGCCACCAGCAATGTGCCGCCGAGCCATGGTTTCGCCCATTGGCAGCCAAGGGTGATCGCCCACAGGCTACACGCCAGCGACAAGGCCATCGACGCCCCATCATATTGATAGGAAAGGTTCTGCAGGAAGAACGGCTGCATCCACAACGGCAACACCACCAGCACGGCACTCACCGTCGGTAGCGTGAACCAGTGCTGCACCAGGTTGGCCAGCGCGTGTGCGGTAATCAGCACGGCAAGCAGCAATGGCAATGGGTAGAGGTTCACAGCAGCGGGGCCGAAACTCAGTACGGCATTGAGCAAGGCGGCCAGCGGCCGACCGTCTTGCACCCAGTCATTGCGTGCCAGGTATTGGCGCGCGTAGTCGTCCAGGACTGACATGTCGGCCATCAGCAGCGGGACGATATGCAACAGCAACGCTGCTGAACACGTTAGCCAAAGCTGCGTAGAGGACAGTGTTCTGAAGGAGGACGGCATTGGTTTCCCCAGCGATTTGCGGCCTAGTCTTAGCCATGCTGCAAATACGCGCACCTGTCATTTCTGACAGTTGCCAATGCCCCCGCCAACATGCAACACACCAGCAGCCACGGGCCTTGGCTTGCGAAACACCAGCACGTTACCCGCCATCACCGCGACCATCCCGAGCAACGCAGGGGCTGTCCATTGATAGCCTTCGGCAAACGCCGACACATTCAGCGCCACCAGCGGGAACAGCACCGTGCAATATGCAGCGCGCTCCGCGCCCATGCGCCCGACCAACGTCAGGTAGGCGGTGAAGCCGATCACCGAGCCCGGTATCACCAGGTACAGCAGCGAGCCGACATAGCGCGTGTCCCACTCCATCGCAAAGGGAATACCGCTGATCAGGCAATACACGGACAACAAAGCGGCCCCATAGACCATCCCCCACGCATTGGTGGTCATGGGCTTGAGGCCGGCTTTCTGCTGCATGCTCGACAACATGTTGCCTGCCGAGAAGCACAGCGTACCGAGCAAGGCCAGGCCGAGGCCATAAAGCGTTTCGCGGCTTGCCGCATGGTGCGACAACTCCGGCCAGAACAGCAGGCCCAACCCCAAAAGGCCAAGCGCGCCGCCAGCGAGTACGTTGCTGGCGACCCTCTGCCCGAAGAAGATCCGTGCGTTCAGCGCATTCCACAATGTGGCAGTGGAGAACACCACGGCGATCAGGCCACTGGCAATCCACTGGCTGGCGGTGAGGAAACACATGAAATTGACGCAAAACAGGCACAGCCCCTGCGCCAGACACAACAGGTGACCGCGCCGATTCATTGGCTGCAGGCGGCGGGTAAGCAGCAGGATGGCGAACAGGATCAGGCCAGCCAAGGCAAAGCGGTAGACGATCGACACCGGGATGGCGACTTCGCCCAATTGCAGTTTCAGAGCGATCCAGGTGGTACCCCAGATCAGGACGGTGAGCAGGTACAGGGAAAGGTTCATGGGGGGTTCCTTAGGCATACGACCTTGCATTGCGGGGCACCATGCGGCCCATCGCCGACAAGTTGGCCTTCACAGGTTCGCCGCCGTGCTTGGAAGCGGCACTGGTGGGCGCTGGCTTGCCGGCGATCGAGGGCGCAGCCCTCGCCAGAGCCATCAGTGTTCGCTTCGGCCAGTGCTGTGCGCTTGCACAAACTTGCGCTTTTCAACGCCCAGGGAGCTGCCACCTCGGCGCATCGGCAGTACGATGGCAACAGAGGAATCGCCCATGACCCCACTGAACCAGCTGCACGTATTCAACGCCATGCATGCCTCGCCCCACGCCAGGCTGGAACTGAGCGCGCACCTGGGCGATGGGCTGGCCGCGGCACTGTGGAGCAACCGTGACGACGCCCGCGACTACCAGGCGCCCAGTCACCACACGCTGTCGTGCTACATCGCCCACGGCACGGGCACCTTTCGCCGCCAACGCCCCGCCGACAAAGGGGCACCGGGCAAACTGTGCATCATGCCGGCCGGCCACGAGTCCAACTGGGTGGTCAATGGGCAGCTGCGCCTGGCGCACCTGTACATCAGCGAGGTGCAGTTCGCCCTGGGCTGCGTGCGCCTGCTCGACCGGGAACCGCGGGAGATGCAACTGCAGGAAGCGACGTTTCTCGACGACCCACGGCAGTCGATGCGTTTTCGCCAGTTGATCAGCCTGGCCTGGGAGGAGCCAGGCGAGCGCTTGCTGGCCAGCAGCCTGGCACACGAGATCGTCGATCACGCCGTGCTCAGCCAAGTGGGGCCGCGCCAGGGGTTACGCCTCAAAGGCGGGTTGGCACCGAACCTGCGCCGGCAACTGGTGGACTACATCGAGGCACACCTGGATCAGCCCCTCACCCTCGGTGAGTTGGCCGTGCGTTGCAACCTCTCCGAGTATCACTTCGCACGCATGTTCCGCACCAGCTTCGGCGTGCCACCGCACCAGTATCTGCTGGCCCGCCGGTTGTATCGGGCCTGCCAGCTGCTGCGCCTGGGGCAGTTGCCGTTGGGAGACGTTGCGTTGCTGTGCGGGTTTGCCAGTGCCAGCCATTTCAGCAATCGCTTTCGCCAGGCAGTCGGCGCGACACCTGGCGATTATCGCGCCGCCTTCAGCCACTAGAACTCAAACGTACTCGACAGGCTCACCTGGCGTGCATCACCTATGGCGACGAAGTACTGGTTGACCGCCGAGCTGTAGTACACCTTGTCGAACAGGTTCTTCACGTTCAACTGCAGGCGCACGTTGTGCTCGTCCAGCTTGGTCTCATAGGTGGCGAAGGCATCGGCCACGGTGTAGCTGGGCAAGTCGAAGGTATTGGTCGAGTTGCCCGGGCGCTCGCCGACATAACGGGCTCCGGCACCGAAACGCAAACGGTCGCCGCCGAACAGGCTGCCGAAGTCGTACACCGCCGACAACGAGCCACTGTGCCTGGCCACGTTCTGCAGGCGGTTACCCTCGAGGTCTGGGTCCTTGGTCACCTTGGCGTCGGAGTAGGCATAACTGCCGATCAGGCTCCAACGCTCACTGAGCTGCCCGGTGAGGTCGAGCTCCACCCCTCTGGAACTGACCTCGCCCGCATTGCTGTAGACCGTATCGCCGGTACCGCTGTCGAAGTTGGCGACCAGCACGTTGCGTTTGGTGATGTCGAAAAGCGCCAGGGTGCCGGTCAGGCTGCCGGGCATGTCGAGCTTGGCCCCCAGCTCCCACGATTTGCCCTCTTCGGGCGCAATCGACGAATCCAGCACCACGCCGCCGGTCAGCGGGGCAATGCTGGAGTTGGGCTTGAACGACTCGCTGTAACTGCCATAGAACGACAACTGTTCATCGACCTTGTAGACGATACCGGCATGCGGTACCCAGGCCTGGCCACGGGTGTCGGTATTGGCCTTGAACGGCCGGCCGCGGCCAGCGTATTGGTCGTACTGCTGAAAGCGTGCGCCGGCCACCAGTATCCAGTGCTCATCCAGGTGCACTGCGTCCTGCAGGAACAGCGCGTCGGTGCGCAGCTTGTCGGTCTGGTCACTGTCGCTGGCGCGCACCGTGCTCCCCTCCACTTCCTGGCCGTAGACCGGGTTCACATAGCTGAAGGAGGACTGCGCGCTCTGCCGAATCAGGTCGCCGCGAAAGACCTTGCGGTCTTCGTGATCGATGCCCATCAGCAGGTCATGCTGCATGCCGGCCAGCTCCAGGTTGCCAGTCAGGCTGAGGGTGGCGAACTGGTCGCGACTCATGGCGTTGTGGGTGCCATCGATGCTGCGTGTGAGCGTGCCCTTGGTTTCGTTGACACCGGTCACGCGCACCTGGCTGGCGTCGTAAGTCTCGCGGTTGAAGCTGTAGCCAACGTGCAGCTTCCAATCGTCGGCCAACTGGTGATCGACCTCCAGGCGATACAGGTCGGAGCGGCCTTCCATGTCGTTGAAGGGTTCATCCAGGCGGCGCGTGGCCGGAATGTCCAGCGGGTGGCCGTTGCTGCCGAAGGCGGTGCCCCGGTCGAACGGGTAGAGAAATTCACGGTGCTCGTAGGCCAGCACCACCTGGGTGTCCTCGCCAAGCCAGGCCAGCGACGGCGCCACCAGCGATTCGCGGTGCACGCCATAGTTACGCCAGTAATCCTCGTCTTCATGGTCGACGATCAAGCGGTAGGCGAAGTGGCTGTCGCCCAGTGCCCCGGTGCTGTCGAAACCGCCGCCGCTGCCATTCTTGCCGCTGCCGTAGGTCGAGCCGCGCACGTTCAGGGCGTTGTACTGCTGCAATTGCGGGCGCTTGCTGACCACGTTGATCACCCCGCCCGGGTCCTGGATGCCATAAAGCAGCGAAGCCGGCCCCTTGAGTACCTCGACCCGTTCGGTACTCGCATTGAGGCTACGCCCCTGCACCACGGGCATGCCGTCGCGCATGATCGAACCGTCGCGGTTGTCGCCGAAGCCGCGCTTCATCACCGTGTCGGAGGTGCCACCGAAATTGTTGCCCTGGGTGATGCCGCTGACGTTGGCCAGGGCATCATCCAGGTTGCGCGGGGCCTGGTCGCGAATGACCTGGGCCGGGACCACGTTGATGGCTTGGGGGATGTCCTGGGACGGGCCCTGGCCACGCATGATCGAGGCGCTGGCCGGCGGCTGGTAGCTGTAGGTGTCCATCTGCGAGGTCACCGTGGTGGCCTGCAGGTTGAGCGCACCGGAGGTGTCCACAGGTTCGAGCGTCAGCGTGCGGGCGTCGACCCGGCGCCACGTCAGGCCAGCGTTGCCCAGCAACTGCTGCAGCGCCTGTTCGGCACTGAACGTACCCTGCAGGGCCGGTGCCTGCACGGCAGGCAGTTCCAAGGTGTAGACCACGCTCTGGCCGGTGGCGCGGCTGAAGGCACTGAGCGCCAGAGGCAAGGGCTGGCTCGGCTGGGCGAACCTGTGCAGTTCGAGCTGTTCGGCGGCGAAGATACCAGGGGCAGCAGCCAAGGCCGAAAGCGCAGAAAGACCAAGCCAGAGGGGGACGCAACGGTGGGTGAACTTCATGGACGCTGACCTGTGAGAGGGTGATGACTGCGAATGAATCGCACTTCCACTCATTACACGGATGTCACGTCCTGTTACCTCACCCGCTTTTGAAAATTATTTTCCCGCGACCGACACTTGCCGGATGACCGTCAACCGGCCGAGAACCGTCTGCCGCGAGAACCCCATCACCTTGCCCAGCGAGTCCAGCGCCGCCAGTGGCTCGCGCACCGGGAAACTGCCGCTGACCTTGCGCTGCCCCAACTCGCTGTCGAGCAGCACGATCCGCCCCGGGTAATAGCGCCCCAGGTCTTCGATCACCTGCGCCAAGGGCGCCTGGTAGTAGTTGACCCAGCCTTGGCGCCAGGAAAGACGGCTGTCGCTGTCCACACGCGCAGTCTCACCCGCCAGGCCTCGGGCATAGGCCAGTTGCTGGTTGGCCGTCAGCTCACGGGCGGCTTGCCCTTGAGCCGGCGTGACCGCCACTCGACCGTTGCGCACCGTGACCTGTGCACCCTCGGCCTGCTCCCGCACTTCGAACTCCGTGCCCAGCACCCGCACCTGGCCCCCCGCCGCCTGTACCACGAAGGGCTCACCGGTGTGCGTGACCTTGAAGAATGCAGCGCCATGCAACAGCCGCACCTGGCGCTGCCCGTGCTGGAAATCGACAGCAATGGCACTGCCCGCGTCCAGCGTCACCTGCGACTGGTCAGCCAGCGTCACCTGACGGATGGCGTGCGTGCTGCTGAAATCGGCCTGCAGGTCCTGCAGCCAGTACCCCGGGTGCCAGCCCCCCGCAACACCCACGGCCAGCACCAGGCATGCCGCCATAGCCAGGGCGCGGGCGCGGCGCCAGCGCGCCGGGACAGGCGCCTTGGCCATGGCATCCAGGTATCGCTGCAGGTCTGCGTATTCTTCCTCGGCCAGGCGAGCCGCCGGCGCCGCGGTCTGGTGCCACAGCGCCTGGGCCTGGGCATAGGCTTCACGGTGCCTGGGGTCGGCCAGCAACCAGCGCTTGAACGCCACACTCTGCGCAACCTCAGGCTGCTCGTTGATCGTGGCCAGCCAACGCAGCGCTGCTTGCGACGGGTCAGCAGTGGTCAAGTCTGAACGGCTCATCGACGGGCGCTCCCTGGCCTGGGGATCGGGGGCGCGGGCTCGGCAACACTGGCTTTGCACGCTTGGAGGGCGCGCATCATATGCTTTTCCACGGCACTCTGGGACAGCTGCATGGCCTTTGCGATCTCGCCATATGTGCAGCCGTGTATACGGTTGAGCAAAAAGATCTGCCGGGTTCGCTCAGGCAAGGCGCGCAGCGCCGCTTCGATGCGCTGCAGGTCATGGTTGACCTCCAGGGCCTGCTCCGGTGCCTGGGCCAGGCATTCATCCAGGGGCAGCGACGCTTCGGCGATACGCTCGCGGCTGCCTTCACTGCGCAGGTGGTCGATGGCCAGATTCCCGGCGCAGCGCAGCAGGTAGGTGTCCAGCGCCTCTACCTTGACCTCGGGGCGCCGCCAAAAGCGCAAGAACAGCTCCTGGACCAGGTCCGATGCCGTGGCGCGGCAGCCCACTCGCCGGCTGACCAAGGCTTCCATGCGTGCGCGCTGGGCCATGAAGACCTGCACGAAACGCGCGCGGGTGCCGTCGCTGTCAGGCTCGATCAAGGCATCATCCGCCAGACAGGATCAATAGCGGGCCCACTATCAGGCTGATCGCCGCCAGCCCCAGCAGCACGCGCGGCTGGTAAGGCAAGGCGAAGACCCACAGGGTCACCCCGGCCATCGACACCGCGACCCACTCCACCAAGCCATGCGCCCACCCACGCAGGTGCACCGACAGCGCCAGCGATGCCAGCAGCAACGACCAACCCGCCACGCGCAGGCCACGCAACTGGCCAGCAGCAGGCTTGCGCCCCAGCAGATCCTTGAAGTGCCTTTCCATCGCCAGGCACAAGGCAGCAAAGCCGGCGAAACCAATCAGGGCGACGCTCAGCATCCATTCACCTCGACCGTTTCAGCCGTTGCCTTGGCCACCCGGGGCTCACGCTTGGCCACAGCCTTCGGGGCACGTAGCATCTTGCCTGCGGCCCAGGCCAGGAACAGACCGGTGCCCAGTGCCGTGAGGTCCAGCCCGGCCATGGCCCAGTCGCCGGCGGCCAGGCTGTGGTTCAGGCCCTGGCCGGTGGTCAGTGCATTGAGCAACGGCAGCAGGGCAAAGGCCAGCGCCCCAAGCCCCAACTGCTCGCCCCAGGCGCGACGCCCGGGGCGCAGCACGGCATGTACCAGCGACAACAGCCAGACTACGAAGAACGTGTTCACCTCCCATTCCGCCCGGCCTTGCAGCGCGGCAGGCAGCACGCGGTTGGCCCAGAAAAAGCCGGCCACCGCGAGCAGCAGGCCACTGATGCTGGCAATGTTGAGCACCTCGACCAGGCGCAGCTCGGCGGGCATGCGTTCGCGCTTGGCGTGCTTGAGCTGGCGCTTGCCAAGCCACATCACCAGGCCCGTGCCGATGACCGCAGTACCGGCCACCCCGAACACGAAGTACAGCCAGCGCAACCAGGGCCCGGCGAAGTTGCCCATGTGCAGGCCGACGAAACTGAACGAGGTCATCATTGCAGCGCTTTCCGGTGCCCCTTGGCTCAGCAGTTCGCCCGTGCTGCCGTCGAACATCCAGTTGGCGCTGCGCTTGTAGGCGATGCTGTCGGCCGAAGCCTGGGCGAAGCTCACGCGAGCGTTGCGGTCGCCCGGGTTGTGGACCTGGATGTACCCCATGCGGGCTCCGGGGGCCTGCGCCTGAACCTTGGCATACAAGCTGGCCAACGGCACCAGTGGCGCAGCGACGTTGGCCACCTTGGGCACGTCCTCACGGCCGAACAAGTCGTTGAAATAGCCGTTGGTATTGCCCCCATAGCTGGCCATGATGCTGGCCGGCATCACCATGTACATGAAGATCACCAGGCTGCTGTAACTGATCATCAGGTGGAACGGCAACACCAGCACACCGATGGCGTTATGCCCGTCCAGCCACGAGCGCTGACCCTTGCCGGGGCGGAAGGTGAAGAACTCTTTGAAGATCTTCTTGTGGGTGATGATCCCGGTGACGAGGCCGAGCAACATGATGAAGGCGCAGAAGGTCGCCAGCCAGCGCCCCCAGGGATAGGGCATCTGCAGCTGGAAGTGGAAGCGGTAGAAGAATTCGCCGCCGCGGCTGTCGCGGGCCTCTACGGGTTGCCCGGTCTGGGCGTCGAGTTGCTTGCTGACAAAGCCACGGCGCCCGCCATCTGGGTCACGCCAACCGACGCTCAACGCGGCTTTGCGCTCGCTGGGCAAGCGGATCATCCAGTTGTCCGAATGTGCCGCGTTGGCCTCCAGGTAGCGCTGAGCCAGGCCCAGGCTCGCCACCGGGTCGAGTGCGTGGCGGCGGACTTCAGGCTGTGTCCAGTGGCTGATCTCTTCCTTGAAATACGACAGCGTGCCGGTCAGGAAGATAGCGAATAGCAGCCAGCCGAAAATAAGCCCGGTCCAGGTGTGCAACCAGGCCATCGCCTGGCGGAAACCGTCCTTCATGGATGTCCCATCCAGTAGGCGAACCCGCTGATCAGAGCCAGCAGCAGGCTCGGCAGCAACACGCCCAGCCAGGCAAGCGCGGCGCTGCGACAGGCGAAACACCAGATGAAGGCCAACAGGTAGAAGACGAACGACAACATCATGCCGGTCATGGCCGCGTCGACTTGCGGCAACGGCGCCAGCAGGGTGATGCAGACGCTGGCCATGGACGCCAGCAGGTATCCGCCCAGCACCGCAGCCAGGCAGCGAGAGGTCACGGCCAGGCGGTAGCTCAGGGGCAGTCCGGCGGCATTGCGCTTCATGGCGGAGGTCCGGGAAACGATGGGGTAGCAATAGTAATGATTTCAATTCGCATAAGCAAAGTCTGAAAGGCCACAGGGTTTTGAGCAGGCCTTCGCTCGTCAAGGGCAGCCCAGTTGCCTTTGCGATGCCAATTGCAACAGAACATTTATTTTCACGAAGGGCTTGAATTCAGGCTTCGGTTGCCTGACCTTAGAGTCAAGAGGCGAAGCTTTACCAAGGGCCTCAAGGGCCTAGGCACGCCTCCATGCGAGCAAGCTGAATAAGGATTGAATCATGCAAATCCAGGTCAACAGCAGCAACCATATCGAAGGCAACATCCGTCTCAACGAGTGGGTCCGCAGTACGCTGCAAACCACGCTCGAACGTTACGAGGAGGACCTCACCCGCATCGAGGTGCACCTGCGCGACGAGAACGGCGCCAAGCCCGGGCCGCATGACAAACGCTGCCAGATGGAGGCTCGCCCCAAAGGCCATCAACCGATTTCCGTGACCCATACCGCCGCTTCGCTGGACCAGGCCGTGGATGGGGCAGCCAGCAAGCTGAACAATGCGCTGGATCATTTCTACGGCAAGCTGCGCAGCAAGCGCGGTGTACTGGAGCTCAATGACCCTGACGCCTGATCCTTGCCAGTAACCAGAACGCCCGGCCATGTGCCGGGCGTTCTCGTTTCTGCTCTCGCTGCGTGGAGTCAGTACTTGGCAACCTGCAACAACGGTTGCGGGAACAGGTTGTCCAGTGTCTCCAGCAACCGTGCGTAATAGATGGGCTTGCGGAAGAAATCCAGCACCTGCAGGCGCAGCAGGTCGCTGAGGTCGTCTGCACCGGCGTGGCCCGACATGACGATCACCGGCAAATGCTGGCGGGCCGTATGGTCGCGTAAGCGCTGGATCAAATCGATGCCGCTTTCCTCCGGCATACGCAGATCAGTGATGACCAAGGCAACGTCCGGATACTGGGTGAGCAGTTGCAGTGCAGCTTTCACCGAGCCTGCGGTATGGCAGTAGTACCCCTCGCTCTCGAGGAGTTCGGCCAACTCAAGTAGATGCTCTTGCTCGTCATCGACCAGAAGAATCTGCTGACGCGAGGGCGAGTTCTGCATGTGCGGCTCCTGGACACCTGGCCCGGTGAGGCGTTGAACATCATTGGGTTAGGGATTAAAGAGCCCCCTGGATCGCGGTGAACATCGCCGTGATCTGGGTCGAGATGGGCGTGACGAAACCCGCCAGCACCACCGCCACCATCGCCGCGATGACCGCGTACTCGATACCCGAAGCGCCGTCTTTGCGACGCAGGAAGTGTTTGCAGTGAAGGACGACCTGTTTCAGCAACATGACCAGCTCCTTGCGGCGACATCGCCGGCGACAATGGTGTCAAAGTGACCCCTGTTTGCCATCAAAGGATTGCCAAGCTGGCGCCGTCCGCAAATATAAAAAAGCATTAGTCATCAGGTAATAATCCAAAAGCATTAAAGCCGTCGATTTCATCAACTGATTGTTTTAATTGGTTTTACATTCAGGCGTGAAAAAAACGCGAGCGGCTAATGGCGAATGGCAATGGGTGGGCTACCGTGCAATAGCGAAATAGTAACTTTTTGCCACCACCCGAACATGTGCACGGAGGCCAGACATGAGCAGTCGCTTGACCATGATTCTGGCTGCAGTTTTCCTGATCGGCGCACTGCTGGCAGGCTATTGGGGCGTGGTGCTCAGCCGCCCTGCTGCACCACCCCAGCCAGTCGCCCCTGTCGCCGAACAGCCGGCAGCCGTGGTTGCCGCGCCCACCCCAAAACCGCCCGAGCCCCAGCGCTTCCCTGTCGTCGTGCTGCGCAAGGCGCTGCCGGCCAATACGCCTCTGACTGCAGACGACGTGCTGCTCGAGCGCTTGCAGGTGGTGCCTGACGGGGCCTTCCAGCACGTAGACCAGGTGATCGGACGCAGCAGCGCCAGGCCACTGGCGGCAGGTAGCTGGCTGGACGAATCGAGCTTCCAGCCTGGCGGACCGCTGGCACGGATGATCCGCGCCCACGAACGGGCCGTGGCGGTCGGCGTGGACGAAGTGGTCGGCGCAGCCGGGCAACTGTACCCAGGTGATTTTGTCGACGTGCTGCTGTACCTGCGCGAAGAGGCCAACAACCCACAATCCTCGGCCCAGGTGGTGTTGCCGGCCCTGCGCGTGCTGAGCGTCGGCGAACAGATGGGCGTTGCCAATGACGGGCGGCCGGCACTGACCGCCGAGGAACTCAAGGCCCGACGCGAACAGGCGCGCCCAAGCAACCCGGCCAGCACCCACACCGTGGTGCTGGCAGTTCCTGAAGCCTTGGCCAGCCGCCTGATGCTGGCAGCCCAGGTCGGCACCCTGCGCCTGGCCGTGCGCAGTGCCGCCGAGCAGCGGCTGGCCCGCTACTGGGCCGAAGCGGAAAGCAAGCCTCAGGTAGAAACCATCAACCGCGAACTCTTTCGGTTCAGCCAGCTTTCCCAGGCCCCGTTGGCCAAAACCGCCTCAAGCGCTGCAGCCGTTGCGAGCATGCAGATCATCCGTGGCGCACAGGCCGCGGACGCCAACAAGACCCCCTGACAAGGCAAGGATGCAGCATGCGCAGTTCCGAGCGTTGCAGTGCAAAACGGTTCGCCAGCCACACATGCCTGGCCTTGCTCATGATGGCGCTGTTGCCGCACGCCAATGGCGCCAGCAAAGGCTGCGAAGCCTTTGCCCAACTGCCTTCAGTGATCGAAATCGATCAAGGCCTACAGCAAGAATTACGCTTGCCGCTGGCAATCACCCGGGCTGCCGTCGGCGACCCCAACGTTGCCGATGTGCAACCCAGCGGTGACCGCGCCGTACTGGTGACCGCCGTGGGCCAGGGCAATACCACACTCATGCTGTGGACGGCCTGCGCCCCCGCGCCACACCGGGCCATGCTGTTCGTCAACGGCCAGGCCAGCGCCGCCATGGCCGAAACGGGCCTGCCACCGTCGCTGGATCCGGCGTTGCCGAGCCAGGTGCAGGCCGATATCCGCTTCGTCGAGGTGCGCCGCACCAAGTACAAGGAAGCCGGCGCCCGCCTGTTCTTCAGCGGCTCGAACAACAGCCTGATCGGGTCGCCGGGCACCGTGCCAGGCACATCGGTGACGCCGGGCGCCGTGCCTGTCACCTCGCCGCAGATCCCGCTCAACGACGGCGTGTTCAACATTGTCTGGGGCGGCGGCAGCAGCCGTTTCCTGGCAGCCATCAATGCACTGGAGAACAGCGGCTTCGCCTACACCCTGGCGCGCCCCAGCCTCACCGTGCTCAGCGGCCTGACGGCAAGCTTTCTGGCCGGGGGCGAGATACCGATCCCGGTGCCCAGCGCTGGCAGCGACAACTTTTCGATCGAGTACAAGGAGTTTGGTGTGCGCCTGGCCCTGACGCCGACCGTGATCAGCCGCGACCGCATCACCCTGAAGGTAGCGCCTGAGGTCAGCGAGCTGGATTACACCAACGCGGTGACCATTGCCGGCACGAGCGTACCGGGGCTGAGCATACGGCGCACCGATACCAGCATTTCCCTGGCCGATGGCGAGAGTTTCATCATCAGCGGCCTGGTCGGCAACAACACCCGTTCGGCGGTGGACAAGCTCCCCGGGCTGGGCAACCTGCCGATCCTTGGCGCGTTTTTCCGGCAATCGGCCCTGGTACGTGAGGAAACCGAGCTACTGATGATCGTCACCCCGCATCTGGTTCAACCGCTGGCGGCCAATGCCCGCCTGCCGGAACTGCCCGGTGAAGGGTTGCGCACCTACGACCCCAGCTGGGGCCGGCTGTTCTTCATGGAAAACGGCAACTTCGATGGCCAAAGCGGGTTATCACGATGAACGAGAGCCTCAACCAGACCTTTTTGGGCATCACCCGCAACGAAGAAGACCTGCAGTGGCTGCAGAGTGCGCTGGCACCCCAAGGCCAGGTGATCGGTGCCAGTGGCGGCAGCCTCGACGAGCTGCTGGCGCTGATCAATGCGACGTTCAGCACCTTGGTGTTCATCGGCCTGGACCGTGAGCAACTGGTCAACCAGTGCGCACTGATCGAAGGCGTGCTCGAGGCCAAGCCGCTGCTTGCGATCGTCGCCCTGGGTGATGGCATGGACAATCAGCTGGTGCTGCACGCCATGCGTGCCGGGGCTCGCGATTTCGTCGCCTACGGATCGCGGGCCAGTGAAGTGGCCGGGCTGGTCCGGCGCTTGGGCAAACGCATGCCCACCGTCACCAACAACCCCAGCCTGGGCGGCCTGACCGTGCTGTACGGCGTGCAGACCGGTGCCGACGGTGCGCTGCTGACCACGCATCTGGCGCGGGTGGTCCAGGAAAGCGGCCAGCAGACCCTGCTGCTGGACCTGGGCATGCCACGTGGCGACAGCCTGGCGCTACTGGGGCTGGAGGCGTCGTTTTACTTCGGCGATGCCCTGCGCCACCTGCGCCGGCTCGACACCACCCTGATCGACAGCGCTTTCACCCGCGACAAGAAAGGCCTGCGCCTGCTGACCTTCGCCGAAGATGACGAACCTCTGCGCAAGACCAGTGCCGCCGAGCTGTACATGCTGCTCAGCGCACTGCGCCAGCACTTTCAGCACATCGTCGTGAACCTGACCGGGCATGCCGACAGCGAGGCCCTGCGCACCATCATCAGCCATTGCGACAAGCTCATCATCTATACCGACCAGAACATCCTCGACTGCCGGCGCAACCTCGAAGTGCTGGAGCTGTGGCGCGATAATGGCATCAAGCTGGAGCATGCCAGCCTGCTGGTCGACCGCTACCTGAGCAATGTCGCGCCGGATGCCGAGAGCCTGGCCAAGCGCTACGGCCTACCCCTGCTCAAAGTCATGCCTGACAGCCCCGAAGTCCGGCTGAACGTGAAAAACCAGGGCCTGAGCCTGTTCGAGCTGGCACCGCGGGAAAACCTGACCCAGGCCCTGCGCAGCCTGGGTGAGCGCTTGGCGCAGCGCTCGGAGAACCTTGCGCCACCGGCCTTTACCTGGCTGCGCCGGCTATGGGGTAGCAAATGAACGGCGACCAACCCTTCGGCGGCCCTCACCATGCCTCGGGCGACCCGTATGCGCTCAAGCGTGCACTGCACCGTTTTGCCATCGATGCCATCGAAGACAGCGGCCGCAACCTGCTCGAAGGCGCGCGCCCGGCATTGACGCAATTTGTCCTGGAGCAGGTGGGCGATTACGTGGCCCGCCTGCGCCTGGCGATGTCACGCTATGAAATGGAGCGCCTGGCCGAAGAACTGGTCGATGAGCTGACTGGGTTCGGGCCGCTGGAGGTGCTGCTGCGTGATGCCAGTGTCACCGAAATCCTGGTCAACGGACCGCACAGGGTGTTCGTCGAGCGCGGCGGGCAACTGCAACAGACTGACCTGCGTTTCATCGATGCCCACCACGTCGAGCGCGTCATGCAGCGCATCCTCGCACCGCTCGGAAGGCGCCTGGATGAATCGTCGCCGATGGTCGACGCGCGCCTGCCCGACGGCAGCCGGGTCAATGCGATCATTCCACCGGTGGCCTTGGACGGCCCCTGCCTGTCGATCCGCAAATTCCGCCAGGACATGCTCAAAAGCGCCGACCTGCTCGCCACCCGTGCCATCGACCAACCTATCTTCGACTTCCTCGAGCGCGCCGTGGGCCGGCGCTGCAACATCCTGGTCAGCGGCGGCACCGGCACCGGCAAGACCACCCTGCTGAACATCCTCAGCCAGATGATCGCCCCACGCGAGCGCCTGGTGACCATCGAAGACGTCGCCGAACTGCAACTGCACCATCCCCACGTGGTACGCCTGGAAACCCGCCCGCCAAATGCCGAGGGGCATGGCGAGATCAAGGCCAGCGAGCTGATCCGCAATGCCCTGCGCATGCGCCCGGACCGTATCATCCTCGGCGAAATCCGCGGTACCGAGGTGCTGGATGTACTCACCGCGATGAACACCGGCCACGATGGCTCGATGAGTACGGTGCACGCCAACACCGCGCAGGACGCCTTGCTGCGCCTGGAAACCCTGGTTGGCCTGAGCGGGCGGCAAATCGCCGAGAAGACCTTGCGGCAGATGATCTGCGCGGCACTGGACGTGGTGATCCAGCTGGCGCGCCTGCCCGACGGGCGCCGCTGCGTCAGTGAAATCCTGGAAGTGGTCGGCGTGCGTGATGACGTGTACGTGACCAGCACACTGTTCCGCCTCGACCGCCGCGGTGGCGACGTGTTTCTACGGGAGGCGCCGAACCCTGCGGGGAGCAAACTGCGCCATGAAGGTGTGCAATGACCGGCCCCCTGCTGCTGGCGCTGGCGCCCCTGTTGCTGGGCGTCTCCCTGATGCTGTTTCGCCTGGGCCTGTACAAGCGCAGCGAACAGCGCATTCTCCAGCGCCTGGGGCGGGCCTTTGAGTTGGCCCGCAGCGCCAACGCACGGCGCGACTGGCTTGAGCCGCTCTTGCAACGGGCCGGGCTTGGCGCCACCGACTGGCAACCGCAGCGCTGGCTGCTGGCCTGGCTGGGCCTGGCGCTGGTGGCGCTGCTGGGCGCCGGGTGGGTGGCCGCGCTGATGGTGCTGGTGAGCCTGCCGCTGCTCGGCTATTTCACCCTCAGCTGGCTATGCCGGCGGCGTGTGCAGCAGCTTGTCGCGCAACTGCCCGCACTGCTGGACTACAGCGTGCGCAGCCTCAAGGCCGGGCGAACCCTCAATGATGCGCTACTCGGTGGTATCGACGGCTCGCGCGAGCCGCTGCGCTCGACCATGACCCGGGTACGGCGCAGCGTGCAGCTGGGCGTACCGCTGGACGATGCGGTCAACGAACTGGCCGAGCTCTACAACCAGGATGAGTTGCGCCTGTTCGCCATGGGGCTGCGCATCAACCAGCGCTACGGCGGCAACACCAGCGAGCTGATGGAAAACCTGATCAAGCTGATCCGCGAGCGCGAACAAGGCAGCCGCCAGCTCAAGGCGATGACCGGCGAAACCCGCATCACAGCGATGATCCTTGGCGCCTTGCCGCTGTGCATGGTCGGCTACTTCCTGATGGCCAACCCGCAGTACCTGCTGACCCTGTGGCAAGACAGCGGCGGCCAGATGATGTTGCTGCTCGCCTTCGCCCTGCAGGTGGTCGGCTGCCTGGTGCTGTGGCGCATGATGAGGAGCCTCTGACCATGGCCTTGTTGCTCTGTGCCGTGTGCCTGTTCATCGCCGCCGGCTTGCTGGGCTTGCAGGCGGCCCGTCAGCTGCGTGCCCGTTACCTGGTCACGCGCAGGCTGCAGGGGCGGCTGGCGCGCGAGGAGCGCCTGGGGAACTGGCTGCACTGGCTGGGCAACAGCCCCCTGGGGCAGCGCCTGCAGAAACTCGACGGTGAAACCCAGGCCCTGCTCGACCGGGTCGGCTGGCGCCGCAGCCGCCAGCGGGCGCTGTTCGCTGCCATGCAACTGGGGCTGCCGCTGGTGGCGGTCGTCCTGACCTTGATCCTGCAGCACGCCGCGCTGGGCGGTGCGGGCACACACTGGCTGGTCTGGCCGCTGTTTGCCTTGGGTGCCAGCTACCTGTTGCCCAAACGCTTGCTGGCCATGGCCGCCCGGCAGCGCCAGCAACGGATCGCCCTGGAAGTCAGCCTGATGATTCCGCTGCTGCGTATTCTGTTCGAGACAGGCCTGGCCGTAGAGCAGGCGTTGCGGGTACTGAGCCAGGAAGGCCAGGCGCTGCTCCCGGAAATCAGCGAAGAGCTACGCCTGGTGCTGCAACGGGTGGACTCGGGCCTGGCGCTCGGCCCGGAACTGGACAAGACCGCACGCCTGTTGGCCGTGGATGAATTCATCGATACCTGCGTAATCCTTCAGCAGTTGCTGGTACAGGGCAGCGGCGCGATGAAGTCGCTGCTCGCACTCAAGGATCTGCTCGACGACCGGCGCCTGACACGCATGCAGGAGCGGGTTTCGAAGATGTCGGCAAAGATGTCGGCGGTGATGATGGTATTTCTCTTCCCGGCACTGCTCATCGTCCTGGCCGGGCCGGGTTTTTCCGCCTTGACGCGGGCCTTGGGGCCCTAGGGAGTAACGGATGAAAGCGACCCTGTTGTTCACCGGCCTGCTAGTGCTGACGGGCTGCGCCGGCCAGCAGCCTGGCGGGCTCGGGCAGTGGTTCGGCACCTCAAGCTGCGCTAAGCCGGACGCCGACCAGCAACTGGCACTGAACCTGGCGGACGAGATGCTCAACGATGGCCGCCCGCACGCCAGCCTGGCGCACCTGGAGCAGTTGCCCAACACCCTTGACCAGGTACGCTTGCGCAAGGCCAGGGTCTCGCGCCTGCTGGGGCGCAGCGAAGCAGAACCGCTGTACCGCAGCTTGCTCGGCGGCTGCCTCGCGGCCGAGGGTGAGCATGGCCTGGGCCAGCTCGCCTCGGCCCGCGGCGATGACGTGCAGGCCTTGCAGAACCTGCAGCGCGCGGCACGGCTGGCACCGACCGATGAGCGCATTCGCAATGACCTGGGTGTAGTGCTGATGAACCTGGGCAGGTATGAACAGGCACGCTTCGAATTCCTGACCGCCATCGAGCTCAAGGAGGACAACTCGCTGCCCGCCGTCAACCTGGTGACCTTGGCGCTGCTGCAAGACAACTGGCAGCAAGCCACCGACCTGGTCGGCCGCCTGCGGCTCAAGCCGGCGCAGTTCGCCCAGGCCCAGGCCCGCGCCAGCCAGATCAAAGCCACCGGGCGCGGGCCGATAGCCTCGGCCGGTGGCGAACGTGTGATGGTCAACTGAGCGAAGGAGAAGGTCATGATCAGGTATGTGATGCTGCTGGCCTGCTGCACCGGTTTCTCCACGACCTGGGCAGAGGATTACCCACGCCAGCAACCGCCTGCGCAAACGGCGACCGAAGCGCTGCTGCGGGTGCAGTCCAGTGGCGAACAGGCGTCCAACCGACTGCAGGTGCAGACGGCGCGCGAGCGCGACCTGTCCAAGCAGCGCTGGCTGGAAACCTACAAGTACGCCATTCCGGATTTCTATCGCTGGACCAAGGTGACCGAGTCCAACAACTGACCGGGCCAGGGCACGCTCAGCGCAGGCACACGCAGGCCAGCAAAAAGCCCACCAGCACGAAGGGCGCAAATGGCTGGGTTTCAGGCGCCTGCCCTGCCCTGCGCCGCGCCCAGCGTCGCAACAGCGCCCAGATCAGCATGCAGCCCCCGGCACCGATGAACGTACCGAGCACGTAGGCCTGGCTGGTGGCCAACCCCAGCGCGCCGAGCAACTTGACGTCGCCGGCACCGAAACGCCCCATCATGTAGCCAGGCAATGTGAGCAGCAACACGATCACCAGTGCCCAGCCGGCATCACTGGCCCGGGCGCCGATCCAGCTGTGCCCGGTAGCCACCAGCCATACCAGCGCACAGGCTGCCACCCCCAGGGTCAGAAGGTTGGAAATCTGCCGTTCGCGGACATCTTGCCCGCTGCACAGGGCAAGCCACAGCAGCAAGGCGATACTGGATATTGGCAATTGGCCATCCCTGTTCGTCGAAGGCTTCTATGCTGTAACTCAGGACTCCTCGTCAGGGTAGACGCAATCATGCAAGCAGGCCCGCCAGCACGGCAAAAAGGCGCAGCAGCCATCGAGTTCGTCGCCGTCTTCATGATCTTTTTCACCGTGTTCTACGGCCTGGTCAGCTACACCCTGCCAATGCTGATGCTGCAGTCGTTCAACCAGGCCAGCAGCGAGGCCGTACGCCGCTGCGTGGCCCTGGACCCGAGCAGCGAAAGCTATGACGACGATGTGCAGGCGCTTGCCCACGCCGTGATCCGTGAGCAGTTGGCCTGGATGCCCGAGGCACTGGACTTCCAGCCGGCCGATGCACAGGTGAGCGTGGATGATGACAAGCTGCTGAAAGTGACGATCAATTATCCGAAAAGGAAACTGCACAACGTATTGCCGATGCTGGTGATACCGCTGATTGGCGAAGTGCCCCGCTTGCCTGAGAGCTTGCGGGCCGAAGCGAGCCTGCAACTGTGAGCGGCCTGTTCGATCGCTGGCTGGGCAGCCCTGCCGCAGAGCCTGCCGCGCAGATGCCGCAGGCGGTGGGCCTGCAGGTGTGGCTGGACGATCACGGGCACGTGCTGCGCCTGGCCGGGCCCTTGCGCACGCTGCTGGCCGTACCTGGCCACGCCCAGGCGCGAATACACGACTACCTGTATCGGCACAGCTGGCTGGCCCTCGAAGGTGTGCCTGCCGATTGGCAAGGGCAAGCGCTGGATCTGGATTTTCCCACCGTGCACGGCCACGCCCTGCAGACCCGCGGCTGGCTGCAACACCAGGCGATCGGCTGGATGCTGCAGCTGTTCGATATCAGCGACCTGCTGCGCCAAGGCGCTCAGCAGGAGCAGTGGCTGACCCAGCGCCAGCTGGCCGCAGAGGTCGGCCAGGCCGTGCGTGACTGCAGCGAAGCGTGGCTGACGCAGACGACCGCCGAGCAACTGCTGCGCCTGGCCGAGCACTGGCACGCCGGCTCGGTACGCCTGATGTTGGTGGACCAAGCGCGCTGGCGCGCCTATACCTGCAGCGAAAACGACTGGCCTTGGCCCGATGACCAACGCCTGCAGCCGTGGCTGCAGGCGCTTCCCGCCCACTTTCAGCAGGTCGCGCCGGACTTGCCGCACTGGCGAGCGACGTGCGCTGGGTTACCGCTGTTCCTTGTGCCTTACAGCCACGGCCATGAGGTTCAGGCCTGGTTGCTGTGTGCGGGCGCGCCGTCGGTACCTGCGCCCGAGGCGGCCAAGGCGCTGTTGCAAGCCTTGCTCGAACCGCTGCTGGCGCGCCTGCGGCAACACCAGTTGCAGCAGCGCTCGCGCCATCTGGACGAGTTGCAACAGCAACTGGGCGCAGGCTGGTGGCAATGGCCCGGGCAAGGGCTGCTGCAGTTCGATCCAACCCTGGCCGCCAGCCTTGACCTGCCTGCTACGGTAAGCCTCGAGCAATGGCTGGCGCGCCTGCATCCGGCTGATCGGGAGGCCGCGCAAATGGCCCTGGAGCAACTGCGCCACGGTGCTGCATTGAGCCTGAACGTGCGCCTGCTCGCAGCCGACAGTGCTGCCGCGCCGCGCTGGCTGCACTGGGTCGGGCAGTTGCACGGCGGGCAGGGGCAAGGCTTTGTGCTCGACATCAGCGCACTGAAAGCCCAGGAACTTCAGGCCAGCGCCGCGCGCGTCCGGCTGGAGAACCTGATCGCCAGCTCGCCTGCGGTGATCTATATCCAGCGCTGTAGCGAGGGCGCGCTGCACAGCGAATTTTTCAGCGCCAGCCTGACGCCGATGCTGGGCTGGCCCAAAGATAGCGAACTGGCGCGCCAGCCAGGCCAGGCGGTACACCCGCACGACCAGGCACTGTGGCTTGAACGAACACGTACGCTGCTGCGCGATGGCCAGGTACGCAGCCGCTATCGCCTGCGCGATCATCTGGGTGGCTACCACTGGGTGCTGGACGAAGCCCGCCTGTTGCGTGACGACCTCGGCCAGCCGGTCGAGGTGGTCGGCCTGTGGCTCGATGTCAGCGAAGCGACCGAAGCTGCCGAGCGTGTGCGCCAGAGTGAGGAACGCTACCGGGTACTGGTGGAGGATTCACCCGCGATGATCTGCCGCTACACCCCGGACCTGCAATTGCTGTTCGGCAACCGGCCGCTCGCCGACCAGCTGGAGTGCGCCCCTGAGCAATTGCGCGAGATGAACCTGGGCCAATGGATGTCAGAAGCCCAGCGCCTTGCATTCCTGCAGCGCCTGGCCGCGCTGACCCCCGAGCAGCCGCTGGGCAGCGCGGAGATCTGCCTGCAACTGCCAGGGCACAGGCATGCCTGGTGGGTGTGGGCCGAGCGTGGGTTGTTCGATGAGCAGGGCCGGCTGCTGGAAGTGCAGGCAGTGGGGCGCGACAACACGCAGGTCAGGCAAAGCCAGCAACAACTGATGCAGGGCGCGAAGATGGCCACGCTCGGTGAGTTGGCGACAGGGCTGGTGCATGAAATCAACCAGCCGCTGAACGTGATGCGCCTGGCCATCGCCAATACCCTCAAGCGCGTGGAAAGCGGAGTGCTCGACGTCGAATACCTGCAAGGCAAGCTGCAGCGCATCGATGCACAGGTGGGGCGTGTGGCCAGGCTGGTGGAGCATATGCGCACCTATGGGCGGCGCTCTGCGCTTGAGCACCAGGTGTTTGCGGCGTGGACGGCGGTGGATGGCGCCATAGCGTTGCTGGGTGAAGGGTTGCGCAGCAAAGGTGTCGCCTTGCAGATCGAAGCGCCGGACTTCTGCCCGGAGGTGCAAGGGCATGAGGACCAGCTCGAGCAGGTGCTGATCAACCTGATGGTCAACGCCCGGGATGCGTTGCTCGAGCGTCAGGTGGTCAGCCCCCGAATCGGCATCTGCCAGCGTATCGAGCAAGGGCAACTGTGCCTGCAGGTGGACGACAACGCCGGGGGTATCGACCCGCGTCTGATCGCGCGTATCTTCGAGCCGTTCTTCACCACCAAGCCTGCGGGCGTGGGTACCGGGCTGGGGTTGTCGGTGAGCTTCGGCATCGTCGAGGCCATGGGTGGCAGGCTCGAAGCGCTCAATGGGGCTGACGGCGCCTGCTTCCGGGTATTGCTGCCCATCTACAACATCAACTGAGCTCGGCCGGTGGCGCAACTGAGGTTGGCGCCGACGTCAGTATTGACCAGGTCGATTCCCAGCACCTTCAACAGCACATTGACCAAGGGGTCGAGCAGCGGGCTGAGCAGCCCGCTTATCAACGGTTCGATGATGCCTTTGACCGTACCGAGCACGTTACCGGCAATCACCAGCACCTCGCCAAGGCCACTGTTGGCAGTGGGTTTGAAGGCCTGGAGCTGGACGCCCAGCAAGGTATCGCTGAGGCTGCCGACCACATTGTCATTGGCGGGGCGCATGTTCATGTAGGCCGCGGGCTGGCCGATGTTGGGCGGTTCGCTGCCCGGCCCCTGGAACAGCAACGGGTGCTCTACCGGGCCACTGCCCAGCAGTTTGCTGTCGACCCGCAGGCCAAGGCCACCACCGGCGTAAGGTATTCGGCTTTGGCAGGTGCCGAGTATCAGCAACTTGGTGCAGCGCTTGGTGCCGATATCGACCAATGGCAGGGCCTTGACTGCGGTCGTGCCGGAGGTGAAGAACGCATCCGCGGATTCGAAGCGGCCCACCGCCAGCTTGGCGGCAGCGCTCTGAGCCTGAACGGTCAAACGCTTGGGCGAGCACCTGAACGTGTCAGGGGACTGCGGGTCGAGGCGCGCCGTGGCTTCGGCGACCTCAAGGCCAATGTCCAGCTCAAGCCTGTCTGGCACGAGCATGATGTCGGTGACAGTGCACGGCACACCCAGCAGACACAGCACCGACTCCAGTGTCGACGCCAGGTTCAGGCTGAGCAGGTTATTGAGCACGTTGGTCAGCGGCGAGACAAGGTCGAGCACCGCATTGGCCAAGCCGAAAACCCCGCTGAGCAGCGGCAGGTCGAGGGAAATCATCGCCCGTACCTGAGCCGTGTGAACCCTCAGTTCATCCGTACGCGGGTCGCCGACCGCCGAGACCTGTTGCGGCTCGATCACCTTCAGCCGCACCCGCCCGTTGACCAGGCCGAGCACGCTGAGCGGCAAGTCGGCGGTGGCTGCGCTGTCGCTCGCCGCCAGCTGGATCACCCCCTGCACCAGCTGCAGCAGCTGGATGCTGGCGTCCAGCCCTGCTTGGGCAGTACCGTTCTGAACATCGAGAATCTCGCCCAGTTGCAGCAAGGTGCTGTTGCCGGCACCCAGGGCGACCTTGCCCAGGTTGATGACGACATCGGCGGCGGCGCCGCTTTGCTCAAGCACCTTGACCGCCGCTTCCAGCAATTGTGTGGCGGTGGCGTCGGCATTGACTAGCTGCTGGTAGTCGCCGACGGTCAATTGCAGGTCGACAGCCAACTGGTCGAGGTAATCGAGCAGGTTGAGGTCGGTTGCGGCGATGCCGTTCCAGCCCGCCAGGCCAAGCTGCACGTTGCCACCCAAGGCGCCGAGCAAGCCATCGAGCAACACCGACTGTTGCGAGTTCACCGTAGCCAACGTAGTGCGAATGCTCAGCATGGCCTGTGGCGGCGAGGGTTTCGATGCCACAGCATGGGCCTGCAAGGTCGTGGTCAGCGGCACCTCCCCCCCTTGGGTCAGGAGGTAGATGCCGGCGGCGAAACTGGTGGTGACGGTGTTGCTGACATCGACCCTTATCGCTTCGTTACGGGTGTTGTCATGGGTGAAGGTGCGCAGGCTGTTGGCACCGGTCTGCAGGTAACCGCAGCTGGCCACCACCGGGCTGCCGGGCGTGTGGCCGTTGCGGGCCGCGGCGATGCTGGCGATGGCCGTGGCCTGTGGGCCATTGCCGGTGCACACGGCAGACTGGCCAGCAGCCTCCAGCGCGGCCATGTCGGCGATACGTTGCAACTTGCGCTGCTCAAGGTAAAGACGGCCGCTGTCCACCGCTACCAGCATGAGCAGCAAGGCCAGCGCCAGTGTGGTAACCGCCATCAGGCCGATCGCGCCACGCTGCCGGGCAGCGGAAGAGGGAACCACGGGCACTCCTTTGCAGGCCAGAGGCCAGCCATCGCGGCTTTGGTCAAAAGAGTGTAGCCACACTAGTGGCTAATTGCCTTGCCCTGTTGATGCCAGGCTACCGATCAAATGTCCTGAACCAACCCGGCACCTACCCGGTCAATTCCTGCAATCACCTATTGCAGGCCCAGACCATGAACAATCCATTCGAGCAGATCAGCGCCGCCTTCGCCCCCGAGTACCGCGTCAACCTGAGCATCGAGCGCCTGGACGGCAGCATCATGCTGACCTTGTCCGATGATGCCGGCGTGGTCGCCAAGCGCCTGATCACCCAGGCCCAGCGCAACGACCCGGTGCGCCTGCAGCGGGTCATCGACAGCATCCGCCTGGGCCTGGCCATCGAACTGGGGCAGAACCCTTTGCAGGTGCTGGCCGCCCTCACCCGCGACCCACGCCAGCAGCCAAGTCACGCCATCGCCAACTGACGGCTACTTGCCGTCTTCCAATGCCTTGCCATTGGCGTCCAGCACCTTGGTCGAGGGGTAACGGTAGGAGGCGTAGCGCACCACCAGGATCGAAAACGCCAGCAGCAGGATGCCCCCGCACAGGTACAGCAGCCCCTCATCCGGCGCCTTGTGGTGCGACACATCACCGATCAGCAGGCGCGTCAGCGCGGTGATCGCCACATACAGCAGGAAGCGGATAGGCATGTGGTTGGTCTTGAAATAGATCCCGACCATCGCCCCGAGCTCCAGGTAGATGAACAGCAACAGAATGTCATCGACGCTGATGCCACCCTTGCCGAGCATGTCCAGGAACGTCATCACCGCCGCGTAGGCGGTAATGGCGCCGATGCCGAACAGGGCAAGGTAGTGGAACCCTTCTACACACAGATTGCCCAGCGAGTCGGCCGAGCCGTGCAGGCCCTTGCGCAGCTTTTCTGCCCATTTGATGTTCACGATGTGCGATTCCCCGATACGACATGAAGGATGGTGCGTCACGCATGTGACGCTTGTGCCATGCAGTTAAAGGGCCAGGCCCCTGCTTTGGAAGGCGGCCAATTGCCGCAAGGCACCTGTGGGCTACGCTTTTTTGCGGCAAGGGTTGCACCTGAGGTGCGATTGCCATTACTGTATGCGCATACAGTAATCGTTCAACCAACCGCAAAAAGGCACAGAGGTGATGAATGGCCGTCGAAGTGGTGTACCGCAGCAGCCGCGACCCGGAGCGCTTGTTCATGGATAAGGCCGAAGCAGATCGTCACGACAAGATGCTCGAACTGGCCGAGCGCCTGGCCGAGGTGCTGCAGAAGGCGGTGCCTTCGCTGTCCGAGCAGCAGGTCGAGGAAGCCGGCATTTACATGGCGAAGAACCGCGACGTGTTCGCGCGGGCATTCAAGAGCCAGCCGGACGCCTTGAGTGAGTTGTTGGACACTGACGCTGCCCAATGATCTGCGGCGGCCGGGCCGCCGTGCAGCGTCAGCCGTATAGCAACCGCTCGGCCAGCATTTGCGCCACGCGCGCTGGTGAGCGCTTCTCGGCCTGGGCGTGGGCAAACACCTCGGTCAGGCGCGTCGGGATGCGCGCCAGGTGCGCGGTGATGGTACCCAGCTCCTCGCCGCGGTGCTTCATTGCCACATAGATCAAACCACCGGCATTGATCACGTAGTCCGGGGCATAAAGAATCCCACGGGACTCCAACTGGTCAGCCACCTGCAAGGTGGTCAGCTGATTGTTCGCCGCCCCCGCCACCGCAGCACAGCGCAGTTGCATCACCGTCTGGCCATTGAGTACCGGGCCCACGCCACACGGCGCAAAAATGTCGCAGGGCGTACTGATCAAGGCGTCGTTGGTCACCGGATGGGCGTTGAACTGCTCCACGGCCAGCCGCACCCGACCGGGGTCCAGGTCACTCACCAGCAACTCGGCACCTGCTGCGTACAATTGCTCGGCCAATGCATAACCCACATTGCCCAGGCCTTGCACCGCAATGCGCAAGCCTTTGAGGTCACTGCTGCCCAGGCGGGCCAGGCAGGTCGCACGGATGCCGGCAAACACGCCCATCGCCGCATGCGGCGAGGGGTCACCCGAGGCCGTTGTGCTGGTCACATGGGGCGTGCTCTGGGCGATGCAATCCATGTCCAGCGTCGAGGTGCCGCTGTCCACAGCGACGATGAAACGCCCCTGCAGGGTATCGATGCAGTGCCCCAGTGCTTCGAACAGTGCCGCGCGGTTTTCCACGTGCGGGTTGCGCATGACCACCGCCTTGCCACCCCCCAACGCCAGCCCGGCCAGCGCCGCCTTGTAGCTCATGCCTTGCGCCAGCCGGATGGCATCGGCCATGGCACTCTCGTCGTCTGCATAGGGCAGGTAGCGGCAACCACCCAGCGCCGGGCCGCGAATCTCGTTATGAATGGCCAAAACCGCCTTCAGGCCGGTTTGGGGGTCATTGAACAGGTGCAGTGACTGGGTGCGGGTGCTTTGCATCAGCGCGAACATCGGCGGGCTCCCCTGCGAGGTGCTCCTAGCAGTATAGGCATCCGCATGCAGGCCAAGCTGCTACCGGACCACTGGACGAATCAGCCCGCCAGCGCTATTACTCAAGGGTATGTGGAGATGCCCCGATGAACCCACGCCAAGCCTGCCTGGCCTGCCTGGAACGCGAACCGGTCGCCTTGCTGGAGGCTGCCTTGTGGATGGCCGCCGAGCACGATCACAAGGTCGAGCCTGCCACCAGCCTTGCCAGCCTGCACCACCTGCAAGCCGAAATCAGTGCCAGCCTGCCGATGCTGCCGCTCTGCGAGCTGGCTCAGCCACTGTTGCGTCAACTCAATGCGCTGGGCTTCCAGCAGGATGAATACCACCCTCTGCGCCCGCAGGCAGCACTGATGGACAAGGTTTTGCAGCGCCGCCGGGGCCAACCGCTGGCGCTGGCCATCATCACCCTGGAACTGGCCCGGCGCCTGTCCATAGCGCTGGAGGGTGTGGCATTCCCAGGGCACTTTCTGCTGCGCGTACCCGGTGCCGATCACCTGCTCGACCCTTGCGGTGGCCGGCGCCTGTACCCCAATGATTGCCGCGAGTTGCTGGCCCGCCAGTTTGGCCCGCACATGCCACTGACAGCCGAGCACCTGCGAACGGCTACCCCGGCCCAGATGCTGCAGCGCCTGTCGCGTAATTTGCGCCAGTTGCATATCAACAATGACAACCACCTGGCCGCGCTGATCGACGCCGAACGGGTCATGCAATTGGGCCCGGTGCAAGTGAGTGACTACATGACCCGCGCCTCGCTCTACCAGCACCTCGACTGCCCCCAGGCCGAACGCTTCGACCTGGAGCATGCCTTGCTGCTCACCGAGGATCCGGTGCAGCGTCTGAAACTGACCGAACGTATCGGCCAGCTACCGGTGGCGAAGCGTTCGATTCATTGAGCCGGTGTATCTGGCTGGCAGGACGGGTGCGCCATGGCGAATGCAGCATGCCTGGCGGCCAATGCCATGACCCGGCGGATGCGCGGATAGCTGCCGAGGTCGACATTGAATCGCTCGGCCGCATACAGTTGCGGCACCAGATAGACGTCCGCCAGCCCCGGCGCCTCACCAAAGCAGTAGCCATCGTCGCCGATCAGTTGCTCTACAGCCGCCAGGCCTTGGCCAATCCAGTGGGCGATCCACTGGTTGACCTGGGCCTCGTCATGGCCCAACTGGCGTAACTGGTTGAGCACACTGACGTTGTGCAACGGGTGGATGTCGCAACCGATGATGGCCGCCACACCGCGTACCTTGGCCCTCGCTGCAGCGCCACTGGGCAACAGCGCAGGCTGTGGATAAACCTCTTCCAGGTACTCGATGATCGCCGGCGACTGCACCAGCAGCTGGGCATCGTCGGTACGCAGCGCCGGGACCCGGCCCTGCGGGTTCACCGCTGCATACTCGGTGCCGCGCTGCTCGCCCTTGAGCAGGTTGACCGGCAGGGCCTGGTAATCCAGGCCCTTGAGCGCCAACGCGATACGCACCCGGTAGGAAGAGGTGGAACGGTAGTAGGTGTACAGCTCCATTACCCTGCTCCCTCAGTTGGCGGCAATGACCTTGCCGCGGCACTCACCAAAGCCGATGCTGGCCACGCCATCCCGCTTGCAACGGGCACGCAGGATGATTTCATCGCCGTCCTCGAGGAACTTGCGCTGCTCGCCACTGGCCAGCTCCACCGGCTGCTTGCCACCCAAGGTGGTCTCCAGCAGGCTGCCGTAAGCATCGGGCGAAGCACCGGACAGCGTGCCCGAACCGAACAGGTCGCCTGGCTGCAACTGGCAGCCGTTGACACTGTGATGGGCGATCAGCTGTGCCACAGTCCAGTACATGTTCAGGGTGTTGCTCAACGCCAGGCGGTGAGCGGGCAAGCCCTGTTCACGCATGCGCTCGGTCAGCAGCAGCACTTCCAGTTCGATGTCGAAGGCACCGTGGGCCTGATCACGCGGGTCTAGCAGGTAGGGCAACGGTTGCGGATCACCTTGCGGGCGTGCCGGCTGGGCGCAACGGAAAGGCTCCAAGGCCTCGGCGGTGACCACCCAGGGCGACAGCGTGGTGATGAAGCTCTTGGACAGGAACGGCCCCAGCGGCTGGTATTCCCAGGCCTGGATATCACGCGCCGACCAATCGTTGAGCAGGCACAGGCCAGCCAGGTGCTGATCGGCTTGCGCGATCGGAATCGCCTGCCCCATCTCGTTCCCCTGGGCAATCCAGATACCCAGCTCAAGTTCGTAATCCAGGCGCGCGCACGGGCCGAAGGTCGGTTCGGTGTGCCCGGCGGGCAGCGTCTGGCCCTTGGGGCGGCGAACATCGGTGCCCGACGGGCGCAGGGTCGAGGCGCGGCCGTGGTAACCGATCGGCACGTACTTGTAGTTGGGCAGCAGTGGGTTATCGGGGCGGAACAGCTTGCCGACGTTGGTGGCGTGCTGAATGCCGACATAAAAATCGGTGTAGTCGCCGACCTTGGCTGGCAGGTGCAACTGGCAATCACTGGCAGGATGCAGCGCCCCTTTGAGCACCGCCTGGTGCTCGCTGTGTTCGCCCAACAACGCCAACAATCGCTCGCGCAGCGCCACGCGGGCCTCACGGCCGAGGGCGAAAAAGGCGTTCAGCGCACCACCACGGGTAGCCTCCACCGCAGCCTTGGCCTGGCCCTCGAACAGCCCGGCAGCCAGTACGGCCTCCAGATCGAGAACCGCATCACCGATGGCAACGCCGCAGCGCGGCGTTTCACCTGGGCGGCTGAAGATGCCCAGCGGCAGGTTCTGCAGCGGGAAGTCGCTGTGCCCGTTGGCGTGCTCTACCCAACTACGGGCAATGGCGGACTGGTTCATGGGTATCTCCGGTTCGGGTTGAAGGTGCTCGGCAAGGTGGCCCAGCAACGATCGTAGTCGGCCTGCAACTGCGGGCATTCGAGGGCCTGCAGGCTCGGGCGCAGCACCTGGCTGGTCTCGAACATGAAGGCCATGGTGTTGTCGATCTTGTGCGGCGCGAGGTCAGCGGCGATGGCTTTCTCGCAGGTCTCGGCATCGGGCCCGTGGGCGCTCATCACCCCGTGCAGCGACGCGCCGCCGGGCAGGAAACCATCGGCCTTGGCATCGTAGGCACCGCTGATCAGCCCCATGAACTCGTTCATCAGGTTGCGGTGGAACCACGGTGGACGGAAGGTATTCTCGGCCACCATCCAGCGCGGTGGGAAAATCACGAAGTCCATGTTGGCCAGACCGTGCACGCTGGTCGGTGAGGTCAAGACGGTGAAGATCGAAGGGTCGGGGTGATCGAAGCTGACCGTGCCGAGGGTGTTGAAACGGCGCAGGTCGTACTTGTAGGGCACGTTGCTGCCGTGCCAGGCCACCACGTCCAGTGGCGAATGCTGCAGCTCGCAGGCCCAGTGTTCGCCCAGGAACTTCTGCACCAGTTGCACCGGGCCTTGAGCCTCCTCGTAGTGCGCGACCGGGGCCAGGAAGTCTCGGGGGTTGGCCAGGCCATTGCTGCCGATCGGGCCCAGGTCCGGCAGGCGCAATGGCGCGCCGTGGTTCTCGGCAATGTAGCCACGGGCCTGGCCATCAGGCAGTTCGACGCGAAACTTCATGCCGCGCGGTATCACCGCGATCTCCTGCGGCTCGACCTCCAGCAGCCCCAGCTCAGTGGCGATGCGCAGGCGGCCCTGCTCCGGCACGATCAGCAGTTCACCGTCAGCATTGAAGAACACACGCTCCATCGAGCGGTTGGCGCAGTAGATGTAGACACTCACCCCCGCCGGTTTGTCCGCAGCCGAGTTGGCTACCATCGGCAGCCAGCCTTCGATGAAGTCGGTTGCTTCAGCGGGGAGCGGTTGAGGGTTCCAACGCAGGCGATTGGGGGTGACGGCGCCCAACGGCCCGTTCAGTGGCTGACGCGCCAGCCGTTCGAAGCGCGGGTGCAGGGCGGAGGGGCGGATGCGATACAACCAGGTCCGGCGCAGTTCGCTGCGCGCCATGGTGAACGCCGTACCCGACAGCAGCTCGGCGTACAGGCCATAGGGGGCCTTCTGCGGAGAATTCTGCCCGATGGGTAGGGCCCCAGGCAGTGCTTCACTGGCGAATTCATTGCCGAAGCCGCTCAGGTACTGAAGGTCGGGCGACGTGTCGCGGTTCATCGATGCCTCCGGATTTTATATTTATCGTAATCAGATTACGAATAACGTAATTTGCTCCGTGTCAGGCGTCAAGCTATAAAGGCGCGACTCGACGAATCCGGAAACCCGTAACCCATGGCCAAAGCCAGCCCCCCCACCGACAACGGCAAGCAGAAGGTCCGCTCGGCGGAAGTCGGCACCGACATCCTCAAAGCCCTCGCCGAGCTCTCCCCGTCTACCTCCCTGTCGCGGTTGGCCGAGCACGTGCAGATGCCCGCGAGCAAAGTGCACCGTTACCTGCAAGCGCTCATTGCCAGTGGCTTTGCCGAACAGGATGCGGCCACCAACCACTACGGGCTGGGCCGCGAAGCATTGCGCGTGGGGTTGGCAGCGTTGGGTAGCATCGATGTGCTGAAGCTGGCTGCGCTGCCCTTGTCGCAGTTGCGTGACGAACTCAACGAAAGCTGCTTCATCGCCGTGTGGGGCAATCAGGGGGCCACGGTGGTCAGCATCGAGCCTGCTGTACGGGCGGTCACGGTGGTGACCCAGATCGGCTCGGTGCTGCCGCTGCTCAGCTCGTCCACCGGCCTGGTGTTTGCGGCGTACCTGCCTGAACGCGAAACCCTGGAGCTGCGCGACAAGGAACTTGCCGTGCTGCAGCAGAGCGCGAGCGATTACGACCGGCTGCTGGCAGGCATTCGCGAACGGGGCCTGCACCATGTGCACGGTTTGCTGATGCCGGGCGTGGATGCGCTCTCGGCGCCCGTTTTCAATGCCATGGGGCAGATCGCTGCGGTGATGACCGTAGTCGGGCCGACCTCGATCTTTCACGCCGATGAACATGGGCCGGCGGCGCAGCGCCTGCTGGCAGCAGCGGGCAATACCAGCTGGCGCATGGGTTACGCGCCGAAGGCCTGAGCGGGCGCTGGCACTGTTGCCTGGAACGTAAAGGTGAATGTCGCGAGGGGCTATTTTTCTTGCCTGATCAAGCGCTTATTCTGGGGTCACTGGCCGGCATGAAGGGCCCTCCCCCCGCCTTTCAGGCCTGCTAGGTTCACCGACGTTGATTTTGAAGCTCCTTGATCTGACGTCTCGATTGGCCGCTGCGCTTGCAGCGGCCTTTTTTTATTTACAGGGCGTTTGGGGCGTGGCGGACGCACGCTACAGCGGATAGCGCTGCAGGTTCGCCATCATCTGCTGCAACGCCTGCAGGCTGTCCTGCGGGTGTACCGCGTCAGCGAAATCACCAATCTGGTTCCAGCTGTCGGCCACCTGCTCAGGGCTGAACCCTTCCCTCGGGTCGAAGCCGACACCCAGGCTACGCTCCCAGCGCACCTTGCCTATCCAGCCTCCACCCACCTCGAACAGCTCACCGCTGCTCTGGCACTGCTCGCTGCCCAGGTAAACCACCAAGGGGCTGACCAGTTCAGGCTTGAGGCGCTCGAACACCTGTGCCGGGATAAGCCCTTCGGTCATGCGCGTGCCACCGGTGGGCGCGATGGCATTGACCAGCACGCCGTGCTTACGCCCCTCGATGGCCAGGGTGCGGGTCAAGCCATACAACCCAAGCTTGGCCATGCCGTAATTGGCCTGGCCGAAGTTGCCATAAATACCAGAGGTCGAAGCGGTGAAGATCACCCGCCCCCAGTTCTGCTCGCGTAAATGGGGCCAGGCAGCCCGGGTAACCTTATAGGCGCCCTCGACATGGACCCGGTAGACCTGATCCCAGTCACTGTCGTCCATCTTGTGGAAGGTCTTGTCGCGCAGGATGCCGGCATTGTTGACCAGCACATCGACCCGACCAAAGCTGTCCAGCGCCTGTTCGACGATGCGTGCGCCGTCACTCACGGAGTCGTGGTTGGCCACGGCCATGCCTCCCGCGGCGCGGATCTGCTCGACAACCCGGTCGGCCGCCGAAGCACTGGCACCTTCCCCATGGGTAGAGCCTCCAAGATCGTTGACCACCACCTTGGCGCCACGCGCGGCGAACAGCAGGGCATGGGCGCGGCCCAAGCCACCACCGGCTCCGGTGACGATCACCACACGGTCTTGCAGACGTACCGGCTCGCTCATGCTCCTGGCTCCAGATAGGTTGAAGGCCTCGAGTGTCCACCAGCCTCTGCCGGCGGACAATCAAGCTCACTCAGGCTGAATGCCAGGCGATAACGCGCAACGATGTCAGTCGCTCAGGACCAGGCCACTTTTTGCGGGACGTAGCGCAGCGGCTGTTCGCGAAAGGCCAGATAATGGCGCAGTACCTGCACAGGGGCTTCGGTGTGCGGGTAATGGCCTATGCCTTGCAATTGCACGATGTCCGGGTTGGGCACCAGTTGTCCGTAACGCTCGACCATCTGCGCGCCGCTCAGCGGATCGACCACACCGTTGATCAAGCGCATGGGCACGCCGTCACGCTGCAGCGCCCCCACCCAGCGCTCGCGATGCAGCCTGCGCTCGGTCACGAAACCTACCAGCTTGTGCAGGATGCGAGTGCCGCTGTTGGCCGCGATCAGGCTCCAGAAATCATCCAGTGCGCTTTCGCTGGGGTGAGTGCACGGCCCGTAGACCTGGCTGACGTTGCGCACCAGGTCGTCGCGCCCGAACGAGCGCGCCACCAGCCAACCCAGGCGGCTGAGCAGCAGTTTCTGTATCAACAGTACCCGGCAGCTTTCAGGGAACAGACCGCTGTTGAGAAACACGCAACTGGCGATGTCCGCACTCTGCTGTTCATGGTGCCGCGCCAGCAACTCCTGGGCCACACTGCCGCCGTAATCGTGTGCCAGCAGGTGCACAGGCTGGTCGACCTTGAGGTGGGCAAGCAACGCCTGCTGCAGGTCGGCTTGTTCGATCAGGCTGTAGCCATGGTTGAGCGGCTTGGCCGAATCGCCAAAGCCGAGCATGTCGCAGGCGATGACGCGAAAGCGCTGGGCCAGCGGCGCCCAGAGGTAATGCCAATCCCAGCTTGCGGTCGGGAATCCATGCAACAGCAGCAGAGGCTCTCCTTGCCCTGCGGTCCAGTAACTTATGCTCTGGCCCCGGAATGAAAATTTCTGACTCCGGGTACGCCAGACGCACAATGGTATCTCGGCCAAAGGCATCAGATTCGTCCCGGTATGCAACGGTCGTGGTGGTTATAGGGCAAGGCTGCGTTCATTGCATGTCACCTCGGCACATACATGTGCTCTCTATGTCGAGGCTGAGTCTAGTCAGCCACCAACTCGGTGAAACTTGCGTTGACAGCCAGCTTGATGACCGAGCGAGTCAGTGGCACGAACGGTCATGGCCCATGGGGGTCGCCACTACAGCCTCAAGCCTCAAGCCTCCAGGGCCTGGGCAAATGTCGCCAACCACGGTTCGGCGTCAGTCTCCGGAGTTACTGTCTCGCTGGCATCGAGCGTGAGCATCGGCTGCACTTCACGCACACCCAGTTCGGCGAACAACTCTCGCATCTGCTCACCACCGCCGCAGTAAGTATCGCCATAACTGGAATCGCCCAGCGCGATGACCGCCCCCGGCAGGCCACGCCAGGCAGCGGGCAGGGTGTCGCGGATGCTGCTGTACAGCGGCATGAGATTGTCCGGCAGCTCACCCATGCCGGTGGTGGAGGTCACTGCCAGCAAGGCTTCTGGGGCAAAGCCTTCGAGATCCTGCTGGGTGGCGCGGGCTGCGTGCCAGGCGTCATGGCCTGCAGCTTTGAGCAGCGACTCGGCGTGACGGGCAACTTCTTCGGCAGTACCGTACACGGAGCCGGAAATAATGGCGATTTTCATCGGGAGATGGATTCCGAAACTGAGTGAAAACGTAGGATACTAGCATCCGACGGTGGCAAAAGGCCGCCTACCCCTACGCCCTCTTGCCTACTGGCCCGGACATGATCAACGCACAACTGCTGCAATCGATGGTCGATGCGTCCAACGACGGCATCGTGGTAGCCGAACAGGAAGGCGATGACACCATTCTGATCTACGTCAACCCGGCGTTCGAGCGCCTGACCGGCTACAGCCGCGACGAGATCCTTTACCAGGATTGCCGTTTTCTACAGGCCGATGACCGCGACCAGCTTGCCCGTGCACGCATTCGCAAGGCGCTGGCCGACGGCCGCCCCTGCCGCGAGGTACTGCGCAACTACCGCAAGGATGGCAGCGGCTTCTGGAACGAGTTGTCGATTACGCCGGTGACATGCGATGCCGATAACCGCACGTATTTCATCGGCATTCAGAAAGATGTCAGCCGCCAGGTCGAACTGGAGCGTGAACTGGCGCAGGTGCACGTTCGTCGGGATTTCGACGAGCGCCCGGAACCAAGCGCCTAAGGCAGGGTCAATCCCGTTGAAGAAGTCGCCAACTCCGAGCTCGATTATGCACGCCAATGCGCTTTTGACCCAGGACGAACTGGATTTCATCCAGGACATGCAGCATTCCCCGCACTTGAACCAGACCGACCCGATGTCGAGCCTGCTGGTCAATGGCGACCGGCGCATTCAATCGTTGCTGGCTCGCCTGGTAGCCAACGAGCAAGTGACCCTGCAGGCCCAGTTCAACAACCAGCAGATCAATTTCCCCCTGCAGCTGGTGGAGGACGAGTTCCACGCCGTGCATCTGCAGATCGGTTCGCCGGAAATCTACGAAGACGGCCCGATGCTGCGCCCTTGGCGCCTGTCGATGGACCAGCCCACTGCGCTGCTGGATGGGCAGGGCAAGGTCAGCGGGCTGTTCGTGCGCGAGATATCTTTCAAAGGGGCGCTGCTGGAAATTCGCGGCCTGCCTGAAGCGCCTTCACGTTTCGACCTGCGCTTCGCGCCAGCGGGCATCCCGGCTATCACACTGCACGGCAGGCTACGCCGGCGTATCGGCTCGGATCTCGCTGCCTACGACCTTAGCCGCAGCCTGGCGCAAGAAACCGAGCGCTTGCGTGAATACATTCTGCAGGCCCATCGTCAGGCCCACCCGGAGCTGCACGCTCAGCTGTCGAGCTGACCGGCCAGGTATTGCCGCAGGCGCCGCCGCATCACGCTCACCTCTGCCCCCAAACACGCCACCGGGCTGCCCGCCAGGCTTTCCTGGGCCAATTCGGCAGCCTCCCCCGCCAGTAACAATGGACAGTCAAGCCCAACAGCCATCCGGCTCAAGCGCTTGCTCAGCTCAGCGGTGGGCGCCTGGTTGGAGAACAGCACCAAAGCGTCAGGCCTGAGCTTTGCAGAGACGACCGCCAACTCATCCAGCGGCTGCCCAGGCGCCAACAGCGTCACGCCGATATCATCGCTGCACAACAGCAGGCCGGTGACCAGCAGCTCCAGCTCCAGGCACTGCCCCGATAGCGGCGCCAGAAGCACGCAGCGGCTGTGCTGCCGACGCGTGAGTTGCAGGCGCGAGAACACTCGGGCACGCAAAAACTGATCGAGGAACAGCCACTCGCTGGCCTGGCCGAACGCACCTTGCCCCGCCGCCAGGTCGTGCCAGACGGGCATGAATACATCAGCGAAAACCTGGTCCTGGCTGATGCAGGCAAACACCTGGTCGAACAACCGATCAAGGCTTGCGGCATCGAAGCGTTGCACTGCCTCGCGCACTTGCGCCTGCCAGCGCAGGGCAGAGTCGGCTGCGAACGCGTCACCCGCGCTCGCCTGATCACGCGCCAGAATACTGCCTACCTTGCTGACCGCCACGCCGCGCTCGAGCCACCCGAGGATGCGCCGGATATCGTCGATGTCCGCCAGCGAATACAGGCGGTGGCCGCTGTCGGTGCGGGTTGGCTGGATCAGCCCATAGCGCCGCTCCCAGGCACGCAGGGTCACGACATTGACCCCGGTGAGCCGGGAAACTTCACGTATGGGGAACAGGTCCTGATGCTGCAGGCCTGCTTCGACTTCCGCTGTAAGTCCCTGATTGTCGATCTGCACTGAATGACCTGTGCGCAATAAATTGGAGGTGCAGTCTACTACGGGAGGAAAGATCGCAGGTTACCCAGCCACAGCAGCAGGCAGTTGCCAAGGACGTTCAATCAGCCATAATCCGCGCCCGATTCTTGCATAGACGCTTGTGTCGCCCACCACCCCGGGCCACACAGCCAAGGGGCCGGCTACCCGCCAGCCCCGTCGCCAGGAGATACACGATGTCTACCCCACCCGTCACCCTGATGGTGTCGCGCCGCGCCGCCCACGGCCGCTACCAGGACCTGCTGGCCTGGCTGCACGAAGGCGAGCAGCTGGCCACCGACTTCCCCGGCTACCTCGGTTCAGGCATCCTCGCGCCGCCCCGCGACAGCGATGAATTCCAGATCATTTTCCGCTTCAGCGACGAGCCCACCCTGCACGCCTGGGAGCATTCGGCGTCACGCCGCGCCTGGCTGCAGCGCGGCAACGGCCTGTTCGAGCGCCCCAAAGAGAGGCGCGTCAGCGGCATCGATGACTGGTTTGGCAGCAATACAGTGCAAAAACCACCCCGTTGGAAACAGGCGGTAGCGATCTGGTTGGCATTCTTTCCCGTGTCGCTGTTGTTCAACGTGCTGTTCGGCCACTGGCTGAACGCACTGGAACTGCTGCCGCGGGTGATGCTCAGCACCTTGGCACTGACGCCACTGATGGTGTACCTGTTCATCCCGCTCTCCACCCGCCTGCTGGCCAGCTGGCTGCATGCTTCGCCTGCCTCAGGCGCCGCTCTGCGCAGCCGCTGAGGCGAGGCCGCACACGAGGGAAACAGTTCGGGTATGCTGGGCGGCAACGACAGGAAAGACAAGTTGACCGCCCGCACATGAACAGCCCAATTCTCGTTACCGGAGCCAGCCAGCGCGTCGGGCTGGCCTTGGCCCTCGAGCTGGCAGAGGCCGGCCATACCGTGGTCAGTGCCAGCCGCAGCGTGCAGCCCCAGCCTGCGCACCCGAACATCGTGCAGTTCCAGGCCGACCTTTGCCTGGCGGCCGAACGCCAGGCGCTGATCGACTACCTGCAGCAGCACTACGATGGGCTGCGCGCGATCATCCACAATGCCTCCTTGTGGCTCGACGATGGCCTGGACAACCTGCAGACCATGTTCCGCCTCCACGTCGAGGCGCCCTACCACCTGAACCTGGCGCTGGGTGATTTGCTGAACAAGGTCGACAAGGCCGATATCATCCACATCTGCGACGAAACGTCCTCGCGTGGCAGCAAGAGCCATATCGGCTACGCCGCCACCAAGGCAGCGCTGCAGAACATGGTGCTGTCGTTTGCCGAAAAATATGCGCCCAAAGTGCACGTCAACGGTATCCTGCCCGGGCTGCTGATCCTCAAGGAAGGGGGCGACGAAGCCTATCGCCAGCAAACCCTGAAAAAGGCCCTGCTGGAATTCGAACCCGGCCCAGGCCCGCTGATCGAGACGGTCAAATACCTGCTCGACAGCCAATACAGCACCGGCAGCCAGGTGGTCATCAACGGTGGCCGCCACCTGAAGAATCGCATGATTTGAGAGAACCCCATGACTGCGCAAGAACAACTCGAACTCGAGGCCGCCGCCTTCCGGCGCCTGGTCGCACACCTGCAGAACCGCACCGACGTGCAGAACATCGACCTGATGAACCTTTCCGGGTTCTGCCGCAACTGCCTGTCCAAGTGGTACAAGGCCGCGGCCGACGAACGCCAGGTCGACATCAGCCTGGATGACGCCCGTGAAGCGGTGTATGGCATGCCCTACGCCGATTGGAAAAGCCAGTACCAGAAAGAAGCCAGCGCCGACCAGCAAGCGGCGTTTGAAAAAGGAAAACCTCGTGACTGATCTGAACACCCTGCGCGCCAGCCTGGCCAGCGGCGAACACGCCTTTGCCGACACCCTGGCGTTCATCGCCGCCAATTACAGCTACCAACCACAGGCCTTCACCAACGGCGGCGTGGAAAACGCCGCCGGGCAGAACGAAGGCTCGTGCAAGACGCTGGGCCTGGCCCTGCTGGAGGGCCTGAGCGACCAGGAGGCGTTGCTGGCCTTCGGCGAACACTACCGCGACGTGGTGGCCACGCCCCAAGGCACCGACCATGGCAACATCCGTGCGCTGATGTCGCATGGCCTGGCGGGGGTGAAGTTCACCGCGCTGCCGCTTTCGCGCAACGCCTGATACTGCCGGGCCGGGCAGGCCGCATCAGCTGATCACCTGCCCCGGCCCACCGGCCGGCAACCCGCCGCGCTGCACCCACGCCAGCGCTATCGGCCACAGGCTCTCGCGGAACCGGTCATGGAAGAACGCGAAGTGACCAATCTCCTCGACCGCGATATCCGCAGGGGCGATCCGCAGATGCCGACGCTCTGCGCCCTGCAGATAATCTAGCAACCGCTGCGTAGCGGCCACCGTGCCGAACGGGTCATCGGTCAGGCTGATCGCCAAGGTTGCAGCCCGCACCTGAACAAACGGCACATGCTGCAACTGGCGCCCGCTGGGCCTTTGCTCGTAGCGTGCAGTAGCGGTAGTCCAGTCCTGCACCACACCTGCGGGCGTGTCTTCCATCCAGCCCAGGCGCTTGCCGGGGAAGTAACCGAACACGCGGGTCAGCAAGGGCATCGCCACGTGCCACTTGCCAAACAGCCGCCATCGCTGATCGGCTGCGTAGTCGCGCCAGTAGGCGAACTGCGCCCCAACCATCACCACCCGCCTGATCCGCTCGGCAGACGGCGCCAGCCCCACGGCGCAACCACCGAAGCTGTGCCCCACGACATCCACCGGCTGGCAGGGAAATGCCTGGGTGGCGTGTACCAGCATCGCTTCGAAATCCAGCCTGCCCCAGTCGCTCCAGGAGGCCTGGAACCCACGCAAGGAAGGCGGCCGGGATTCGCCGATGCCGCGGTAGTCGTAGGTCAACACATCGCAGCCTTGGGCGAACAGGTAATCGGCAAAGCGGGTGTAGTAGCGGCAGCGCACGGACGTGGCGGCGTTGATGATCACCAGCGGGCGCTGAGGATTGGCTTGGGCGTGGCGCCAGCAGAAACCACCAAGGCTGTAGCCGTCGGCTGTGGTCTGGCGAAAAGGCGTGGCCGGCTGGGTGAGGCTGCTCATGGCGCGCTTCCTGTTGTCGTGCGCCAACGCTAGCAAAAAATTCGGGGGCTGTACCGGCCCTTTCGCGTGGCCGGTACAAGCCAAGGGGCTTACAGCTCGACGCAGTCGAACTTCACCTCGGTGGCCACATCTTCGTCGTAGTTGACGTCAGCGCGCTCGAAACCGAACAGGTTGAGGAACTGCTTCTTGTAACCAGCGTAGTCGGTCAGTTCGAACAGGTTCTCGGTGGTCACTTGCGGCCACAGGTCCTTGCAGGCGCCCTGCACGTCTTCGCGCAGTTCCCAGTCGTCCAGGCGCAGGCGGCCCTTCTCGTCCAGCTCCGCCGGGGCGCCGTCAGCACGGTACATACGGTCACGGAACATGCGGTCCAGCTGGTCCTGGGTGCCCTCGTGAACGCCCTTCTCCTGCATGATCTTGAAGACCATCGACAGGTACAGCGGCATCACCGGAATGGCCGAACTGGCCTGGGTGACCACCGACTTGAGCACCGCCACGTTGGCGCTGCCACCGACCTTGCCGGCCAGGCGCTGGGCGGTTTCGTCCAGGTCCTGCTTGGCCTTGCCCAGGGCGCCGTGCCAGTAGATCGGCCAGGTGATGTCGCTACCGATGTAGCTGAAGGCTACGGTGCGAGCCTGTGGCGCCAGCACGCCAGCGGCGTTCAGGGCATCGATCCACAGCTCCCAGTCCTGGCCACCCATGACGGTGACGGTGTCTGCGATTTCCTGCTCGGTGGCCGGCTCGATGCTGGCCTCGATGATGGTGTCCTTGTTGGTGTCGATGGCGGTCGACTTGTACGGCTGGCCGATCGGCTTGAGGGCGGAGCGGATCACTTCGCCGGTCTGCGGCAGCTTGCGCACGGGCGAGGCCAGGGAGTAGATGACCAGGTCGACCTGACCGCCCATTTCGTTCTTGATCAGCTCGATGACCTTGGCGCGTGCTTCATCGGAAAAAGCGTCACCGTTGATCGACTTGCTGTACAGGCCCTCGGCCTTGGCGAACTTGTCGAAGGCAGCAGCGTTGTACCAGCCGGCAGTGCCAGCCTTGGTCTCGGTGCCTGGCTTCTCGAAGAATACGCCCAGCGTATCGGCCTTGAAGCCGAAGGCTGCGGTAATGCGTGCCGCCAGGCCGTAGCCGCTGGATGCACCAATGACCAGGACCTTCTTCGGGCCATCCTCGCGCACGCCCAGCTTGCGGGTGGCTTCGATCTGGTCACGGACGTTCAGCTCGCAGCCCTTGGGGTGGGTCGTGGTGCAGATGAAACCGCGAACCTTAGGATGAATGATGGCCAATGTCTGTACCTCGTCAGGTTTATGCCGGGGAAGCGCCGCCTCGGGCGATTCCGATTGATCAGAGGGTGAGACTACCCCCACAGGTTATCCGACACATATTACGGGGTGATCGGAGGGATGCAAAACGATGCGCCCGCGGCAAGCCCTCATGCGCTGGCAAGAACCGGTGGCAACTACCCAGAACCGGACACCCGTCCCGGTGCCATTCATTGGGTTTTTACATCAATGGCAAAGAAAAACAAACTTAACAAATGAGCCAAACCCGCCGAAGCTGGTGGCCCTGCGCCCGCTGGGCGACCACCTGCACACGGAGAACAACAAGATGAACGATGTGGTCATCGTCGCCGCAACCCGTACCGCCATCGGCAGCTTCCAGGGGGCTCTGGCCAACGTGCCTGCAGTAGACCTGGGCGCTGCCGTGATCAAGCGCCTGCTGGAGCAGACCGGCCTGGACCCGGCTCAGGTCGATGAGGTGATCCTCGGCCAGGTACTCACCGCCGGCGCCGGGCAAAACCCCGCACGCCAGGCCGCGATCAAGGCCGGCCTGCCCTTCAGCGTGCCGGCACTGACCCTGAACAAAGTCTGCGGCTCGGGCCTGAAGGCCTTGCACCTGGCAGCCCAGGCCATCCGTTGTGGTGACGCCGAGGTAGTGATCGCCGGAGGCCAGGAAAACATGAGCCTGGCCCCCTACGTGATGCCGTCGGTGCGTACCGGCCAGCGCATGGGCCATGGCCAGTTGGTCGACAGCATGATCAGTGACGGGCTGTGGGATGCTTTCAACGATTACCACATGGGCATTACGGCCGAGAACCTGGTGGAAAAGTACGGTATCAGCCGTGAACAGCAGGATGCGTTCGCTGCCCAGTCGCAGCGCAAGGCGGTGGCTGCCATCGATGCCGGCCGCTTCAAGGACGAGATCACACCCATTGTGATGCCGCAGAAAAAAGGTGACCCCAAGGTCTTCGATCGTGACGAGCAGCCACGCCCTGACACCACCGCCGATTCCTTGGCCAAGCTGCGCCCGGCCTTCAAGAAAGACGGCAGCGTCACCGCTGGCAACGCTTCCAGCCTCAACGACGGCGCTGCTGCGGTGCTGCTGATGAGTGCAGGCAAGGCCAACGCCCTTGGCCTGCCGGTATTGGCCAGGATTGCCAGCTACGCCAGTGCCGGGGTCGACCCGGCGATCATGGGTATTGGCCCTGTGTCAGCGACCCAGCGCTGCCTGGAGAAGGCTGGGTGGCAATTGGGCGAGCTTGACCTGATCGAGGCCAACGAAGCTTTCGCTGCACAGGCGCTGGCGGTGGGCAAGGCGCTGGAGTGGGATGCCGAGCGGGTCAACGTCAACGGCGGGGCGATTGCCCTTGGCCATCCGATCGGTGCTTCGGGGTGCCGGGTGCTGGTGACCTTGCTGCATGAAATGATCAAGCGCGACGTCAGGAAGGGGTTGGCCACGCTGTGCATCGGTGGCGGCCAGGGGGTCGCTTTAGCGATCGAGCGTTGAACCTGGGTCAAGGCCCGAGGTTTTTCCAGGCCGCCGAAATCGGTGGCCACCCACTTCTGACCCGCTCATAGGGTTCAATGCCATTTATTGGCCTATTGGCTGATGATGGAAGGCCACGAGCACGTCTCGTTCAGAGCAACCTCGTACGCTTCCAGACATGCCCGCGCCTGAGACGCGTCGCACAATGCTTCCCTGACAAATCCAGGTGCCCCACTGCCATGAGCCTGCTTAAATCGGCGCTGCGCGATAAAACCTTCGTCTGCGTCATGGAATTCGTGCCCAAGCCGTCGGCCGAACGCTTCGCTGCGATGGAGGCGATCATGGCCCGTGGGCACTTGTGCGGCTGGCCAATGACCGTGGCCATCGGCGACCGTGTCGGTAGCCCGCTGGACCTCTCGCCATTGGACGCCCTGTCCAGCTTCAGTAAACCGGTCCCTGCCCTGCCGCACTTTTCCGGCAAGGACCGTGAACGCCATGACCTGCTCGCGCAACTGAAAAGCATGGACGCCGCCGGTCTCGACCAAATGCTGCTACTGACCGGCGATCGCCTGCCCGGCCACCAGCCAGGCGAGCGCCCAGTGCGCTATCTGGAGTCGGTCGCCGCACTACAAATTGCACGCGAGGCCTGCCCCCACTGGCTGCTGGGGGCTGCACTCAACCCCTTCAAATACCGTGAGGAAGAAGGCGGTGCGCAGTACCTCAAGGCGCAGAAGAAGCTCGCTGCGGGCGCCGACTTCCTCACCCTGCAATTGGGTTTCGATGCCAGCAAGCATCTGGAGGCCATGCAGTGGATGGGCCGTCAGGCCGACCCCAAGCCTCTGCTGGCCTGCCTGATGAGCCTGAGCCATGGCCGTGCCGCGATGCTCGAACATGTCGCCGGCGTTACCGTCTCGCCGTCGATGCGCGACATGCTCGAGGCCGAAGCGGCCGTCTCCAAAGCCTATGCCCAGGCACGCAGCGTCGATCGCCTGGCCTTGCAGATCATTGGCGTAAAGTCGATTGGGTATGCCGGGGTGCACCTTTCCGGGGTTCATGAGCTCGAGCAACTGCTCGCCCTTGAGGCGCGTATCCAGGACTGGCAAGCACGTATCCATTCACAGGCACAGTGGGCAACGGCCTGGGCCGAGAGCTGGCAGATGCCAGGCCTGCCGGCGGTGACCTTCCACCCACCACAAGCAGCCTGGCGCCAAGGCCAGTCGCAGGTCAGCGCAACGGCCAGGGAGAAACTGCGTTATCACCTGTTGCATGGGTTTCATGCCCTGTTGTTCAGCCGTAACAACTGGCTGAGCAAGGCCTTTGGCTGGGCCGTGCGCCGGCCGCTGTGGGCCAGCGACAACGGCACCCGCTGGCTGCACAGCCTGGAACGCAGCGTGAAGCGCCCGTTGCTGGGCTGCGACACCTGTGGCCGGTGCCGCCTGGAAGACACGTTGTACGTCTGCCCTGAAACCTGCCCCAAGGGCCTGGCCAATGGCCCCTGTGGCGGTACTGCGTTGAACCGCTGCGAATTCGGCGACCGCGAGTGCATCCACAGCGTCAAATATCGCATTGCCAAAGCCGTGCAGCAGACCGAGGTGCTCGCCGAGCGGCTGATCCCCTGCATCGAGGTACACACGCGTCACCGCAGTTCATGGCCGCAGTGGTTCGCCCCCCAGGCGCCTGGCCGGCTCAGCCCGCGGCCAAAGCTTCGAAACCCGCCCGAATCTTCGCCTCAGGCAGTTCATCGGCAATGAATACCATCACGCTTTCGCGCGTTTCGCCTTCGGCCCACTCGGCGTCCCAATCGAAACCATAGAGTTTGAGCACGCCCTGGAATATCAGGCGACGGTCTTCTCCGGCAATGTTGAGCACACCCTTGTAGCGCAGCAGTTGCTTGCCGTGCGTCTCGAGCAACTCGTTCATGAAGTCGCTGAGGCGGTCGATGTCCAGAGGGACCTCGGTACGCAGCACCAAGGTCGAGATGCGGTCAGGTGTGGCGGGGCTGAACACTGGGCGCAGGGTTGGCCTGAGGTTGGCGCCCAGGTCAGGGTTGAGGTTGAACCCGCGCACATCGAGCAGTTCGGCCAGGTCGATACGGCCATGCTCCACCACGCGCATCGCTGCACGGCCATTGATACGTGCCAGGCGCTCGCGCAGCGCCTCCACCACCGCAGGCTCGACCAGGTCGGTCTTGCTCAGCAACAGGCGGTCGGCGAAGCCCACCTGGGCCTGCGCGATGGTCTGGGTCAGATGCAAGTCGGCATGAGCCGCATCGACCAGGGTAATGATGCCATCAAGGATATAGCGGTCGCGCAGTTCCTCTTCGACGAAGAAGGTCTGCGCCACCGGCGCGGGATCGGCCAGGCCGGTGCATTCGATCACCAGGCGATCGAAAGCGATCTCCCCGGCGTCCAGGCGTTCGAGCAGCAGGAACAGGGCACGGGTCAAATCGCCGTGAATGCTGCAGCATACACAGCCGTTGGCCAGGGTCATGACCTGCACCGGCTCGTCACCCAGCAGCTGGCTGTCGATGCCTGCCTCGCTGAACTCGTTCTCGATCACAGCGATTTTCAGGCCGTGCTCGGCTTTTAGCATGTGCTTGAGCAACGTGGTCTTGCCGGCACCGAGAAAACCGGTGAGCACGGTTACGGGAATGGGCGTCTGCACGCATAAATCTCCTGAAGCTGAAAATGACTGTGGGAGCCCACAGGCTCCCACAGGTTCACGCAGTGTGCCGAATCAGCAGCACTTCGGGCCAGACTTGCCACCGTAGCGGGCTTCCTGGCGTTCCCGGAAGAACGCCTCGTAGCTCATCACCGGCTTGTCCGGGTGCTTGGTCTGCATGTGCTCGACATAGTTGTCGTAGTCGGGCATGCCGACCATCAGGCGGGCAGCCTGCCCCAGGTATTTACCCAGTCGACCCAGGTCGTTGAACATCGCAGCATTCCTCTCAAGCGTCAGGCAGTGCCTGGAACGGGGTTTCCTTGTCGGTGCGTTCCTTGCGACCGAGGGCGGCGTAACCGACCTTGACCGCAAAGAACAGCACACTGAACACCACAACCAGGAACAACACGGTGAGCCCGGCGTTGGTGTAGGCGTTGTAGATCACATGCTGCATCTGCCCGATGTCCTTGGCTGGGGCCAGCACCTGACCGGCATCCAGGGCGGTGCTGTACTTCTCGGCCAGGGCCAGGAAGCCAACCGCAGGGTTCGGGTCGAACAGCTTGATCAGCCCTGCAGTGGTTGTGCAGATCAGCAGCCACACCGCTGGCAGCAAGGTGACCCACATGTAGCGCTGGCGCTTCATCTTGATCAACACCACGGTGCCGAGCATCAGGGCGATACCGGCCAACATCTGGTTGGAGATGCCGAACAGTGGCCACAGGGTGTTGATGCCACCCAGCGGGTCGATCACGCCCTGATACAGCAGGTAACCCCAAAGCGCCACGCAGCCGGCCGTGCCGATCAGGTTGGCGGTCCACGACTCGGTCCGCTTGAGCGCCGGTACGAAGCTGCCCAGAAGGTCCTGCAGCATGAAGCGGCCGGCACGGGTACCGGCGTCCACTGCGGTCAGGATGAACAGGGCTTCGAACAGGATCGCGAAGTGGTACCAGAAGGCCATGGTGTTTTCACCCGGCAGCACCTGGTGCAGGATCTGCGCAATACCCACCGCCAGTGTCGGCGCACCACCGGCACGGGCCAGGACGGTGTGCTCGCCGATGTCGCGGGCTACGGCCTCAAGCTGCTCGGGGGTGATGAGGAACCCCCAGCTGCTGACCGTCTGGGCCACCGACACGACGTCGGAACCGACCACTGCGGCCGGGCTGTTCATGGCGAAATAAACGCCTGGCTCGATGACCGAGGCAGCGACCATGGCCATGATGGCGACGAACGATTCCATCAGCATGCCGCCGTAGCCGATGTAGCGGGCGTTGGTTTCGTTGTCCAGCAGCTTCGGCGTGGTCCCCGAGGAAATCAGCGCGTGGAAGCCGGACACCGCACCACAGGCGATGGTGATGAACAGGAACGGGAACAGTGTGCCCTTCCACACCGGGCCTGTGCCGTCGGTGAACTGGGTCAGCGCAGGCATTTTCAGCTCTGGCGCGATGATCAGGATACCGATGGCAAGGCCGAGGATGGTGCCGATCTTGAGGAAGGTCGACAGGTAGTCACGCGGCGCCAGCACCAGCCAAACAGGCAGCACGGCGGCGACGAAGCCGTAACCCACCAGCATCCAGGTGATCTGCACGCCGGTGAAGGTGAACGCCGGGCCCCAGACCGGATCCGCGGCAATCTGGCCCCCCAGCCAGATCGACGCCAGCAGCAGGACCACGCCGACGACCGAAATCTCGCCGATACGCCCCGGGCGGATGTAGCGCATGTAGATGCCCATGAACATCGCGATCGGGATGGTCGCCATCACCGTGAACATGCCCCATGGGCTTTCAGCCAGGGCCTTGACCACGATCAGCGCCAGCACCGCGAGGATGATGATCATGATCAGGAAGCAGCCGAAAAGGGCGATGGTGCCAGGAATGCGGCCCATCTCCTCGCGCACCATGTCGCCCAGCGAGCGGCCGTTGCGGCGAGTGGACAGGAACAGGACCATGAAGTCCTGCACCGCACCGGCCAGCACCACACCGGCGATCAGCCAGAGCGTGCCGGGCAGGTAGCCCATTTGCGCAGCGAGCACGGGACCGACCAGGGGGCCGGCGCCAGCGATGGCGGCGAAGTGGTGACCGAAAAGAATGTGTTTGTTGGTCGGGACGTAGTCCAGGCCGTCGTTGTTGAGCACCGCAGGGGTGGCTCGGCGTGGGTCGAGTTGCATCACCTTGGTGGCGATGAACAGGCTGTAGTAACGGTAGGCGACCAGGTAGATGGCCACTGCCGCGACCACGATCCACAAGGCATTGATCGCCTCGCCTCGACGCAGGGCGACCACACCCAGCGCACAAGCCCCGATGACCGCCAGCGCCAGCCACGGGATGTGGCGTAGCAGGCTGTTATTGTTGTTCATGGCATGCTTCCAGCTAAGTGGTTGGAATAGACAGCCCCTTGAGTCTAGGGCTTGCTTGAAGGGTTTACCATCCCGAATTGGCATGTAGCCACCGGCGAGCACAGGCTCTAGAACGCAGCTACCCGCACCACCTCATGCCTGGGAGGCGAGCCGCGCCCTGGCAGGCCTGTCATTTTTGCCAGTTGTTCAGGAAAGGGGCATCGGCTTTCAATGATCAGGCAAGTCGATTGCCCTTGGACGACACGCGATTGGCGAATCTGCACACGCTGCAATTGTGCGTCGATCATCTGAAAAGCCAGCAAAAAGGAAACGATCATGACCACGGAAAAAGCCGGCACCGCTCAACGCTCAGCCCCCATCGCCCCCACCCATGGTTCGATTGCGACCCCAAAGTCCCGCGCCACCTTCGCTGAAGAAAGACGCTTTATAGACGGGAATCTTCACAACGGGATCGAAAGCGGCAAGTTCTTTCCGGAGACGACCGGTGGCCTGACCGACCCCTATGCTAAGGACGACGTAACAAATATTGCACCGCCAGCCGATGGCAAGATTGCCAGCGGCGAGCGGCCCGGCGCGGCCTACCTGGACAAAACGGATGTCGAGTGGGACAAGCATGATGTTGCCAGCGGCGCATCCCTTGATTTTGTCTGGAGTTTCAGTGCGCGCCACAAATATCGCCGTTTCAACTACTTCATCACCAAAGCCGACTGGAACGCCGGGGAGCCGCTGACCCGTGCCCAGTTCGAGCCGCAGCCGTTCGCCACATTCCTTAATGAACTCCAGCCTTACTGGGGCTTCACCGACGAGCAGATGTGGCCGGCGCAACCCACCACCCATACGCTGAAGCTCCCTGAGCGCCAGGGCTATCACGTACTGCTGGGCGTGTGGGAAATAGCTGAGACCGACAAGGCCTTCTATCAGGTAGTCGACCTCAATTTTGTTGCCGAATAAAGGTGTAGCCAGGTGACTCGGCCATATGTCATCCGGGCCACCCGTCATCCGGCAGGAGTGCCCGTGGCTGGTCTATAGTCAGTGCTAATGACGAGGGCCCGCCATGACCACTCCTTCCGACGATCGCCGGCGCTTCCAGCGCATTGATTTCGACGCCCCCACCGAACTACGCCAGGGCGATCGCCGCTGGCCGGTCAAACTGCTCGATCTTTCGCTCAAGGGCCTGTTGATCGAGCGCCCTGAGCCGTGGAACGCCGACCTCACGCAGGATTTCGATGCGATCATCCAGCTGGACCCTCACACACGTGTGCAGATGCAAGTGGAGCTGCGCCATGAAGAGGCGAAGCGGCTGGGGTTCATTTGCCTGTACATCGACATCGATTCGATGAGCCATTTGCACCGTCTTGTGGAATTGAACGTGGCCGACAGCACCGAAATGATGCGCGAGCTGCGTCAACTCATCGAATAATGGGATCTCTTAGCTAGCTAATAGCTTTCCCACCTTGTGTTTCTTGTCTACCCAGACAGCTTTCAAGCTGGGTATCACCACGTTGTACACACCCCTCTAACACCGTATTCAACGAGTTGGTACGCGATCTGCATTGCGTTCTTGCACACCCTGCACGCCTGCTTGTTCGCGCTCCAATCAAAATATTGTATACAATTCTTGTAGCAATCATTTGTAGGAAGTGTCTACAGTAGCGGCACAACAATAAACAGTGAGCCTGCTCAATGACTACGTCCCCTAGCACGTCTCCCGCCAAGCGCCCCGAGGACGAAAACCTCGGCCTTGGAGCCAACTTGGCTTATGGCCTTCAGCATGTGCTGACCATGTATGGAGGGATCGTCGCAGTACCGCTGATCCTTGGGCAGGCTGCGGGCCTGAACGGTGCCGAGATAGGCATGCTTATCGCGGCCTCGCTGTTTGCCGGAGGCCTGGCAACGCTGCTGCAAACGCTCGGCCTGCCATTCTTTGGATGCCAGTTGCCGTTGGTGCAGGGCGTATCGTTCGCTGGCGTGGCAACCATGGGGGCGATTCTCAGCAGCCAGGACGGTGGTGGCTTGCCAGGCGTGCTGGGAGCAGTCATGGCGGCATCGCTGATCGGCTTTCTGATCACCCCGGTGTTCTCGCGCATCACCAAGTTCTTCCCGCCGCTGGTCACCGGCATCGTCATCACCACCATCGGCCTGACGCTGATGCCGGTGGCCGCACGCTGGGTGATGGGCGGCAACAGTGCTTCGCCGGAATTCGGCAGCATGGCCAACATCGGCCTGGCAGCGCTGACCTTCGCCATCGTGCTGCTGCTGAGCAAACTGGGCAACGCGACCATTTCGCGCCTTTCGATTCTGTTGGCCATGGTGTGCGGCACCCTGATTGCCTGGGCGCTGGGCATGACCGACTTCAGCAAAGTCGCCGAAGGCCCGATGTTCGCCTTCCCCACCCCTTTCCACTTCGGCATGCCGACTTTCCACATCGCGGCAATCCTGTCGATGTGCATCGTGATCATGGTGACCCTGGTGGAAACCTCGGCCGACATCCTGGCCGTAGGTGAAATCATCGATACCAAGGTCGACTCCAAGCGCCTGGGTAACGGCCTGCGCGCCGACATGGCCTCGAGCATCCTGGCACCGGTGTTCGGCTCGTTCACTCAAAGCGCCTTTGCCCAGAACGTAGGCCTGGTGGCCGTGACCGGGGTCAAGAGCCGCTACGTGGTGGCCACCGGTGGCGTGATCCTGGTGGTGCTGGGCCTGCTGCCGGTGATGGGCCGGGTGATTGCAGCAGTGCCGACGCCGGTACTGGGCGGCGCAGGCATCGTGCTGTTCGGCACTGTGGCCGCCAGCGGCATCCGCACCCTGTCCAAGGTCAACTACAAGAACAACGTCAACCTGATCATCGTCGCCGCTTCGCTGGGCTTTGGCATGATCCCGATTGCCGCGCCGAACTTCTACCACCACTTCCCGAACTGGTTCGAGACCATCTTCCACTCCGGCATCAGCTCGGCAGCGATCATGGCCATCGTGCTGAACCTGATCTTCAACCATTTCACGGCAGGCAATTCGGACCAGCAGTCAGTATTCGCCGCCGGCTACGAGCGCACCATCCAGTACTCGGACATCTCTGCGCTGCGCGATGGCGACTACTTCAAGGAAGGCAAGCTGTTCGACGCCGAGGGGAATGAGGTGCCGGTTCTGGAGCAGGACGAGCATGGCAATACGGCGCCCAGGCGAACGCCGGTAGCCGAGCACTGACCGCTGACTGAGCGGTAAAGCAGGGGGAGCCGATGCGCATCGTCGGCTCCCCCTTTTTGTTTGCCTGCAGCGGCCCCCGGCCAACCCCGCAAGCGGGTTACTCGAACAAGGCGTCCAAGGCCTGCTCCAGCCGGGTCACGGCGATCACTTGCAAGCCGGCCGGTGATTCCTTCGGCGCGTTGCCCTTGGGCACGATGGCCCGCTTGAAGCCATGTTTTGCCGCTTCTTTGAGGCGCTCCTGCCCACTGGGAACCGGCCGCACCTCGCCCGACAAACCAATCTCGCCAAATACCAGCAGCCCATGGGCCAACGGCCGGTTGCGCAGGCTGGACATCACTGCAGCCAACAAGGCCAGATCCGAAGCGGTTTCAAGGACCTTCACGCCGCCGACGACATTGAGAAACACGTCCTGGTCATGGGTGGGGATGCCACCATGGCGGTGCAGCACCGCCAGCAACATGGCCAAGCGGTTCTGGTCCAGGCCCAGGGTGACACGCCGCGGGTTGGCCAGGTGGCTGTCATCGACCAGCGCCTGTACCTCTACCAGCATCGGCCGGGTACCTTCCCAGGTGGCCATGACCACGCTACCTGGTACTTCTTCCTGAGCCCGGTTGAGGAAGATCGCCGATGGGTTGGATACCTCTTTGAGCCCACGGTCGGTCATGCCGAAGACGCCCAGTTCATTGACCGCACCGAAGCGATTCTTCACCGCGCGCAGCAAGCGCAAGCGGCCATCGGACTCACCCTCGAAATACAACACGGTGTCGACCATGTGCTCCAGCACCCGCGGCCCGGCCAGGGAGCCTTCCTTGGTGACGTGGCCGACCAGGAAGATCGCCGTACCGCTCTGTTTGGCGTAGCGCACCAGCAGAGCCGCACTTTCGCGCACCTGGGCGACACCGCCGGGCGCGGATTGCAATTGCTCGGTGAAGATGGTCTGGATCGAATCGATGACCATGACCCGGGGCTTTTCCTGACGAGCCGTGGCGATGATCGTTTCTATGCACGTCTCGGTCATCACCTTGAGTTGGTCCTGGGGCAGCCCCAGGCGGCGTGAGCGCATGGCCACCTGCTGTTGCGATTCTTCGCCGGTGACATACAGTGCCGGCATGCCAACGGCAATGTTGCACAAGGTCTGCAGCAGAATGGTCGATTTGCCGATGCCCGGATCACCACCGATCAACACCACCGAGCCATCGACCAGGCCGCCACCGAGCACGCGATCGAGTTCGGTGCTGCTGGTGGTGAAGCGTGGAATCTCCTCGACGCTGACTTCGGCCAGGGTCTTGATCTGCGCCTGCTGCCCGGTCCAGCCGGCGCGACCGCTGGGTGGCGCTGCGCCACCGCTCTCGATCATGGTTTCGACCAGGGTGTTCCAGGCCCCGCATTCGCCACACTGGCCGGCCCATTTGGGAAAGGTAGCGCCGCACTCGGTGCAGCCATACAAGCGCTTGGCCTTGGCCATGGGCAGGGTCTCCTGGAAAAAGTGGCCATGATAGCCGACGCAGAGCGGTCGTGATCGCGTCTGGATGCGACAAAACTATTCTTGCCCGGAGCAGTCATTACCCCTGAGCGGCAAGCATCAAGCGTTTTGCTGGTTTACACTGGGTTGACGCCACCATTTGTTATAAGGGATATCGAACATGGGAATGATCAGTGAGTTCAAGGCCTTCGCGGTCAAGGGAAATGTCGTCGACATGGCGGTCGGTATCATTATCGGCGCGGCGTTCGGCAAGATCGTCTCCTCCTTCGTCGGCGACGTCATCATGCCCCCGCTGGGGCTGCTGATCGGGGGTGTGGACTTCAGTGACCTGGCGATTACCTTGAAGGCAGCTGAAGGTGACGTACCGGCCGTGGTGCTGGCCTACGGCAAGTTCATCCAGACCGTGATCGACTTCGTGATCGTGGCATTCGCCATCTTCATGGGTGTGAAGGCAATCAACCGCCTGAAGCGCGAAGAGGCCGTGGCGCCAAGCGCTCCGCCAACACCCACCCCTCAGGAAACGCTGCTGACCGAGATCCGGGATTTGCTCAAATCCCAGAACCAGAATCGCCTGCCCTGAGGAGCGGCAAGCGGCAAGCTGCAAGAGAAAAGCCGCTCGGCGCAACGCTCGCAGCTTGTAGCTTGCAGCTTGCAGCTTGCAGCTACCAGTAATTCTCCACGGCCACCTGGCCAGGCCGCTTGCTCAAGCTCAACTGCAAGTCACGCGCCTTGAGCACCTTGCGGGTCTCATCGATCATTTGCGGGTTGCCGCAAAGCATGACCCGTGAGTGCTCGGGCGACAGTTCGAGCCCCGCCGCTTTTTCCAGCTCGCCGTTCTCGATCAGCGTGGTGATACGCGCATTCAACGCACCCGGATGCTGCTCACGGGTAACCACCGGGATGAATTGCAGCTTGCCTGCAAACTCCGCCAGGTAATCACGCTGTTCAAGCCCGGCAATGTCATCCACATAGGCCAGCTCCTTGGCCTCGCGTACCGAATACACCAGCTTGATGCTGTCGAAACGCTCCCAGGCCTCGAAGTCCTGCAGGATCGACATAAAAGGCGCAATGCCAGTACCGGTCGCCAACAGCCACAGGTCACGGCCACCGACGAAGCGGTCAAGGGTCAGGTAGCCAAACGCCTGGCGGTCGATCAGCAGGGTATCACCCTCGCCGAGGCGGCTGAGCTCGCTGGTGAACTCCCCGCCCGGCACCACGATGGAGAAGAAGTCGAGATACTCGTCATGCGGCGCACTGACCATCGAATAGGCACGCCAGACCACGCTGCCATCGGCCTTGGTCACGCCAAGCCGCGCGAATTGCCCGGCCCGGAAGCGAAAGCCCGGGTCGCGAGTCACCCGCAGGCTGAACAGGCCAGGCGTCAGTGGCTGGACGTCCAGCAGGGTCTGGCGGGTAAACTTTTCGGCACTGGCGGTCATGACGGGCTCCGTGAATAGCGTACGCACAGTGTCGCGCAAAGCGGCCAGGATAAAAACCGTTCGATTGTAAGGGCACAGACGACCACTCAGCCGTTTTCATGGGCAGATGAGACCTCCTTAACAAAAAAAACCCAACATGCCGCTCGGTCTTTTCCTACAATTGTTCCGGTATGCAAACGGATTGAGTCCTCAGGACGCGACGGAGGGGGCCAATGCCTCACTGGAATCACGAGCATTTACATCGCCTGGTCACTGAAAGCACGCCCCAGAAGGTATTCGACCTTGCGGTACACCTGGCACAGGACCTGGGCATGGAGTTCATGGGGCTCAAGCTGCGCATTCAACTTGCGGCCCAAGCCCCCAGGCTGTACCTGTACAGCAACTACCCGCTGGCCTGGATCGAGCGCTATCAGCGCGATGAGTTCTACAAGCAGGACCCGGCAGCAGCACTGAGCCACACGTCGACCGGGCCGGTACTGTGGACCGATGAGTTGTATCGTGAAGCCCCTGACTTCCGTGAGCAGGCCTGCAAACATGGCCTGCGCCACGGCTGGACTCAGACGTTGCACGACCTCCGGCACAACGAGACGCAACTCAGTGTGGCAAGGCCCTGTGGCGAGATCGACATCCACGAACTGTACGACAAGGCCGGCCAGGTGCAATGGCTTTGCCACACGCTGCATGACACCATTTGCGAGCACCACCTGGGCAAATTGAGTTCGCCACTGAAGATGAGCGATCGCGAACTGGAGGTGCTGAAGTGGTCGGCCGCCGGCAAGACTGCAGCCGACGTTGCCTGCATTCTGTCCCTGTCGCTCAGCACGGTGAACTTCCATATTCGCAGCGTGATCACCAAGACCAACGCCTCCAACAAGGCCGGCGCCGTCGCCATTGCGATGATGCGGGGCCTGATCGACCAGTAGCCCAGCCTGCGACCCGCTGCAAAGCCCTGTAGAATCGCCTACCAAAGCTCGTGACGATCCGTCTCGGGCAGATCCGTGCCCGAGCCAGATGCCATGCCCCTGTTGATCACACCCTATGCCGAACTCGACCTGATCCGCCACCCGGACCAGGCCAACGACCCGTTGCAGGCCTTTGACGCCGCCGATGAATACCTGCTCGAGCAGCTGCACGCTCAGCCACTGGCTGCCGGGAGCAGCGTGCTGGTACTCAATGACAGTTTCGGCGCACTGGCCGTCAGCCTGGTCGACCACGTGCCAGTGGTCAGCAGCGGTGATTCGCACCTGGCCCGCATGGCCCTGGAAAAAAACCTCGCGCGCAACGGCAAGGCTTTCGACAGCGTACCTTTCGTGCCCGCCAGCGAACATTGGCAGGGGCACTTCGATCGCGTGCTGGTCCGTGTGCCTAAAACCCTTGCACTGCTCGAAGAGCAACTGATCCGCTTGCAAGGCCATCTGGCGCCCGGCGCCCAGGTCATCGCTGCGGCCATGATCAAACACTTGCCTAGGGCTGCGGGTGAACTGCTAGAGAAGTACATCGGCCCGGTGCAGGCTTCGCTGGCGCAAAAAAAAGCGCGCTTGCTGACGGCCACCTTCAGCGAGCGCCCAGCCGCACGCTCCCCCTACCCGACCCGCTACCGCCTCGAGTCCCCGGCGCTCGAACTGCTCAACCATGCCAACGTATTCTGCCGCGACGGCCTGGACATCGGCACACGGGCCTTCCTCCCCCACCTGCCACAGGGCCTGGGCAATGCCCGTGTCGCCGACCTGGGTTGCGGCAACGGTGTGCTGGCCATCGCCAGCGCGCTGGCCAACCCCCAGGCGCACTACACACTGGTGGATGAATCGTACATGGCGGTGCAGTCGGCGCAGGAAAACTGGCAGGCGGCGCTGGGCGATCGCGCGGTGACGGTGCAGGCAGGCGATGGCCTGGCCGGGCTGGAAAAGCAATCGCTGGAGGTGGTGCTGTGCAACCCGCCGTTCCACCAACAGCAGGTGGTGGGCGACTTCCTTGCCTGGCGCATGTTCCAGCAGGCGCGTGAGGCCTTGGTGGTTGGCGGTGCGTTGTACATCGTCGGCAATCGCCACTTGGGCTATCACAGCAAATTGGCGCGCCTGTTCCGGGGGGTTGAACAGGTGGCCGCGACACCGAAGTTCGTGATCCTCAAAGCCCGCAAATGAAGCCGGGGCCGCTCAGTGCGGCCCCGGATCATCAATGGGTGGTCAACCCCGCCGCGCTCATGAACAGCCGCATCGCATAGGCCGCCACACCCAGGGCGGCCACGCTCGCGGCCCAGATCAGTACCAGCCAGCCCAGGCGTTGCCACAGGGGTTTCTTCTCTTCAAGGCCATGCTTGCCAGCCATGATGGGCCCTCCTAGTGATAGCCGTCTTCGTGGGTGACCTTGCCACGGAACACGTAGTAGCTCCAGAAGGTGTACCCCAGGATGAATGGCAGGATGAACAACGTGCCGACCAGCATGAAGCCCTGGCTCTGCGGCGGCGCGGCTGCCTCCCAGATCGAGATCGACGGTGGAATGATGTTCGGCCACAGGCTGATACCCAGGCCGCTGTAGCCCAGGAAGATCAGCACCAGGGTCAGCAGGAACGGGGTGTAGTTGGCACTGCGTGCCACCGCCTTGAACAACCCGTAGAAGGTTACCAGCACCAGCAGCGGTACCGGCATGAACCAGATCAGGTTAGGCATGCTGAACCAGCGATCGGCGATCTGTGGGTAAGCGATCGGCGTCCACAGGCTGACGATGCCGATCACCACCAGCAACACCAGGGCCAGCGGCCGGCCGAGCTTGTGCATCTGCGCTTGCAGCGGCCCCTCGGTCTTCATGATCAGCCAGGTGCAGCCAAGCAAGGTGTAGGCAACGATCAGGCCCAGGCCACTGAACAGGCTGAACGGGGTCAGCCAGTCGAGCGTGCCACCGGCGTAGTGCCGGTCCACGACCTTGAAGCCCTCGATGAACGCCCCAAGCGCCACCCCCTGGAAGAAGGTCGCCACCAGTGAACCGCCGATGAACGCTTTGTCCCAGATGTGGCGCTTGTGGTCCTTGGCCTTGAAGCGGAACTCAAACGCCACTCCGCGGAAAATCAGGCCGATCAGCATGAGGATCAGCGGCAGATAAAGCGCTTCGAGCACCACCGAATAAGCCATCGGAAAGGCCCCGAACAGCCCGGCGCCGCCCAGGATCAACCAGGTTTCGTTACCGTCCCACACGGGGGCGACGGTGTTCATCATCACGTCACGGTCCCGCTCAGCCTCGACGAAGGGGAAGAGCATGCCGATCCCTAAGTCGAAACCGTCCATCACCACGTACATCATGACGCCGAAAATGATGATCACGGCCCAGATCAGCGGAAGATCGATACCCATGGCTCAGTTCTCCTTGCTCAGGCTGGGGGCAGTGGCCTTGTGGCCTTCATCGGCAGCGGACAGCGGCCGTGCCGGCGTGCGTTTCTGGCCTGGGCCACCTGGGGTGTGCTCATCGCCCTCGCCGGTTTTCGGCCCTTTGCGCACCAGGCGCATCATGTAGCCCAGGCCCGTGCCGAACAGCGCGAAGTACACCACCACGAATGCGATCAGGGTAAAGCCCAGCTGGGCGTAGCTATGGTTGGACACGCCCTCCGACGTCCGCATCAGCCCATACACCACCCACGGCTGGCGGCCGATCTCGGTCGTGAACCAGCCGGCAAGAATGGCGATCAGCCCCGATGGCCCCATCCACAGCGTCAGGTACAGGAATGGGCGCGACGTGTAGAGCGTGCCGCGCTTGCGCAGCCAGAGGCTCCACAGGCCAACGAAGATCATCAGGAAACCAAGCCCCACCATGACCCGGAACGACCAGAAGACAATGGTCGAGTTGGGACGGTCCTCGCGCGGGAACTCCTTCATGGCAGGCACTTGTTTATCCAGGCTGTGGGTAAGGATCAGGCTACCGAGCGCCGGGATTTCGACCTTGAAGCGGGTGGTTTCGGCTTCCATGTCCGGGATGCCGAACAGGATCAGCGGGGTTGGCTCGCCAGGGACGTTCTCCCAGTGGCCTTCGATTGCGGCAATTTTCACCGGCTGATGCTTGAGGGTGTTGAGCCCGTGGAAATCACCGATCACAGCTTGAATGGGGGCAACGATCAGCGCCATCCACATGGCCATCGACAGCATCTTGCGCACCGCCGGGTTATCCCGCCCGCGCAGCAGGTGCCAGGCTGCCGAGGCGCCAACGAAGAAGGCAGTGGCAACGAACGCGGCGGTGGCCATGTGCATCAGGCGGTAGGGGAACGAGGGGTTGAAAATGATCGCCAGCCAGTCCACCGGCACGACCCGGCCATCGATGATCTCGTGGCCTTGCGGGGTCTGCATCCAGCTGTTGGACGCCAGGATCCAGAAAGTCGATACCAGCGTCCCCAACGCCACCATCACCGTTGAGAAAAAGTGCAGGCCCCGGCCCACACGGTTCCAGCCAAACAGCATGACGCCGAGGAAGCCTGCCTCAAGGAAGAAGGCCGTCAGCACCTCATAGGTGAGCAGTGGGCCCGTGACAGCGCCGGCGAAGTCTGAAAAACGGCTCCAGTTGGTCCCGAACTGGTAGGCCATGACCAGGCCCGAAACCACGCCCATGCCGAAGTTCACGGCGAAGATCTTCGACCAGAAATGGTAAAGGTCACGGTAGACCTGCTCGTTGGTCCTCAGCCAAAGGCCTTCGAGAACCGCCAGGTAACTGGCCAGTCCAATGGTGATGGCCGGAAACAGGATGTGGAACGACACGGTAAAGGCAAACTGAATTCGGGCGAGCTCGAGGGCTTCTATTCCGAACATGATGCTTCCTCTTCAGGTAATCCGGCTTCGGGCTCGTGGCCCGTTGCCCACAGCCCCCGCGTTAGTGTCGAGTGCGGCACGTTGGAATTGTTCTGTTCGATCGCAGGGATTTTGACCCGTAGGCCAATTCGTTGTTTCTGGAACGATTGATCCAGATCAACGATTGCTACCAAGCATAGTCCTGAATGGCACGGCAGGCGGTGCGGTTGTTTGCCGCGTGACCAGTTGCCTCATGGGTTTCCAAAGCCGGTGGAAGCGTGCCGACACAGGCAAACAGTAACCGTTTGTTACAAACAGATGATAATCTGCCGCCCCCGTCTACTGCGCCGAGGCCACAGGTTTCCGATGTCCGATTCCGCACCGCAGTTGTTGCGCCATCACCGCCCTTTCATTGCCTTCTGGCTGGCCCGTGTGTTCACCGCCAGCGGTTTTCAGATGCTCACCGTGGCCATTGGCTGGCACCTCTACCAGCTGACCGGCAATGTGCTCGACCTGGGCCTGGTCGGGCTCGTCGAATTCGCCCCGCGGGTGCTGTTCATGCTGCACACCGGGCATGTCGCCGACCGCTTTGACCGGCGTAAGGTCGCGGCCCTGTGCCAGACCCTGCAGGGCCTGATCGCCCTGATGCTGGCGTTGGGAAGCGCCACCGACAACGTCAGCCGCGAACTGATCTTCGCCCTCGCCTTCCTGCTCGGCGCTACCCGCTCGTTCGAAATGCCCGCCACCCAGGCGCTGCTGCCCAATGTGGTGCCGCCCGGGCTGTTTCCTCGGGCCGTAGCGGCCTCAGCCTCGGCCACCCAGGCGGCGACCATCGTCGCCCCGGCCGTGGGCGGGTTTCTTTATGCCTTCGGCAGCATTTGGGTGTACGGCCCTACCGTGGTCCTGTATGTCATTGCATGCCTGCTGATGCTGAGCCTGAACTCGCGCCAGCAGGTGCCGCAGCGAGGGCGAGCCAGCCTGGAGTCGTTGCTGGCCGGGATCCGTTTCATCCGTAGCCGGCCAGACATTCTCGGGGCGATTTCCCTTGACCTGTTCGCCGTGCTGCTGGGAGGCGCCACCGCGCTGCTGCCAGTGTTCGCCAAGGACATCCTGCTCACAGGGCCGTGGGGCCTGGGCTTGTTGCGGTCGGCGCCCGCGGTGGGTGCGCTGCTGATGTCGTTCTGGCTGGCGCGCTTCCCGGTAGAGCGCAAGGTCGGCCGCACCATGTTCACCGCCGTCGGGGTGTTCGGCGTGGCCACCATCGCTTTTGGCCTGTCGACCTCATTCTGGTTCTCGCTGGCGGTACTGGTGGTGCTGGGTGCGGCAGACATGATCAGCATGGTGATACGCGGTGCGTTCGTGCAACTGGAAACACCGGACGAGATGCGTGGCCGGGTAAGCGCGGTCAACGGCCTGTTCATCGGCGCCTCCAACCAGCTCGGCGAGTTCGAATCGGGGGTCACGGCGCACTGGTTCGGCACGGTGCCGGCGGTGGTGCTGGGGGGCGTGGGCACCTTGGTGGTGACCGGCGTGTGGATAAAGCTGTTCCCGACACTGGCTACGCGGGATCGATTGCACAATGGTTGACGGCGGCCTGAACGGCCATAGGCCCCTGCCAGTCATGCTGGTATGATGCGCGGCTTTTTTCCTCCCCACGCAAAACCACGGCAGCCGCTGCGGCCTGTGCTTTGCTGATGGGGTCGATACATTCACGGCGCCGGGGGCGCCTCGGGGAGCGGGCATGCTGGAAAGGCTGTTTCAACTAAAAGCACACAACACCAACGTGCGCACCGAGATTCTTGCGGGCGTCACCACCTTCCTGGCGATGGCCTACATCCTGTTCGTCAACCCGAGCATTCTCGGCGAAACCGGCATGGACAAGGGCGCGATCTTCGTCGCCACCTGCCTGGCTGCGGCCATCGGCTCGGCGACCATGGGCCTGATTGCCAACTACCCGATCGCCTTGGCGCCAGGCATGGGCTTGAACGCGTTCTTCACCTACACCGTGGTCCTGCACATGGGCCACACCTGGCAGGTGGCGTTAGGCGCGGTGTTCCTCTCGGCGGTCATGTTCTTCCTGCTGTCGATCTTCCGCATACGCGAGTGGATCGTGAACAGCATCCCGCTGCCGCTGCGCTCGGCCATCGCTGCGGGCATTGGCCTGTTTCTGGCGCTGATTGCCCTGCATAACGCCGGCATCGTCGTCGATAACCCGGCCACCTTGGTGGGCATGGGTGACCTCAAGCAGCCGTCGGTCATTCTTGCCACGCTGGGTTTCTTCCTGATTGTGGGCCTTGAATCGCTCAAGGTGCGCGGCGCGGTGCTGATTGGCATTCTCGCAGTGACGGTCGCGGCGATCGCGATGGGCGTCACACCATTCGGCGGTATCGTGTCGATGCCACCGTCGCTGGCACCGACCTTCCTGCAGCTGGATATCGCCGGGGCCCTGGACGTGGGCCTGGTCAGCGTGATCTTCGCGTTCCTGTTCGTCGACCTGTTCGACAACTCGGGCACCCTGATCGCCGTGGCCAAACGCGCCGGCCTGATGGGCAAGGACGGCCACATGCCGAAGATGGGCCGTGCCCTGATCGCCGACAGCACCGCGGCCATGGCCGGTTCGCTGCTGGGCACCTCGACGACCACCAGCTACATCGAGTCGGCGGCAGGCGTGAGCGCCGGTGGCCGCACCGGCCTGACCGCCATCGTGGTGGCCGTGCTGTTCCTGCTGGCGCTGTTCTTCGCCCCGCTGGCCGGTAGCGTACCGGCCTTCGCCACCGCACCGGCATTGCTGTTCGTCGCCGTGCTGATGGCTTCGGGCCTGGCGGAAATAAACTGGGACGACGTGACCGAGGCCGCACCGGTAGTGGTCACCGCCCTGGCCATGCCGCTGACCTACTCGATCGCCAACGGCATCGCCTTCGGTTTCATCTGCTGGACTGCGGTCAAACTGATCTCCGGCCGCCGCCACGAGCTGAACCCGGCACTGGTGATCCTTTCCATCCTGTTCGTCATCAAGCTGGGCTGGTTCAACGCATGAGTGCTGTCTTCGACCCAAGCGCCTACGACGCGCAACTGCAGGCCAAGGTTACCCGCCTGCGCGAGCTGCTGGCCCCCTTCGGTGCGCCGCAGCCCGCTGTGTTCGACTCGCCGCGCGAGCATTATCGCTTGCGTGCCGAGTTCCGCCTGTGGCGCGAGGACGGCCAGCGCCACTATGCGATGTTCGCCCCGGGCGAGAAGCACAAGGCCATCCTGATCGACGATTTCCCCATTGCCAGCGAGCGCATCAATGCACTGATGCCACGCCTCAAGGCGGCCTGGCAGGCCAGTGAAGAATTGAGCAATCGCCTGTTCCAGGTGGAGTTCCTCACCACCCTCGCCGGCGATGCGATGATCACCCTGTGCTACCACCGCCCGCTGGACGAAGCCTGGGAAGTGGCAGCACGGCAGCTGGCCGAAGAACTGGGCGTGAGCCTGATCGGCCGCTCCAAAGGCAAGCGGCTGGTCATCGGCCGTGATTACGCCGTGGAAAAACTCGACGTGGCTGGCCGCGTGTTCAGCTATCGCCAGCCCGAAGGCGCCTTCACCCAGCCCAACGGCGCGGTTAACCAGAAGATGCTGAGCTGGGCTTACGACGCCCTCGGCGAGCGCGATGACGACCTGCTGGAGCTGTACTGCGGCAACGGCAACTTCACCCTGCCGCTGGCTACCCGGGTACGCCAGGTGCTGGCCACCGAGATCAGCAAGACCTCGGTCAATGCCGCCCTGAGCAACCTGGAAGAGAACGCTGTGGATAACGTGCGGCTGGTGCGCCTATCGGCAGAAGAGCTGACTCAAGCGCTGAATGAGGTTCGCCCGTTCCGCCGGCTGGAAGGGATCGACCTGAAGCGTTATGCCTTCGGTACGGTGTTCGTCGACCCACCGCGTGCGGGGATGGACCCGGATACGTGCGAGCTGACACGGCGCTTCGAGCGGATTCTGTACATCTCGTGCAACCCGGAAACGCTGGCGGCCAACATCGAGCAGTTGCAGGACACGCACCGCATCGAACGTTGTGCGTTGTTTGATCAGTTCCCATACACCCACCACATGGAAAGTGGGGTATTGCTGGTTCGACGCTGATTAGCAGAAATTGGGGCCGCTTTGCGGCCCCAGTTGTATCAGAAGTCGAAGAAGACCGTCTCCCCTTCCCCCTGAACACGGATATCGAAGCGATATGCCGTCTTGCCGTCCACCTCGCAACGCTTGGCAATCAAGGTTTCACGGCGCTGCGGCTGCTCGATCAGGTTGAGCACCGGGCACTTGGCGTTCGCCTCGGCCTCATCCTCGAAGTACAGCCGCGTGTGCAAGTGGATGTTGATGCCGCGGGCAAACAGGCTGATGTTGATGTGCGGGGCCATCGGCACACCGGCAGCGTTGTTCACCACACCCGGTTTGACGGTCTGGACGGTCCACTCACCGGCATCGAAGGTGGTGGCGGTGCGACCGAAGCTGTTGAAGGCGTTTTCCAGGTTGTAGTCATCCTGGTACTGGCCATTGGCATCGGCTTGCCAGAGTTCAAGGAATGAATCGCGGATCAAGTGGCCGTTGCCGTCGTACACATGGCCGATCAACAGGATGTGTTCACCCGGCGCCTCTGGCTTGGCCAGGCGGTTCCAGATTTCCTGGTCACGGGTGGGGTTACCGGCCGCTTCCAGGGCCAGGCCGATGTGTACATAGGGGCCGGCGGTCTGCGAGGGGGTTTCCGGCAGCAGTTCGATTGGCATGGCGGGGTCCTCAGCAGTTTTCGAAGTGGGTCTTGCGCTGGCCGCGCAGCACGATGTCGAAGCGGTACGCCAGGCAATCCATGGGGTTGGCGTTACTCATGTCGAGCTTGGCGATCAGTTGCTGCACCGCTTCAGGGTTGGCGATCGACTTGACGATCGGGCACATCGGGATCAGCGGGTCGCCCTCGAAGTACAGCTGGGTGATCAGCTTGGTGGCGATCGACGGGCCGCTGATACCGAAGTGGATGTGCGCCGGGCGCCAGTCGTTCGGGCCGTTGCGCCATGGGTAGGGGCCGGGCTTGATGGTGCGGAAGCTGTAGTAGCCATCACTGTCGGTCAGGCAGCGGCCGACGCCCCCGAAATTCGGGTCCAGCGGCGCCAGGTAGCGATCGTTCTTGTGGCGATAACGGCCACCGGCGTTGGCTTGCCACATTTCTACCAAGGTATTGGGCACTGGCTTGCCGTATTGGTCGACGACGCGGCCGGCAACGATGATGCGCTCACCAATCGGCAGGCCACCGTTGTTGAAGTTGAGCAGCAGGTCATGGTCGTGGGCGCCGAAGCCCAGGTGGGTGAAATCCGGGCCGGTGGTTTCGCTGATCGACTGCGGAATGCTGACCAATGCCTGGCGCGGCGAGCGGGCAACAGAAGTCTTGTAGTCGGGCGTCAGGGCCTTGGGGTGCCAGTTGCGATCACGGATCACGAAGCGGCTGTTGTCCTGGGCGGGCATGCCGTTTTCCTCTCTTGGAGTTATCAAAACACCTGTGGTTCGCAGGCGGACTTGCAGTTTCGGATAGGTCGAAGCAGATGAATATTGAATTCCGCCCACCGTTACTTAACCAAATGGTTATGCATTAGTACCTTTGGCTGGCGTGAACTAACCTATGTCTTCATGTTTCACGCTCTGGAGTGCACTTCATGGAATGGCGAAAAGGCCGTCGTAGCGACAACGTGGTCGATGCCCGTGGCCAAGGTGGCGGCGGTGGTGGCATGCGCTTTGGCGGTGGCAAGGGCCTCGGGCTCGGGGCCATCCTTCTGATCGTCGGCATCGGCTGGCTCACTGGCCAGGACCCGCTGCAGATCCTCGGTCAGCTCACCGGGCAAATGGAACAGCAGCAGGCTCCAAGCAGCGTGGGCAACAAGGCCCCAGCGGCCAACGACGAGCAGGCCCAGTTCGTCGCGTCGATCCTGGGCGACACCGAAGACACCTGGAAGGCGTTGTTCTCCCAGGCTGGCAAGCAGTATCGCGAGCCCAAGCTGGTACTGTTCAGCGGCCAGGTCAATTCCGCCTGCGGCTTCGCTTCAGCGGCGGTGGGGCCGTTCTACTGCCCTGCTGACCAAAGGGTGTACCTGGACATGTCGTTCTTCCGTGAAATGGAAACCCGCTTCGCCGCTGCCGGCGACTTCGCTCAGGCCTACGTGATCGCCCACGAGATCGGCCACCACGTGCAGACGTTGCTTGGCGTGTCGGCCAAGGTCGATGCGGCGCGCCGCGCAGGCCAGCGCCTGGAGGGTGAAAATGGCTTGCTGGTGCGCCAGGAGTTGCAGGCCGACTGCCTGGCCGGGGTATGGGCATACCAGGCGCAGCAACGGCTGAACTGGCTTGAGCCGGGGGATGTCGAGGAAGCGCTGAATGCAGCCAATGCCATCGGTGATGACCGGCTGCAGCAAAAAGGCCAGGGGCGCGTGGTCCCGGACTCCTTTACCCATGGGACCTCGGCGCAGCGGGTGCGGTGGTTCAAGGCCGGGTTTGCCCAAGGCGACGTGAACAGCTGCGACACGTTCAGTGCGCCCAACCTTTGACGTTTCGAGGCCCCCCTGCGCATGGCATGCCAGCTGCCGTGCGCGGTGTCGCAATTGAGTCGAAAAAGCGTTTCAGCTTCCTCGCCATTTGCCGATAACCCCTGCACGATTCAGCGGGCATCCAGAACAACAACGCCTAGCGATCGACAATTGATCAAGTGAGCGAAATCATTTCTGGAGAGCGTGCATGAACAGCTGGTTTGCCAACATCAGCGTCAACCTCAAACTCGGCCTGGGCTTCGGCCTGGTGCTGGTCCTCACCGGCCTGCTGGCCCTCACCGGCTGGACCAGCCTGGGCAGCCTCATCGACCGCAGCAACTGGATGGGCGACATCGGCAAGCTCAACAAAGACCTGACCGACCTGCGCGTCGCGCGCTTGCAGTACATGATCGCCAATGGCGACGATGCTGCAGCAGCGAACACCCAGGCCAAGCTGGATGCCTTCAGCAAACAGCAGCAATACCTGGTCAGTACTTTCAAGAGCCCGGAAAACGTCAAGCTGCTCAAAGAGCTCGGCCAGACCATCAGCGAGTACGAAGTCTCGCTGAACAAGATGCGTGCAGGCTACAAAGGCTCGCTGGCTGCACGTGACGCGATGAACGTATCGGCAGCCAAGGCCGACGAGGCCATGGAGCTGCTGGGCGAGGAGGTCATGGGCCGTCCCGAGGCCGATAGCGTGCGCCTGGCTCAATACCAACTGATCAGCAAGGCGCGCCAGCAACTGCTGCAAGTGCGGGTGGATGTGCGCGGTTACATTGCCGACAACTCTGCGGCCAACGAACAAGCCGCCCTGCGCCAGCTGGAGGCGGCCCTTGCCGAGATCGACACCCTGAAGCGTCAGCTGCCCGCCGAAGCCACGCGGGTGCAGCAGTTGGAGCAATCGATACAGACCTACCGTGAAGCCGTGCGCCAGTTCCGCGCTGCAGTCGCCGAAATCACCACCGCCCGTGCCGAGATGACCGTGCAAGGCGGCGACATCGTCAAGCGCAGCGATGCGCTGTACAAGATCCAGATCGACCGCCGCGACGCCGAGAGCGCCCAGGCACGCAGCCTGCAGACCATCGCCACGTTGCTGGCCTTGCTGGTCGGTGTGCTGGCAGCGGTGCTGATCACGCGCCAGATCACCCGGCCGCTGCACGACACATTGCAAGCGGTGGAGCGCATCGCCGGTGGCGACCTCACCCACGACCTAAGGGTTACCCGCCGCGACGAGATCGGCGTGCTGCAACAGGGCATCGCCCGCATGGGCACCACCCTGCGCGAGCTCATCACCGGCATCCGCGACGGTGTCACACAGATCGCCAGCGCCGCTGAGGAACTGTCGGCGGTCACCGAGCAGACCAGCGCCGGCGCAAACAGCCAGAAGGTCGAAACCGACCAGGTCGCTACCGCCATGCACGAAATGGCCGCGACCGTTCAGGAAGTCGCGCGCAATGCCGAACAGGCTTCCCACGCAGCCACCGGTGCCGACAACGAAGCACGCGCAGGTGATCGCGTGGTTGGCGAAGCGATCAGCCAGATCGAACGCCTGGCCGAGGAAGTGCACCGCTCCACCGAAGCCATGAACCTGCTGCAGCAGGAAAGCCAGAAGATCGGCAGCGTCATGGATGTGATCAAGTCGGTAGCCGAGCAGACCAACCTGTTGGCGCTCAACGCTGCCATCGAAGCGGCCCGTGCCGGTGAGGCAGGGCGTGGTTTCGCCGTGGTCGCCGACGAAGTGCGTGGTTTGGCCCAGCGCACGCAGAAATCCACCGAAGAGATCGAAGAATTGGTGGCAGGCCTGCAACACGGTACCCAGCAAGTGGCCAACGCCATGCAAGGCAGCCGCACCCTGACCGACAGCAGTGTCGAGCTGGCGCGCAAGGCCGGCACTTCGCTGGAAAACATCACCAGCACGGTGTCGAGCATCCAGTCGATGAACCAGCAGATTGCCGCAGCAGCCGAGCAGCAGAGCGCGGTGGCTGAGGAGATCAGCCGCAGCATTCTGAATGTGCGCGATGTGTCGGAGCAGACCGCAGCGGCCAGTGACGAGACGGCGGCGTCCAGTGTCGAACTGGCACGCCTGGGTGGGCACCTGCAGATGCTGGTCAGCCAGTTCCGGGTCTGACCTTAGCCTGTTGGGGCACGCTTGGCGGCCCCTTGCCGCCAAGCCGGCTCCCTCGATAGCGATGGGAGCCGGTTTGCCCGCGATGCTGGCAGAGCTGGCAGCTCGTTATTTAACGACCATCCCCACCCCGCGCCCACGCGGATCCGAAGCCGTCTCAAGCTTCGCACCGTTGACGCGGATCGCCTGGATATCCCCCATCTCCCAGCCCTGATCCTCGAGCACATAACCCATCTTCTTCAGCTCATCGGCCACCGGGCCGGTAAGCGGTGCATAGCTGTCGAAGTAGATGGTGTCCTTGGGCAGCAACTGGTGGTGCACCCGCTGCGCCGCGACGGCCTTGTCCAGGGGCATGCCGTAGTCGTACAGGTTGTTCATCACCTGGAAGATCGAAGTGAAGATCCGCGAGCCGCCCGGTGTACCGATCACCAGTTCGACCTTGCCATCGCGGGTCATCAGGCTGGGGCTCATGGACGACAGCATGCGCTTGCCCGGCTCGATGGCGTTGGCATCACCGCCCACCACACCGAAGGCATTGGCTGCGCCTGGTTTGGCGCTGAAGTCGTCCATTTCGTCGTTGAGCAGGAAGCCCGCGCCCTTGACCACCACACCACTGCCGTAGTCGAGGTTGAGGGTATAGGTATTGCTGACCGCGTTGCCCTGTTTGTCGACGATCGAGAAGTGCGTGGTCTGGTGCGGCTCTAGGCCCGGTTTGACATCCTCGGTGGCGGAGATGGCCTTGGCGTTGACCTGCGCGGCGCGCTTGGCCAGGTAGTCCTTGGCGATCAGCTGGTCGACCGGCACCTTGGTGAAGGCCGGGTCGCCCAGGTAGTCGGCGCGGTCGGCGAACACACGCTTCTCGATCTCAGCCAGCAGGTGAATGTATTGCGCCGAATTGTGTGCCACGCCTTTGAAGTCGGCCGCACGGTCTTCCTTGATGCCCAGCAACTGGGCCAGGGCGACGCCGCCGGAGCTTGGCGGTGGCGCGGTGTAAACCACGTTGCCGCGCCAGCTCAGGGCCATGGGCTCACGCCAGACGGCCTTGTAGTCCTTGAGGTCTTCTTTGGTGATCAGGCCTTTGTCGGCCTGCATCTGCGCCACCAGCAGATCAGCGGTCTTGCCTTGGTAGAACTCGCTCACGCCTTTGTCGGCAATACGTTCGAGGGTCTGGGCCATTTCTGGCTGTTTGAACAGCTCGCCGACCTTCATGGTGCCAAAATAGTCGTTGAAGTTGGTCGCGGTCTTGAACAGGCCCTGGGCGTCGTTGCGGTACTGATACTGCTTTTCGGCAATCTTGAAGCCGTTTTTCGCATAGCCGATGGCGGGGGTCAGCAGCTCGCTCCAGGGCAGCTTGCCGAATTTCTTGTGCGCTTCCCACAGGCCCATCACCGTGCCAGGCACGCCGGCTGCGCGCACGCCGACCAAGCTGAGGTTCTCGATGACCTCGCCTTTTTCGTCCAGGTACATGTTGCGGGTCGCGGCCTTGGGCGCCACTTCTCGGTAGTCGAGGAAGTACGGCTTGCCATCGACGAACAGGGTCATGAAACCACCGCCACCGATGTTGCCGGCCTCTGGGTAGGTCACCGCCAGGGTGAAGGCGGTGGCTACTGCCGCATCCACCGCGTTGCCGCCCTTTTTCAGGATGTCGGCGGCCACCTGTGCGCCATATTGATCAGGGGCGGCCACCGCGCCACCCTCCAGGGTTACCGCATAGGCCGATGAACAGCTCAAGATCGCCGCGCCGAGAGCCATGGACTGGAACAGGACAATACGCATGACACTTCCTTGGTGTTGTTTTTGTTGATCACCCAGTAAGGCCGAAGCCTGTCGACTGTGCAATCACCTGTAGGAAGTTTCGCCGCCAATGGACAGGATTTGTCGCGTTCAGGCAACTCAGCAGGCGTACATCGCCAGTTTGCGCTGGATGAAGTCGAGGAAGCACTGGATGCGCAGGGCCAGTTGCGTGTTGCGGTAATAAACAGCGTGGATAGGCTGGCGGTAGCCGTTGGTGGCAGCGCTCAGAATGACCTGCAGTCGGCCGGCGCGGATGTCCTCGTGGGTCATGAAGTGCGAGAGGCTGACGATACCCTCCCCGGCCAGCGCCAACTGGCGCAGGGTCTCGCCGCTGGAGGCGAGCAGCGCCGGGCGAATCGGCCAACGGTCGCCTTGGGCATGGCGCAGCGGCCACTGGTTGAGTGACTCGGGCTGGCTGAAACCGAGCAGGCAGTGATGGTTCAGGTCTTCGACATGCTGCGGTGTACCGTGTCGCTGCAGGTAAGCCGGACTTGCAAGGATTTGCACCGGGCTGCAGCCCAGCGAACGGGCGTGCAGGCTGGAGTCGGCCAACTCACCGATGCGGATCGCGACGTCGGTACTCTGCTCCAACAGGTCGATGATCAGGTCATCGGTGTTCAATTCCAGCTCGATATCGGGGTACTGGCTGCGAAATTCGCCGATCCAGGGCAGGATCGCATGCAGCATGAACGGCGCTGCGGCATTGATGCGCAAGCGCCCGGAAGGTGTCTGGCGGTTCATCGACAGGCGCTCTTCCATGTCGTCCATTTGCTGGAGCACCAGCCGAGAACGCTCGAGGAAAAAGCGCCCTTCTTCGGTCAGGTCCATGCGCCGGGTGGTGCGATTGACCAGCGTAGTGCCCAGCTTTGCCTCCAGGCGCGCCAAGGTGCGGCTGACCGCCGAAGGCGTCTGGCCCAGTTGCTCGGCGGCAGCGGAAATCGAACCGCAGTCGATGACGGCGACGAATACCTGGAGTTCTTCGGATCGGGTTTTCACAGGATTGACCACACAATGGATAGGCCGTGATTGATAGCGGGTGATCGGCGCCTGTGCAAGGGGCCGCTTCGCGCCCAGTCGCCGGCAAGCCGGCTCCCACCCCGACCGCGCTGTGCTTCAGGCCTGGGCTTTACCTGTGGAAGCAACTGTCTTGCTCAATTTCTAAAAGTTGCCGCAATCCAGGTGGGAGCCGGCTTGCCGGCGATTGGGGCGCGAAGCGGCCCTATCTCACTGAGCGACGCCGAACACGGCATTCAGATGCGCCTCGTAAGCTGCCAACGCAGCCGGCACATCCGGGCGCTTCATCACATCGACTGCCAGATAGGTTGGCAAGCCGGTCATGCCGAGGAACTGATTGGCCTTGTGGAACGGGAAATACACCGCATCCACCCCTTTGCCCTCGAAGAAATCGCTCGGGTCGTCGAAGGCCTGCTGCGGTGCGTTCCAGGTCAGCGACAGCATGTACTGCTTGCCCTGCACCAGGCCACCGCTACCGTACTTCTGCGAAGCATCCGAGCGGGTCCGGCCATCGTTGGCGTAGAGGCTGCCGTGGCCTGCAGTGAAGACTTCGTCGATGTATTTCTTGACGGTCCAGGGTGCGCCCATCCACCAGCCCGGCATCTGGTAGATCACCACATCGGCCCAGAGGAATTTCTCGACCTCGGCCTGCACGTCGTAGCCGGCGTCGATGAAGGTTTGCTGCACGTCAAAACCGGCTCGGTCGAGATGAGCGAGGGCAGCCTCGTGCAGCGTCTGGTTGAGGCGACCTTCAGAGTGGGCGAACTGTTTACCGCCATTGAGCAGGAGAATCTTTTTCATGCTGACCTCGCGTCAAGAATCAATGGCCGGCAGATTAGCGATCAAGGGGCATGGGATACAGGGTGAGCGGGGCAAAATACAATTGACCATAAGTCACGAATCCAAAGCTCATTATTGCCTTAATATCGCTTCACCCCATCATCAATGAGTTGTGATCAATGAGCGAGCAGTACGCCTTCATTCTCAAGGCAAAGACCCGTCCGGAAATGGCCGAAGCATTCGAAACCCTGTTCCGCGCCTACGTTGAACCGAGCCGCAATGAGCCTGGCTGCATCGAATACCACATGCTGCGCGACAAGGAAGACCCAAGCCTGTTCGTATTCTTCGAGGTATGGGCCAACAAAGCGGCGCTGGATGTGCATTCGGCGTTGCCGCACATGGTCGAGTTCTTCGAAAAACGTATGGAGTATCTTGAGCGTGACTTCGATATTCAGCTGATAGAAATGCTCAGCGCGTCCTCCGCTAGCCGTTGATCAGCAGGTGGCCGCCCAGCGCGGCCAGGCCGATGAAGAAGCACCGTTTGAACAGCACGGCGCTGATGCGCTGGCGCAGCCACTGGCCAACCAGCATGCCCAGGAGCGCGGGTGCCAGCATCAGCAATGAAGCCCCCATTGCCTGGCCACCCAAGGCGTCTTGGCCAGCCAGGCCCAGAGCCAGCGCCAGGGTCGAGACGGTGAACGCCAGCCCCAATGCCTGGATCATTTCGTCGCGGCTCAGGCCAAGGCTCTGCAGGTAAGGCACTGCGGGTATCACGAACACCCCCGTGGCGGCGCTCACGATGCCGGTCAGCATCCCGCACAACGGCCCAAGCCACCCTTCTCTGCCTGCCGCCAGCCGCAGTCCAGGCCCGATCAGGCCATACAAGGCGTACACCAGCAGCGCCGCGCCCAACGCATGCGCCGCCCATGGGCCACTGTCGATCCCCAGCCAGGCACTACCAAGCAGCGTCCCCATAAAAATCATCGCGAGCATCGGCCCGAGACGCCGCAGCAATGCCGGCAGGTGGCCTCCCGCCGCCAGCTGCCAAAGGTTGGTGATAGTCGATGGCACGATCAGCAACGCGGCAGCCTGCGCCGGAGGCATAGCCAGGCCTAAAAGCCCCATCGCGATGGTCGGCAGGCCCAGGCCGATCACCCCTTTCACCGCGCCCGCCAGCAGGAACGTCATGATTACCAGCAGGGACAGATCCGGCCCGATATGTTGATAGAAAGCGATCAGGTCATTCATGACCACCATCATGGCGTGCAACGGGGCTGCTGAAAATCTGCCATATACTCAGCCTGACTCTCACCAGGACAGAGGCTGATGCATTTCGACCTGATTGATCTCACGCTATTTCGGCACACCCTGGAGTGCGGCAACATCACCGCCGGGGCCCGCCGCAGCCACCTGTCGCTGCCGGCTGCCAGTGCGCGAATCCGCGCCATGGAAGCCTCGCTCGGCACTGCGTTGCTGGAACGCAACCGCCGCGGTGTACAGCCGACCCCAGCGGGCCAGGCGCTGCTTCAGCATGCTCGGCTGATCGGCCAGCAGGTCGAACGCCTGCAGTTCGACCTGGGCCAGTACGCTCAGGGGCAGCAGGGCCAGGTGCGCCTACTGTGCAACACAGCGGCGCTGACCGAATACCTGCCGGAGCAGTTGGCCGGGTATCTGGCCGATAACCCTGGCGTGAGCGTCGACGTGCAGGAAATGCCGAGCCTGAGGATCGTGCAGTCGATCAGCCAAGGCATGGCCGATGTGGGCATCATCTCCACCGCTGCGCCCAGCACGCACCTGCAAACCCTGCCGTTTCGCGACGACCCGCTGGTGCTGATCAGTCCGCTTGCTCACCCGCTCGGCTCGGAGCCTGCCCCAAGCTTCATCGACAGCCTTGCCCACGGGCATGTCGGGCTCGGTGCGAACAGCGCCCTGGCGTTGTATCTGGAGGAGCAGGCCCTGCGCGAAGGGCGGCGCATGCACGTACGGGTGCGCGCCGAAGGTTTTGACGGGGTAATCCGCATGGTTGCGGGTGGCGCCGGGGTTGGCGTGGTGCCATTGGCGGCAGTGAAGCGCTGGGAAGGCGTGTTGCCGCTGCACTGGGTGGCGCTGCGCGAGGACTGGGCGAATCGCCGATTGCTGCTGTGCGCACGGGATTTTGCGGGGTTGCCAGGCTATGCAGCCGGGTTGGTCGAGCGGCTGGCCAAGCCCTGAGCGCGCTTACCCACGCGCATGCACATAGCGCAGTCAGGCACCTGAACGTCGAGCCCAGGCAACTGCGGCTCGGCCAATGGCCCTATGGTGTCGAGTCATTCAGCCAGTCACCAGGAGTTGTGCCATGTCCGATTTCATCACCGTCCTGCGCGAAACTTGCCCGACACCGGTCGTGGACGCTACCAAGTGGAAGCGCATCGGCGGCGATCCGCACACCGTCAACCTCAATGCTTACCTGTCGGCCGACGGCAGCAAGATCATGGGCACCTGGATCTGCACGCCGGGCAAGTTCGAGGTCAACTACGAGAAGTGGGAGTTCTGCCACTTTCTTGAGGGTTACTGCATCGTCACCCCGGAAGGTGAAGCGCCCAAACACCTGAAGGCCGGTGATGTGTTCGTGATCGAACCGGGCATGAAAGGGACCTGGGAAGTGGTCGAGACGGTACGTAAGTATTTCGTTTTCGCCTGATCTGTTACTCCGGCCCTGTGGACAACTCGCCCCCCCACAGGGCCACAGTTACATCCTCTGACATATACGCTCAGCCTACCTTCCATCTTTGTAGTCCTTTTCTGAAACGCATCGTTGCCTCCCATAATGTATTGCGCTCGTTTTTTTGCCGGCCTAGGCTCCATTCATGGCCCATATCGACGGGCGACATTACCCAGTAAAAATAATTGCCAGGGAGCGGTAACGATGGCTTTTGATGCATACATTCAGATCGACACCATTCCAGGTGAAGCCCTGGACGAACAATACAAAAAATGGATTGAAGTAATCGGTTACGACTTTGGCGTCAGTCAAAGCACATCCGCCACTGCGAGCTCCGCTGGGGGCGCTACATCTGGGCGCACCACCGTGACCAACTTCACCTTTAGGAAATATCTTGACAGTGCCAGTTGCAAACTGATGGAGGCCAGTTGTACCGGGCAACACCTCAAGGAAGTGAAGCTGGCGCTCTGTCGCGCCGGAGGCGAAAAACTAAAATATTACGAAATCATTCTAGAAGAAGTTATTATCGCCGAATATTCGCAGTGCGTTGACGCGGGTGTACCGCTGGAAGTGGTGCAGCTCAATTACGGTCGCATCAAGACCACATACACTCAGCAGCGGCGGCTTGATGGCGCCGGCGGCGGCAATATCGCTGGAGGTTGGGACCGTATCGGTAACAAAAAGTACGCGTGAGGGCAGCGCTGTGTCAGAAGCCCGAGCGTTTCTCAATTTTAAGTTGCAAAACTATCACCGGCTCAAAACAGACCTTCGATTAACCGGTCATTCGCTGGAAAAGTTCGATGTGCTCAACGCTCATATTGCCGATACAGTGGTCCGTAGCGGTGAACTGGTGATCATCGGCGATCCCACGACCGCTTCCTGTACCAGCCAGGAAGCCTGGTTGATGAAGCAGGCCGCCGTTGTGCACATAGGACTGATGCGCAACGGCCAGGGTGTGGATAATTTTTTCCTAGATAACTTCGAGACCTTGAAGAGCCTCATCGCGCATGCCTCCGTGGGCGCTGGCATTGTCAGTGAAGGGTGGAGCAAGCACCTCAAAGCCATCGAGGCCACCTTGATGGATATTGAGAAGCTGCATCAGCAGTATCTCGGGTCAGGGACGATAACAGCTCGCGATCAGTTCTATGCGAAGCGTTCAGCCTTGTTCATGAAGTTGGATCAGCAGATGAACAAGCTGGCTGCTTACGGTTCAGGTTTAAGGAACAAAAGCTCGATCAAGAGGATGTTGGGAATATCCACAAAGAGTTACTTACATACGGGAGAGATTGCAGGATATGCCAACAAAGTCTCAGGCGTAGCGAAGGCTGCTAAGCTGATCAAGAAAGGAACGTATGTAGGGATTTCGTTAGACGTCGCTGCTACGGGCCTAGAGATACATAAAGCCTGTACGCTTGGACGCGAGGAGGAATGCAAAAAAGCGCATTACGTCGAGATTAGCTCCTTAGCCTTGGGTCTAGGGGGTACGGCTGCCGGGGCAGCCGGTGGTAAACTTCTTGTTGGTGCAGCTTGCAGCTTGGTCTTTGGCGTAGCATCAGGTGGAACAGGAGCATTCGCTTGCGGGATATTCGGTGGTACAGCGGGGGGAATGGTAGGGGGCAAACTGGGGACTGAAATAGGAGCCAAAGCGGGAGAATTGCTGTATGAGGCTGTAACAAAATGACACTCACCCACCTAATCTTTCTAGTGTGCTCCATGACTGTCACGGCCTCAATTTTCATGAGCCTTGCAATAATGACATATATAGCACATCGCAAAATCGATTACATTGAAGGCTTTTTGTTAAATTGCAAAGCAGTACACGGCGAAAAGAAAATATGGCTACATGCCGGCCTGTTTGGAAAGCTCCTTCGTCTTTCCAATGTCTCATTCATCCTGCTCATCCCCAAAATTTACGCGCGTAAAAATCTCGTGGATATCAAGGAAGTAAATAGTCTACCCTCAAAAATCAAAAAACCGCTCATCATCTTGGGTGCTGCGAATTTAATATTAACCATTGCATTTTTTGGATTAGGAATTTTCATGCATTACTTACCCCCCTTGCCTCAATAATGGTTAAAAAAATCGCGTTACGGGCAACCTGCCCTCTGGTGCGCAGTTACAGAGGGAAGGCCGCCCGGCCCGCGATGAAGTCCACCTCGCTCGTCAATCCTTCTTGCGGTAGCCCTCGACGATCGCCGAGAAATCTTTGCCACCCTCGCCGCGCAGGCTCATCGCCTGATACAGCTGCTGGGCCACAGCTCCGAGAATGACTGGTTGGTGCACCTGGCGCGCGGCTTCGGTCGCCAGCCCCAGGTCCTTGAGCATCAGCTCGGCACCAAAGCCACCGGTATAGCCGCGGGATGCCGGGGCGGTTTCGATGATGCCCGGCCAGGGGTTGTAGGTATCGGAACTCCAGCAACGCCCGGTCGAGCTGTTGATGATGCCGGCCAGTACCTTGGTGTCGATCCCCAGCGCATTGCCCAGCGCCATGGCCTCAGCTACGCCGATCATCGAGATGCCCAGCAGCAGGTTGTTGCAGACCTTGGCAATCTGTCCGGTGCCGACCTCGCCGCAGTGCACGATGTTGCGGCCCATCTGTTCCAGCACCGGCTTGAGCGTGGCAAAAAGCGCTGCGCTGGCACCGACCATGAACGTCAAGGTGCCTGCCGCCGCGCCGCCAGTGCCGCCGGAAACCGGCGCATCGCCCATGTCCACACCTTTGGCCGCAGCGGCCTTGCACACCTCACGCGCCGTCTGCGGGTCGATGGTGCTGCAGTCCACGGTCGGTGTGCCCGGGCGCACGCCCGCCAGCACGCCGTCTTCGTTCAGGTAGACACTGCGCACATGGGCTGCAGCCGGCAGCATGGTGATCACCAGCTCGCTGTTGGCTGCCGCTTCCTTGGGCGAGGCGCTGACCTGCCCGCCCAGTTCGGCGAGCTCGGCCAGTACGGTCTTGTTCAGGTCGAACAGGTTCAGCTGGTGCCCGGCCTTGATCAAGTTGCGGGCCATGGGGGCGCCCATGTTGCCCAGGCCGATGAATGCGATACGCATGGCGATCTCCTTAGCGCAGGCTGATGGTGGTGTTCACACCGTCATTGACGCTGTCGTCATCGAACCAGCGGGCGGTGACGGTCTTGGTCTGCGTGTAGAACTGCACCACCTGCTTGCCGTACGGGCCGAGGTCACCGAGCTTGGAGCCACGCGACCCGGTGAAGCTGAAGAACGGCACGGGTACCGGGATCGGGATATTGATACCGACCTGGCCGATATCGATTTCGCTCTGGAACTTGCGCGCCGCCGCGCCGCTCTGGGTGAACAGGCCTGTGCCGTTGCCGAACGGGTTGGCGTTGACCAGCGCGATGGCTTCGTCGAGGGTGTCGACTGCCAGGGTCACCAGAACCGGGCCGAAGATTTCCTGGGTGTAGACCTGCATATCGGTTGTCACACCGGAGAACAGGGTCGGGCCGACGAAATTGCCTTGCTCGTAACCCGGGACCGTCACGTCGCGGCCATCGAGTTCCAGCTTGGCGCCTTCCTTGATACCGCTTTCTATCAGGCCCAGCACACGCTCCTTGGCACGCTTGGAAACCACCGGGCCGACATCGGTGCCCGGCTCGCTGCCGGCGTTGACCTTGAGCTTGCTGGCCGCCTCCTTGATATCCGGCAGCCATTCACGTGCCTTGCCCACAAGCACCGCCACCGAGGTGGCCATGCAGCGCTGGCCAGCGGCGCCGAAGGCGGCACCGACCAAGGCGTTGATGGTCTGGGTACGGTTGGCATCGGGCAGGACCACGGCGTGGTTCTTGGCCCCCATCATCGACTGCACGCGCTTGCCGTGCTGGCTGCCCAGGTTGTACACATGGGTGCCGACTTCGGTGGACCCGACGAAGGAGATCGCCTTGATATCCTTGTGCGTGCAGATCGCATCCACTACCTGCTTGCCGCCGTGGACCACGTTCAGCACACCGGCCGGCACCCCGGCTTCCAGCGCCAGCTCGACCAGCATCATGGTCGACAGCGGGTCCTGCTCGGACGGTTTGAGCACGAAGGTGTTACCGCAGACGATGGCCATGGGGAACATCCACAGGGGGATCATCGCCGGGAAGTTGAACGGGGTGATGCCGGCGCACACGCCGATGGGTTGGCGCAGCGTGTAGGTGTCGACGCCGCCGGCGACGTTTTCGGCGAACTCGCCCATCTGCAAGGTGCCGATGGAGGCGGCGTGCTCGACCACTTCCAGGCCTCGGAAAATATCACCTTCGGCATCGGCAATGGTTTTGCCCTGCTCGGCGCTCAGGGTCAGGGCAATGCGCTTGCTGTGTTCGCGGATCAACGCCTGCAGCTTGAGCATGATGCGCATGCGTGCGCCGATCGGGGTGTCGCGCCAGGTCTTGAAGGCACGCTCGGCAGCCGCCACGGCGGCATCCACTTCTTCGACGGTGGCGAACGGCACCCGCGCCAGCACCTGCTGGGTGGCCGGGTTGACGATGTCGCGCCATTCGGTGGTCTTGGACTCGACCCACTGGCCGTCGATCAGCAGCTTGACCTGCTCGACCTTGGTTTGGTCGGGGGATTGGGGTGCGTTCATCTGCGTTCTCCTTGGAATTATTGTCAGGACGAGATCGCCAGCGCCGTGCAAACGCGAGGTGGCGTCATGGGGCTTTTTTCGAGTATAGATGTGCAAACATCCAACAAGAACGTACAAAAAAACCGGATCAACATGCAAAAAGACCTGACCTCCCTCAGTTCGCTGAACTGGGACGATTTGAAGTTCTTCCTCGAAGTGGCACGCACCCGCAAGGCCAGCAGCGCGGCCAAACGCCTGAGCGTCGACTACACCACGGTGTCGCGGCGCATCACTTCGCTGGAAGGTGCGTTGGGTACACTTCTTTTCGAGAAATCCCGGACCAATGGCTTTGTCCTGACTGCCGAGGGGCAGCGCTTGCTCGGTTATGCGGAGTCGATCGAAAGCACGCTGCACATGGCCTGCGAACAGGTGTCCGGTTCAGGCGTGGCGTTGTCGGGCCATGTGCGCATGGGGTGTACGGAAGGCTTCGGCAGCTTTTTCGTCACCCCGCAGTTGAGCCATTTCGTCGATGCCTACCCGGCGATATCGGTGGATATCCTGCCGCTGCCGCATTTCATCAGCCTGTCCAAGCGCGAGGCGGACATCGTCATCGCCTTGGAGCGGCCGGAGCATGGGCCGTATGTGTGCTGCAAGCTGTGCGACTACCGGCTGCGGCTGTATGCGACCCAGGATTATCTGGACAACCATGCGCCGATCGACCAGGTCAGCGACCTGGTTGGCCATCCGTTCATCAGCTATGTGGATGACCTGGCGTTCAGCTCCGAGCTGCTGTACCTGGCCAATCTGATTCCCAACGCCAGCGCGCACCTGCGCAGTACCAGTGTGATCGCACAGTACACGGCGGCGTTGCAGGGGCGAGGGTTGGCGATCTTGCCGTGTTTTCTGGCGGCGCAGGATGCGCGCCTGGTCACGGTATTACCTGAGCAGATCGAGGTGACGCGGCAGTTCTGGATGTATTGCCGGGAGGATTTGCGCAAGCTCAAGCGCATTACCCTGTTGTGGGATTACATTCGTGGGGTGACCGAGGCGAATGCACCATTGTTGATGGGGCAAACGCGTGAGATGCGTTTCGCTCAGCAGTAAAGGGGCTGCTCTGCAGCCCATCGCCGGCAAGCCGGCTCCCACCACGACCGCGCAGTTCTTCAGGCCTGCGCTTTACCTGTGGAGGCAACTGTCTTGCCCAATTGCTCAAAGCCGGCGCAAATCCATGTGGGAGCCGGCTTGCCGGCGATGAATGCAACGCGGATCTCAGTAAGACGCCACCACAATCGATACCCGCCGGTTCTCGGTACGCCCAAGGCTGGTGCGGTTATCCGCTACCGGCTGAGTGCTGCCCAGGCCTCGGGTCTGAATGTTCTGGTTCGGCATGCCGATGCCGATCAACACCTTGGCCACACTCTGCGCCCGCCGCTCTGACAGCTGCTGGTTGTACGCCGCCTTGCCTGACGCATCGGCATGGCCGTCGACCCGCACGCCCTGAATGCCAACACCCAGCAACGCCTTGCCGATACGTTCGACAATCGCCTGGCTCTGGCCATTGAGGCTGTCCACGTCACTGCCGAACAGCACCTTGCCCGACAGATCGAACGCCCAGCCCTCATCGGTGGGGGCAAACCCCTCGCGCTTGAGCACAGCGACCTGTTCGGCCGTCAGCCCTTTCCGGGGTGTGCTCTGGCAACCCGTGAGCGCCAGCAAAACCAGCAGCAAGGCGATGAAGGGAAAATGCAAACGCTGTATCACGGTTCAGCTCCTGTTCTTGATTTCAGCGGCGGACCGTTCCGTCTGCGCCGCGTGCCAGTGGCCACGGCGCATGCGCTTGGCCTGGTACATCGCCGCATCAGCGGCATCGAGGAGGCTGGCGGGGTCGTCGCCATCCTCCGGGTAATAGGCAATCCCGACGCTGAGCGAGGTGGTGATGCTGCCCCCGCTGTCGAGCTGAATCGGCAGCGCCATGCTGCTGATGATCTTGTCAGCGATACATTCAGCATCTGTGCGCGACCGCAGCGGTGTCAGCAGCACGGCGAATTCATCCCCGCCAAGGCGCGCCACCAGGTCATGCTCACGCAGTTGCGCCCGCACGCGGTCGGCGACGTTGATCAGCACCTGGTCCCCGACCGCGTGGCCGAGGTTGTCGTTGATCTGTTTGAAGTGGTCACTGTCGAGGAACAACAGCGCCATATGGTCTTGCTGCCGGGCGGCATTGCGCACGCTGCGGTTGAGCCGGCCCTCGAAGAACGCACGGTTGTGCAGGCCGGTGAGGCTGTCGTGGCTGGCCTGGTGGGCCAAGGTGGCGTTTTCGTTCTGCAGGTGGCCATGCCAGATTTCCAGTTCGTCCAGCAAGGCGTTGAAGTCATTGCCCAGTTCATTGAGTTCCGCGATCGGCGCTTGCGGCACACGGCGGTCGAAGCTGCGCTCGCGGCGGGCGGCGTGGGCGACGCTGGCCAGGCTACGCAGAGGGCGGACGATATCGCCGAGCATGCGCCGGGACAGGTACTGGGCGACAAAAGCGCTGAGGGCTGTGCAGAACAGGATGCCGCCCAAGCCGCTGAGCAGGAACAGCAGCAGGCTGCGGCCTTGGCCGACCAGCTCGATGTGCCCGACCTTCTGTTGCTGATGCATGATCGGCAGGTTGATGGGCTCACTCAGCAAGGCCTTTGCCACTTGCGCTTCCAAGGGCGCGAGCATGCCGTTGTCGTTGCGCTGCCAATGCGCCAACTGCTTACCGTCATTGTTGAACACCTTGGCATCGGCCACTTCTTCGGTTCTGGCAATCAGCTCCAAGGCCTCGTTGGCCGCGCCACTGTCGTCGAACACCACGGCGGCTTCGACGGTGTAGTTGATCGAGCGGGCGATCAAGTGCAAGTTGTGGTTGGCGTACACACGCAAGGCAAGCACACCCAGCACTGTCAGCGAGATACCGGCAAGGCCGACAGCCAACACCGCGACGCTGAGATGACCCCGGCTCAGTACCGAGCGCAGGGTCGGGCGGACGCCACTTTTTCTGCTCGCCCTCATGGTTGCACCGCCCGGCGCCGCGACAACTGCAGCACGCTGGGGTGAATGCGCACGCCCGAGCGTGCCACAGAGTCGAGGTTGACCTCGAATGCAACCTGCTGGTCGCTGACCCGCAGGCAGAACAGGGTACCGACCGTGCACGGGTCGTCGGCTTCACTGATGCTCAACACAGGGTGGTTACTGACGGCCTGGAACAACCGATCGCGCTGGCCTTGGTCGAGCTTGCCGATGTATACGGCGTCACACGCTTGGGCGATCTCCCGGTCATCAGCAAGCAGACGGCGCACTTGCAGCGGTTGGCCGGAGTTCTGCAGGTTGCCTTTGATCAGGTCGTCGGTGTACTCGGTAGGGCCGACGAGGCACAACCGCAGCGGCACCGGTTCGACTGGCCAGCGTGCGTAACTCAAGATACCCAATACAACCTGAGTCACGGCCTCGGCACGTTGCTGGGCCTGCGCAGCAGTGGCCGAATCATCCGCATGAACAGGGCCGGCCAATAGCGCCAAGAGGGTCAGCAAGCGCGAAAGCGCACCGCCCGTCACACGTCTGCCAACCACTGTCATGTGGGAAATCTCTTAAGTCCCTTCAGATGTGGCGCAACGATAGCACAACGCCGTTATCGCTGGGGAAGCGCCCTATCACGGCGCACGGCAGCGTCCACAGCAATGCATCACACCTGCTCGAGCATCAAACCGGAGATACGCCGCACCCTGCGCGCCACCGCTTCTTCGAAGATGCCCTGCCGTGGCTCGACCAGGCTGAAGCAATGCTTGGCCCGGGTGATACCGGTGTATACCAGCTCTTTGGTGAGCACCGGGTTGAGCGCGTCGGGCAGTACCAACGCGGTGTGGCTGAATTCAGAGCCCTGAGACTTGTGGACGGTCATGGCGAACACCGTTTCCACCTCGTTGAGCCGGCTGGGCAGCACGAAGCGCACCCCGCCACTGCCGTCGTTGCGTGGGAAGGCCACACGCAGCAGCGGCTCGCCCTGCTCGTCCGGCAAGCGCAGGGCGATGCCGATGTCACCGTTCATCAGGCCCAGACCGTAGTCGTTACGCGTCACCAATACCGGGCGCCCTTCATACCAAGGCTGCTGGCTGTCGATCAGCCCGGCGCTGTGCAGCACTCGCGCCACCCGCTCATTGAGCCCTTCGACCCCCCAGGCGCCCCTGCGCACCGCGCACAGCAACTGGAAGTCCTCAAAGCTGCGCAGCACCTTGCCAGCCCACTGCTCCCAGAGCGGATCGTCGAACGCACTGCCAGGCGCCGGACGATGCCGGCCAATGGTGCGCAGGTAGCTGCGATAGCCTTGTGGCCCATCGGCGCCGCGGTTCAGCCCGTCGAGTATCAGCCGATCAAAGGCGCGGTCGTGCTCGCCGCGCAGGGCCAGGCCGAATACATCGGCCGGCGGCATCGTCAACAGATCGCGGGCCGCCTGGGCTTGCTGGCGGTTGACCAGGCGCGCCAGCTGGCCGATGCCGCTGCCTTCGCCAAAGCGCCTGGAAAAACGCAGCATCACGACTTGCTGGGCCAATGGGTTGCGTTGCGCGTCGCCGGCCTTCAGCCCGCTCTCGGCCAGCGACTGACCGCCAATCTGCTCCAGCCATGCTTGGGTCGCGGGTGAGTAGCAGCCCTCTTCGGCATCCCGGCACAGGTCGCCCAGCACCGCGCCCGCCTCGACCGAGGCCAGCTGGTCCTTGTCACCCAACAGGATCAACCGGGCTTTGGGGGGCAAGGCATCGAGCAGGTTGGCCATCATTTCGAGGTCGATCATCGAGGCTTCATCCACCACCAGCACATCCAGCGGCAGCGGGTTGCCTGCATGGTGACGGAAGTGGCGAGAGCCCGGGCGGCTGCCGAGCAGCCGGTGCACGGTACTGACATCGGTAGGAATCTGCCGGCGGACATCGGCACTGACCTGCAAACGCTCGACCTGCTGACCGATGGATTCGGTCAGGCGCGCTGCAGCCTTGCCGGTGGGCGCGGCAAGGCGGATGCGCAGTGGCCTGCCCTGTTCGACTGCAGGCGCCTGCAGCAAGGCCAGCAGGCGCACCACCGTGGTGGTCTTGCCGGTGCCCGGCCCACCGGTAATGATGCTGAAGCCGGCGCGGGTAGCCAGGGCACACGCCAGTTTCTGCCAATCCACCTGACCGGCCAGAGCACCTTCATCAAACAACTGCGCCAGGCGCGCAGGCAGGTCTGCGGGGGTGGCCTCGTCTTGGCCCAGGCGCTGGCGCAGGGTTTCGTCGATCTGCCGCTCGTAACTCCAGTAGCGGCGCAGGTAGAGACGTTCACCGCTGATCACCAATGGCCGGGCCTCATGGCCAGGGGTATCGCCAGCCGCCACCAGGGTGCTGGCGGCAATGCGCTTGCGCCAGGTGTGCAGGTCGAGGTTGGCGAGCAACTGCGACGGCAGCAGCAACGGCCCTGCCAGGGCATCGCCTTCCGGCGGCAGCGACAGGGCGAAATCCGGCTCGGCCAGGGTTTGCTGCAGGTCCAGGCAGACATGCCCGTGGCCCAGCTGATGGCTGGCCAAGGCAGCGGCCAGCAGCAACAGCGGATCGCTGCCGGGGGCGCGCTCTTCCAGAAAGGACACGAATGCACGGTCCAGGGCCCGCAACCAGCCGCGCTCAACCCAGCGGTCGAGCAGTTGCAGCAGGTCTGCGCTGTTGCGTTGTGGCGCCAGCGTCAGCAGGTGCTCGGCGTTCAGTGGCGTAGGCAAGAGGTCATCAAGGGTGCGACTCATGGCGCAGCTCCGGCGAACAGGTCGTGTTGTTGAGGCGCATGCACGCCACGGAACAGCGCATCGAGTGCTTCGATCAACTCACGTGGCGGCTTGGCGAAGTACACGCCGTGGCCGCTGCTGCTGGCGCCGCGCAAGAAGATGAACAGCGCACCGCCCACATGCTGGTCATAATCGTAATCGGGCAGCCGGGCACGCAACTGGCGATGCAGGGCCAGCAGATAAAGCACGTACTGCAAGTCGTAGCGGTGCTCCAGGATCGCCTTTTCCATGGCCGGCGTGTCATAGGCCTGGGTATCCGGGCCAAGCCAGTTGGACTTGTAGTCGGCCACGTAATAGCGGCCATCGAGCTCGAACGCCAGGTCGATGAAGCCTTTGAACATGCCGTTGAGCAGCGTCGGCTGAGCTGCGGGGCGCGCTGCACCTGGATGGGTGTGGCGGGCGACCAACTGGTCAAGCTGCTGGGCATCGACCTGATGGCTGGCGAACCAGAACTCCATTTCTATCTGATAGTGCTGCAACTGCGCCAACCTCAGGCTCATGTCACGGGCAGGCAGTGGCTCGTTCAGCAGTTGCTGCAACCAGTGGCTCAGTGCCGGGATCCAGCCAGTCCAATCGCGCCGGTTGCAGCGCTGGCCGACGGTGCGCTCGACCAGTTTGGGGTTGGCGGCGACCTCGGCGAAGCCTTCGCGCCCGGCCCACTCGAGCAAACCATGGAGGAAGGTGCCGGGGTTCGGCCCGCGTGGGAAGCGGTGGATGTCGCCGCCGTCGGCGGGCACCTCGCGGGGCAGCTGAATAGCACCCGCCTCATCGTCGAGCAACTGCTGGGCCAGGGAGCTGTCGGCACCCAGTGTCTGTTCACCCACCCGCAAGGCGCTGTAGGACGCGATCCACCAATGCTCCGCTGCTGCACGACGAGGCTTGCGTGCAGGCTGCAGCTCGCGTTCGGCATGGGGCGTCCGGTAGCGCTGTTCGTCTGCCTCTGGCAGGCCGGGGCAGGCAATGTGCGGGCAGCCGGCCAGCAAGCTCTGCAGCCAGTCCGCCAGTTGCGCCGAGCCCTGCAGCGGTTCACCGCCGCCAAGCAGATAGCCGAGAGCGGAGCGGTGCAGCTGCGAACTTTTCTGGTTACCGCGCTTGAGGTCGGCAACGCCCAGCCAGCATGCATGCTGGGCACGGGTGAGGGCCACGTAGAGCAGGCGCAGGTCTTCCGCGAGGCGCTCATCATCGGCCAAGGCAATCTGCGTCGGGTCGGGGGTCAGGGTCAGTTGCGCCTGCCCTTGGCTGTCGTGCCAGGCCAGCGGCAGGCGACTACCGTCGACCGGTTTGCTGGTGCAGATGAACGGCAGGTAGACCAAGGGGTATTCCAGGCCTTTGGATTTGTGGATGGTCACCACCTTGACCAGCTGTTCGTCGCTCTCCAGACGAAGGATCTGGTCTTCACTGGCCTGGCCGGCGTTGGCCAAGTGCTCGGCCAGGTGGCGGATCAGCGCTTGCTCGCCATCCAGTTCGCCCGCCGCTTGCTGCAGCAGCTCCGCCAGGTGCAGCAGGTTGGTCAACACCCGCTCGCCATCGCTGCGGGCAACGAGCGTATGCGGCAACTGAAAATCGTGCAGCAGGTGCCGCAACATCGGTAGTACGCCTTGGCGCTGCCAGGTGTCGCGGTAGCGGCGAAAACGCATGACCCAGTCCTCCCAGACCCGCTCGTCCTGGTTCAAGTGGTCCAGCTCGGCCAGCGACAGGTCCAGGGTCAGGCTGGCCAAGGCGGCCTTGAGCAGGCGCTCGGAGTCCGGCTCGGCGCAAGCCTTGAGCCAGGCCAGCAGGTCATGCGCTTCCTGGGCGGCGAAGACCGAGTCCTTGTCGGACAGGTACACGCTGCGAACGTCACGGGCGGCAAGTTCGGCTCGCACCAACTGCGCCTCATGGCCGTCACGTACGAGAATGGCGATGTCAGAGGGCAGGCACGGGCGCAGTTCGCCGTCAGCCTTGCTGAAACCGCTCTGGCCGCGCTGGGCACTGTTGAGCAGGGCGACGATGTGGCTGGCGCAGCTGGCCGCCAGTTGCTGCCGGTACAGTGTGCTGGAGACGGGGTCTTCGCTCTCCAATTGCCAGCACTGCAGGGCCGGGATTGCCTGGCCGTCGATCAACAGGCGTTCGCTGCGCCCCTTGGCGCGTACCTCGATGAACGGCAACGGGTTGTCATGGCCTTCGCGGAACAGGAAGGCGCCCCGCCCTTGCTCACGGGCTTCGGCCTGCAGGAACACCTGATTGACAGCGGCCACCATTGCTTCACTGGAGCGGTAATTGGTGTCCAGGCTGTGCAGCCGTCCGGCGGTGGCGCGCCGCGCGGACAGGTAGGTGTAAATGTCGGCGCCACGGAAGGCATAGATGGCCTGTTTGGGGTCGCCGATCATGAACAGACCGGTTTCCTCACGATTTTCGCTGATGCGGTAGATGCGCTCGAAGATGCCGTACTGAACAGGGTCGGTATCCTGGAATTCGTCGATCAGGGCTACCGGGAACTGTTCGCGAATCAGGCCTGCCAACCTCTCGCCGGCTTCACTGGCCAACGCATGTTGCAGGCGCAGCAGCATATCGTCGAAGCCCATCTCGGCGCGGCGGCGCTTTTCCACCTCGAAGCGCGCCGAAACCCAGGCGGCGGCGTGCTCGAGCAGGCGGGCATCGGGACTGGCCAAGGCCTGTAGCTGTTGTGGCAGATCGTGCATGGCGTGCAAGGCCGGGTGATCTGGAGGCTCACCGATTTTCCAGGCTTCGGCCATGCCTGCCGGGGTCAGGCGCGTAAAGCCAGTCCCTAGGTCAAGCTCCACTATCTGATCATCAGCAGCCCAGGCGCGTAACTTGTCGAACCAGGGTTCGAAGAAGCGCGCCTGCAGTTTGCGCCCGTCGACCTGCTTGGCGGCGACGGCGTCCCGGCAGATCTGTTGCAACTGCTCGGCCCACTGCGCCCATGGGGCTTTGAGTTGGTACAACTGATCGGCGCGCTCCAGCAGCGCTGCATCGATCAGCGCTTGCGGTTCTTGCTCATCCTGCTGGGCACGCACGCGACCAAACAATGGGCGGATCCGGGGCAACAGTGCATCGGGGCTGCCCCAATGGCTGCGCACCCAGCCCAGCGCCGCGCCGTGCATGCCGTAGCAGAAACGCCGCCAGTAGTCGCGCATGACCTGGCCAAGCAGGTCGCTGTGGTCGGTTTCCAGGCTCTGGGTGAACAGGCTGCCGCTGTCGAAGGCATGTTCGCGAAGCATGCGCTGGCACCAGCCATGAATGGTCGAGACTGCCGCTTCGTCCATCCACTGTACGGCGATCTCCAGGCGGTTGGCGCAGCGAGGCCAGTGCTCCTGTGGATAATCGTCACGTAGCTGGTGCAACAGCGGGTCGGCTTCTGGCAGCTCGCCGCGAAAGAAGCGTGCAGCCTCGGCCAGGCGCGCGCGAATACGCTCGCGCAGTTCCTTGGTGGCTGCATCGGTGAAGGTCACCACGAGGATCTGCGGTGGCAGCAGTTCGCGGGCAAAAGCGTGCTCGCCGCCATGGCCAAGTATCAGCCGCAGGTAAAGGGCTGAAATCGTGAACGTCTTGCCGGTACCGGCACTGGCTTCGATCAGTTGGCTGCCGTGCAGGGGGAAACTCAGTGCCAGGGGACGGACCTGGGTCATGCGCCACTCTCCGGGTTGCCCAGCGTCTGCCAGGCTGCGCTGTATAACGGGCGGTACAGGGTTTCGCACCAGCCTTCAAAGGTTTCGTCGGCACTGAGTGCGGCGAAGTCACGGAATTGTCGGGCCAGGGCCAGGCTTTCGCTGCGCTCACCGAAACTGGTGCGGCCATCACCTTCGTAAGCACGGGCGGCTGCGGCGAGGGCTTTGTCAGGATCGTCCTGGGCCAGCCAGGCGAACGCTGTCTTGGCGGCAACCGGCAGCGGCGCATTCATTGCGGCCTGGCGTGACACCAGCAAATGGCCGAGCTGCTCAGCAGCTTGGTGTTGTGACAGTGGCGCAAGCAGCAAGGTGATGTCGCTGGCCAACAGGGCGCTATACAGCGGATAGCCTTCGGCGCACGCCGCCAGGTGCATGACCCAACTGGCGATCAGCCGGTGCCACTTGAGACTGTTACGCCCGGCGCTGATGGTGTTGGGCACCGTGGTGATGCTCAACAGGCTTTGGTCGGCGGCCTGGTAGACCCGGCCAAGCCAGCCCTCCAGGCGATGACTGCCCTGCTCGAAATTGATCGGCAGCGCGCCCTCCACCACCTCGGGCCAGCGCTGCAACAACTGGCGATGGCGTTGCAGCAGATCGGGCAGCGGCTGAATCAGTTCGGCCTGTAAAAGCTCACCGAACCCGGCCAACGGCAGCATGCCGCATGCCTGCAGCCGGCGCGCCTGGGCTTGTAGCGCATGCTCGGCGTTTTCCGGGTCGGCCAGCGCCGCCCCGAGCAGGCTTTCGCTGGCGCTGTAGCGCTGCAGGGCGTCGAGGACGAACGGCTCCTCATCTGGCGTCGGCGCCTCCAGCGCCTCGAAAAACACTTTCAGCCGCTGGCTGAAGAAGTGCCGCACCGGATTACGCAGAAAATCCTGCAGTTGTGTGAGCGTCAGGGCTTCATCGCCCACGTAGGGTGGCAGGCCAATGTCTGCCTGTTCGCCCTCATCGCTGACCTGGTGCAGCAGCTGCCATTCATGGGCGTAACTGAACAACGCGCTGCCTTTCTGGAAATAACGCGGGCTGAAGGGCTGCAGCGGGTGCTCTTGCGTCAACCCATGCAACAACTGCTCGCCCGCGTGCTGGCTGTCCCTGCCACCGGCCAGCCGCCAAGCTGCAGCCAGGTGATCGCGCAGTTGGCCTATGAGCACGGATGCCGGACGCTCGCTGTTGTCGCGGATGCTCCGGCCGACCCAGCTGATATATAGCTGATCGCGCGCGGACAACAACGCCTCGAGCAGCAGGTAACGGTCATCCTCCCGGCGCGAGCGGTCGCCGGGGCGGTAATCACTGGCCATCAGGTCGAAGTCCAGCGGCTGCTGGGCGCGCGGGTAATCGCCATCATTCATGCCCAGCAGGCAGACCACCCGGAACGGGATGGCACGCATTGGCATGAGGGTGCAAAAGTTTACCGAACCGGCAAGAAAGCGCTGGGACAGCTTGCCCTGATCCAGGCCCGACAACCACGCCTCGCGTATGACGGTGAGAGGTAGCACGTCTTGCAAGCCGACAGTCTCGCACACCTCCAGCCAGCTATCGCGCAGCTCCTGCAGTTGCATGAGCAGGAACTCGTCATGTTCCCCTTCTGCCAGGAAGAACACTTGCAACAACGCGTTCAGCCGCTCGCCCCATTGGGCAGCAGTGGCTGGCTGCGAGAGGGCATGGTTGGCCACATCCAGGGCGTCGAGCAACGCCACCAACGGGCCGATCAGCGCAGCATCCAGCCCGCCGATTTCGTCGTAGGGTTCGATACCGTCGCAGCCTTCCCCCATACCGACGGCATAACCCAACAACATACGCCGCAGGCCGAACCGCCAGCTGTTCTGCTCAAGGCCTTCGGGCAGGCCCAAGGCCGCTCGCTGCTCGGCATTGAGCCCCCAGCGGATACCGGCACCTTCGATCCAGCGGTGCAGCGTGGGCAGGTCGCTTTCGCGGATCCCGAAACGGGCTCGCACAGCCGGTACGTCCAGCAGATCGAGCACCTCGCTGACGGCGAAACGGCTGTCTGGCAGCTTGAGCAGATGCTCCAGGGCAATCAGCAAGGGATCCCGCCCGCGCTGGCCCTGATCGGTCAGGGTAAAGGGGATGTAACGCGGGTCGTTACGCTGGAGCTGGCCGAACACGGAGCGGATATGCGGTGCATAGGTGTCGATCGCCGGGAGCATGACAATGACGTCACGCGGGCGCAGGGTGGGGTCGGCACTGAAGCGGGCCAACAACTGGTCGTGCAGGATCTCGACTTCGCGCTGTGGGCTGTGGGCGATGTGGAAGCGGATGGAGCGGTCTTTTGTCAGAACCACCTCAGGCCACAGCTCACGGGTTTCGGTAAGCGGGCGCAGTTCGAGGATATCGTCCTGCAGCTGCTTGAGCAGTGTCGTCGGCTCGCTTTCGCTGAACAAGTCGATGCGCCCGTCGCTGAATGCGCCCTGGTAGCTGCCTGGGTCGTCATAACTGTCGAGCAGGTTGATGTAGTCCCGCCCCTGTTTGCCCCAGGCGGCCAGCAAGGGGTGGGCGTGCTGGTGCAAGGACTCGTCATCCAGTTGCACGGGCATGCCCTGTTTGCGTTGCTGGCGCTTGTACTGGTGGCGCAGCAGATCCTTGTCCGCGACGATGTCCGCCCAGTGGTGGCGACAAGGATTGTGCACACACAGCAATACCTGGCTGAAGCGTGCGAGGCCTGCCAGCGCTTCCAAGGCTTGGGCAGGCAGGGATGAGATACCGAATACGATTACCCGTGAAGGCAGGCCCGCAGGGGGCTGCTCAAGGCTGTTGATACGTTCGATGAACCGCTGGTGCACCCCTGCCCGGCTCTGGGCCATGCCTTGTTCACCCACATCCTCGAGCAGGGCCCGCCACAGCTCTGCCTGCCAGCGGTTGCCAGGCGCCAGAGGCTTGCGTTCGCCACGGGCCGTATTGAGGACGTGCTGCCCGGCAGCCCAGTCCTTCAGCCAGTCGGCACGATAGACCTGGTATTGGTCGAACAGGTCAGCCAGGCGCTCTGCAAGCTGATAGCGTTTGCGCAGATCGCCGTCGTCAGTGAGGAAGCGTCGCAACGGCTCGAAATGCGGGCGCTCGATCAACGCGGGTAGCAAACGCATGAGTCGCCAGGTCAGCGGGGCCTTGTCGAGCAGGGAGACTTCCGGGATTTCGTCACGCCCGAGGACTTTTCTGTACAACTGCCACATGAAGCTGCCTGGCAACTGCACTTCGATGGCAGCAGCGATCCCACAGCCGCCTTGGTCATCTTCGAGCGGGTCCTCGGCCAAGGCCAGCTTGAGCCACTGGGCGATACCATTGCTCTGCACCAGAGCAATTTCGTTTTCCAGGGGGGCCAGCGGATAGCGCCGCATCCAGCTCACCACCAGGCTGCGCAAGTCGTCCAGGCGGTTGCCGTGCACGATCATGAAGCCGGGGTGGAGTGAAGTCGGGTTGGCCATTGATGGTTCTCTGAAGGCAGTTCGGGCTGATGGGAACGATATCACGGCTAACCGCCGAGTCCGGGATCTGTAAAAGCCAGAAAAGACAAAACCCCTACCTGCTCGCGCAGATAGGGGTTTTGCGAAATGAATCTTGACGATGACCTACTCTCACATGGGGAAACCCCACACTACCATCGGCGATGCATCGTTTCACTGCTGAGTTCGGGATGGGATCAGGTGGTTCCAATGCTCTATGGTCGTCAAGAAATTCTGTAGCCAGAATGTCCAGATGGACAGCCCAGCGAATCCGGATATGCGATATTTGTGGTTCGTTGCGAACTTTCGGTTCGTATCATCTTCACCACCGCAATCTGCAGAAGCAAATTGCTTGGGTGTTATATGGTCAAGCCTCACGGGCAATTAGTATTGGTTAGCTCAACGCCTCACAGCGCTTACACACCCAACCTATCAACGTCGTAGTCTTCGACGGCCCTTTAGGGGATTCAAGATCCCAGTGAGATCTCATCTTGAGGCAAGTTTCCCGCTTAGATGCTTTCAGCGGTTATCTCTTCCGAACATAGCTACCCGGCAATGCCACTGGCGTGACAACCGGAACACCAGAGGTTCGTCCACTCCGGTCCTCTCGTACTAGGAGCAGCCCCTCTCAAATCTCAAACGTCCACGGCAGATAGGGACCGAACTGTCTCACGACGTTCTAAACCCAGCTCGCGTACCACTTTAAATGGCGAACAGCCATACCCTTGGGACCGGCTTCAGCCCCAGGATGTGATGAGCCGACATCGAGGTGCCAAACACCGCCGTCGATATGAACTCTTGGGCGGTATCAGCCTGTTATCCCCGGAGTACCTTTTATCCGTTGAGCGATGGCCCTTCCATACAGAACCACCGGATCACTAAGACCTACTTTCGTACCTGCTCGACGTGTTTGTCTCGCAGTCAAGCGCGCTTTTGCCTTTATACTCTACGACCGATTTCCGACCGGTCTGAGCGCACCTTCGTACTCCTCCGTTACTCTTTGGGAGGAGACCGCCCCAGTCAAACTACCCACCATACACTGTCCTCGATCCGGATAACGGACCTGAGTTAGAACCTCAAAGTTGCCAGGGTGGTATTTCAAGGATGGCTCCATGAGAACTGGCGTCCCCACTTCAAAGCCTCCCACCTATCCTACACAAGCAAATTCAAAGTCCAGTGCAAAGCTATAGTAAAGGTTCACGGGGTCTTTCCGTCTAGCCGCGGATACACTGCATCTTCACAGCGATTTCAATTTCACTGAGTCTCGGGTGGAGACAGCGCCGCCATCGTTACGCCATTCGTGCAGGTCGGAACTTACCCGACAAGGAATTTCGCTACCTTAGGACCGTTATAGTTACGGCCGCCGTTTACCGGGGCTTCGATCAAGAGCTTCGCTTGCGCTAACCCCATCAATTAACCTTCCGGCACCGGGCAGGCGTCACACCCTATACGTCCACTTTCGTGTTTGCAGAGTGCTGTGTTTTTAATAAACAGTCGCAGCGGCCTGGTATCTTCGACCGGCATGAGCTTACGGAGCAAGTCCTTCACCCTCACCGGCGCACCTTCTCCCGAAGTTACGGTGCCATTTTGCCTAGTTCCTTCACCCGAGTTCTCTCAAGCGCCTTGGTATTCTCTACCTAACCACCTGTGTCGGTTTGGGGTACGGTTCCCAGTTATCTGAAGCTTAGGAGCTTTTCTTGGAAGCATGGCATCAACCACTTCGTCGCCTAAAGGCAACTCGTCATCAGCTCTCGGCCTTGAGATCCCGGATTTGCCTAAGATCTCGGCCTACCACCTTAAACTTGGACAACCAACGCCAAGCTGGCCTAGCCTTCTCCGTCCCTCCATCGCAATAACTGGAAGTACAGGAATATTAACCTGTTTTCCATCGACTACGCTTTTCAGCCTCGCCTTAGGGACCGACTAACCCTGCGTCGATTAACGTTGCGCAGGAAACCTTGGTCTTTCGGCGTGCGAGTTTTTCACTCGCATTGTCGTTACTCATGTCAGCATTCGCACTTCTGATACCTCCAGCAAGCTTCTCAACTCACCTTCACAGGCTTACAGAACGCTCCTCTACCGCATCACCAGAGGTGATACCCGTAGCTTCGGTGCATGGTTTGAGCCCCGTTACATCTTCCGCGCAGGCCGACTCGACTAGTGAGCTATTACGCTTTCTTTAAAGGGTGGCTGCTTCTAAGCCAACCTCCTAGCTGTCTAAGCCTTCCCACATCGTTTCCCACTTAACCATGACTTTGGGACCTTAGCTGACGGTCTGGGTTGTTTCCCTTTTCACGACGGACGTTAGCACCCGCCGTGTGTCTCCCATGCTCGGCACTTGTAGGTATTCGGAGTTTGCATCGGTTTGGTAAGTCGGGATGACCCCCTAGCCGAAACAGTGCTCTACCCCCTACAGTGATACATGAGGCGCTACCTAAATAGCTTTCGAGGAGAACCAGCTATCTCCGAGCTTGATTAGCCTTTCACTCCGATCCACAGGTCATCCGCTAACTTTTCAACGGTAGTCGGTTCGGTCCTCCAGTCAGTGTTACCTAACCTTCAACCTGCCCATGGATAGATCGCCCGGTTTCGGGTCTATACCCAGCGACTAAACGCCCTATTAAGACTCGCTTTCGCTACGCCTCCCCTATTCGGTTAAGCTCGCCACTGAATATAAGTCGCTGACCCATTATACAAAAGGTACGCAGTCACCTAACAAAGTAGGCTCCCACTGCTTGTACGCATACGGTTTCAGGTTCTATTTCACTCCCCTCTCCGGGGTTCTTTTCGCCTTTCCCTCACGGTACTGGTTCACTATCGGTCAGTCAGTAGTATTTAGCCTTGGAGGATGGTCCCCCCATGTTCAGACAAAGTTTCTCGTGCTCCGTCCTACTCGATTTCATTGATAAGAGATTTTCGTGTACGGGGCTATCACCCACTATGGCCGCACTTTCCAGAGCGTTCCACTAATCTCAAATCAACTTAAGGGCTGGTCCCCGTTCGCTCGCCACTACTAAGGGAATCTCGGTTGATTTCTTTTCCTCAGGGTACTTAGATGTTTCAGTTCCCCTGGTTCGCCTCTTGCACCTATGTATTCAGTACAAGATACTCAGCTTGTGCTGAGTGGGTTCCCCCATTCAGAGATCTCTGGATCACAGTCTGTTTGCCGACTCCCCAAAGCTTATCGCAGGCTACCACGTCTTTCATCGCCTCTGACTGCCAAGGCATCCACCGTATGCGCTTCTTCACTTGACCATATAACCCCAAGCAATCTGGTTATACTGTGAAGACGACATTCGCCGAAAATTCGCATGTTGCTCTTTCGAGCAGAACTCACAAATTTTACCTTAGCCTGATCCACCAGCAGTGAAACTGGTGTTCAGTCTATTTCTATCACATATCCGAATTTTTAAAGAACGATCTGACAAAAGTCAGAAATCAACATTCATCACCGAATGTTCATTTCTAAGTTCTGAAAGCTGTACAACCTGAAAGAGTGGTGGAGCCAAGCGGGATCGAACCGCTGACCTCCTGCGTGCAAGGCAGGCGCTCTCCCAGCTGAGCTATGGCCCCGTATTTTCTAGGCCGCACCAAGTAATTGGTAGGTCTGGGCAGATTTGAACTGCCGACCTCACCCTTATCAGGGGTGCGCTCTAACCAACTGAGCTACAGACCTATAACAGGGTCGCGTTACAGCATCGTCTTTATACAAAGAATCAAGCAATTCGTGTGGGAGCTCATCAGCAGGCTGATGTCGTCGATTAAGGAGGTGATCCAGCCGCAGGTTCCCCTACGGCTACCTTGTTACGACTTCACCCCAGTCATGAATCACACCGTGGTAACCGTCCTCCCGAAGGTTAGACTAGCTACTTCTGGTGCAACCCACTCCCATGGTGTGACGGGCGGTGTGTACAAGGCCCGGGAACGTATTCACCGCGACATTCTGATTCGCGATTACTAGCGATTCCGACTTCACGCAGTCGAGTTGCAGACTGCGATCCGGACTACGATCGGTTTTGTGAGATTAGCTCCACCTCGCGGCTTGGCAACCCTCTGTACCGACCATTGTAGCACGTGTGTAGCCCAGGCCGTAAGGGCCATGATGACTTGACGTCATCCCCACCTTCCTCCGGTTTGTCACCGGCAGTCTCCTTAGAGTGCCCACCATAACGTGCTGGTAACTAAGGACAAGGGTTGCGCTCGTTACGGGACTTAACCCAACATCTCACGACACGAGCTGACGACAGCCATGCAGCACCTGTGTCAGAGTTCCCGAAGGCACCAATCCATCTCTGGAAAGTTCTCTGCATGTCAAGGCCTGGTAAGGTTCTTCGCGTTGCTTCGAATTAAACCACATGCTCCACCGCTTGTGCGGGCCCCCGTCAATTCATTTGAGTTTTAACCTTGCGGCCGTACTCCCCAGGCGGTCAACTTAATGCGTTAGCTGCGCCACTAAAATCTCAAGGATTCCAACGGCTAGTTGACATCGTTTACGGCGTGGACTACCAGGGTATCTAATCCTGTTTGCTCCCCACGCTTTCGCACCTCAGTGTCAGTATCAGTCCAGGTGGTCGCCTTCGCCACTGGTGTTCCTTCCTATATCTACGCATTTCACCGCTACACAGGAAATTCCACCACCCTCTACCGTACTCTAGCTTGCCAGTTTTGGATGCAGTTCCCAGGTTGAGCCCGGGGCTTTCACATCCAACTTAACAAACCACCTACGCGCGCTTTACGCCCAGTAATTCCGATTAACGCTTGCACCCTCTGTATTACCGCGGCTGCTGGCACAGAGTTAGCCGGTGCTTATTCTGTCGGTAACGTCAAAACACTAACGTATTAGGTTAATGCCCTTCCTCCCAACTTAAAGTGCTTTACAATCCGAAGACCTTCTTCACACACGCGGCATGGCTGGATCAGGCTTTCGCCCATTGTCCAATATTCCCCACTGCTGCCTCCCGTAGGAGTCTGGACCGTGTCTCAGTTCCAGTGTGACTGATCATCCTCTCAGACCAGTTACGGATCGTCGCCTTGGTGAGCCATTACCCCACCAACTAGCTAATCCGACCTAGGCTCATCTGATAGCGCAAGGCCCGAAGGTCCCCTGCTTTCTCCCGTAGGACGTATGCGGTATTAGCGTTCCTTTCGAAACGTTGTCCCCCACTACCAGGCAGATTCCTAGGCATTACTCACCCGTCCGCCGCTGAATCAAGGAGCAAGCTCCCGTCATCCGCTCGACTTGCATGTGTTAGGCCTGCCGCCAGCGTTCAATCTGAGCCATGATCAAACTCTTCAGTTCAATACTGCTTGGGTTTTTAAGAAACCCTAAACTTGGCTCAGCAATCTCAAATGACTATGTGATTTCTCGCATGGTCACTTGTGATGCTGATAATCTTTTTGACTATCAGTCCGTACTCACAAGCACCCACACGAATTGCTTGATTCGATTTGTTAAAGAGCGTTTGGTTAAGATCGTTTCGTCTCAACCGAGGCGCGCATTCTACGCTTTCCTCAGAGCCTGTCAAGCGTTTATTTTGAAGTTTTTTGCGAGAAACTCGTTTAGCTTCAAACACTTGGCTCGCTTCGATCTCTCGTAGCGGGAGGCGAATAATACAGCGTTTAGAAGCGCTGTCAACCACCATTTCAACCGCTATCGATCAGATGACCGAAACACCTCCAGCACTACCTGGATTAAGTAACCCATTGAATTTCAAGGAGTTTCTCGTTCCGACTACGCTGGAAGTGGGGCGCATTATAAGGGGAATCGAGAGGGCGTCAACCTTTAATTTCAAGAAAATGACACATAGACGGAAGTGGCTCAATAAAGCGCAACGATGGTTTGACGTCATCTTGTAGCACCTACGAAGCCACCCTTCCCCGCCGCCCCATGATTCGAGGCACGCGCCGCGCCACCGCTGGCACCCGCAGCACCATCAACAAGACCCCGATGGCTGCATAGATCGCCCACTCACGGAGATCGGAGCGCACGATCCACAGGAAATGCAGCAGGCCCAACCCGAGAATCACATAAACCAGCTTGTGCAGTTTCTTCCAGCGTGCGCCCAAGCGCCGCTGGCTGTAGCGATTGGAAGTCACCGCCAGCGCCAGCAAACCCAGGAAGCCGAGCGCCCCCACAATAATGTACGGCCGCTTGCGCAGCTCGACGGCAAACTGCCCCCAATCCAGCCCCAGGATAAAGAACAGGTAGCAAAGGAGGTGCAACACGATATAGGCAAAACACCACAACCCCAGCTGCCGACGCACAACGATCCAACCCGACCACCCCGTCAGCTTCTGCAGCGGCGTCATGCTCAGCGTGATCAAAAGGAAGATCAACGCCCCCAGCCCAAGCCGATCCATAAGGATCTTCCCCGGGTCCGGTCCAAGCAGGTTCATGGCCGCCTCATACAACCACCACAGCGGAAACGCACAACCGACGATAAAGATCGCCAGGCGCAGCCAGGGATAACGCATCAATAGTTCTTCCGCAGGTCGAGGCCAGCGTACAGCGACGCCACTTCATCGGCGTAGCCATTGAACATCTGTGTCTGTCGCACATTGGGGCTGAACAGGCCACTGGGCAGGCGCCGCTCGCGCGCCTGGCTCCAACGCGGGTGATCGACCTCAGGGTTCACGTTGGCATAGAAACCATATTCATCAGGCGCAAGGCTCTCCCAGGTGGTGCGCGGCCGTTCGGCCACCAAGCTGATTCGCACGATCGACTTGATGCTCTTGAACCCATACTTCCACGGCACCACCAGCCGCAGGGGCGCACCGTTCTGGTTGGGCAGCTCCCGCCCATACATGCCGACCGCCAGGATCGCCAGGGGATTCATCGCCTCGTCCAGGCGCAAGCCCTCCTCATAAGGCCAATCGATCAAGGCGAAGCCCGAACGCTGCCCCGGCATGTTTTGCGGATCCTGCAGGGTCTCGAACCGCACATAGCGCGCCTTCGAAGTCGGCTCAACCTGCTTGAGCACCTGGGCCAGGGGAAAGCCCAGCCAGGGGATGACCATTGACCAGGCCTCCACGCAGCGCAACCGATAGATACGCTCTTCAAGCGCGTAGGGTTTGACAAAATCTTCCAGCGCATAGCGCCCGGGCTTGCCAACCTCGCCATCGACCACCACCGACCAGGGCTCGGTCTTCAGGCTCCCGGCATTGGCGGCTGGGTCGCCTTTATCAGGCCCGAACTCATAGAAGTTGTTGTAATGCGTGGCATCCTTGAAGGGCGTTATCGCCTCGTCTTTTACCGTCACGGCTTGCCAACGCGTTTCAGCCAGCTTGCTGGTGAACCAGGCCGGCGCGTTGCCTGCCTCGACATCTGCGTAACGCGACGCTTGGGCCGCGCGCGCGGCAAAGGGCATCGCCCCCAGCGCAACGGCGGCCATGGAGCCACCCAGCAGGGTACGACGGGAAAGGTAGATGCTTTCGGGCGTGATCTCCGATGCCTTGCAATCGGAAGACCTGGGAAGCTTTATAAGCATGACGGCTCCACAGCACTGGTTAGCGGATGTACCAGTAAGACTATGGAGCCGCAGGGTTATTCCATCATTAAATCATTCAAGATTTACGATGGCGGCCTTTGAGCAGGAACTGGATCGGGCCGGAAGCGGCGTAGGCGAGGAAGATCAGCAGCAGGATGCGCGGCGGATCGCTGAATACCACGGCAAACACCAGCACCACCGCCAGGATCGCCACGAACGGCACGCGCCCCTTGAGGTCGAGCTCCTTGAAGCTGTTGTACTTGATGTTGCTGACCATCAGCATACCGGCAGCGGCAACCAGCAGTGCCACCAGGAACGACAACTTGGACCCCTGGATGCCATAGTCGCTGAAGGCCCACACGGTGCCGGCCACCACCCCAGCGGCAGCCGGGCTGGCCAGGCCGATGAAGTAGCGCTTGTCAGCAGTCCCGACCTGGGTATTGAAACGCGCCAGGCGCAGCGCGGCGCCAGCGACATAGATGAAGGCGACCATCCAGCCGACCTTGCCCATATCGCCCAGCGCCCAGCCGAAGGCCAGCAGGGCCGGGGCCACGCCGAAGGCGACCATGTCCGACAACGAATCGTACTCGGCCCCAAAGGCGCTCTGGGTGTTGGTCATGCGGGCGACGCGGCCATCGAGGCCGTCGAGCACCATGGCCACGAAGATGGCGATGGCGGCAAAGGCAAAGTACTTGCTCGCCTCGCGCGGGTCGCCAGCACTGAGGGCGCTCTGCGCGCTCATCGAGTTGATGATGGAGTAGAAACCGGCAAACAGGTTGGCGGTGGTGAACAGGTTGGGCAACAGATAGATACCGCGATGGCGCACCTTGCGCCCTTCGGCATCATGCCCTTCTTCAACGTGCTCATCGACAGGTAGCAGGCTTTCGGCGTCGGAGGGCTTGTTCGGCTCTTCGGGACGTTCGCTCATGGAGGGTACCTTGCAACAGGATGGAAAATGTTCGACACGGGCCCGCGAAACAGGTTCTGACGGCAGGCCACTGGTCTGCTTTATACCAGAAGCTGAATGCCAGAACGAAAAAACGCGGCCGAAGCCGCGTTTTTCATCATTCGATAAGACTCAGTTCTTGGTCTTGTCGACGATTTTGTTAGCCGAGATCCACGGCATCATCGAACGCAGTTGCTCGCCGATGACTTCGATACCGTGAGCGGCGTTGTTGCGACGCTTGGCGGTCATCGATGGGTAGTTGGTGGCGCCTTCGGAGATGAACATCTTCGCGTACTCGCCGTCCTGGATGCGCTTCAGAGCGTTGCGCATGGCCTTGCGGGATTCTTCGTTGATGACTTCGGGACCGGTGACGTACTCACCGTACTCGGCGTTGTTGGAGATCGAGTAGTTCATGTTGGCGATACCGCCTTCGTACATGAGGTCGACGATCAGTTTCAGCTCGTGCAGGCACTCGAAGTAGGCCATTTCCGGCGCGTAGCCAGCTTCCACCAGGGTTTCGAAACCGGCTTTGACCAGCTCGACGGTACCGCCGCACAGAACGGCCTGCTCACCGAACAGGTCGGTTTCGGTCTCGTCCTTGAAGGTGGTTTCGATGATGCCGGTGCGGCCGCCACCAACGCCCGAAGCGTAGGACAGGGCGACGTTCTTGGCGTTGCCGGAGGCGTCCTGGTAGATAGCGATCAGGTCAGGGATACCGCCGCCTTTGACGAACTCGGAACGCACGGTGTGGCCCGGGGCCTTCGGCGCGATCATGATCACGTCGAGGTCGGCACGTGGAACGACCTGGTTGTAATGGATCGAGAAACCGTGGGAGAAGGCCAGGGTGGCGCCCTTCTTGATGTTCGGCTCGATTTCGTTCTTGTACAGAGCGCCCTGGAACTCGTCCGGAGTCAGGATCATGACCAGGTCGGCAGCAGCGACGGCGGTGGCAACATCGGCCACTTTCAGGCCGTGGGCTTCAGCCTTGGCAACGGTAGCCGAACCTTTACGCAGACCGACGGTAACGTCTACACCAGAGTCCTTCAGGTTGCACGCTTGAGCGTGGCCCTGAGAACCGTAACCGATGATGGCGACTTTCTTGCCCTGGATGATGGAAAGGTCGCAGTCTTTATCGTAGAAAACTTTCATGAAATACCCCTGGTTATATCTCGGCCCCTACGGAGCCATCGCTAATTTTTGAATTCAGATGCTGAGCACTTTGTCGCCACGGGCAATGCCGGTGACGCCACTGCGCACGGTTTCGAGAATCGATGCAGTGCCGATGGCCTGGATGAAGCTGTCCAGTTTGTCGCTGGTACCGCTGAGCTGCACGGTGTACACGCTGGCGGTAACGTCGACGATCTGGCCACGGAAGATGTCCGTGGTGCGCTTGATCTCGGCACGCTGGGCACCGGTGGCCTTGACCTTGACCAGCATCAGTTCACGCTCGATGTGAGCGCTTTCCGACAGGTCGACAAGCTTGACCACTTCGACCAGCTTGTTGAGGTTCTTGGTGATCTGTTCGATCACTTCATCATGGCCAACGGTGGTCAGCGTCAGACGCGACAAGGTCGGGTCTTCGGTAGGCGCCACGGTCAGGCTTTCAATGTTGTAGTTGCGCTGGGAGAACAGGCCGACCACGCGGGACAGAGCTCCGGGTTCGTTTTCCAGCAGCAGGGAAATGATGTGCCGCATATCAGGTACGCTCCGTCTTGCTCAGCCACATGTCACGCATCGAGCCATCCTTGATCTGCATCGGATAGACGTGCTCGGTACGGTCGACCGCGATGTCGATGAACACCAGGCGGTCCTTCATCGCGAAGGCTTCCTCGAGCTTGGGCTTGAGGTCCTTCAGGCTGGTGATGCGGATACCCACATGGCCATAGGCCTCGGCCAGCTTGATGAAGTCAGGCAGCGACTCGACATAGGAGTGCGAGTGGCGGCCGTTGTAGGCCATGTCCTGCCACTGACGGACCATGCCCAGCACGCCGTTGTTCAGGTTGACGATCTTCACCGGCAGGCCGTACTGCATGCAGGTGGACAGCTCCTGGATGTTCATCTGGATGCTGCCTTCGCCCGTCACGCAGGCCACGTCCTGATCCGGGAAATTGAGCTTGATGCCCATGGCCGCGGGGAAACCGAACCCCATGGTGCCCAGGCCACCGGAGTTGATCCAGCGGTTCGGCTTGTTGAAGCGGTAGTACTGCGCCGCGAACATCTGGTGTTGGCCGACGTCGGAGGTGACGAAGGCATCGCCGTTGGTCACTTCGCACAAGGTCTCGATGACGGTCTGCGGCTTGATGACGCTGCCGTCGCCCTTGTTGTACGGGAACAGGTCGCCATTACCGCGCCATTCGTCGATTTGCTTCCACCAGGCATCGGCCGCGGCCTTGTCTGGCTGCTCGCCGATTTCCTTGAGGATGCCCAGCATCTCGCTCAAAACGCTGTCGACCGGGCCCACGATCGGCACGTCGGCCTTGATCATCTTGGAGATCGACGCAGGGTCGATGTCGATGTGAATGATCTTGGCATTCGGGCAGAACTTGGCCGGGCCATTGACCACGCGGTCATCGAAACGCGCGCCGACCGCGAAAATCACATCGGCATTGTGCATGGCCATGTTGGCGGTGTAGCTGCCGTGCATGCCGAGCATGCCCAGGAACTGGCGGTCGGTACCCGGGAAGCCGCCAAGGCCCATCAGGGTATTGGTGACTGGCAGGTTCAGCGACTTGGCGATTTCGGTCAGCGCTTCGGAGCCGCCACCGAGGATCACACCGCCACCGGCATAAACGATCGGACGCTTGGCAGCCAGCAGCATCTCGGCAGCCTTGCGGATCTGGCCGGAGTGGCCACGCACTGCCGGGCTGTAGGAGCGCAGCTTGACCTTCTTCGGGTAAACGTATTCGAACTTCTCGGCCGGGTTGGTCATATCTTTTGGAATGTCGACCACGACCGGGCCTGGGCGGCCGGATTGCGCCAGGTAGAAGGCTTTTTTCAGGATTTCAGGGATCTCGGTGGCATGTTTGATCATGAAGCTGTGCTTCACGATCGGCCGCGAGATGCCGATCATGTCGGTTTCCTGGAAGGCATCGGTACCCACCATGGTGCTAGGCACCTGGCCGGACAGGATGACCATCGGAATCGAGTCCATGTAAGCGGTGGCAATACCGGTGATGGCATTGGTCGCGCCCGGGCCGGAGGTTACCAGCACCACACCGGCCTTGCCGGTGGCGCGGGCGTAGCCGTCCGCCATATGGGTAGCGGCCTGCTCGTGACGAACCAGGATGTGCTCGACTTCCGGTTCTTTGAACAGGGCGTCGTAAACATGCAGGAGAGCACCACCAGGGTACCCGTAGATGTGCTTAACGCCTTCGTCACGCAAGAAGCGGACGACCATCTCAGCGCCAGATAAAAGCTCCACGTTGTTCACCTCTAAAACGCCAGAATACCGTCCCTAGTGGACGGGTCTTAATAGGTTTACTGCCAAGCAGAGCATGAGCGAACGTCAGCACTGACTGAGCAAGTATTGGGAGCGCCCCAGAGTGTTGCGGGGTTATCCCACCCAGCGCGAGGTAACGCGTTGCGGGGTGTAACAGGTCGGCGCGGGTGTGCGCCTCATGATCTGCTTAGCGGGTCTGCTTCTGGCAGTCCCTCTAAAGCGGAATCTGGATTCTTGTGATTTGGCGGCTACAAGTCAAGAAAAATTATTGCCAATTTTTCCTAAAGATGAATTCCAGCCACCACTAAAAACCGACACTGCAGCAGAAAAAATAACATTTACACAAAAAAGGGCCACAATCTGCGGCCCTTGAAGGAAAAATAGAAGAAATCAGGCTCAACTCGCGATCAATCGATCGAACTCTGCCAGCAGGCGCCGCAACTCACGACTCTGCTCCGGCCTGTCGACGAACACCGTCTCGGCCATCACCAGAATGCCCGAGGCGTTGGGCAGCGGTTGACCCAGCTCGATGATGATCTTCATGCGCGGCAGGAAGATCCACTGCAACCACTGCTCGAAGCTCATGCTGTCCACCGCAAAAGGCACCGTGCTGGCCAGCGCCTCATCGCTTGGCGGCTCGTCAGCCCACCACCCCTGCACGATCAACTCACGCTCGATGAGCAGCAGGTGGTCAGCGATATCCAGAATGCGCTGCTCGATCATCATGAGTTGACCCGCGCTTTCTGCCGGGCCAACGCGGCGCCAGCGCTGTCGCCCTGCTTCTCACGAGCCTGGGCAATGGTGTTCCACAGCTCGGCCTGAAGGTCAGGACGGCCATTGGCGTAAGTCAGGGCACGGCGCGCCAACTGCTCGGCCTGTGCTGCATCGCCTTGGGACAGGCGCACCTGCGCCAGACGGAACAGCACCTGCGGCTCGCGCGGGGCGATGCGTTGGGCGCGCTCCAGGCTTGAGGCTGCACCGTTGAAGTCGCCGCTGCCCTGTTGCGACTGGGCAGTGGTCAACAGGGCCAGCACCGGACCATCGAGCTGCTCGTCAGCCGACAGCCCACCGGATGCCGCACTGCTGCGCGGAATGCCGGTTGGCGCGCTGGCAGCGGCCGAGGCACTATTCATCGACGCGATGTCGAACGGTTCGTCGGCGATCGGGTTGGGGTTGGTCTCCATCGGCGCAGATGTGCCGGGGCCAGGGGTAATCGGCGTGGTGCTGATCGGTGCCACGCCATTGCCTGCGGGGAACGTCTGGATGCCCGTGGCACCGGCGCCTTGCGGAATCATCACGGTCACGCCGGAGTCCTCGGGCAGGGTTTGCGCTTGCGAGGTGCCGTTGTTGATGCCGGCCGCCGAGCGGTTGGCCGTCACCCGTTCGCTGTTGGACACCCGAGTGCTCGAGTCCACGACCGGGATGTTGCCACGCTGAACGCTGGAACAGCCCTGCAGCACCACCAGTGCCGTCACGGCAGGAAACCACCACTTTTTCACTTCACACCTCATCAATGCTGCCAGGGCTTAATTCATCCAGCCTTTGACCCAGTCCATGACCGATTCTGCCGGATTTTGCTCGCCGCCGCAGATTGCGCCGGCGGGCGGTTCGCTGCCGCGAATATACGGCATCTGCACCGCTCCCGGACAGCTTGCGTCGGAGCCCTGCCCACTGTAGGGGTCGATCCAGGCCTGTACCACGTTGTCTGGTTGCGGCATGTCCAGCGGCAGCGGGTCAGCCTTCTTCATGAAGCTGGTCCACACCTGCAGAGCACCGGTGGCGCCGGTGAACGGCGTCTTGCCGTTATCGTCACGGCCCATCCACACCACCGCCAGCAAGTCCTGGCTGAAGCCAGAGAACCAGCTGTCACGGGAGTCGTTACTGGTACCGGTCTTGCCCGCCAGCGTCAGCGACCTGGGCAGCACGTTGTACACGGAGCGGCCGGTACCTTCGCGCATCACCCGCTGCATCGCGTTCTGCACCAGGTAGATAGAGCCCGGGTCGAAGGTTTGCTGGATCTGGAACGGGTAACGCTTGAGCGGCTCACCTTCGGCGGTGAGCACACTGCGGATACCGCGCATCGGCGTATTGAAGCCGCCGTTGGCGATGGTCTGGTACATCGTCGCCACCTGCATCGGCGACATGCCACCGGCCCCCAGCAGCATTGCCGGGAACGGCTGCCAATCGACATTGACCCCGAGCCGGCCGATGGTCTTGATGACGTTGGGCACACCTACTTCCAGGCCGATCTTGGCGGTCGACAGGTTGTAGGAGTTGGCCAGCCCCTGGTACAGGTAAATGGTGCCATGCGGGCGGCGATCGTAGTTCTGCGGGCGCCACACTTGGCCATTGGCGCCCTTGACCGAAAACGCCTCGTCCTGCACCCAGCTGGTCAGGGTGTACTTGCTCGGCTGCTCCAGCGCGGTGAGGTACACCGCTGGCTTGACCAGCGAGCCAATCGGCCGCACGGCATCGATGGCACGGTTGAAGCCGGCGAATCCGGCCTGACGGCTGCCGATGAGCGCCTGCACCTCACCGGTTTCCGGGTTGGTCACGACCATCGCCGATTCGACCTCGTCAGCGCCTTTGCGCCCTGCCAGACGCTTGAAGGTCTCATTCATCGAGGTTTCGGCCTTCATCTGCAGGATCGGGTCGAAACTGGTGAAGATGCGCAGGCCTTCTTCAGTAAGGTCCTCGTCGCGATAGTCCTGGCGCAGCTGACGCTTGACCAGGTCGAGGAAGGCCGGGAACGAACTGTCGGCCAAGCTGCCCCGCTTGGTCACGCCCAGCGGCATCTTCTTGGCCGCATCGACCGCCTCCTGGCTGGCAACGCCCTGCTCGGCCACAAGGTCCAGGACCAGGTTACGCCGCGCCAGGGCCCGCTCGGGGTGGCGACGCGGGTTGTAGTAGGACGGCCCCTTGACCATACCCACCAGCAAGGCGATCTGGTGCAACTTGAGTTCCGACAGCGGTTGGCTGAAGAAGAACTGGCTGGCCAGGCCAAAGCCGTGCACGGCGCGCTGGCCATCCTGGCCGACGAAGACCTCGTTGAGGTAAGCCTCGAGAATTTCGCGCTTGTCGTAGTGCATCTCCAGCAGTACGGCCATCATCGCTTCAGTCAGCTTGCGGGTGAGGGTGCGTTCGCTGGTCAGGTAGAAGTTCTTCACCAACTGCTGGGTCAGGGTACTGCCACCCTGGCGCATGGTACCGGCGGAGGTGTTGACCCACAAAGCACGCGCGATGGACTTGGGCGACACGCCGAAGTGGCTGTAAAAGTCTCGGTCTTCGGTTGCCACCAGGGTTTCGAGCAAGTACGGGGGCACCTGATCGATCTTGATCAGGATGCGGTCCTCGAGGTTCTTCGGGTAGATGCCGCCGATCATCAACGGCTCGAGGCGCACCACATCCAGCTTGGCATTGTTGGCGCCGGACAGCCCGGCAACGTAGTCGCCGGAGAAGCGCACACGCACGAACTGCGCGGGTTCCATCCCCTCATAGAACTGGAAGCCGCGGGTGTTGAGGTCGACGGTATTACCGTTGACAGCCGCAGCGCCCGGGCCATTGGCCGCGCTTTCCCGCCGGTAGCCGAGGGCATCGAGTTCGGTGAGGAAGTCGTTCTTGCTCAGCTTCTGGCCGACGAACAGCTCCAGCGGCCGGGCGTATACCTTGGCCGGGATGGTCCAGCGCTTGCCGGAGAACTTCTCCTGGACGACAGCATCGAGGTAAACCGCGAAGCCGGCAACGATCACCAGGCCGACCAGGCTGAGCTTGAACGCCCAGCCCAGCCAGGCGCGCGAGCGGCCGGTCGGGCGTTTCTTAGGGGTACGGGAATTTCGGGTTCGAGTCATGGCGGCGGATTATACGCACTTTGTAAAGGCTGGGCAGGCGCCCTCTGGCGGTATGCAGGGACGGCACCATTGACCATAATGGCGCCTTCGAATTCCCTGCCCCCGGAAGGATTTCCCGTGAGCCAAGCCTTGATCACAGCGTTGCAGAACCCCGCCCTTTACCCTCACCCCGTGGACGGGTTCCAACTCATCGAGACGCACATCTCCTGGGTCCTGCTCACTGGCGAATACGCCTACAAGATCAAGAAGCCGATGAATTTCGGCTTCCTCGACTTCACCGGGCTCGATCAGCGCCAGCATTTCTGTAACGAAGAGTTGCGCCTGAACCAGCGCCTGACGGACGGCCTGTACCTGGAAGTGCTGCCGATCACTGGCAGCGCCGAAGCCCCGCAGCTTGGCGGTGAAGGCGCTGCGATAGAGTACGTACTGAAAATGCGCCAGTTCCCGCAGGGGCAGATGCTCAACACCCTGCAGGCCAACGGCGAACTCAATGCCGGCCACATCGACCAGATGGCCCGGCAGATCGCAGCATTCCACCTGCAGACCCCGAAAGTGCCCGCCGAGCAGCCATATGGCTCACCTGAAAGTGTCATGGCCCCGGTCGAGCAGAACTTCGAGCAGATCCGTCCGTTCCTCAGTGACAAGGCCGACCTGCAGCAGCTGGACAACCTGCAAGCTTGGGCGCGCAGCAGCTTCGAGCGCCTTGAAGGCCTGTTCGCGGCGCGCAAGGCCAATGGCTTCACCCGCGAATGCCACGGCGACATTCACTTGGGTAACGCCACCGTGATCGATGGCAAGGTGGTGATCTTCGACTGCATCGAGTTCAACGAACCGTTCCGCATGACCGACGTCTGGGCCGACACCAGCTTCCTCGCCATGGACCTGGAAGACCGCGGCCTGAAATGCCTGGCGCGGCGCTTCGTCAGCCAGTATCTGGAGCTGACCGGCGACTATGAAGGCCTGGAAGTGTTGAACTTCTACAAAGCCTACCGCGCCCTGGTCCGCGCCAAGATCGCCCTGTTCAGCATGCCGGCCAATGCCGATGGCGTGCAGCGTGCCACCAGCCTGCGCACCTACCGCAACTACGCCAACCTGGCAGAAAGCTACAGCGCCATCCCTTCGCGCCTACTGGCCATCACCCATGGCGTATCGGCCGTAGGCAAGAGCCACGTCGCCATGCGCCTGGTCGAAGCCTTGGGCGCTGTGCGCGTGCGCTCGGATGTGGAGCGCAAGCGCTTGTACGGTGAACAGCAACACGCCCAAGCAGGCCAACTGCAAGCGGGCATCTACGACAACGATGCCAGCACCGCCACCTACCAGCGCCTGCACCAGCTTGCCGCGACCATCCTGCGCGCAGGTTTCCCGGTAGTGCTCGATGCTACCTACCTCAAGCGTGAACACCGCAAAGCTGCCGCCGAAGTCGCGAACGATACCGGCGTGCCATTGCTGATCCTCGATTGCCAGGCACCTGAGGCGGTCATCGCCAGTTGGCTGGAGCAGCGCCTGGCGGACAACAACGACCCGTCGGACGCCACCCTGGAAGTGGTCAAGGCGCAGCAGGCCAGCCGTGAGCCGCTGGATGAAGTGGAACGGCAGCAGAGCACGCGCGTTGATACTCAGGATGCCAGCAGCATGGACCAGGTGATCGACCAGATCCGCCAGCGTTTGCCAGGCCTCTAAAATCAGCTCGATTCGGGCCGGCTAATGGCCGGCCCGAACACCTCCCCCCGGCGCAAACAGGGCATCTCGTCGCCCCCGATGGCAAAAGGCCGCGCATTTTCCAACCCCCGCTACACTCCTCTCTGACCTGCTCGCGATTTATCCCCTAATACCCGTTCAGCCATCGCCAGGAGGCTCGATGAACGATGAATTGCAGCATCTGAAGAATCTTGGAAAGACCTCCGCGCAGTGGTTACATGCGGCCGGTATCCACAGTGCATCGGATTTGCGTCGGCTCGGCGCGGTAGGTGCTTACCAGGCCGTGAAAACCCGAGGGTTCCGGGCGTCGAAGGTGTTGCTGTACGCCATTGAAGGCGCGCTGCTGGACATGCACTGGAACGATTTGCCGGCCGAGCGCAAGCAAGCGCTCAATCAACAACTCGATGCGAAATGCCCTACGCAAAAAAATGCGAAATAAACATCAGATGGGGATTGACTCGATAATGAGAATCGTTATGATTATCACAACTGGTCGCGAGACTGGTTGGATAAGCTGAAAGCCCCTGGTTCGGACTCTCAGATTATCTCCTCATCAGGCTAATCACGGTTATTGACCCGGCATTTTTTGCCGGGTCTTTTTTTTTGCGGCTTGCCACTGCCTCGTGAACGCCCGCACGCCTAGTTACGCAACGGTGCGCAATAATCCTGCTCCGGCATCGCCGCCGTATACCAGACATAATCTGCCATCCCCGCGTCGACCTGCTGACCAACCTCGGCCAACAACAGCACCTTGCTCTGCCCCTCTGCCCCCAGGTCGGCGAGGTGCAACGGCACGCCCAAGTCCTTGCGTACGTGGAATGCACCGGCCAGCAACAGGGCAGGCTGCGGCGCCGAGAGCAGCCGCTGGGCAATGCGCCGGTCACGTTGTTGCTGAACGGCCAGCATCGCCGGCAACTGGCTCGCGGGGAGCAAATCACAGTGCCCGGCCCTCACCTGCTCGAGCAATGCTGCCTTCACCTGTGGCGCATTGGACTGCGCCCCCGGCACCGGCGTCGCCAGGCGATAGGCCTGGCGCATTTCGCCAACCGACAGGTTGGCGGCCAGAAGGGGAACATGGCTGCCCAATGCTTCACGTACGATCGGCCCGTACAGCTGCCAGTCCCAGCCCTCCTGCCACGCCAGGGCCTTGGGCAGATCTTGCGGCAATGTGGCCTGGGCTTGAACCGCATCGACCCGAGCCTGCTGCTCCGGTTGCAGCATTTCCAGAAGCAGGCTGCCTTGGGGGCGCCGGGCCTGCATGGCGCGGATCAACCAAAGTTGCAAGGCGTGATGGTCTGCGTTGTCATGCTTTTCGCCTACCAGCACTCGCGGTACGCCAGCCAGGTCCTGCACCAACTGTTCAGGGCTGATGACCTTGCCGCTGGCCAGATCGTGGATTTGCCCCAGTTCTGCGCGGTCACGCCCTTCGCTACTCTGCCAGGCGGGTAGCGGCGGCACGCTGGCTTGGCAGCCCCCCAGCGCAAACAACACGCCCAGCAGCGCGCCAGACAGTAAGCAATGATGCATGGGCAACGCCTCCTAGCGGGTGATGATCAGCGGATGCCCCCGTTCCGGATGGGCCTGTACCAATACGTCTATGCCGAAGACGGCCTTCAGCGCCGCGGGCGTCAACACCTCTTGCGGCGAGGCCAGAGCATGGGTACGGCCCCCTTCGAGCAACAGAATACGATCACAGTAGCGCGCCGCCAGGTTCAGGTCATGCAGGATCACCAATACCGCTGCGCCGCGGTCGGCAAAACTGCGCACAGCTTGCAAAGTGGTGTGCTGGTGCAACGGATCGAGCATCGAGGTCGGCTCGTCAAGCAGCAGCGTAGCCCCCTCCTCACCCGGCCACAGCTGCGCCAGTACGCGGGCCAGGTGCACACGTTGCCGTTCCCCGCCCGACAACGCCAGGTAACTGCGCCCCAGCAGGTGGCAGGCATCTGCTGCATGCAGCGCTGCCTCAACGATCTCAGCGTCACGCACTTGGCCGCTGTCATGGGGCATTCGCCCCATGCCGACCACTTCCTCGACCCTGAACGCAAAGCCCAGGCTGGACACCTGCGGCAACACCGCCAGGCACCTGGCCCGCGCCTGCCCGTCCCAGCTGGCCAACGGCCGGCCCTGCAACGTCACGCGCCCTTGGCCGGGCGCCAGTTCGCCACACAGCACGCCCAGCAGGCTGCTCTTGCCTGCACCATTCGGGCCGAGCACACCCACCACCTGGCCCGGATGCATTTGCAGATTGAGGTCATGCAGTACTTCATTCCCACCACGGCGCAGGTAAAGGCCCTCGACTTGCAACATCAACTGCGCCCTCTGATCAACAAAACCAGGAAAAACGGCGCACCGATAAAGGCCGTGACGATACCGATCGGCAACTCGGCCGGCGCCAGCGCCAAGCGCGCCACCAGGTCGGCGAGCAGCATCAGCACGCCGCCAGCCAATAGCGATGCGGGCAACACCACGCGGTGATCAGGCCCGGCCAGCAAGCGCACCAGGTGCGGTACCACCAAGCCGATGAAGCCGATAAGCCCCGCCGCCGCCACGGCCGCGCCCACACCCAGGGCCGTGCAGAACACCAGCTCGCGCTTGAGCCGCTCCACCTCGATACCCAGGTGCCGCGCCTCGGACTCGCCCAGCAGCAAGGCATTGAGCGCCCGCGCCCGGCGCGGCAACCACAGCGCGACGCCTGCGGCCACGATCAGCAACGGCCACAGGCGGTCGTAGCTGGCACCGTTGAGGCTGCCCAGGTTCCAGAAGGTCAGCGTACGCAGGGTGGCGTCGTCGGCCAGATAAGAAAACAGGCCGACCGCCGCGCCCCCCAGCGCGGTCATGGCTACACCGGCCAGCAACATTGTGGCCACATTGGTCTGCCCATCGCGCCGCCCTAGACGATAGACCAGCGCGGTGACCGCCAGGCCGCCGATAAAGGCGCACAGTGACAACAAGTAAGGCGCAAAAGCCTCAGGCAGGCCGCCAAACCAACTACCGCCAACGATAGCCACTGCAGCGCCCATGGCTGCCCCGGCGGATACGCCCACAAGCCCAGGGTCGGCCAGCGGATTGCGAAACAACCCCTGCATGGCCACACCGCACAGCGCCAGCACCGCCCCCACTGCCAAGCCCAGCAGCGTGCGTGGCAGGCGAATCTGGCCCAGGATCATTTCGGCCTGCTGCAGGCCTTCGCCGTCGATGCGCAGCCCCACTAACCGCAGGCCCGCGCGCAAGGTATCGAACAGCGGCAAGCTCACAGGGCCCAGGGCGAGGGACAGCCATACCGCCAACAGGCACAGCAGGCTCAGGCAGATAATCAGTGTACGTGGCTGCACGCGCTGCTTCATTGCGTGAGGCTGACCTTTGCCGCCGGGTAGAAGGCAGCCGCCAGGTCTTGCAGGGCCTGCGGCAAGCGCGGGCCAAGGCCGCCGACCAACAGGGTTGGGTCAAGTGGCACCAGGCGCTGGTCGCGTACCGCTCGGGAGGCGGTCAACGCCGGGTTTTCCTTGAGCAGTGCCTGCAGGGCCTGGTCGCCGACCAACGCGCGATCGGAGAACACCACGACATCGGGGTCCAGGGCCGCCAATGCTTCATTGGAGAAGTTCTTGTATCCCTGATGCTCGGCCAGGTTTCGCCCACCTGCCTGACGCAGCAGCCAGTCACCTGCGGTGCCCTGCCCGGCAATCAGCGGTTTCGCCCCCGCGTGGCCGACCAGCAACAGCACACCCGGCGCTTTGTGGCTGGCCTGTGCCTGCTTGACCTGCATCTGCAACAGCTCAAGCTGCTGATGATAATCAGCGGCGAGTTGCGCGGCCTTCTGCTCGGCGCCGAGCAAAACACCCAGCTGCTTGAGGTTTGCATCCACGGCGGCGAGGTCCGCCTTGCTGGAGAGCAGCTCCACCCGAACCCCGGCTTTGCGGATTTGCGCAAGCACAGGTGGCGGCCCCATCTCTTCTGTGCCGACCAGCACATCCGGGCGCAAGCTGAGGATGCCCTCGGCGGACAACTGGCGCTGGTAACCGATACTTGGCAGGGCCTTGAGCGACTGAGGATGCTGGCTGGTGGTATCCACACCCACCAGGCGCGGCTCGCCGCCCAGGGCGCTGACCCACTCGCTCAATGCGCCGCCAGCACTGACCCAGCGCTGTGGCAAATCGGCGGCCAGCGCCTGGGTGGAAGCGACCAGGGCTGCGCACAAGGCAAACAAGGCAGCGGGACGACGCATCATCGGATTCCTTCTGAAGGCGAGCCACACGCCTTGTGGCGAACGGCGGAACTGCGCACCATAGACAACCGGGCGCTGCGATTGCGCGCAATTTGATAATTATTCGCATTGGCGCGTCAAGCCATCACATGTCTCACGAGTTTTCCTGCACATGCACTTCCTTTGTACTTCCGCAGCGCTGGCCGAGGGCCATAGCCGCGCCTTCAGGGTAGACGGCATCGAACTGTTCGGCGTGCGTCGCCAGGGCCAGGTGCATCTGTATCGCAACCGCTGCCCGCACCGGGGGATCCCCTTGAACTGGCAGGCGGACGCATTTCTCGATGACAGTGCAAGCCTCATTCACTGCGCCCATCACGGTGCGCTGTTCCTGATAGAAAATGGCGAATGCGTGGCAGGCCCCTGCGAGGGTGATGCGCTGCAGGCCCTGGACTGCCTGGAAGACAGCCAGGGTATCTGGCTCAGGGGTTGACCAACACCGGTAGCGGGCGGTCGATGACGATGTGCCCGGCATCCAGGCGCACGCCATAGGCCAGCACCTCTACCCCATCCGCCACGGCGGCACGCAGCGCCCGGGCATAGGCTGCATCGATCTCGTCGGCCGGACGCACCGCTTCGATGCCCGTCAGGTTCACACAGTACAGCTGCACCGCACGTATGCCTTGCCGGGCCAGCGCCGCAAGTTCGCGCAGGTGCTTGGCACCGCGCTGGGTGACGGCATCCGGGAAAGCGGCCACTGCCGTATCCGGGTACCCCAGTGTCACGCTCTTGACCTCGACATAAGCCGGCCCGTGGTCGAACTCCAGGCGAAAGTCCACGCGGCTGCCCTCTTCACCGTAGGCCACCTCACGCTTGAGTGCAGTGAAGCCCGCCAGCTCTTGGATCACGCCCGCGCGAAGCGCTTCCTCGACCAGCGCGTTGGCCCGCCCCGTATTGATGCAAGCCAGCCGCCCCTGAGGCGTCTCGCTGATTTCCCAGGTGCCCGGCAACTTGCGCTTGGGGTCGTTGGAGCGACTGAACCAGACCTGCCCGCCCTCACGCATGCAATTGAGCATGGAGCCCGTGTTGGGGCAGTGGATGGTCAACTGCTCGCCATTGGCCAGCTGGATGTCCGCCAGGAACCGCTTGTAGCGGCGCAGAAGCCGCCCTTGTTCGAGTGGAGGAAAGAACACCATCAGCCCTGCCAGCTCCGCAAGCCACGGGCGATGCGCTGGACCGCCTCCTCCAGCCGCGGCAGGCTCTGGGTATAGGCAAAGCGCACATGATGCCCTGCCAGGTGGCGGCCGAAGTCCAGGCCCGGAGTGAACGCCAGGTGCTCGGTTTCCAGAAAATGCTGGCAGAAAGCAAAGGCATCGCCGCCAAAGGCACTGATGTCGGCATATAGATAGAACGCGCCCTGCGGCTCCACGGCAATGCCAAAGCCCAGTTCGCGCAGGGCGGGCAACAGGTAGTCGCGACGGCGGGCAAACTCGGCGCGGCGCGCTTCGAAAATTGCCAGGGTTTCAGGTTGGAAACAGGCCAGTGCAGCGTGCTGGGCCATGCTCGGCGCGCTGATGTACAGATTTTGCGCAAGCTTTTCCAGATCGGCCACGGCCTCAGGCGGTGCAACCAGCCAGCCAAGCCGCCACCCGGTCATGCCGAAATACTTGGAAAAACTATTCAGGACGAAAGCCGAATCATCCACTTCCAGGACGCTCGGCGCGTCCATGCCGTATGTCAGCCCGTGGTAGATCTCGTCCACTACCAAGTGGCCATTTCGTTCGCGGGTGGCCTTGGACAAGCTGGCCAGCTCATCACGCTCCAGCACGGTACCGGTGGGGTTGGCTGGCGAGGCGACCAGGGCACCGACAGTGTCCTGGTTCCAGTGCCGGTCCACCAGATCGGCGGTCAATTGATAGTTCACCTCAGGCCCGACAGGTACCAGTTGCGCCCCACCTTCGACCAGTCGCAAGAAGTGACGGTTGCAGGGGTAGCCGGGGTCTGCCAACAGCCAGTGCTTGCCTGGGTCGACCAGCAGGCTACTGGCCAGCAGCAGCGCGCCAGAGCCCCCCGGAGTGATCAGAATGCGTTCGGGGTCTATCGCGACGCCATATCGCTGGTCGTAAAAGCCGGCAATCGCCTCACGCAGGGCCGGCAGGCCACGCGCGGCGGTGTAGCGGGTATGCCCGGCGGCCAGCGCCGCCTGGCCTGCTTCGACGATAGGCGCGGCGGTGGTGAAGTCCGGCTCACCGATTTCCAGGTGGATCACATCATGACCGGCCGCTTGCAGCTCGTTGGCCCGCGCCAGCAACGCCATGACATGGAAGGGTTCAATGGCGCGGCTGCGCGCACTGTAGTGGTGGGCCATTACCTTCTCTCAATTGGGTCTAAACTGGTGATTCTACCTTTGCACAGCACCGAACGTACGCCCCATGGCGCTGTCAACACGTAGGATCGGGCGGGCTAGCGCACCCCCGATCTATCTGGTAAGTTCGGCGGCTCGCAGTCGCAGGGCCGGCGGGTGCCGGAGATGGAGCATCCTGCGCATTGGATCAGATGAGTAAGAGGCGGTCTATTCATGTCCACCGTAGAAAAGCAAAAAACCGGTCAAACCATGTACGGTGTCGCGCCCTATAATGAGACCAAGGGCGAAGAGTACATGGGTGAGCCCATGAAGAAGCACTTCACCAAGCTTCTCAACGCCTGGAAAGGCGAGCTCATGCAGAGTGTGGATCGCACCGTAGACCACATGAAAGATGAAGCTGCGAACTTCCCGGACCCGGCCGACCGTGCCAGCCAGGAAGAAGAATTTGCTCTTGAGCTGCGCAACCGTGACCGCGAGCGCAAGCTGATCAAGAAAATCGACAAGACCCTGCAGAAGATCCAGGACGAAGAGTACGGCTGGTGCGAATCGTGCGGCATCGAAATCGGCCTGCGTCGGCTGGAAGCCCGCCCCACCGCGGACCTGTGCTTCGACTGCAAGGAAATCGCCGAGAAAAAGGAAAAGACAGTCGGCAAAGGCTGATCCTTCTCTCCTCCGAACGGGGCGCATCATGCGCCCCGTTTTATTTTCAGAAACACCACTGCCCATGAACGACTCGCGCTACATCGGACGCTTCGCCCCCACCCCCAGCGGTTTTCTGCACTTCGGCTCGCTGGTCGCCGCCCTGGCCTCCTGGCTTGACGCCCGCGCGGTCAATGGCCGTTGGCTGCTACGCGTGGAAGACACCGACCCGCCACGGGAAATGCCCGGCGCCCGTGATGCAATCCTGCAGACCCTGGAGCGCTATGGGCTGGAATGGGATGGCGAGGTGGTCTTCCAGAGCCAGCGCCACGACGCTTACGGCGCGGTGGTAGACCGCCTGTTCAACATGGGCCTGGCCTACGCCTGCACCTGTTCGCGCAAACAGCTCGAAGGCTACAACGGCATCTATCCAGGGTTTTGCCGCAACGCCGGGCATGCCCGTGAAGGCGCCGCCATCCGCCTGCGGGTGCCAGAACTGCTCTACCGCTTTACCGATCGCGTGCAAGGGGAGTTCCAGCAACACCTTGGCCGCGAGGTGGGCGACTTCGTGATTCAGCGCCGCGACGGGCTGTATGCGTACCAGCTGGCAGTCGTACTGGACGACGCCTGGCAAGGTGTTACCGACATCGTGCGCGGGGCCGACCTGCTCGACAACACGCCGCGCCAGCTGTACTTGCAGGAATTGCTGGGCTTTTCCCAACCGCGTTACCTGCACATTCCATTGATCGTGCAACCTGATGGGCACAAGCTGGGCAAGTCATACCGTTCACCGCCGCTTGAGGCTAATCAGGCAACGCCGTTGCTGTTGCGGGCGTTGCGGGCATTGGGCCAGGAAGCCGACCCTCAGTTGCTGACGGCAACGCCCGCTGAAGTATTGGCTGTGGCGCGCCAGCGCTGGCAGCCAGAAGCCATTGCACAGCGAACAACGGTGCCCGAGGCTGATTTGAAGTGAAGCATCACCGGCCCTAGCGCCGGCAAGCCGGCTCAACCGTTACTGTGCGCTACCTCGCGGCCAGCTGGCGCCAGGGCGAAATCGGGCAACCCACGTCTCAAAAACAAAAGCCCAATAATTTCAAACCCTTGGCGAACACCACCGATTCCCGCTAGCATCGCTCCAACCATTTGCGCCAATAATAAGTCCAAGCCCGCAGCGCCCAACCATCGAGGCCAGCATGTACATCTATCGTTTGGTCCTGCTTCTGGTCGTGGGGATCTACCTGTTCTCCCCGGCCATCATGGACTGGTGGATCGAACCGACCGGCGCCTGGTATCGCCCTTACCTGCTCTGGCTGATCCTGATCGTCGTCACTTTCATCCTGCAGAGCCAACGAGATGCCGATGAGCTTTAGCCTGACCCAGATGATCCTGATCAGCGCCGGGTACCTGATGGTGCTGTTCGGCGTGGCCTGGATCAGCGAGCGTGGGTTGATACCCCGTTCGATCATTCGCCACCCGCTGACCTACACCCTGTCGCTGGGCGTCTACGCCAGTGCCTGGGCTTTCTACGGCTCGGTGGGCCTGGCCTATCAGTATGGCTACGGCTTCCTCGCCTGTTACCTGGGCGTTTCCGGCGCCTTCCTGCTGGCGCCTGTGCTGCTTTATCCGATCCTCAAGATCACCCGCACCTACCAATTGTCGTCATTGGCCGACTTGCTGGCCTTTCGCTTTCGCAGCACCTGGGCCGGTGCGCTGACGACCATTTTCATGTTGATCGGGGTGCTTCCCTTACTCGCCCTGCAAATTCAGGCAGTGGCCGACTCGATCAGCATTCTCACCGGCGAACCGGTCAAGGCACGCGTGGCCTTTGCCTTCTGCGCACTGATCATCCTGTTCACCATCTTCTTCGGCTCGCGTCACATCGCCACGCGCGAAAAGCATGAAGGGCTGGTGTTCGCCATCGCCTTCGAGTCGGTGATCAAGCTGCTGGCGCTGGGCGGTATTGGCCTGTACGCCCTGTACGGCGTGTTCGGCGGCCCGCACGGGCTGGAAGTGTGGCTGCTGCAGAACCAGACCGCCCTGGCCGCGCTGCACACCCCGCTGCAGGAGGGCCCATGGCGCACCCTGCTGCTGGTGTTCTTCGCCTCGGCCATCGTCATGCCGCACATGTACCACATGGCCTTCACCGAAAACCTCAACCCGCGCTCCCTGGTCAGCGCCAGCTGGGGCCTGCCGCTGTTCCTGCTGCTGATGAGCCTGGCCGTGCCGCTGGTGCTGTGGGCAGGCCTGCGCCTGGGCGCCAGCACCAACCCCGAGTACTTCACCCTGGGCCTTGGGATCGCCGCCAACAACAAGGCGCTGGCTCTGCTGGCCTATGTCGGCGGGCTGTCCGCCGCCAGCGGCCTGATCATCGTAACCACCCTGGCCCTGTCGGGCATGGCGCTCAACCACCTGGTGCTGCCGCTGTATCAGCCGCCGGCCGAAGGCAACATCTACCGCTGGCTGAAATGGACCCGCCGCGCACTGATCGTCGCCATCATCACCGCCGGCTTCATGTTCTACCTGAACCAGAACACTCACCAGAGCCTGGCCAACCTGGGCATCGTCGCCTTCGTCGCCACGTTGCAGTTCCTGCCGGGGGTGCTGTCGGTGCTGTACTGGCCAACCGCGAACCGCCGCGGCTTCATCGCCGGCCTGCTGGCCGGCACCCTGGTCTGGATGGTGACCATGCTGCTGCCCCTGCTGGGCAACCTGCAGGGCTTCTACATCCCACTGCTGGACATGATCTATGTGCTCGACGACACCAGCTGGCACATGGCAGCGATCGCCTCCCTGGCAGCCAACGTACTGTTGTTCACGCTGATTTCACTGTTCACCAACGCCAGCAGCGAGGAGGTCAGTGCCGCCGAAGCATGTGCGGTGGACAACGTGCGCCGGCCCCAGCGCCGTGAGCTGCATGCAGCTTCACCGCAGGAGTTCGCCACCCAATTGGCCAAGCCACTGGGTGCCAAGGCTGCACAGAAGGAAGTCGAACAAGCCCTGCGCGACCTCTACCTGCCGTTCGACGAGCGCCGCCCCTATGCCCTGCGCCGCCTGCGTGACCGCATCGAGGCCAACCTCTCGGGCCTGATGGGGCCGAGCGTGGCCCAGGACATGGTCGAAACCTTCCTGCCCTACAAGTCTGGCAACGAGAACTACGTCACCGAAGACATCCACTTCATCGAAAGCCGCCTGGAAGATTACCACTCGCGCCTGACGGGCCTGGCTGCCGAACTCGATGCCTTGCGCCGCTACCACCGTCAGACCCTGCAGGAGCTGCCCATGGGCGTCTGCTCGCTGGCCAAGGACAAAGAAATCCTGATGTGGAACAAGGCCATGGAGGAGCTGACCGGCATCGCCGCCAAGCACGTGGTCGGGTCGCGCCTGGTAACCATCGATGAACCGTGGCGCGGCCTGCTGCTGGGTTTCATCAACGTACCCGATGAGCACTTGCACAAACAGCGCCTGGCACTGGACGGCCAGCCGCGCTGGCTCAACCTGCACAAAGCGGCCATCGATGAGCCCCTGGCACCTGGCAATAGCGGGCTGGTGTTGCTGGTCGAAGACCTCACCGAAACACAGGCCCTGGAAGACAAGCTGGTGCACTCCGAACGCTTGGCCAGCATCGGCCGCCTCGCTGCGGGCGTGGCCCACGAGATCGGCAACCCGATCACCGGCATCGCCTGCCTGGCGCAAAACCTGCGCGAGGAGCGCGAAGGCGACGGCGAGATCATCGAGTTGTCGAGCCAGATCCTCGAACAGACCAAACGGGTGTCGCGCATCGTGCAGTCGCTGATGAGCTTTGCCCATGCCGGCGGTAGCCACCAGAACAGCGAAGAGCCGGTGTGCCTGGCCGAAGTGGCCCAGGATGCCATCGGTCTGCTGGCGTTGAACCGGCGCAATTTCGAAGTACAGTTCTTCAACCTCTGCGACCCCGACCACTGGGCAGAGGGGGACCCTCAGCGCCTGGCCCAGGTGCTGATCAACCTGCTCTCCAACGCGCGGGACGCGTCGCCGCCAGGCAGCGCCGTGCGGGTACGCACCGAGGTCAGCGAGCACACCGTCGACCTGATCGTCGAGGACGAAGGCAGTGGGATTCCGAAGAACATCATGGACCGCCTGTTCGAACCTTTCTTCACCACCAAGGACCCTGGCGAGGGAACCGGACTAGGGCTCGCTCTGGTCTATTCCATCGTGGAAGAGCATTATGGGCAAATCACCATCGACAGCCCGGCCGACATCGAACGGCAACGTGGCACCCGGATCCGCGTGACCCTGCCCCGGCATGTCGTAGCGACGTCCCCTGAAATTCGAGACCGTCGAGAGAATTGAATCAATGCCGCATATTCTGATCGTCGAAGACGAAACCATCATCCGCTCGGCCTTGCGTCGCCTGCTCGAGCGGAACCAGTACCAGGTCAGCGAAGCCGGCTCGGTGCAGGAAGCCCAGGAACGCTTCAGCATTGCCACCTTCGACCTGATCGTCAGCGACCTGCGCCTGCCCGGCGCGCCGGGTACCGAGTTGATCAAGCTTGGCCAAGGCACCCCGGTGCTGATCATGACCAGTTACGCCAGCCTGCGCTCGGCGGTGGACTCGATGAAGATGGGCGCGGTGGACTACATCGCCAAGCCTTTCGACCACGACGAAATGCTCCAGGCGGTGGCGCGTATTCTGCGCGACCGGCAGAGTGCACCGGCACCCGCTCCAGTGGCCGAGCCACGCAGCAACGGCAAGGCAGCCCCTGCCGACAAAGGCGCTCCGGCATCGGCCAACGGCGAGATCGGCATCATTGGCTCGTGCCCGCCCATGCAGGACATGTACAGCAAGATCCGCAAGGTGGCGCCGACCGATTCCAATGTGCTTATCCAGGGCGAGTCCGGTACCGGTAAGGAACTGGTAGCCCGTGCCCTGCACAACCTGTCACGGCGCGCCAAAGCGCCGATGATCTCGGTGAACTGCGCGGCCATCCCCGAAACCTTGATCGAGTCGGAACTGTTCGGCCACGAAAAAGGGGCATTCACCGGTGCCAGCGCAGGGCGCGCCGGCCTGGTGGAAGCGGCAGACGGCGGCACCCTGTTCCTCGATGAGATCGGTGAACTGCCGCTGGAGGCCCAGGCCCGTCTGCTGCGCGTGTTGCAGGAGGGCGAAATCCGCCGGGTGGGTTCGGTACAGTCGCAAAAAGTCGACGTGCGCCTGATTGCCGCGACCCACCGCGACCTGAAAAACCTGGCAAAGGCTGGGCAATTCCGCGAAGACCTTTATTACCGCCTGCACGTGATCGCCCTTAAGTTGCCAGCCCTGCGTGAGCGCGGCAGTGACGTCAACGAGATCGCCAGCGCCTTCCTCGCCAGGCAGAGCGCGCGCATCGGTCGTGACGATTTGCACTTCTCGTCTGAAGCCGAGCAAGCCATTCGTCATTACAGCTGGCCGGGCAACGTGCGCGAACTGGAGAACGCCGTAGAGCGTGCGGTGATTCTGAGCGAGAGCGCGGAGATATCGGCCGAACTGCTGGGTATCGACATCGAGCTGAGCGACATGGACGATGATGACATTCTCGACAACGCGATGGCCGCGGGCGCTGCCAACAACGCCAGCCATGAGCCGACCGAGGACCTGTCGCTGGAAGACTACTTCCAGCATTTCGTGCTTGAGCACCAGGATCATATGACCGAAACCGAACTGGCCCGCAAGCTCGGCGTCAGCCGCAAGTGCCTGTGGGAGCGCCGCCAACGCCTGGGCATTCCGCGCCGCAAGAGCAACGCTACCAGCGAATGAGCGACGCCCATGGAGCGCCGCCCGCGCGGCGCTCCATCGCATGGACGCGCAACCGCCTCTGCGTGCCCCTGGTAACAATCGGCCCCCGCCAAAATCTGTTACCTAACCTTTTCGCCGTAACAGTTCCCGAGGCGTACGGTAACGAAATCTCGTCATTCCCCACCGGCCAGCCTTTCATCAAACCCGCCAAACCATTGATTTCATTGGGTTTCTCAAAGTTGGCACGCCACCTGCTATATGTTCAGTACAAGAACAATAACAAGCACTGCAACTCAGAATAAGAACAAGACGAAACGGCTCACGCACAATAAAAACAAGACGGCGGAGGCGCAGCTAACTGATTCTTTTGGAGAGGATGCGTGTTTGGGGCTTGCCCCACGACCAGGCAGAGAACAACAAAAACTGCACTAAAAAGCAGCGCCTGAACTGGTTGGATCGATTGATCAGCATGACATCAGCGGCCAAAGCAATCCGTTTGCTCTTAACCCCTGGATTGGGGGTCGTCCACAAGCTTTGAGATTTGTGGGCAGGGCACTCAACAAAAACAAGAAGCCCGGCATAAAAACAATAAGAGCACGCAACGACTTCTTGGGGAGCTTAGGCTCCCCTTGTCGTTTCTCCCCTTCTGGCAGTCCATCCTGCTACCGCCTACACCATTCCCCGAGTAAATGCTAGAATCCCCGCCCATCATGCGGCCATTCTCCTATTCTTGGCCGAACATTCCTTCACACAGTGCATCCCATGCTGAAGAAGCTGTTCCAGTCTTTCCGCCCTCCCGTACCGGGCCAGCACCACAAGCGCACCACGCCTGAGGTGATCAACAAGAGCCAACACTCGCTGCAGCGCCACCAGTTCAGCCGCCATGCGGTGAATATCGTCGAGCGCCTGCAAGGCGCGGGCTACCAGGCCTACCTGGTCGGTGGTTGCGTACGCGACCTGATGCTGGGCATCACGCCCAAGGACTTCGACGTCGCCACCAGCGCAACACCTGAGCAGGTACGTGCCGAGTTCCGCAATGCGCGCATCATCGGCCGTCGCTTCAAGCTGGTTCACGTGCATTTCGGCCGTGAAATCATCGAAGTCGCGACCTTCCGTGCCCCTCACTCCGAAGACGACCAAGGTGACAGCCACCGCTCGTCGCACAATGCCAGTGGCCGCATTCTGCGCGACAACGTATACGGCAGCCTGGAAGAGGACGCGCAACGCCGCGACTTCACCATCAACGCCCTGTACTACGACCCGGTCAGCGAACGCATCCTCGATTACGCCAACGGCGTGCATGACGTACGCAACCGCCTGCTGCGCCTGATCGGTGATCCGACGCATCGCTACCAGGAAGACCCGGTACGCATGCTGCGCGCGGTGCGTTTCGCCGCCAAGCTCGACTTCGGCATCGAAAAGCACACTTACCAGCCGATCCGCGGCCTGGCGCCGCTGCTGCGCGAAATCCCGCCTGCGCGGCTATTCGAGGAGTGCCTCAAGCTGTTCCTGTCCGGGCAAGGCGCGATCGTCTTCGAGATGCTGGTAGACCTGGCGTTGTTCGAGCCGCTGTTCCCGGCCAGTGCGCATGCACTGGAAGAGCGCCCGACCTACACCCATACCCTGATCAGCCAGGCCCTGAGCAACACTGACCTGCGTATCAAGCAAGGCAAACCGGTGACCCCGGCCTTCCTGTTCGCCGCCCTGCTCTGGCCAGCACTGCCAAGCCGCGTTCTGCACCTGCAAAACCAGGGCGTGCCGCCGATCCCGGCGATGAATGGCGCAGCCCACGACCTGATTGCCGAACAGTGTGCACGCATTGCCATTCCAAAGCGTTTCACCCTGCCCATCCGCGAGATCTGGGACATGCAGGAGCGCCTGCCGCGCCGCAGCGGCAAACGTGCCGACGTGCTGCTCGACAACCCACGCTTCCGCGCCGGCTACGATTTCCTCCTGCTGCGTGAGAGCGCAGGCGAAGAAACCGATGACCTCGGCCAGTGGTGGACCGATTACCAGGACGCCAACGACGCCGAGCGCCGCGAGATGATCCGCGAGCTGGGCAGCCGCGATGAAGGCACCGGCGCCGGCCCACGCAAGCGCAAGCGCAGCTCCAGCAAGCGTAAACGTGGTGGCGATGAGGCGTTCGAGTGACCACTCGCGCCTACATCGGCCTTGGTAGCAACCTGGATGCGCCTGCCGAGCAACTGGGCAACGCCCTGCAGGCGCTGGACCGGGTGGCGAACACCCGCCTGGTGGCGGCGTCTGCCCTGTACACCAGCGACTCCCTGCTGCCTGGCCAGCCGCGTTACACCAACGCCGTCGCTGCCCTGGACACCTCGCTCGCCCCCCTGGACCTGCTGGACGCCCTGCAAGCCATCGAAAACGAACAGGGCCGTGTGCGCAAGGAACGCTGGGGCCCACGCACGCTCGACCTGGACATCTTGCTGTTCGGCGACCACGTCATCGATGTGCCACGCCTGCAGGTGCCGCACTACCACATGCATGCCCGCCCCTTCGTGCTGTACCCACTGGCCGAGCTGGTGGCAGACGATTTTCACCTGGCCGACGGGCGCCCGCTTGCCCAGTTGCTCCAAGCCTGCCCGTTCGTTGGCCTGGAACGCCTGTAGCCCAGGCGCTGCGGCCCTTCTCCAAGGGCGGTAACGCCAGTAACACCCTGTTAGTAACAATGCGGTAACAGGGTGATTGACTTCCCCCACCTCGCTCACGACTATAGGCGTCCCGTGTGGCACCAAAGTGCCGCATACCCGTATTTAGGCCCGGACGGACCTGTGCCCCGAACATCACGCGCGATGATGTGCCGCTCCGGAAGATGACTACACGCGTTGTTGGCGGTCGTTTTTCACAGCGCCTGAACGAGGATTTTCCTACATGCCTGACGTAACCCTGACCACCCTGCACGGCCTCAAGGCCAAGGGTGAAAAGATCACCATGCTGACCTGCTACGACGCCACCTTTGCCAAGGCTGCCAGCCAGGCCGGCGTCGAAGTGTTGCTGGTGGGCGACTCCCTGGGGATGGTCCTGCAGGGCCATGACAGCACGCTGCCCGTCACCACGGCGGAAATGGCCTACCACACCGCCTGCGTCAAACGCGGCAACGAGGGTGCGCTGATTCTTGCCGACCTGCCGTTCATGGCCCACGCCACCCCCGAGCAGGCCTTCGCCAACTGCGCCATGCTGATGCAGGCTGGCGCCCACATGATCAAGCTTGAAGGCGCTGCGTGGCTGGCCGAGACCATTCGCCTGCTGGCCGAGCGCGGCGTGCCGGTGTGCGCGCACATGGGCCTGACCCCGCAAACCGTCAACGTTCTGGGCGGTTATAAAGTGCAGGGGCGCCAGGAAGCCCAGGCGCGGCAGATGCGCGCTGATGCCATCGCGCTGGAACAGGCCGGCGCCGCCATGCTGCTGCTCGAATGCGTACCTGCCGAACTGGCCGCCGAGATTACCCAGGCCGTGAGTATCCCGGTGATCGGCATCGGTGCCGGCAGCGCTACCGACGGCCAGGTGCTGGTCCTGCACGACATGCTGGGCTTGTCCCTGAGCGGCCGGGTGCCGAAGTTCGTGAAAAACTTCATGGTCGGCCAGCCAGACATCGCGAGCGCACTTGCCGCCTACGTCAAGGCGGTCAAAGACGTGAGCTTCCCAGCGAGTGAGCACGGATTCAGCGCATGAACACAGTCAATACCGTCCGTGAACTGCGCGCGGCCATCGCTCGCGCCCGTGGCGAGGGCAAGCGTATCGGCTTCGTGCCAACCATGGGCAACCTGCACAGCGGCCATGCTGCGCTGGTGACCAAAGCGGCCCAACGTGCCGACTTCGTCGTTGCCAGCATCTTCGTCAACCCGCTTCAGTTCGGCGCCAACGAAGACCTCGACAAGTACCCTCGCACCCTTGCCGCCGATCAGGAGCGCCTGCTCCAGGCGGGTTGCGATCTGCTGTTCGCCCCTACTGTGGAAGAGATGTACCCAGACGGCATGGCCGTGCAGACCCGCGTCAGCGTGCCGAACCTCTCCGAAGGCCTGTGTGGCGCAAGCCGTCCGGGGCATTTCGAGGGCGTAGCGACCGTGGTCAGCAAGCTGTTCAACATGGTGCAGCCTGATCTCGCGGTATTCGGCGAAAAGGACTACCAGCAACTGGCAGTGATTCGCGCCATGGTGCGCGACCTGAACATGCCGATCCAGATCATCGGCGAGCCGACCGTGCGCGCCGAAGATGGCCTGGCGCTGTCGTCACGCAATGGTTACCTGACGGCCGAACAGCGGGCTACCGCGCCGGTGGTCTACCGCACGCTCAAGCACATCGGGGACGCCATCAGCCGTGGCCAACGCGACTTTGCCGCGCTGGTTGCCGAGGGCCAGGATCAGCTGGCAGCAGCCGGCCTGCGCCCGGACTACCTGCAGGTACGCCATGCGCTGACCCTTCGCCCAGCGATGATCGACGACCGTGACCTGGTGATTCTGGTTGCCGCCTACCTGGGGAACACGCGGCTTATCGACAACCTTTATGTGCACCTGGACGAACCGACCGCGTGACGCCGAGGGGCTGCACTGCAGCCCCAAATTCCCCTCCCCGCCCCATTCCCTGCGCGCAACCAATGCCTATAATGATGGCCTGCCTGAACCTGGCCATGACGCCCCTGTCCAAGGCCACACCTACGCAACAAGGAATTCTGCGCAATGGCGTATTACCGGACACCCCATGATGTTACGGCCCTGCCAGCCTGGCAGGCCCTTCAGCAGCACCGCGACGCCATGCAGGATTTCAGCATGCGCGAAGCCTTCGCCGCCGACCCCAAGCGCTTCGATGAATTCTCCCTGAGCTGCTGCGGCCTGTTCCTCGACTACTCGAAAAACCTGATCAACGAACAAAGCCGCGACCTGCTGGTGCAGTTGGCCGAACACGTCGGCCTGCAGGATGCGATCAAGTCGATGTTCAGCGGCGAAATCATCAACGCCTCCGAAGGCCGCCCGGTGCTGCACACCGCCCTGCGCCGCCCGGTGGGTGACAAGCTCAGCGTCAACGGCGTCAACGTGATGCCCGAGGTGCACAAGGTACTCAACCAGATCACTGAGCTGGTGGGGCGTATCCACGACGGGCTATGGCGTGGCTACAGTGAGAAGCCGATCACCGACGTGGTCAACATTGGCATCGGCGGCTCTTTCCTGGGCCCAGAGCTGGTTTCCGAGGCGCTGCTGCCCTACGCCCAGCGAGGCGTGCGCTGCCACTACCTGGCCAATATCGACGGCAGTGAATTCCATGAGCTGTCGGCCAACCTGCGTGCCGAAACCACCTTGTTCATCGTCTCGTCCAAGTCGTTCAACACCCTCGAGACCCTGAAGAACGCCATGGCCGCACGTACCTGGTACCTGGCCCAGGGCGGTTCGGAAGCAGAGCTGTATCGCCACTTCATCGCCGTTTCCAGCAACAAGGCTGCCGCCGTGGCCTTCGGTATCCGCGAAGAAAACATCTTCCCCATGTGGGACTGGGTCGGCGGGCGCTATTCGCTGTGGTCGGCCATCGGCCTGCCGATTGCCCTGGCCATCGGGACCGCCAACTTCAAGGAACTGCTGTCGGGTGCCTACACCATGGACCAGCACTTCCAGACCGCGCCGTTCGAGAAGAACATGCCGGTGCTGCTGGCCCTGCTGGGCGTCTGGTACGGTAATTTCTGGGGTGCCCGCAGCCACGCGATCCTCCCCTACGATCACTACCTGCGCAACATCACCAAACACCTGCAGCAGCTGGACATGGAATCCAACGGCAAGAGCGTGCTGACCGACGGTACGCCAGTGAAGACCGATACCGGCCCGGTCATCTGGGGTGGCGTCGGCTGCAATGGCCAGCACGCCTACCACCAGTTGCTGCACCAGGGCACCCAGCTGATCCCGGCCGACTTCATCGTCCCGGTGGTGAGCTTCAACCCGGTCGCCGACCACCATCAGTGGCTGTACGCCAACTGCCTGTCGCAAAGCCAGGCGCTGATGCTGGGCAAGACACGTGAAGAGGCAGAGGCCGAATTACGTCAAAAAGGCCTGAATGAAGCCGACATCGAAAAACTCGCGCCGCACAAGGTGATCCCGGGCAACCGCCCGAGCAACACCCTTGTGGTCGAACGCATCAGCCCGCGTCGCCTTGGCGCGCTGGTGGCGATGTATGAGCACAAGGTGTTCGTGCAGAGCGTGATCTGGGGTATCAACGCCTTCGACCAGTGGGGCGTGGAACTGGGCAAGGAGCTGGGCAAGGGTGTCTACCAGCGTATCGTCGGCAGCCTGGAAGACAGCGCCGAAGACGGTTCCACCCAGGGCCTGATCAACTACTTCCGCGGTCGTCACCGCGGCTGACCGATGCCGGCGTCTTCGTGGCCAGCCCGCGAAGACGCCGGCACAGGTTGAACACCTGTTCCAGCTACACTGTCCAATCGAATAGCCGTTGCAGTCCACCGCCCCGACAAGCGCAAAGGACCACCTGCCATGTTCGATATCCGCGACTATCCCCAGGCCCTGGCCGTCAGCCAGTCCGCCAGCCTCTCTTCCGACGACTACAGCCGCCTCTACCGCCAGTCGGTTGAAGACCCCGACACCTTCTGGGCAGAACAGGCCAAGCGTCTGGACTGGATCAGACCGTGGTCCAGCGTACAGCACTGCGACCTCAAGACCGGCGAAGCCCGCTGGTTCGAAGGTGGCCAACTGAACGTCAGCTACAACTGCATCGATCGCCACCTGGCCCAGCGCGGCGGGCAGACCGCCCTGTTGTGGGAAGGCGACGACCCCGCGGACTCCAAGGCCATCACCTATCAAGAGCTGCACCGCCAGGTCTGCCGCTTGGCCAATGCGCTCAAGGCACGTGGCGTGCACAAAGGCGACCGGGTATGCATCTATATGCCGATGATCCCCGAAGCCGCCTACGCCATGCTTGCCTGCACGCGCATCGGCGCGATTCACTCGGTGGTGTTCGGCGGCTTCTCGCCGGATGCGTTGCGCGACCGAATTCTCGATGCTGACTGCCGCACCGTGATCACCGCCGACGAGGGCGTGCGCGGCGGCAAACGCATCCCGCTCAAGCAGAATGTCGACAAGGCATTGGCCAGTTGCCCCGACGTCAGCAGCGTAGTGGTAGTGCGCCGTACGGGCACCGATGTCGCCTGGAGCGAAGGCCGCGACCTCTGGTACGACCAGGCGACGGAAAACGCGGGTGACGACTGCCCACCTGAACCCATGGAGGCCGAAGACCCGCTGTTCATCCTTTACACCTCCGGCAGCACCGGTAAGCCCAAGGGCGTGCTGCACACCACTGCCGGTTACCTGCTGCAGGCCGCTATGACCTTCAAGGTGGTGTTCGACTACCGTGACGGCGAGGTGTTCTGGTGCACCGCCGACGTGGGCTGGGTCACCGGCCACAGTTACATCGTCTATGGCCCGCTGGCCAACGGCGCGGTTTCACTGATGTTCGAGGGCGTTCCCAACTACCCCGACAGCTCCCGGTTCTGGCAGGTGGTGGACAAGCACAAGGTCAATATCTTCTATACCGCACCCACCGCCCTGCGCGCACTGATGCGTGAAGGCTCTGGCCCGTTGCAGGGCACATCGCGCAAGAGCCTGCGCCTGCTCGGTAGCGTCGGCGAGCCGATCAACCCAGAGGCGTGGGAATGGTACTTCGAGCAAGTCGGCCAAAAACGCTGCCCTATCGTCGACACCTGGTGGCAGACCGAAACCGGCGGCATCATGCTCACCCCGCTGCCCGGCACGCAGAAGCTCAAGCCCGGTTGTGCGACCCAACCCATGTTTGGTGTGCAGCCGGTGCTGCTGGATGACAAAGGCAAGCTGATCGAAGGCCCCGGCGCCGGCCTGCTGGCGATAAAGGCCAGTTGGCCGGGGCAGATCCGCAGCGTCTACGGCGACCACCAACGCATGGTAGACACCTACTTCAAACCCATGCCCGGCTATTACTTCACCGGCGACGGCGCCCGCCGCGATGCCGATGGCGATTACTGGATCACTGGCCGCATCGATGATGTGATCAACGTTTCCGGTCACCGCATCGGCACCGCCGAAGTGGAAAGCGCCTTGGTATTGCACGAAAGCGTCGCCGAGGCCGCAGTGGTCGGTTACCCCCATGACCTCAAGGGTCAGGGTGTGTATGCCTTCGTGACGACCATGAATGGCGTGACGCCGGACGATGCCCTGCAGGCCGAACTGCTGGCACTGGTCAGCAAAGAGATCGGCAGTTTCGCCAAACCCGAGCTGATCCAGTGGGCGCCGGCCTTGCCCAAGACCCGCTCGGGCAAGATCATGCGGCGTATACTGCGCAAGATTGCCTGCAACGAGCTCGACACCCTGGGCGATACCTCGACCCTGGCTGACCCGAGCGTGGTGCAGGGGTTGATCGACAAACGCCTCAACCAATAGCCGGCGGCAGCTGTTCATGGCCGCCCTGAACGACAGGTCACCATGGAAGCCCTACGCCGCCGCATCGAAACCCAGGTCATGAGCCTCACCGGGCTGGCCCTCGGCCAGCTCGACCTGGAATCCCCCAAAGGTGACCCTGGCCTGTTCGGCCCGCACAGCATGAGCTGGCGGGTGCACGGCGATTTCCCCAGCATGCTGGTTGGCGGTATCAGCGCCCTGATGCTGCAACTGCTGCACCCGCTGGCACTGGCGGGGGTGTGGGATCACTCCAACTTTCGCCAGGACCTGCTCGGCCGCCTGCGCCGCACCAGCCAATTCATTTCGGGCACAACATTCGGCTCGACCCGTGATGCCGAATGGCTGATCGACAAGGTCCGCACCATTCACCTGCAGGTCACCGGGACATCGCCCGATGGCCGTCCATACGCTGCCAGCGACCCCGACCTGCTGACCTGGGTCCACGTGGCCGAAGTCAGCAGCTTCCTCGCCGCCCACCTGCGCTATCGCGACCCGCAGCTGTCACGTGCCGAGCAGGATAGCTATTACGATGAGATCGCCCTGATCGCCGAACGCCTCGGCGCCCGCAATGTACCCCGCTCATGCCAGCAGGTTGACGAGTACCTGCAGCGTATGCGGCCTCAATTGCACTGCGACGCGCGCAGCCTGGAAGTGATCGAGATCCTGCTTCAGGCCCCAGCCCCGAGCCGACTTGCCGAGCCGGTTGGCAGGTTGATGCTGCAAGCGGGTATCGACCTGTTGCCGGACTGGGCCCAGGAAATGCTCGGCCTGCATCAGAGCCCGCTGCAGCGGGGCATGGTCCGGTTGGGGCTGAACCGCACCGCCCCCGTGCTGCGTTGGGCCATGCGTGACGGTTCGGCGCATCGCGCCAGAAGGCGTATGGGGATCGAGTGAGTGCAAATGCCCTGCCCCCGGCGGAACCGATTTAACCTGCCATACTCCAAGCTCTCCTGCCTGGACAGACGAAGCGACACATGTACAAAGGATTGACTCGCGCCCTTGGCGCCCTGTTGGCTCTGGTGGCCCTCTACAGCCTGCTTGGCTTTCTAATCGCGCCGGGCGTTGCCCTGCGCATCGCCAACCAGCAGTTGGCGCAGTACGCCACACTGCCGGCGCACCTCGAGCGCATAGAACTCAACCCGTTCAGCCTCGAACTGACGCTGTGGGGCCTGCAGATCGGCGAACCGGGCAAGGAACAGGTAGGCTTCGAGCGGCTGTATGCCAACCTGGCGCTCGACAGCCTGTGGAGCGGCGCCCTGCACTTGCAGGCGGTCGAACTCGACAAGCCCCGCAACGAAGTGCTCTTCGCCAAGGACGGTACGCTCAACCTCACCCAGCTTTTCAAACTGCCGGCCAGCGAACCCAAAGCTGACGAGCCTGCATCGGATCCGTTCCCCTTGCGCATCGGCAGCATCAAGCTCAACGCTGGCTACCTGCATTTTGCCGACCAACGCCCAAGCGAGCCGATCGAATTCGTCTACGACGACATGAACCTGGAGCTGAAAAACCTCAGCACGCTGCCGAACGACAACGCCGACATGACGTTGGTGGCACTGGGCCCTAACGGCGGGCGCATCGACTGGAATGGCACCTTGAGCCTGGCGCCTATAGCGTCCGAAGGCACACTGAAAATCACCGACGGCAAGATGAAGCTGTTCTGGCCCTACGTTCGCGACGCCGTGCCGCTGGTGCTGGAGGACGGCGTGGTCAACTTCGACACGCACTACAGGCTCAACCTGTCCAAGCAAACCGAGCTGTTGCTGGACAACACCTCGGTACGTGTCGCGCCATTCGCCATAAAGGCGCCGGATGGCCGCCCACTGGTCCGCCTGGCGAGCCTCGATGTCAGCGAAACCCGCATCGACCTGGCCAAGCAGCTGGTGACCGTGGGCAAGATCCGCAGTGAAAAACTGGAAACCTGGGCCGCCCTGGAGCAGGACGGCCAACTCGATTGGCAAAAACTCTTCGCCAGCCAGCCGGCCAAGCCCACGCCCAAGGAAAAGGCAGAGCCGGCCGCCGCAGCACCGGCCCCCAACGACGAGGCAGCAAAGCAGCCGAGCAAGCCATGGCAAGTGCTACTCAAGGACGTTCAGCTGCGCAATTATCAGGTGCACCTGGCCGACCGCAGCCAGAAAGAGCCGGTGGCGCTGGACGTTGGGCCGCTGAACGTCGACATGCAGGGCTTCGACAGCCTCAACCAGTCGCCTTTCACCCTCAAGCTCGACACCGGCATTGGCAAGCAGGGCAAGCTGCAGGCCAGTGGCGAGGTCAACCTGGCGCCGGTCAGCGCCAGGCTCGACGTCAGCACACGCGACATCGATCTGCGTATTGCGCAGGCCTACATCAACCCGTTCATCCGCCTGGAGCTGCGTAGCGGCATGCTCGCCAGCGACCTCAAGGTCGACCTCAAAGGCACCGAGCCACTGGCCTTCACCGTGGTCGGCAAGGCGCAGGTCAACCAGTTGCACACCCTGGACACCATCAAGAACCGCGACTTCGTCAAATGGCAGCAGGTGAATGTCGACGGCCTGGCCTATGTGCACGGGGATACCCTGGCCATCGATAAGGTAACCCTCCTGCAGCCCTATGCCCGCTTCATCATCAACGAAGACCGCACCACCAACGTGGATGACCTGCTCATCCCGCAGCCTGCCGATGCCCCCGCGCCAAACGAAGCCAAGCCGGCCAGCCCCGCAGGCAGCAAGCCGCTGGGCATCCGCATCGGGCAGATCAGCATCAACGATGGCTCAGCCAACTTCGCCGACCTCACCCTCACACCTAACTTCGCCACGGCCGTCCAGCAAATGAACGGCCAGATCGGCACCATCGACAACCGTAAGCCGGCGCCAGCCAAGGTGGACATCAAGGGTAAAGTCGACCGTTACGCACCCGTTACCATCAAAGGCGCGCTCAACCCGTTCAACCCGCTGGCCAGCCTTGATATCGCCACCAGCTTCAAGCGCGTCGAGTTGACCACGCTGACGCCCTACTCCGGCAAGTTCGCGGGCTTTCGCATTCGCAAGGGCCGCCTGAACCTCGACCTGCACTACCTGATCACCAACGGCCAGCTCAAAGCCGAGAACAAAGTGGTGGTCGAACAGCTGCAACTGGGGGAAAAGGTCGATAGCCCGGACGCGGTCGACCTGCCCATTCGCTTGGCGGTCGCGCTGCTCAAGGACACCGAAGGCAAGATCTCGATCGAACTGCCGGTGACCGGCGACCTCAACAACCCGCAGTTCAGCGTCATGCCAATCGTCTGGCAGACCTTGCGTAACCTTGTACTGCGGGCGGCACAGGCACCGTTCAAATTCATCGGCGGGCTGATCGCTGGCGGCGGCTCACAAGACCTCGGCAATGTATCGTTCGCCCCAGGTTCCAGCGAGCTCAATGGCGATGCGCAATCGGCCCTGAACAAACTCGCCTCGGCGCTCAAGGAGCGCCCTGAACTGCGCCTGGAAATCGAAGGCACCAGTGCCCAGACCAGTGATGGCCCACTGCTCGCTCAGCAGCGCCTGGAGCGGGAGTATCAGGCCATCTGGTACAAGATTCTGCAACGCCGTGGCGACAAGGTCCCGGCCAACGCGTCCATGCTGGTGGTCGACGACAGCGACAAACCGGCCATGCTCGAAGGCATCTACCGCACCCGCCTGAAACAGCAACCGCCGGCCGACTGGGAACAGCTCAGCCGCGAGGAACGCACCGCCAAGCTGCGCGAGGCGGTACTCAAGTCATGGGCCGAAAGTGCCCCATTGCTGCGGACCCTGGGCCAGGAGCGGGCCAGCAGTATCAAGGACTACCTGGTCGACAAGGGCAAGCTTGAGGATGACCGGGTCTACTTCATCGATACCACGCTGGGGCAGGCTGAATCAGATGGTCGGGTGATTACGCCGTTGCACCTTGATGCTGAGTAATCCCTGCCAGCCGCACCGGCCCCATCGCCGGCAAGCCGGCTCCCACGGGTGTGGACTGCCCCCAGAAGATGGTCGGGTGATTACGCCGCTGCACCTTGATGCTGAGTAATCCCTGCCAGCTGCACCGGCCCCATCGCCGGCAAGCCGGCTCCCACCGGTGCTGCACTGCCCCCAGAAGTTGGACACCGATCCACTATCCTGGAGCAGGCCATCCTGTGGGGGCACCTGTCTTGCTCAACTTCTAAAAGCGGGCGCGGTCCCTGTGGGAGCCGGCTTGCCGGCGATGGGGCCATCACATCCACACTTGAATTCAGACCAACCGCTGCCCCGACACCGCCGGGTGGTATAGCGGCTGCACCTTGTTGCCTGCCGGGTCCAGCAAGTGGAAGCTGCGCGCGCCATCCCCATGATTGAAGGGCCGGTCCAGCAGCGTCACCCCGCAGGCCTTGAAGTACTGATACCAGGCCTCCAATTCCTCTACGCTGTCGACGATGAACCCATAGTGATCCAGCGTCTGCAGGCCATTGGCAGCGCCTGCCCCCCGCCCCAGCGACAGGTTGTCGTTACCACAGGTCAAGTAGACCAGATCCTCGTTGGCCCGATTCAATACCTCCATGCCGAGCACATCGACATAGAAGCGCTCGCATTCTTCAAGGTTGGGCACCAACAGGGCGATATGGCGCAGGCCATTGAGGCGACCGGGGCGTGCAGGTAAATCAGACATTGGCTGGCTCCATTTTTGTATACAATTCATTGTTGAATTTAAAACAAAAGGAGCCTCATGTGTACAGTCTGTTCATCAAGACACGGGTCAAGCCGGGTTGCGCCGAACTATTTCTCACTGCCATCAAGGTAAACGCTGCCGCTTCCGTTGCCACAGAACCCGGCTGCCTGGTATTCGATGTGTCACAGGATCGAGTCGACCCCGAGGTGATCTACCTCTACGAAATCTACCGCGATGACAAGGCGTACGAAGCGCATACCCAGACCGCGCACTTTCGTGAGAGCCGGCCGCTTGTGGAGCCACTGATCGCCGAGCAGGTGTGTTTCGAAGGCGATGTCGTCGCGCGCAATCCGGTGAATTGAGCGCTAATGAAAAGCCCCGGCCGAGGCCGGGGCTTTTTTGAAAGGTGGCCAGGTCCTTTTGGCCGACGGGACATTCCTTATTCGGACTTCAGACCATCAGCCATGACGCTCTTGACGCCCTTGATGTTCTTGGCGATTTTGACTGCTACGTCTTTCTGAGAATCGGTGACCTTCACGTCTGAAGACAGCGAAACCACGCCTTGGCTGGTTTCGACTTTGATGTCAGAGCCTGGCACGCCTTTTTCAGTCAACAGGTCAGCTTTGACTTTGGTGGTGATCCAAGTGTCGGAGCCTTCCTGTTGCATGTTGTCCACAGTATCGTTGGCAGCCAACATGACTGGAGCCTGAACTGGCTCTGCGGCGAACGCGCCACCAGCCATGGTCAGGGTCAGAGCGGTAGCAGTAGCGGCAGCAATGGCGAACTTCTTCATGTGAGTCACTCCTGTTTTTCGAAAGGTCTGCGCCGTATGTCCTGGCGGCAGATATGAAGGTAGTTGCACGGGCTGTGCCAGGTTTTAATCTTTTATTTTTTCCTTAAATATCAACAACTTATATAAGATTCAAACAGCGGCTGATCGTGCAAATTGCAACCTGCGAGGTAAATCTGCGTGCAAGATGCAAGTGTGCAAAAGGTTCCCGGCAGGCCATAAAAAAAGGGCCCGCTAGGGGCCCTTTTCATACAGCGTTGCTGGTCGCTTAGACGCCTGAGGCCTTGGCCGCGGCAACGTCTTTGATCGACAGTTTGATACGGCCGCGGTTATCCACGTCCAGTACCAGTACTTCGACTTCCTGACCTTCTTTGAGGATATCGGTCACTTTCTCTACGCGTGCATCGCTGAGCATGGAGATGTGCACCAGACCATCCTTGCCAGGCAGGATGTTGACGAAGGCGCCGAAGTCGACGATACGCTCGACCTTGCCCACGTAGATCTTGCCAATCTCGGCCTCGGCGGTGATGCCCAGAACGCGCTGACGCGCTGCTTCTGCAGCTTCTTTGGTTTCGCCGAAGATCTTGATCGAGCCATCGTCTTCGATATCGATCGAAGCTTTGGTCTCTTCGCAGATGGCGCGAATGGTGGCGCCGCCTTTACCGATGACGTCACGGATCTTGTCGGTGTCGATTTTCATCGCGATCATGGTCGGCGCGTTGGCCGACAGCTCGGTACGCGACTGGCCAATGATCTGGTTCATCTGGCCGAGGATGTTCAGGCGCGCTTCCAGGGCTTGGCCCAGGGCGATTTCCATGATCTCTTCGGTGATGCCGTTGATCTTGATGTCCATCTGCAGTGCGGTAACGCCTTTGGCAGTACCGGCAACCTTGAAGTCCATGTCGCCCAGGTGGTCTTCGTCACCCAGGATGTCGGTCAGGACAGCGAACTTCTCGCCTTCCTTGACCAGGCCCATGGCGATACCGGCCACCGGTGCCTTCATCGGTACACCAGCATCCATCAGTGCCAGGGAAGCACCGCAGACCGATGCCATGGAGCTGGAACCGTTGGATTCGGTGATTTCCGACACGACACGGATGGTGTACGGGAACACGTCAGCGGCAGGCAGCATGGCCTGTACCGAACGGCGGGCCAGGCGGCCGTGGCCGATTTCACGACGGCCAGCACCGCCCATACGGCCACACTCACCTACCGAGAACGGCGGGAAGTTGTAGTGCAGCATGAAGGGGTCTTTCTTCTCGCCTTCCAGGGTGTCCAGCAGCTGGGCGTCACGGGCAGTACCCAGGGTCGCGACGACCAGGGCCTGGGTTTCACCACGGGTGAACAGTGCCGAACCGTGCGTCTTCGGCAGAACGCCCACTTCGATGTTCAGCGGGCGTACGGTCTTGGTGTCACGACCATCGATACGCGGCTTGCCGTTAACGATGTTTTCGCGAACGGTGCGGTATTCGATCTCGCCGAAGATTTCTTTGACTTCGCTGGCCGAAGGCTGGCCTTCTTCGCCGGAGAACTTGGCGATCGCCTGGTCACGCAGCTCGCCCAGGCGTGCATAGCGGTCGGCCTTGACGGTGATGGTGTAGCCCTGGGAAACCGCTTCGCCGAATTCAGCGCGAATGGCGTTGAACAGCTCGGTGTTGGCAACGGCAGGTTTCCAGTCCCAGGTCGGCTTGCCGGCTTCGGCAGCCAGCTCTTTGACAGCCTGGATAACGGCCTGGAATTCGTCGTGGGCGAACAGTACAGCGCCCAGCATCTGGTCTTCGGTCAGCTCTTGAGCTTCCGATTCAACCATCAGCACGGCGTCGGAGGTACCGGCAACGACCATGTCCAGGCTCGAGGCAGCCAGTTGCTCGTAAGTCGGGTTCAGCAGGTAGCCAGTGCTTTCGTGGAAGGCAACACGGGCAGCGCCGATCGGGCCTTCGAACGGGATACCGGAGATGGCCAGGGCAGCCGAGGTACCGATCATCGCAGCGATGTCCGGATCGGTCTTCTTGCTGGTCGATACCACGGTGCAGACGACCTGGACTTCGTTCATGAAGCCTTCAGGGAACAGCGGGCGGATCGGACGGTCGATCAGGCGCGAGGTCAGCGTCTCTTTCTCGGAAGGACGGCCTTCACGCTTGAAGAAGCCACCCGGGATCTTGCCGGCGGCGTAGGTCTTTTCCTGGTAGTGGACCGACAGCGGGAAGAAGCCCTTGCCTGGATCGGCCTGCTTGGCACCGACTACGGTCACCAGCACGGTGACATCGTTGTCGACGGTAACCAGCACGGCGCCGGTTGCCTGACGGGCAATGCGGCCCGTTTCGAGAGTAACGGTCGATTGACCGAACTGGAATTTCTTGATTACCGGGTTCACGGTTTCCTACCTTTTTTCAGTGGCTCTGGGGGAACTGGTTTCTTGCGAATTCTTGGGCAGAACAGGGAATCGGCCCCATTGACCGTCCAGATACAACACGAGGCTGGGAGCCTGGCGCCGGGCGGAAAAACCGCTCAGCGTTGCCAGGCTGCCAACCTCGAAGATACGCGTGACGTGTCCGACGCAAACGCTGCCAAGCAGCGCTGGCGAAGCATGCGACACGCCATGCACACCACTGACCAGGCCGCTATTAGCGACGCAGGCCCAGGCGACCGATCAGGGCGCTGTAACGAGTGGTGTCTTTGCCCTTCAGGTAGTCCAGCAGCTTACGACGCTGGTTAACCATACGGATCAGGCCACGACGCGAGTGGTGGTCTTTACCGTTGGCCTTGAAGTGGCCTTGCAGCTTGTTGATGTTCGCGGTCAGCAGAGCGACCTGAACTTCCGGGCTACCAGTGTCACCAGCAGCTTGCTGGAAGTCGGTAACGATTTGAGCTTTTTCTTCAACGCTGAGGGCCATTTGGCTTCTCCTGATAACGGAACCCGCAAGCGGGTCCAATAGGCCAGGGACAAATCCCTGTATTAATAAAAAAGGTGTGACCGTGCCTACTGACAGCCACCCTTGTATCCGCGGGCCACAGCAAAAGCCGAAGCCCCCGGTTTCGATCATTCCGATCGAATCAGTCGACGCGGCGCAATACGCCCGTCTTCGCTCACTTCACCGATACCGATGAAACGACCATTGTGATCCTGTACCCGGACCATGCCAAATTGCGGCGCGTCCGGCGCACGTACCGCCTGGCCGTGCAGCCAGTAGAACGCGCTGTGTTCGGACAGGCCAATCAGCGGCCAGTCCTGCAGGCCACTGTCCGAAGGCATGAGGAAGCGATCGAGCGCTTCGTTACCGCCATCGGCGTGGGCCTGTTCAAGTTCTTCGAGGGTCACGGTCTGGGCCAGCTCGAAGGGCCCGGCGTGGGTCCTGCGCAGCTCGGCAACATAGGCGCCACAGCCAAGGGCCTCGCCGATATCCTCCACCAGGGTGCGGATATAGGTGCCTTTGCTGCATCCTACGCTCAGCCGTGCTCGTGTACCTTCGCACTCGAGCAACTCCAAGCGGTTAATAGTAACAGAACGCGCCTCGCGCTCCACTACCTCTCCTGCACGCGCCAGCTTGTATAGCGGCTGACCATCACGCTTGAGCGCCGAGTACATCGGCGGTATCTGGCTGATCGGGCCGCGAAAACGTGGCAGCAGCGCCTCGATGTCGGCACGACCAACGGTCACCTCACGGGTTTGCAGGACCTCGCCTTCCGCATCGGCAGTATTGGTAGTCTGCCCCAGCTGCATGACGGTTTCGTAGCCCTTGTCGGAATCGAGCAGGTACTGCGAAAACTTGGTCGCTTCGCCGAAGCACAGCGGCAGCACGCCAGTAGCCAACGGGTCGAGGCTGCCAGTGTGGCCGGCCTTTTCCGCGTTGAGCAACCAGCGCACTTTCTGCAGTGCGGCGTTGGAAGTGAAGCCAAGAGGCTTGTCCAGCAGGATGATGCCGCTGACGTTGCGGCGGATACGTTTGACCTGGGCCACCGGTTACTCCTTGGTGTCCTGCTCGTCGGTATCCTTGTGCAGGCGGTCTTCGGCCACTGCACGCTCGATCAGCGCCGACAGATGCACACCGCGGCTGACGCTTTCATCGAAATGGAAGTGCAACTGCGGCACGCTGCGCAGCTGCATGGAGCGGCCCAGGTGCAGGCGCAGGAAGCTGGCTGCGCTGTTCAGCGCCTTCAGCGACTGCTGCACGGCGTCCGGGGTTTCTTCACCCATGACGGTGATGTAGACCTTGGCGTGGCCCAGGTCGCGACTGACGTCCACGGCAGTGATCGTCACCAGGCCGACGCGTGGGTCCTTGACTTCACGGCGGATCAGCTCTGCCAGCTCACGCTGCATCTGATCACCGATACGTTGGGTACGGCTGTATTCTTTGGCCATTCTTGCTACCTGTAACGTAAAGCGGCAAACGCCCGGTCAGGCTGAAGCCTGACCGGGCGCTACCTACTGAGGGGCTGCCCACCGCCCTGGGGCGGGGGCTGAGACCCTGCTCGCCCTTAAAGGGTACGAGCAACCTGGACTTTCTCGAAGACTTCGATCTTGTCGCCGACCTTGACGTCGTTGTAGCTCTTGACGCCAATACCGCACTCCATGCCCGAACGTACTTCTGCAGCGTCGTCCTTGAAGCGACGCAGCGATTCCAGCTCGCCTTCGAAGATGACCACGTCGTCGCGCAGTACGCGGATCGGACGGTTGCGGTACACGGTACCTTCGATGACCATACAGCCAGCGATGGCGCCGAACTTCGGCGAACGGAACACGTCACGCACTTCGGCAACGCCCAGGATGTTCTCGCGGACATCGCTGCCGAGCATGCCGGTCAGGGCCTTCTTGACGTCTTCGATGATGTCGTAGATCACGTTGTAGTAACGCATATCCAGACCTTCCTGCTCGACGATCTTGCGCGCACCGGCATCGGCACGCACGTTGAAGCCGAACAGCACCGCATTGGACGCCAGCGCCAGGTTGGCATCGCTCTCGGTGATACCACCGACGCCGCCACCGATCACGCGAACCTGAACTTCGTCGTTGCCCAAGCCGCCGAGCGAACCCTGCAGCGCTTCCAGGGAACCGCGCACGTCGGTCTTGAGGACGATGTTGAGGGTCTTCTTCTCTTCCTGACCCATGGTCTCGAAGATGTTTTCCAGCTTGCCGGCGTGAGCACGAGCCAGCTTGACCTCGCGGTACTTGCCCTGACGGAACAGAGCAACTTCGCGGGCTTTCTTCTCGTCGGCGACCACGGACAGCTCGTCACCGGCTTCCGGGGTGCCATCCAGGCCAAGAATCTCGACCGGGATAGACGGGCCGGCTTCCTTAACAGGCTTGCCGTTCTCGTCCAGCATGGCACGCACGCGGCCATAGTTGGAGCCGCACAGGACCATGTCGCCCTGACGCAGGGTACCGTCCTGAACCAGGATGGTAGCCACCGGGCCGCGGCCCTTGTCCAGGCGCGATTCAACCACCACACCACGACCAGGCGCGGTCGGAGTGGCCGTCAACTCAAGTACTTCGGCCTGCAGCAGTACGGCTTCGAGCAGTTCGTCGACACCGGTACCCATCTTCGCCGAAACCTTGACGAACGGCGTGTCACCACCCCATTCCTCGGAGGTCACGCCTTCGACGGACAGCTCGTTACGGATGCGATCGAGGTCTGCACCAGGCTTGTCGATCTTGTTCACCGCAACCACCAGCGGGACGCCAGCTGCCTTGGCATGCTGAACGGCTTCACGGGTCTGTGGCATCACGCCGTCGTCCGCCGCCACCACCAGGATGACAATGTCGGTCGCCTTGGCACCACGGGCACGCATCTGAGTGAACGCAGCGTGGCCTGGGGTATCGAGGAAGGTGACCATGCCGCGGTCGGTTTCCACGTGGTAGGCACCGATGTGCTGGGTGATACCACCGGCTTCGCCAGCGGCAACCTTGGCACGACGGATATAGTCGAGCAGCGAGGTCTTGCCATGGTCAACGTGACCCATGACGGTAACCACCGGTGCACGCGACTCGGCCTGGCCTTCGAACTTCAGCGACTCGGCCAGGGAATCTTCCAGGGCGGTATCGCTGACCAGGGTGACCTTGTGGCCCAGCTCTTCTGCGATCAGCTGAGCGGTTTCCTGGTCGAGCACCTGGTTGATGGTGACCGGAGTACCCATCTTGAACATGAACTTGACGACTTCAGCGGCCTTGACCGACATCTGCTGCGCAAGCTCAGAGACCGTGATGGTCTCGCCGATGGTCACGTCACGGATGACCGGACCCGTCGGGTTCTGGAAGCCATGCTGGTTGCGCTTCTTCAGCTTGCCCTTGCCACCACGACCACGGCGCGCGCCATCGCTCTCTTCGTCGGTGGTGCGCGGAGCGGCACGAGGGGTCGGAGCCTTTTCCTTCTCCTTCACCTTGACCTTGATCGATACACGTGGCGCCTCGCCACGGCGACGATCGTCATCGCGGGTGCGGCTTTCGTTGCGACGGGTCTCGTCCTTCTTGCGCTCGGCAGCACGGGCTGCAGCGTCTTCGGAAGCAGGCGCGTCAGCGACGACCGGTGCGGGTGCCGGAGCTGCAGCTGGAGCGGCGGGTGCCGGCTCGGCCTTGGCAGCTGGGGCAGCGGCAGCAGTGGCGTTCGCGTGGCGACGAGCCTGCTCTTCGTTGCGCTGGCGAACGTCGGCGTCGACCTTGTCACGCGCGGCGTTTTCAGCCGCACGGCGCTCGTCCTGCTCACGTTTCTGCTCAGCCTGAATTTCTTCAGGGCTGCGCTGAACGAATACTTTCTTCTTGCGTACTTCTACGCTGATGCTTTTGCTACCGGCGACACGCAGGGTGCTGGTGGTCTTGCGCTGCAAGGTAATCTTGCGCGGCTCTTCCGCCTTGCTCTTGTGGCTGCTCTTCAAATGGGTCAGCAGAGTCTGCTTCTCATTGTCGGTCACTACCTGACCGGCGTCGGTGTGCGGCAGACCTGCCTCACGCATCTGCTGCAGCAGGCGCTCTACCGGTGCCTCGACCTCTTGGGCCAGTTCTTTCACCGTGACTTGCGTCATGCACTTCTCTCCTCAGGCCGCGCCTAATTACTCGAACCAGTGGGCTCGGGCGGCCATGATCAACTTGCCGGCACGCTCTTCGTCGATGCCGTCGATGTCGAGCAGGTCGTCAATCGACTGCTCGGCCAGGTCTTCGCGGTTAACCACGCCGCGCACCGCCAGTTCCGCCGCCAGGTCCTTGTCCATGCCCTCAAGGGAGAGCAGGTCTTCGGCCGGATGGGCGTCTGCCAGTTTTTCTTCGGTAGCGATGGCCTTGGTCAACAAACGGTCCTTGGCTCGAGCGCGGAGCTCATTGACGATTTCCTCGTCAAAGCCATCGATGTTGAGCATTTCTTCCAACGGTACGTAGGCAATTTCTTCGAGGCTGGTAAAGCCTTCGTCGACCAGCACTTGGGCCAGCTCCTCGTCGACTTCCAGTTCCTCGATGAAGTTGCGCAGGATGTCACCGGTTTCCGCCTGCTGCTTGGCCTGGATATCCTTCTCGGTCATCACGTTCAGGGTCCAGCCGGTCAACTGACTGGCCAGGCGAACGTTCTGACCACCACGGCCAATGGCCTGGGCCAGGTTGTCCTCGGCAACGGCGATGTCCATGGCATGGGCATCTTCGTCAACGATGATCGCCGCGACTTCAGCCGGCGACATGGCGTTGATGACAAATTGCGCCGGGTTCTCGTCCCACAGGACGATATCCACACGCTCGCCACCCAGCTCGCCGGATACGGCCTGGACGCGCGAACCGCGCATGCCGATACAGGCACCCTGCGGGTCGATGCGCTTGTCCTTGGAGCGGACGGCGATCTTGGCACGCGAACCCGGATCACGGGAAGCGGCCATGACTTCGATGAGGCCTTCGGCGATTTCCGGCACTTCGATGCGGAACAGTTCGATCAGCATCTGTGGCGCGGTGCGCGACAGGATCAGCTGCGGACCGCGGTTCTCGGTGCGGATTTCCTTGAGCAGCGCACGCAAGCGCACGCTGACCCGGAAGGTCTCACGTGGAATGATGTCTTCGCGAGCCAGCAGCGCCTCGGCGTTGTTGCCCAGGTCGACGATGACGTTGTCGCGGGTAACCTTTTTGACAGTGCCGGAGATGATCTCGCCAACGCGTTCGCGGTAGGCATCGACCACCTGGGCGCGCTCGGCCTCACGGACCTTCTGCACGATGACCTGCTTGGCGGTCTGGGCGGCGATACGACCGAATTCGATGGACTCGATCTTCTCCTCGATCACGTCACCCACTTTGGCTTCAGGGTGAGTTTCGTGAATCTTGGCCAGCCAGGTCTCGATCGCCGGATCGTCCAGATCGGCTTCGTCGACCACGGTCCAGCGACGGAAGGTCTCGTAGCTACCGGTGTGGCGGTTGATTTCCACACGCAGATCGACTTCGTCTTCAAAACGTTTTTTGGTTGCAGTGGCCAGAGCCACTTCCAGCGCTTCGAAAATGACGCCGGGCGGTACACCTTTTTCGTTGGATACCGATTCAACAACCAGCAGTACTTCTTTGCTCATCGTACGCCTCGCCTTGCGCAAGCCATTGGGCCCGGATAGTCCGCCGGGCCCGGCACGTCTCAGTCAAAACTGGGAATAATATTGGCCTTGTCGATCGAATCGATCGGCAACAGAAACTCGTGAGTGTCCACCTGGACCACCACATCCTGCTCCTCCACACCGCGGAGAAGGCCCTGGAAGTTACGACGACCTTCGAAGGGCGTACGCAGCTTGATCTTCACTTGTTCGCCGGCATGCGAGGCAAACTGTTCCAGCGTGAACAGCGGGCGATCCATGCCTGGAGAGGACACCTCAAGGGTATATTCACTGCTGATCGGATCTTCCACATCAAGAATGGCGCTGGCCTGACGGCTGACCGCTTCACAGTCCTCCACCAGGATGCCGCCTTCCTTGTCGATATAGATGCGCAGTACCGAATGCTTACCCTGGGAAACGTACTCGATCCCCCAGCATTGATAGCCCAGACCCTCGACCACCGGGGCCAACAAGGCCTGCAACTGTTCTAGCTTGCTCGACACCTGAACCCCCTCGTGCATGCTGTGCAAATAAAAAATGGGCGAAGCGCCCATCCCTGAAAGCGCCGTTGGACAACGACGCCGTAAACTGTTCGGCTAGCAAAAAGCCCCTGAAAAGGGGCTCCGCTGAAGCTGGTTGCGGGGGCTGGATTTGAACCAACGACCTTCGGGTTATGAGCCCGACGAGCTACCAAGCTGCTCCACCCCGCGACAAAGCTGGGGCGAAAGTATAAGACTGAACCCGTCGCTGGGTCAATCTAACCTCCACCTGCAAGAAAGCCCGCTAAAGCGGGCTCTCAAGCTTTAATTGGTACCGAGAAGGGGACTCGAACCCCTACACCCTATGGGCACAACCACCTCAAGGTTGCGTGTCTACCAATTCCACCACCTCGGCAATATTACTTCTTGAAACCCGTTACTTCTGCTCTTCGGCTGGAGGAGGTACGTCACCCGCTGGGGTGGTTTCGCTCTTCTGCTCCTGGAGCACCGGTACATCATCATTTACTGCCGGCTTTGGCTGTTGCACTTCCAAGACCGCTGGATCCGGAAGTCCCGCCTGACCAAGCTGGTGAGCTTGTTGCTTGGCGAAGTATCCTAACCCAAGTGCTGTCAAAAAGAAAGTGGCAGCAAGTATAGCAGTGAATTTACTCAGGAAAGTAGCAGAACCTTGGCTTCCGAACACAGTATTTGAAGCACCTGCGCCGAAAGATGCACCTGCTTCCGCACCCTTACCCTGTTGCAACAGTACCAGCACTACAAGCGACAGCGCTGCCAACAGATGAAAAACAACGATAACTGTTTCCAGCATTTGTTCAGTTTCCTGCGGCGCGACAAATTGCACCGAATTCGTCTGCGTTCAGGGATGCTCCACCAATGAGCCCCCCATCAATATCCGGCATGCCGAACAGTTCGGCCGCATTGGCCGCCTTCACGCTACCGCCGTAGAGAAGCTGCACATTCTGCGCAACTTCGGCGTCCTTCGCTGCCAACTGCTTACGGATGGCGGCATGCACATCCTGAGCTTGTTGCGGCGAGGCCGTCAAACCTGTACCGATGGCCCATACAGGCTCATAGGCAATTACTGCATTGGCAAAAGCGGCAATACCGAACGCGTCGATAACACTGCTTAGTTGACGCTCTACAACTTCTAGCGTCTTGCCCGCTTCGCGCTCTTCGAGAGTTTCCCCTATACAGAGCACCGGCGTCAAACCACTTTTCTGAGCAGCTGCAAACTTGCGATTAAGCACTTCTTCACTTTCACCGATAATCTGGCGACGTTCGGAGTGGCCAATCAACACCAACTTGCAACCCGCTTCAGCCAACTGACTCGGTGCAACTTCACCGGTCAGCGCACCCTGTTCGGGCTGTACAGCAGAATTCTGTGCTCCCACGATGATTCCTTTGCCTTCCAGGCCATCAATGACTTGATTGATGAACAGGGCCGGAGGAAAAACCGCGACTTCGATACCGTCGGGAATGAGCATATTGCCCAAGCCCTGAGTCAGCTCAGCGACGCTGGCGCGGGTACCGTGCATCTTCCAGTTACCAGCTACCATGGGGCGACGCATGCTTTACCTCGTCGGTCAAAGTGGGCGCAGATCTTACCCAACCAGATCTGCGCTGGCAAGCCCAATTCAGACACAAACTTCAGCGACCAGCTTGGCCAGGGCTTCGGCATGCGTGCGCACCTGGCTCTCGTCGTCACCTTCAACCATCACCCGCACCAACGGCTCGGTGCCCGACTTGCGCAACAGCACACGCCCACGCCCCGCCATGTCGTCAGTGACCTTGGCACTGGCCTCCTTGACGGCCGGATGCTCCAGGGGGTCGACCTTGCTCGCGCCAAAGCGCACATTGATCAGCACCTGCGGGCACTTGCGCAAGGCCTGGCGAGCCTGCGCCAAGGTCTCGCCGCGGCGCTTGAGCGCCAGCAGTACCTGCAGTGCGGCAATGATCGCATCACCGGTGGTGGTGTGGTTGCAGCACACGACATGCCCAGAGTTTTCACCCCCCACCAGCCAGCCGCGCTCGAGCAGCTCGGCCATGACGTAGCGGTCGCCAACCTTGGCCCGCACGAAAGGAATGCCCAGGTCCTTGAGCGCAAGCTCCAGGCCCAGGTTACTCATCAGCGTACCGACCACCCCACCCTGCAACTTGCCCCGCTCGTGCAGGTCCCGGGCGATGATGAACAGCAGCTCGTCGCCATCGACGATCGCGCCGGTATGGTCGACCATCAACACCCGGTCACCGTCACCATCGAAGGCGATACCCAAGTCGGCGTGGCCGACCAGTACTGCCGCCTGCAGCGACTCGATATGGGTCGAACCGCAGTTTTCATTGATGTTCAGGCCATCAGGCTGCGCATGCAGCACCGTCACGTCGGCACCCAGCTCACGGAACACGCTCGGCGCGACTTTGTAGGTCGCCCCATGGGCGCAGTCCACCACCAGCTTGAGGCCTTCGAAACCGGTGCTGGTCGGCACACTGCTCTTGCAAAACTCGATGTAGCGGCCAGCGGCATCGTTGATGCGCGAAACCTTGCCCAGTTTGCTGGAGTCGACCACCGTCATCGGCTGGTCAAGAAGCTCCTCGATCATCAGCTCGATTTCGTCGGGCAGCTTGGTGCCCTGGCCCGAGAAGAACTTGATACCGTTGTCATCGTGCGGGTTGTGCGAGGCACTGATGACGATACCCGCTTCGGCATGGAAGGTACGGGTCAGGTAGGCGATGGCCGGCGTGGGCATCGGCCCGAGCAGCAAGACGTCAGCACCTGCAGCAGAAAGGCCCGCCTCGAGCGCGGACTCGAACATGTAACCGGAAATACGCGTGTCTTTGCCCACCAGCACGCGGCAGTTACCCTGCTTGCGGAAGGCCATGCCCGCCGCCCAGCCCAGCTTGAGCATGAAGTCGGGGGTGATCGGGTATTCGCCGACGCGGCCACGGATGCCGTCGGTACCAAAGTATTTTCTGCTCATAGGGACTCCAATCTTCTTATTCGGCGTTCTGTACCGCAGCGATCATGCGCACCACATCGGCGGTCTCGGCCACATCATGGACGCGCAGAATGCTGGCACCCTTGGTCATGGCCAATGCCGCAAGCGCGAGGCTGCCGTACAGCCGCTCGCCGACCGGACGATCCAGCGTCAGGCCGATCATGCTCTTGCGGGAAACCCCCACCAGCAACGGGCGACCGAGGCTGTAGAGCGCTTCCATATGTTTGAACAGGCTGAGGTTATGCGCCAGTGTCTTGGCGAAGCCGAAACCTGGGTCGAGGATGATGCGTTCGGCACCGATTCCCGCCGCTGCGCAAGCCGCCATCCGCTGTTCAAGATAGCGCGTTACGTCAGCAGTCACATCCTCGTAATGCGGGTCGTCCTGCATGTTCCCCGGCTCACCGCGCATGTGCATCAGGCACACCGGCAGCCCGGTATCTGCCGCAGCATCGAGGGCACCATCACGTTCCAGTGCACGCACGTCGTTGATCAGGCCAGCACCGAGGCGGGCCGACTCACGCATGACGGCAGGCGTGGAGGTATCGACCGAAATGACCACGTCAAGGCGACTGTTGATCGCCTCGACCATCGGCGCCACACGCTCGAGCTCCTCGGTGACCGACACCGCACGGGCACCCGGGCGAGTCGACTCGCCGCCGATGTCGATCAGCGTCGCGCCTGCCGCCACCATGGCTTCTGCATGACGCAGGGCCTCGTCGCGCTGACTGAAGCGCCCGCCATCAGAGAAGGAATCAGGAGTGATATTGAGGATACCCATGACATGGGTACGGGACAAATCAAGAACCCGGTTGCCGCAAGGCAACCGGGTCGGGTACAGCTTAGAGCTCATAGATGCCCTTAGTGTTGAGCCGCTGGGCCGCCGATCGGCGATTCAGGGCGATCATTCTGGGCAGCAGGCGTGCCCGAAGTCTTATCGTCGTCCCAGTCACGCGGTTCGCGAGGCGTACGACCGGACATGATGTCGTCGATCTGATCGGCGTCGATGGTCTCGTACTTCATCAGTGCTTCGGCCATGGCGTCGAGCTTGTCGCGGTTGTCGGTCAGCAGCTGCTTGGCAGTGGCATAGCACTGGTCGATGATGCTGCGCACCTCCGAATCGATCAGCTTGGCAGTTTCGCCGGAAACACTGGCGTGCTGGCTACCGGCGCTGCGGCCGAGGAAGACCTCGCCCTCTTCTTCGGCATACATCAGCGGGCCGAGCTTCTCGGACAGGCCCCACTTGGTGACCATGTTCCGGGCAATCTGGCTGGCGCGCATGATGTCGTTCGAGGCACCAGTGGTGACGCCGTCGAAGCCCAAGGTCATTTCCTCGGCGATACGGCCACCGTACAGCGAGCAGATCTGGCTGATCAGCGCACGCTTGGACAGGCTGTAGCGGTCTTCTTCGGGCAGGAACATGGTCACACCCAGGGCGCGACCGCGCGGGATGATCGAGACCTTGTAGACCGGGTCATGCTCAGGCACCAGACGACCAACGATGGCGTGACCGGCCTCGTGGTAAGCGGTGTTCTGTTTTTCCTTCTCGGACATGACCATGGTCTTGCGCTCGGCGCCCATCATGATCTTGTCTTTGGCCAGTTCGAACTCTTTCATCTCGACCAGGCGCTTGTTGGAGCGGGCCGCGAACAGCGAAGCTTCGTTGACCAGGTTGGCAAGGTCAGCACCGGAGAAGCCTGGCGTACCGCGGGCAATGACCGCCGGGTTGACGTTTTCGCCGATCGGCACCTTGCGCATGTGGACCTTGAGGATCTGCTCACGACCACGGATGTCCGGCAGGCCGACCACCACCTGGCGGTCGAAACGACCAGGACGCAGCAAGGCCGGGTCCAGTACATCCGGACGGTTGGTGGCGGCGATGACGATGATGCCATCGTTCATTTCAAAGCCGTCCATCTCGACCAGCAACTGGTTGAGGGTCTGCTCACGCTCGTCGTGACCACCGCCCATGCCGGCGCCACGGTGGCGACCAACGGCGTCGATCTCGTCGATGAAGATGATGCATGGAGCGTGCTTTTTGGCCTGCTCGAACATGTCGCGCACACGGCTGGCACCCACACCGACGAACATCTCGACGAAGTCCGAACCGGAGATGGTGAAGAAAGGCACCTTGGCTTCGCCGGCAATGGCCTTGGCCAGCAAGGTCTTACCGGTACCCGGCGGGCCAACCATCAACACGCCACGCGGGATGCGCCCGCCCAGGCGCTGGAACTTGCCCGGGTCGCGCAGGAACTCGACCAGCTCGCCGACTTCTTCCTTGGCCTCGTCGCAACCTGCGACGTCGGCCAGGGTGGTCTTGACCTGGTCTTCGGACAACAGGCGCGCCTTGCTCTTGCCGAAGCTCATCGGCCCGCCCTTGCCGCCTGCACCGCCCTGCATCTGGCGCATGAAGAACATGAACACGGCGATGATCACCAGGATCGGGAAGCTCGCCACCAAAAGCTGAGTCCAGATGCTCTGCTGCTCAGGCTGCTTGCCTTCGACGACCACGTTATTGTCGACCAGGTCGCCGATCAGGCCGTTATCGGTAATGGCCGGGCGAACGGTCTTGAAGCTGTCGCCATCGGAGCGCTTGCCGGTAATGATGTAGCCATCGACGGTAACACGCTCGACCTTGCCATCCTTGACCTGCTGGATGAAGTCGGAGTAGTTGAGGGTCTGCGGCTCGTTAGGGCTGGAGAAGTTGTTCATCACCGTCACCAGGACAGCTGCGATGATCAACCACAGGATCAGATTCTTTGCCATGTCGTTCAATTCGCTACCCTCTGAGGCCGGCGCACGACGCAGCCGTGCCTCGCATGATATTCATCGCCCTAACTTACTACATTACCTACGCAACCGCAGGCACCGTCTGTAACCCTTTGTGAAATCTAGACTACACGAAGTTCGGACAATCCAGACGGGGCGGCCGATTGGAAATAACTATCGACCACCCCGCAGCACGCCATTCAAGCGCCCTTGAAACCCCTACCCAGCAGGTACTGTTCACGCGAGCGGTCCCGCGAAGACGACGGCTTGCGCATCTGCACCTTGTCGAACTTGGTGCGAACATCCTTCAGGTACATGTCAAAGCCTTCGCCCTGGAAAATCTTGATGAGAAAATCACCACCGGGCTTGAGTACACGTGTTGCCAGGTCCAGGGCCAACTCACAGAGGAACATTGCACGTGGCATGTCCACTTCAGGCGTACCACTCATATTGGGGGCCATGTCGGAAATCACAAGGTCTACGTGCGAATCACCGACAGCGTCGAGAATTTGTTGCAACACCTCATCCTGGGTGAAGTCGCCCTGAATGAAGGTAACGTCAGGGATCGAGTCCATTTCCAGAATGTCGGAAGCGATCAGGCGGCCTTGGCCACCAATCAGACGACTGGTCACCTGCGACCAACCGCCAGGGGCTGCGCCGAGGTCGATCACGCTCATGCCGGGACGGATCAGGCGGTCCTTTTCCTGGATCTCCAGCAGTTTGTAGCTTGCGCGCGAGCGGTAGCCATCCTTCTGCGCCTGCTTAACAAAAGGGTCGTTAAAATGCTCTCGCAGCCAGTTGGCGCTGCTTTTGGAACGTTGTACCACGGGGCACCTCGATGATATGCGTCGTGTTTGACTGGGCGGAGCCACAGGCCCTCGGGTAAAATGCCCGTCAATTTTACAGAATCAGACGGAAAGGGTCAGATTATGCCGCTCAATAACGAGCAGAAGAAGCAATACAAATCCATTGGTCATGACCTGAAACCGGTCCTGATCGTTGCTGGCAACGGTTTGAATGAAGGCGTGATCGCTGAACTGGACCGCGCCCTGGCCGACCATGAGCTGATCAAGGTCGAAATTCGCTCGGAAGATCGCGAAGAGCGCGCCGAGACCATCGCAGAGCTGTGCAAGCAAGGCCGCGCCGAGCTGGTGCAGACCATCGGCAAGAAAGCGCTGATCTACCGCAAGAACCCGCAGCCGAACAAGCAGCTGTCCAACATCCACCGTTACAAGTAACGGTGGCGCCGCTCAGTGGCGCGCTTGACGCGCCCTGACCGGTACCGGTTGAGCGACCAGCACGATGCCGGAAAACCCCAGCACCAGGAAACAGAACATCTGCCAGCGCTCGCCGACCGAGATACCGTAGCGCAAGGTGTAGTACCCCACGCAGGCCGCAAAGCCCAGCAACAGCATCTGGCCACGGAATTGCCGCCACCAGGCAGCCAGGCCATCGACCCTCGCCAGCACCGCCAGCTGCGTCAGCAGCCCGAGCATCGCCACGCCTATCAACCAACGGTCGATCTGCCCGGCGATGTCCTGTACCAGCAAGGGCGCCAGGCCACTGACCTTGAGCGCAGGCACCAGCCCCACATGGAACACCCAAAGGCCACCGACCCAGAAAACCTGGGCCAGCTGCCAGAGGATCCCCTCGAGGGATGGCGCCCGCTGGCGCCGGTCAGATGTGCTTGACTTCGACAATCTCGTACTCGACCGAGCCGCTTGGCGTCTTGACGACGACAGTATCACCTTCTTCCTTGCCGATGATGGCACGGGCGATCGGTGCGCCACTCGAGAGCTTGCCTTGCTTCACGTCGGCTTCATCCTCGCCAACGATCTGGTAGCTCACCTCTTCATCGGTTTCAGTGTTGGCCAGCACCACAGTGGTACCGAAAATCACCTTGCCGGTGTGAGGAATAGTGGTCACATCGATCACTACCGAGTTCTGCAGACGGCCTTCGATGTCGCGGATACGCGCCTCGACCATGCCCTGCTCCTCACGGGCGGCATGGTATTCGGCATTTTCCTTGAGGTCGCCCAGTTCGCGCGCTTCGCCAATGGCCTGACTCAGGCGCGGGCGCTCGGTCTTGCTCAGGAACAGATGTTCCTCTTCCAGGGCGCGAGCGCCCTGAACGGTCATCGGATACTTGGTAATGCTCATGCTTTAAGTCCTGCATGCAGATCCTGCAAGCGACGAACGGTCTTTTCAGGGCCGAATTTCAGCGCTTCGCAGATGGCTTCACCAGCCGCAATGGTCGTGGTGCAGTAGATCTTGTGCTGCAACGCATTGCGACGAATCGAATAGGAGTCAGCAATCGACTGACGGCCTTCGGTGGTGTTGATGATCAACGACACTTCGTCGTTCTTGATCATGTCGACCACGTGCGGACGACCTTCGGTCACCTTGTTCACGCGGCGCACTTTCAGGCCCGCCGCCTCGATGACCTTGGCAGTACCTGCAGTAGCGACCACTTCAAAGCCCAGGGCGATCAGGTCGCGGGCAACGCCAGCCACTTGCGGCTTGTCGTCGTCACGTACGCTGATGAACGCAGTACCGCCCGTTGGCAGCACTTCGCTGGCACCCATCTGGGCCTTGGCGAACGCTTCACCGAAGCTGTCACCGACACCCATGACTTCACCCGTCGATTTCATCTCAGGGCCGAGGATCGGGTCAACCCCTGGGAACTTGGCGAACGGGAAGACGGCTTCCTTGACGCTGTAGAAGTTCGGGATGATTTCCTGGGTGAAGCCCAGCTCTTTCAGGGTTTTGCCAGCCATGACGCGGGCAGCGATCATCGCCAGGGAAGTGCCGATGCACTTGGACACGAACGGCACGGTACGCGAGGCGCGCGGGTTGACTTCGATCACGTAGATCTTGTCGCCCTGCAAGGCCAGCTGCACGTTCATCAAGCCAACCACGCCCAGCTCCAGTGCCATCTTGCGCACCTGGTCGCGAACCTGGTCCTGCACGTCCTTGCTCAGCGAGTAAGGCGGCAGCGAGCACGCCGAGTCACCGGAGTGAACACCGGCCTGTTCGATGTGCTGCATGATCGCGCCGATGACAACGTCGGTGCCGTCGCAGACCGCATCCACGTCCATCTCGATGGCGCAGTTGAGGAAGTGGTCGAGCAGTACCGGGCTGTCGTTGGACACCTGCACGGCTTCACGCAGGTAGCGCTTGAGCTCGTCCAGTTCGTAGACGATCTCCATCGCGCGGCCGCCCAGTACGTAGGACGGGCGCACCACCAGCGGGTAACCGATACCGCCCGCGGCACGGATGGCTTCTTCTTCGCTGCGCACGGTGGCGTTTGGCGGCTGCAGCAGGTTCAGGCGCTGAACCATCTGCTGGAAGCGCTCACGGTCTTCGGCACGGTCGATGGCGTCCGGGCTGGTACCGATAATCGGTACGCCGGCCTCTTCCAGGGCGCGCGCCAGTTTCAGCGGGGTCTGGCCGCCGTAGTGGACGATGACGCCCTTGGGCTTCTCGACGCGGCAGACTTCCAGCACGTCTTCCAGGGTCAACGGCTCGAAGTACAGACGGTCGGAGGTGTCGTAGTCGGTGGAGACGGTTTCCGGGTTGCAGTTGACCATGATGGTCTCGTAACCGTCTTCACGCAGTGCCAGTGCCGCGTGCACGCAGCAATAGTCGAACTCGATGCCTTGGCCGATACGGTTCGGGCCGCCACCCAGGATCATGATCTTGTCGCGGGTCGACGGGTTGGCCTCGCACTCTTCCTCATAGGTGGAGTACAGGTAGGCGGTATCGGTGGCGAACTCGGCAGCGCAGGTGTCGCCGCGCTTGTACACCGGGAACACTTCCAGCTTGTGGCGGTGACGGCGCAGGTTCTTGTCGGTGATACCGAGCAGCTTGGCCAGACGCTGGTCCGAGAAGCCCTTGCGCTTGAGGCGCAGCATGTAGTCCTTGTCGATCGCCGACAGGGCCAGGGTCTTGACCTTCTCTTCTTCCTTGATCAGGTCTTCCATCTGAACCAGGAACCACATGTCGATGCCGGTCAGGGCAAAAATCTCTTCGCAGGTCATACCCGAACGCATGGCGTCAGCCACGTACCAGATACGCTCGGCGCCCGGCACGGTCAGCTCGCGCTTGAGGATGCTGGCGGCTTCAGGGCTGGCCAGGTCGACTTTCGGGTCCAGGCCGCAAGCACCGACTTCCAGGCCGCGCAGGGCTTTCTGCAGGGACTCCTGGAAGGTACGGCCGATGGCCATGACTTCACCCACGGACTTCATCTGGGTGGTCAGGCGGGCGTCGGCTTTCGGGAATTTCTCGAAGGCGAAGCGTGGCAGCTTGGTGACGACGTAGTCGATCGACGGCTCGAAGGACGCCGGGGTACGGCCGCCCGTGATGTCGTTCTGCAGTTCGTCGAGGGTGTAACCAATGGCCAGCTTGGCGGCGATCTTGGCGATCGGGAAGCCCGTTGCCTTGGAAGCCAGCGCCGAGGAACGCGAAACACGCGGGTTCATCTCGATCACGACCATGCGGCCAGTGTTCGGGCAGATACCGAACTGCACGTTGGAACCGCCGGTTTCAACGCCAATTTCACGCAGCACCGCCAGCGAGGCGTTGCGCATGATCTGGTATTCCTTGTCGGTCAGGGTCTGCGCTGGCGCCACGGTGATGGAGTCACCGGTGTGCACGCCCATCGGGTCGAAGTTTTCGATCGAGCAGACGATGATGCAGTTGTCCTTTTTGTCGCGGACCACTTCCATCTCGTACTCTTTCCAGCCGATCAGCGATTCGTCGATCAGCAGCTCTTTGGTCGGCGACAGGTCCAGACCACGGGTGCAGATTTCTTCGAACTCTTCACGGTTGTAAGCGATACCACCGCCGGTGCCACCCATGGTGAACGACGGGCGGATGATGCAGGGGAAGCCAAGTTTCTCAAGGACCGCATTGGCCTCTTCCATGCTGTGGGCGATACCGGAGCGAGGGCACTCCAGGCCGATGTCCTTCATGGCCTTGTCGAAGCGCGAACGGTCTTCGGCCTTGTCGATGGTGTCGGCGTTGGCACCGATCATCTCTACGCCGAACTTCTCCAGCACGCCGTGGCGCTCCAGGTCCAGGGCGCAGTTCAGTGCGGTCTGGCCACCCATGGTCGGCAATACGGCGTCCGGGCGCTCTTTTTCGATGATCTTGGCCACCGACTGCCACTTGATCGGCTCGATGTAGGTGGCGTCGGCCATGGCCGGGTCGGTCATGATGGTGGCTGGGTTGGAGTTCACCAGGATGACGCGGAAACCTTCCTCGCGCAGGGCTTTACAAGCCTGGGCGCCGGAGTAGTCGAATTCGCAGGCCTGGCCGATCACGATCGGGCCAGCGCCGAGAATCAGGATGCTTTTGATGTCTGTACGTTTTGGCATGGTGGTCACTCAAATCCGGGGTCAGTCGGCAAGCCGCTTTGAACAATCTGGGTCAGGCGCGGCCGGGCGCGGCAGGTGCCGGCCCGGGGCCTTGAAGCAGGATGCTCAGCGGCGCTTGGCCATGGCATCGGTGAAACGATCGAACAGTGGCGCGACGTCGGTCGGGCCCGGGCTCGCTTCAGGGTGGCCCTGGAAGCTGAACGCGCTCTTGTCGGTACGCTCGATACCCTGCAGGGTGCCGTCGAACAGCGACTTGTGGATGGCGCGCACGTTACCCGGCAGGGTGGCTTCGTCTACGGCGAAACCGTGGTTCTGGCTGGTGATCATGACCACGCCGGTGTCCAGGTCCTGGACCGGGTGGTTGGCACCGTGGTGGCCGTGGCCCATTTTCACGGTCTTGGCGCCGGAGGCCAGGGCCAGCAGCTGGTGGCCGAGGCAGATGCCGAACACCGGGATCTCGGTTTCGAGGATCTCTTTGATCGCCTGGATGGCGTAGTCGCATGGCTCCGGATCACCAGGGCCGTTGGACAGGAACACGCCGTCCGGGTTGAGCGCGAGCACTTCGCTGGCCGGGGTCTGGGCAGGCACCACGGTCACGCGGCAGCCGCGGGCGACCAACATGCGCAGGATGTTCAGCTTGACGCCGTAGTCGAAGGCGACAACGTGGTACGGCAGCTCGGAGGCTTCCAGGGTCGGGTGGCTGTCAGTTTTCAGCTCCCACACGCTGGAGCGCCACTCGTAACGCTCCTTGGTGGAAACGACCTTGGCCAGGTCCATGCCCTTGAGGCCGGGGAAGGCGCGGGCCGCGGCGATGGCGGCTTCTTCGCTGATGTTGTCACCAGCCAGAATGCAGCCGTTCTGAGCGCCCTTTTCACGCAGGATACGGGTCAGGCGACGGGTGTCGATGCCGGCGATGGCAACGACATTGTTGGCCTTGAGGTAGTCAGGCAGCGACTGGGTGTTACGCCAGTTGCTGGCCAGCAGCGGCAGGTCACGGATGACCAGGCCGGCGGACCAGACACGGTTCGACTCGGCATCTTCCGGGGTGGTACCGGTGTTGCCGATGTGCGGGTAGGTCAGGGTAACGATTTGCTGCGCGTAGGAAGGGTCTGTAAGGATTTCCTGGTAGCCGGTCATAGCGGTGTTGAATACCACCTCACCAACGGTCTGACCGTCGGCTCCGATGGCTTCACCGCGAAAAATACTGCCGTCGGCAAGGGCGAGTATGGCTGGCTTTGTCAAGAAGACCTCCCGTAAATCAAGCATGAAAGGGCGATCGCAGGTTGCAAAAAAGCGGAGTGACGTATGGACACGTCACCCCGCTTTTATGTGCTGAATTCAATTCGCTGCGCGCTTTTAGTGGACACACTAAAGCTGTAGCTTACAGAAAAGTGCTTTTTTGGTCTACCGCAAATGTGCCTCTAAAACACATGATTGCGACAGAGGGTGCCTTGCACCCCATCGCCGGCAAGCCGGCTCCCACATGTACTGCACCAACCGGAAGGTTTGCAATCCCCTGCGGGAGCAGCTGCCTTGCTCAACCCTAAAAGCCCACACAATCCATTGTGGGAGCCGGCTTGCCGGCGATAGGGCCATCACAGTCGCTGCAAGACTCAGCGCAACTCCAGCACATCCTGCATGTCGTACAAGCCCGCCTCACGCCCATCCAGCCACAGCGCGGCACGCACCGCACCCTTGGCGAAGGTCATGCGGCTGGACGCCTTGTGGGTGATTTCCAGGCGCTCACCTTCAGCGGCGAACAGCACGGTGTGGTCACCGACCACATCGCCGGCACGTACGGTGGCGAAGCCGATGGTCTTGCGATCACGCGCCCCCGTCTGGCCCTCACGGCCATACACCGCCACTTCCTGAAGGTCACGGCCCAGTGCATTGGCCACCACCTCACCCATGCGCAGCGCAGTGCCTGACGGCGCATCGACCTTGTGCCGGTGGTGCGCCTCGATGATCTCGATGTCGACATCATCGCCCAGCACCCGCGCGGCCATGTCCAGCAACTTCAGGCTGAGGTTGACGCCTACGCTGAAGTTGGCGGCGAAGACGATCGGGATGTCCTTGCCCGCCTCGGCCAACAGCAGCTTCTCGTCGCTGGTGAAACCGGTGGTGCCGATGATCATGGCCTTGCCATGCTTGCGGCAGAACGCCAGGTTCTTCAGGGTCACCGAAGGGTGAGTGAAGTCGATCAGCACATCGAAATCGTCGGCAACCTTGGCCAGGTCATCCGACAGCGGCACACCGATACGGCCAAGGGCCGCCAACTCACCGGCATCCGCCCCGACCAGCGAGCTGTCCGGGCGATCAATCGCCGCGGTCAGCCCGGCACCTGGGGTTTGCTGCACAGCTTCGATCAGGGTTTTGCCCATCCGCCCTGCCGCGCCCATCACTGCAATACGTCGCATAGCCTGTTCCTTGTCAGAGATCGCCGAAGAAGCGCTTCACGCCATCGAACCAGCCATTGGCCTTGGGCGAGTGGGAGCTGTCGCCTTCGAGCGAGTCGCGCAGTTCTTCGAGCAGTTCACGCTGGCGACGGCTGAGGTTGACCGGGGTCTCGACCGCAACGCGGCACAGCAGGTCACCCGCACCACCACCACGCACCGGTGCCACACCCTTGCCACGCAGGCGGAACTGCTTGCCGGTCTGAGTGCCTTCCGGGATCTTGAGCTTCACACGACCATCGAGGGTCGGCACTTCCAGCTCGCCACCCAGAGCGGCATCGGTATAGCTGATGGGCACTTCGCAGTAGAGGTGCTTGCCGTCACGCTGGAAAATCTCGTGCTCACGCACGTTGATCACTACGTAAAGGTCGCCAGTCGGGCCACCGTGGGTGCCCGCCTCGCCTTCGCCGGACAGGCGGATACGGTCGCCCGTGTCGACGCCGGCTGGCACCTTGACCGACAGGGTCTTGTATTCCTCGACGCGGCCTTCACCGTGGCAAGCATTGCACGGGTCGGTGATGATCTTGCCCTGGCCATGGCAGCGCGGGCAGGTCTGCTGCACAGAGAAGAAGCCCTGCTGCATGCGCACTTGGCCAATGCCGCCGCACGTCGGGCAGGTCGATGGCGTCGAACCCTTCTTCGCACCGCTGCCGTCACAGGGTTGGCAATTGACCAGGGTCGGCACACGAATACTGACCGTGGTGCCGCGCACGGCTTCTTCCAGGTTCAGTTCCAGGGTGTAGCGCAGGTCGCTGCCGCGCGCAGCGCCACCACGACCACCGCCACGCCCACCACCGAAGAAGTCACTGAACACATCGCCAAAGATGTCGGAGAAGTTGGCGCCACCAAAGCCTGCACCGCCGCCACCCATGCTCGGGTCGACACCGGCGTGACCATACTGGTCAAACGCGGCCCGCTTGCTCGCATCAGACAGCACTTCGTAGGCCTCGTTGGCCTCTTTGAACTTGTCTTCGGACTCTTTGTCGCCCGGGTTGCGGTCCGGGTGGTACTTCATCGCCAGGCGGCGATAAGCCTTTTTCAGGTCTGCTTCACTGGCGCCGCGCTCGACACCCAGGACCTCATAATAATCACGCTTGGACATAGGTCATTTGCACCTTGTTGGGCGTTCGGCATCCGCGCCGCGCCGTCAGCACCCGCCTGAAGACCCGATGCGGCCCAGACAAATGCTGTAAAAAATTCTCGAATTCCAGATACGCCAACGCGGGAGCAAGCCCCCGCGCGGCGACATCCTACCAGCTCACCGCCAAACGACGGTGAGCTGGCCGACAACATGCAACGATTACTTCTTGTCGTCGCCTTTCACTTCTTCGAACTCGGCGTCAACCACGTCATCGTGCTTGGCTTCCGGTTCGGCCTGCTGCTGAGCGCCGCCCTGAGGCTGTTCGGCCGACTGCTCGGCGTACATCTTCTGTGCTACCGGCGCGGAGACCTTGGACAGTTCCTCGACCTTGGCATCGATGGCAGCCTTGTCGTCGCCTTTGACAGCGGCTTCCAGGGCAACCACGGCCGCTTCGATGGCAGTCTTCTCTTCGGCAGTGACCTTGTCACCGGCGTCAGCGACCATCTTGCGGGTCGAGTGAACCAGCGCGTCACCCTGGTTACGGGCAGCGGCCAGCTCTTCGAACTTGCGGTCTTCCTCGGCATTGGCCTCGGCGTCACGCACCATTTTTTCGATCTCTTCGTCGGACAGACCGGAGTTGGCCTTGATCACGATCGACTGGGTCTTGCCGGTGGCCTTGTCTTTGGCGCCGACGTGCAGGATGCCGTTGGCGTCAATGTCGAAGGTCACTTCGATCTGCGGAACACCACGCGGTGCTGGCGGGATGTCAGCCAGGTCGAACTTGCCCAGCGACTTGTTCTGCGAGGCTTGCTTGCGCTCACCCTGCAGCACGTGAATGGTCACTGCGCCCTGGTTGTCGTCGGCCGTCGAGAACACCTGCGACTTCTTGGTCGGAATGGTGGTGTTCTTCTCGATCAGCGGGGTCATCACGCCGCCCATGGTTTCGATACCCAGGGTCAGCGGGCTGACGTCCAGCAGCAGCACGTCTTTCACGTCACCGGCCAGTACGGCACCCTGGATGGCAGCGCCCATGGCAACTGCTTCGTCCGGGTTGACGTCCTTGCGAGCTTCCTTACCGAAGAAGTCGGCTACGGCCTTCTGAACCAGCGGCATACGGGTCTGGCCACCGACCAGGATCACGTCGTCGATCTTGCTGGCGTCGATGCCTGCGTCTTTCAGGGCGATGCGGCAAGGCTCGATGGTACGGTTGACCAGGTCTTCGACCAGCGACTCCAGCTTGGCGCGGGAGATCTTCACGTTCAGGTGCTTGGGACCTGTCGCGTCTGCAGTGATGTACGGCAGGTTCACGTCGGTCGACTGGGCCGAGGACAGTTCGATCTTGGCCTTTTCCGCGGCTTCTTTCAGACGCTGCAGGGCCAGAGGGTCGTTCTTCAGGTCCATGCCCGACTCTTTCTTGAACTCGTCGACGAGGTAGTCGATCAGGCGCATGTCGAAGTCTTCGCCACCCAGGAAGGTGTCGCCGTTGGTGGCCAGTACTTCGAACTGGTGTTCACCGTCGACTTCGGCGATTTCGATGACCGATACGTCGAAGGTACCACCACCCAGGTCATAAACGATGACGGTGTGGTCGCCCTTGGCTTTGTCCATGCCATAGGCCAGCGCAGCAGCGGTCGGCTCGTTGATGATGCGTTTTACGTCCAGGCCCGCGATGCGGCCGGCGTCTTTGGTGGCCTGACGCTGGCTGTCGTTGAAGTAGGCCGGAACGGTGATGACCGCTTCGGTGACTGGCTCGCCGAGGTAGTCTTCGGCGGTCTTCTTCATCTTTTTCAGGACTTCGGCGCTGATCTGCGGCGGCGCCATTTCCTTGCCGGAAGCTTCGACCCAGGCGTCACCGTTGTTAGCCTTGACGATCTTGTACGGCACCAGCTTGATGTCTTTCTGCACGACATCTTCTTCGAAGCGGCGGCCGATGAGGCGCTTCACTGCGAACAGGGTGTTGTGCGGGTTGGTGACGGCCTGGCGCTTGGCCGACTGGCCAACCAGGATTTCGCCGTCATTGGCGTAGGCCACGATCGAAGGGGTGGTACGCGCACCTTCGGCGTTTTCGATGACCTTGACGTTACCGTTTTCCAGAATGGAGACGCACGAGTTGGTGGTCCCCAGGTCGATACCGATGATTTTGCCCATGTTTACTCTCCCGAAACTTGAATTTGGTTGCAGCGACTACTTTGGCCAACTGCGGTAATACTTGAAGGCTTGACACCTAGATGGGGATGCCCCGACGGATTTCAAGCCTTTTCATCGATCGAAGGCTGCGGCGCGCTCGGCGCCTTGCTGACCACTACCATGGCAGGGCGCAGCAGGCGGCCATTGAGCAGGTAGCCCTTCTGGAACACGTTCAGCACGCTGTTGGGCTCTACCTCGGCGCTTTCCTGCATGGCCATGGCCTGATGGTGCTCGGCGTTGAACGGCTGGCCGTGCGGGTCGATGGCTTCGAGGTTGTAACGCTTGAGGGTGTCCTGGAACATCTTGAGGGTCAGTTCGACGCCTTCACGGATCTTCTTGACCTGTTCATCCTCAGCGCTGGAGTGCGCCAGGGCCAGCTCAAGGCTGTCGATCACTGGCAGCAGGTCGCCGGCGAACTTTTCCAGGGCGAACTTGTGCGCCTTCTCGACATCCTGCTCGGCGCGGCGGCGCACGTTCTGCAGGTCGGCGACGGCACGCAGGGACTGATCCTTGGCGGCGGCCAGCTGCTCCTCGAGCTCTTGAACGCGGGCGCCGTTATCCACTGCACCTGCCTCTTCGGCGTTAAGGTCTTTCTCATTCAGCTGTTCGTCAGCCATGGGGTCTCTCCTCCGCAATCTCTGTAGTACGAGCAAAGCTCGCCGTGTCTGCCGGCTATATGGGGCCGGAAAAATCAGCTTCAAGGGGCAAAGCGGTTTTGGGTCGACGATGGAAACTGCGAGCAGGCATTGGCAGGGTCGAAAAAAGTACTGTATAAATAACCAGACCTGACTTTTCGGGAGCCGCCCCATGCTGGTGCACCTGTCCATTCACAACTACGCGATCGTCGAACACCTCGATCTCGAACTCGCCCGCGGCATGTCCGTCATCACCGGCGAAACCGGCGCAGGCAAATCGATCATGCTCGACGCCCTCGGCCTGGCCCTGGGTGATCGTGCCGACAGCGGCGTGGTGCGCCCTGACGCAGACAAGGCGGACATCCTGGCCACCTTCGACCTGGTGGATATCCCCGAAGCGCACACCTGGCTGGCCGATCGCGACCTGGACGACGGCGGCCCCTGCATCCTGCGCCGCGTGATCACGGCCGAAGGCCGCAGCCGCGGCTACATAAACGGCACGCCCTGCCCGCTGGGTGACCTGAAGGCGCTCGGTGAACTGCTGATCGACATCCACAGCCAGCATGAGCACCAGTCGCTGCTCAAGACCGACACCCACCGCCGCCTGCTCGACGAATATGCCGGAGCCATCGACCTGTCCCGTCAGGTTCAGCTGGCCGCCAAGCGCTGGAACCAGACCCGCCTGGAGCTGGAGCACCTGTCCAACTCCGGCGATGAGCAGCGCGCCCGCCACCAGTTGCTCAGCTATCAGCTCGAAGAGCTCGACAACCTTGGCCTGGGTGAAAACGAACTGGAGCAGTTGGAGCAGGAACACAAGAACCTGACCAACGCCGAGGCCCTATTCGGCATCTGCCGCCAGGTCATCGACCAGTGCAGCGAAAGCGACTCGGGCAATGTGCTCGGCGCCCTCACCTCCAGCCTCAACCGCCTGGGCGCCGCAGCCAATACGCCCAAGGCACTGGGTGAAGCCGCCAATCTCATCGCCAGCGCACAGATCCAGATAGAAGAAGCCGTGGGCGAACTCAACCGCTTCCTCGACAACTTCGACGCCGACCCCATGCGCCTGCAGGCCCTGGAAGAGCGCCTCGACACCATCTACACCCTGGCGCGCAAACACCGTGTGCACCCGACCGAACTGCCCCACCTGCAGCAGCAACTGCTTGAGGAGCTCGAAGGCCTGAATGCCAGCGATGAATCCATAGAGCGCCTGGGTGAGGAACTGTCCGCCTACGCCAAGCATTATCAGGAAAAGGCAACCGAACTGAGTGCCTTGCGCCAACAGGCCGCCAAACAGCTCGCCGTCGCGGTCGAACAAGAGATCCAGCGCCTGGGCATGCCTGGCGGGCGGTTCTGCATCGAACTCACACCCAACCAAAGCAACGACCTGTCGCCACACGGCCTTGAGCAGATAGAACTGCTGGTCAGCGCCAACCCCGGGCAGCCGCTCAAAGCGTTGGCCAAAGTGGCCTCGGGCGGCGAACTGTCACGGATCAGCCTGGCGATTCAGGTCATCACGGCGCAAACCTCACGCATCCCGACGCTGGTCTTCGACGAAGTTGATGTGGGTATCGGTGGGCCGACGGCCGAGATCGTCGGCCAGCTGTTGCGCCGCCTCGGTGAACGCGGCCAGGTGCTGACCGTCACCCACCTGCCCCAGGTCGCGGCGCAAGGGCATCATCATTTGTTCGTGCACAAGGTGCGCAACAGCGACACAACGCACACTGCCGTGGCCAACCTTGGCAAGCGCGAGCGGGTCGAGGAGGTGGCGCGGATGCTGGGTGGTATCGACCTGACCAAGGAATCGCTGGCGCATGCACGCAAGATGGTGGTGTCCGGCAAGGCGTGAGGCTGCCTGCAGCCGGCTCCAGCAGTTATCCCTGCGGCACAAAGCACAAAGGCGACCCTAGGGTCGCCTTTGCTGTTAATAACGACCGAAATCGTTACTTTTTCTTACGCACGTAGAGGACCAGGTTGTGGTCCACCAGCTCGTAGCCATGCTCGGCCACGATCTCTTTTTGGCGCCGCTCGATTTCGGCATCCATGAATTCGATGACTTCACTGGTCTCCACGTTGACCATATGGTCGTGGTGACCGCCGTCCGCCAGCTCGAAAACTGCGTGACCGCCATCGAAGTTGTGACGCACCACCAGCCCAGCAGCCTCGAACTGGGTGAGTACGCGATAAACGGTTGCAAGACCGACGTCCTCGCCAGCCTCCATCAGCGCCTTGTAGACATCCTCGGCGCTCATGTGACGTTGCTCGGTCGAATCGAGCATCTGAAGGATCTTGACTCGAGGCAGTGTCACCTTGAGACCGGCTTTGCGCAGTTCGCTATTTTCAACCATGGTCAGCTTTCTCGCCGATGCTGCTTCGCAGCTTCTCTTAATACGGGTATGATCGGGGTTTACGTTGTCCAGCCAAGATAGTGGAAGTCGCCCACCGATGCAAAACAACACCAAGCACTTGCTAACCAGCCTCACCTTCGTGGGACTGCTCGCACTCGCCGGTTGCTCGTTTCCCGGGGTTTACAAAATCGACATCCAGCAGGGCAATGTCGTTACGCAAGACATGATAGACCAATTACGCCCCGGAATGACCCGCCGGCAAGTAAGGTTTATCATGGGCAACCCTCTGCTCCAGGATACTTTCAACACCAATCGTTGGGATTACCTGTACAGCCTGCAACCCGGTGGCGGCCAACGCCAACAGGAACGCATGAGCATCTTCTTCAATGACAGCGACCAGCTGGTCAGCCTGTCTGGCGACTTCATGCCAGGGGTGAGCCGCGACCAGGAAATCCTGGGCGGCAGCAGCGATACCACTGTCAGCCCGGCCACCGAGCCAGGCCAGCCAGCATCGCAGCCGGAAGAGAAGCCGGCCAAGCCTGGCTCTGTGGAAGAATCCATCCAGCGCGAGATCGACACCATCCAGACCACACCGGTGCCGACACCCGCCCCACTGGATACCTCGCCGCAATAAATTGCAGGCACAAAAAAAGCCCGGATCATTCCGGGCTTTTTTTGTGCCTGGTGGCCTGGCAGCATCAGCTATTGAGCTGCTTGGCACGCTGGCAGAACGCATCCACCAATGTATTGGCGGCCTGATTGAAAAGCGGCCCCAAGGTGGCCCGCACGATCGGCCCGGCGTAATCGAAGGACAGGTCCAGGCTGATCTTGCAGGCTTTTTCCCCCAGCGCCTTGAACACCCACACGCCATGCAGCTGGGTGAACGGCCCTTCCTCCAGGTTCATCTCGATGGACTGCCCCGGCACCAGCACATTGCTGGTCACGAACTGCTGGCTCATCCCCCCTTTGGCCACCTCAAGCTTGGCCCGCATGTGCGTGTCACTGGCTTCGAGCACCGTCGAGGCCGAGCACCAGGGCAAAAACTGCGGGTAGCTGGCTACATCATTGACCAGGTCGTACAGCGCCTGGGCAGGGTACGGCAGCAGGGCGGAGCGTTGAATATGGGTAGTCATCCAGGCGTCACTTCCAAGGCTGGGTGGCGGGCTTCGCAGCGTGCCAAAAACAGAACCTGTGCGTAAGACAGGGCCTGTATTGTCCGGTATTCATTGCGGTGGCTCAAGCGCACCGAAATCCCGTAGCCGACCACGCGGTGACTTGCCTATAATGCCGCCCCTATGGCTAAACAAAAGAAACATCCGACCGGGACCATCGCGCAAAACAAAAAGGCGCGACACGATTACTTCATCGAACACAAGTTCGAGGCCGGGCTGGTCCTGTCCGGTTGGGAAGTAAAAAGCCTGCGGGCCGGCAAGGCGCACCTGACCGACAGCTACGTGCTGCTCAAGGATGGCGAAGCCTGGCTGTTCGGCAGCCACATCACCCCGCTGACCACTGCCAGCACCCACGTCATCGCCGACCCTATCCGCTCGCGCAAGCTGCTGCTGAACAAGCGCGAGCTGGAGCGTGTGGAAGCTGCGGTGGCGCAGAAGGGCTACACCTGTGTGGCCTTGGCGCTGTACTGGAGCAAGCACCTGATCAAGTGCGAGATTGCGCTTGGCAAGGGCAAGAAGGAATTCGACAAGCGCGACACTGTGCGCGAACGCGATTCCAACCGCGAGCTGCAGCGTGCGGTGCGCAACAAGGGCAAGGAAGACTAAAGGCTTCTTCGCTTTGTAGCGCCTCTATCGCCGGCAAGCCGGCTTTCACAGGCAGCCCACTGGCTTCAGGTCAGTGACGCGCCTGTGGAAGCAACTGTGTTGCTCAAATGCTAAAAGCCGGCGCGATCCCTGTGGCAGCAACTGTCTTGCTCAACTGCTAAAAGTTGGCGCAATCCATGTGGGAGCCGGGCTTGCCGGCGATGGGCCGCAAAGCGGCCCCAAGTGCTCGCTGGTCCCATCGAGCGCTCGGGCTATTACAGCGCTGCTAGGGGGGCTGCTGCGCAGCCCATCGCCGGCAAGCCGGCTCCCACCACGACCGTGCAGCTCTTCAGGCCTGCGCTTTACCTGAGGAAGCAACCGTCTTGCCCAATTCCTAGAGGCCGGCGCAAATCCATGTGGGAGCCGGGCTTGCCGGCGATGGGCCGCAAAGCGGCCCCAAGTACTCGCTGGCCCCGTCGAGCGCTCGGGCTATTACAGCGCTGCTAGGGGGCTCCCACCACGACCGCGCTGTTCTTCTGGCCTGCGCTTTACCTGTGGAAGCAACCGTCTTGCTCAACTGCTAAAAGCTGGCGCAACCCTTGTGGAAGCCGGCTTGCCGGCGATGGGGGCCACGAACTTCAGCGCCCGCTGCGCCGCTCTGCCCGCGCTACGCGCTGGGCTTCGTTCTGCGCCTCTTCCAGCACCTCCTGCACATACAGAATGTGCCGGCTGGACACCTCCCGCGCATCGTCCGCCCTGCCTTCGACAATCGCCTGGTACAACTCACGGTGCTGGCTGATCAGCATGTCCCGCGTCTCGGTGCGCTGCTGGTACATGCCCCCGATATTGGTCACCACATTGCGCTTGAGCAGGTCGAACAGCCCGCGAATGGTATGCAGCAGCACGGCATTGTGGCTGGCCTCGGCAATCGCCAGATGGAAGCGCGCATCCGCCGCCCCCTCCTCTGCCCGGGTAACCTGGTCAGCCCGGGCATAACAGTCCTGCAGGGTGTCGAATGCAGCCTTGAGCCGGGCGCGATCAGGCTCGGTGGCGCGCTGGGCAGCGTAATAGGCGCATGACGCCTCCAGGGTGTGACGGAACTCCAGCAAATCGCGCTGCGCCTCGGCGCTGTGCTCCAGCAGTTGCAGCAACGGGTCGCTGAAGGTTGAGCCGAGCGATTCGGCCACATAGTTACCACCACCCTGCCGGCTGACCAACAACCCCTTGGCCACCAGCTTCTGGATCGCCTCGCGCAGTGAGGGGCGCGACACACCGAACTGCTCGGCCAGGGCGCGCTCGGCCGGCAGCCGCTGGCCAGAGGTCAGCGTGCCTTCGAGAATCATCCCTTCCAACCGGTCGACGATGTCGTCGGACAGGCGCCGCTGGCGGACCTGATCAAAAACCATCACATGCTCTCCACAAACCCCCGGCAAATTTCAGGGGGCGTCTATTCTCGCCGATCCACGCCACGCCGACACCCATCAGGCGACGTTTTTCAAACCCCATCAGCCACCCGCTCATCGGCACACGACCAAAGTTTTGCACAGGACAAATTGACACACCCATCACAGCGCTTTTAACCTAGCGTCCAGCCATTGTAAATTGGTCTTACCAATTATCCAATGCCAGTGCCTGACCAACAACAATTAGGGGCCACCCCATATGCAAACCTGGCAACAACTCTATTCCCCGCTCGGTAGCCTTGGCCTGTCCGCATTGGCGGCGGTCATACCCATCGTGTTCTTCTTCCTGGCCCTCGCCGTGTTCCGCCTCAAAGGCCACGTCGCCGGCAGCATCACCCTGGGATTAGCGATGCTGGTAGCGATCTTCGCCTTCCAGATGCCGGTCGACATGGCCCTCGCTGCCGCAGGCTATGGCTTCCTCTACGGCCTCTGGCCAATCGCCTGGATCATCGTTGCCGCGGTGTTCCTGTACAAGCTCACCGTCAAGAGCGGCCAGTTCGAGGTCATCCGCAGCTCGGTACTGTCGATCACTGACGACCAGCGCCTACAGGTGCTGCTGATCGGCTTCTGCTTCGGGGCCTTCCTCGAAGGCGCGGCCGGCTTCGGCGCCCCCGTGGCAATCACTGCCGCCCTGCTGGTGGGCCTGGGCTTCAACCCGCTGTACGCAGCCGGCCTGTGCCTGATCGCCAACACCGCCCCAGTGGCGTTCGGCGCCCTGGGCATCCCGATCATCGTCGCCGGCCAGGTGACGGGCATCGACGCCTTCCACATCGGCGCCATGACCGGCCGCCAGCTGCCGCTGCTGTCGTTGTTCGTGCCGTTCTGGCTGGTGTTCATGATGGACGGCCTGCGCGGCGTCAAAGAAACCTGGCCCGCAGCCCTGGTGGCCGGCCTGAGCTTCGCCGTCACCCAGTACTTCACCTCCAACTTCATCGGCCCCGAACTGCCAGACATCACCTCGGCCCTGGCCAGCCTGGTCGCCCTGACCCTGTTCCTTAAAGTCTGGCAACCCAAGCGCTCGTTCGCCGAAGCCAAAGGCAGCGTCGGCGCCGCCGTGGTCAGCAGCGGCGGCAGCCAGCCAAGCCCTTATAGTTTCGGTGAAATTTTCAAGGCCTGGTCGCCATTCCTGATCCTCACCGTACTGGTCACCCTCTGGACCCTGAAACCGTTCAAGGCAGCATTCGCCCCAGGCGGAGCGATGTACAACTTCGTGTTCAACTTCGCCATCCCGCACCTCGACCAACTGGTGATCAAGACCGCGCCGATCGTCGCCGCGCCGACCGCCATGCCAGCGGTGTTCAAGCTCGACCCGATCTCCGCCACCGGCACAGCGATCTTCCTGTCGGCACTGATCTCCATGGCCGTGCTGAAGATCAACTTCAAAACTGGTCTTACCACTTTCAAAGAGACCTTCTGGGAACTGCGCTGGCCGATCCTTTCCATCGGCATGGTCCTGGCCTTCGCCTTCGTCACCAACTATTCGGGCATGTCTTCGACCATGGCCCTGGTCCTGGCCGGCACTGGCGCTGCGTTCCCATTCTTCTCGCCGTTCCTGGGCTGGCTGGGTGTGTTCCTCACCGGCTCGGACACCTCGTCCAACGCCCTGTTCGGTTCGCTGCAGGCCACCACCGCCCACCAGATCGGCGTCAACGACACCCTGCTGGTAGCGGCCAACACCAGCGGCGGCGTGACCGGCAAGATGATCTCGCCGCAGTCGATCGCCGTGGCCTGCGCAGCCACCGGCCTGGTTGGCAAGGAGTCCGACCTGTTCCGCTTCACCGTCAAGCACAGCCTGTTCTTCGCCACCATCGTCGGCCTGATCACCCTGGTCCAGGCCTACTGGCTGACCGGCATGCTGGTTCATCACTAAAGTGAAAGGGGCCGGGCGCCAGCGAGCGCCCGGCGTCTCCTTCAACCCACGCTGCGAGAATCCATGATCATTTCCGCCTCCACTGACTATCGCGCCGCGGCCCAACGCAAGCTGCCCCCCTTCCTCTTCCACTATGCCGACGGCGGCGCGTACGCCGAGCACACCCTGCGCCACAACGTCTCGGACCTTGCCGGCATCGCCTTGCGCCAGCGGGTGCTCAAGAACATGTCCGAACTGAGCCTGGAAACCCGGCTGTTCGACGAAACCCTGAGCATGCCCGTGGCCCTGGCCCCGGTCGGCCTCACCGGTATGTACGCCCGCCGCGGCGAAGTGCAGGCAGCCCGCGCGGCAGCCGCCCATGGCATCCCGTTCACGATGTCTACCGTGTCGGTCTGCCCGATCGAAGAAGTGGCGCCGGCGATCGACCGGCCGATGTGGTTCCAGCTGTATGTGCTCAAAGACCGCGGCTTCATGCGCAACGCGCTGGAGCGGGCCAAGGCTGCCGGGGTCAAGACCCTGGTGTTCACCGTCGACATGCCGGTGCCAGGTGCCCGTTACCGTGATGCCCACTCCGGCATGAGCGGCGCCAATGGGCCCATGCGCCGCGTGTTGCAGGCCATGACCCACCCCGAATGGGCCTGGGACGTTGGCGTGATGGGCCGCCCGCACGACCTGGGCAACATCTCCAAATACCGCGGCAACCCCACCGGCCTTGCCGACTACATCGGCTGGCTGGGTAACAACTTCGACCCGTCCATTTCCTGGAAGGACCTGGAATGGATCCGCGAGTTCTGGGACGGCCCGATGATCATCAAAGGCATCCTCGACGCCGACGACGCACGGGACGCGGTCAAGTTCGGGGCCGACGGCATCGTCGTCTCCAACCACGGCGGCCGCCAACTCGACGGCGTGCAGTCCAGCGCCCGTGCGCTGCCGGCAATTGCCGACGCCGTCAAAGGCGACCTGAAGATCCTCGCCGACTCCGGCATCCGCAGTGGCCTGGACGTGGTGCGCATGATCGCCCTGGGTGCAGACACCGTGCTGATCGGCCGCGCCTTCCTCTGGGCCCTTGCCGTGCACGGCCAGGCCGGGGTGAAGAACCTGCTCGAACTGTTCGAAAAGGAAATGCGCGTGGCCATGGTACTCACGGGCGCCAAGTCGATCAGCGATATCAGCCGCGACTCGCTGGTACGCGAACTGGGCGCTTGAGCGCCTGCACAAACACCGCCTGTATGACCGGGGCACGCGGCGCGCCAGACGCCGTGGCCCTGTGAGGAGATAGCATGAGCCTGCCCGCCGCCTTCCTGCGTGATGCCGAGCGCCTGATACCCGCCGACCGCCGTTTCGACGACCCTACGTCCACCCTGGCCTTTGGCACCGACGCCAGTTTCTACCGCCTGGTCCCCAAGCTGGTGGTGCGTGTGGAGTCGGAAGACGAAGTGGTCGGGCTGCTGCAGCTGGCCCAGCGCGAGCGCGTGCCGGTAACCTTCCGCGCCGCGGGCACCAGCCTGTCCGGCCAGGCCATCAGTGACTCGGTGCTGATCGTGCTCGGCGATAACTGGGGCAGCAAAGAGATCCGCGGCCAGGGCGAACAGATCCGCCTGCAACCCGGGGTCATCGGTGCCCAGGCCAACGCCTGGCTGGCCCCTTACGGGCGCAAGATCGGCCCGGACCCGGCCTCGATCAATGCCTGCAAGATCGGCGGTATCGTTGCCAACAACGCCAGCGGCATGTGCTGCGGCACCGCGCAAAACACCTACCACACCCTGGCCGGCCTGCGCCTGGTGCTGGCAGACGGCACGCGCCTGGACAGCGAAGACCCGGCCAGCGTTGCCGCCTTTGAAAGCAGCCACGCCGAACTGCTCGACGCGCTGGCCCGGCTTGGCCGCGAAACCCGCGCCAACACCGAACTGGCAGACCGCATCCGGCACAAATACCGGCTGAAGAACACCACCGGCCTGTCGCTCAACGCCCTGGTGGACTACGACGAGCCGCTGGATATCCTCCAGCATTTGCTGGTTGGCTCTGAAGGCACGCTGGGCTTCATCAGCGCCGTCACCTACGACACCGTGCCCGACCACCCGCACAAGGCCAGCGCACTGCTGGTGTTCCCCAGCGTAGAAAGCTGCTGCCGCGCGGTGACCGTGCTCAAGCGCCAGCCAGTGTCCGCCGTGGAGCTGCTCGACCGCCGCAGCCTGCGTTCGGTGCAGAACATGCCGGGCATGCCGCTGTGGGTAAAAGGCCTGTCGGACAATGCCTGCGCGCTGTTGATCGAGTCCCGCGCCGCCAGCCATAGCCTGCTGCACGAACAACTGCAACAGGTCATGGCCTCCATCGCCGAATACCCGCTGGAACAGCAAGTCGACTTCAGCGAAGACCCAGCGGTGTACAACCAGCTGTGGAAGATCCGCAAGGACACCTTCCCCGCCGTCGGCGCCGTGCGCCAGACCGGCACCACGGTGATCATCGAAGACGTCACCTTCCCCGTCGAGCAACTGGCCGAAGGCGTCAACCGCCTGATCCAGCTGTTCGACAAGCACCACTATGACGAAGCGATCATTTTCGGCCATGCGCTGGAGGGCAACCTGCACTTTGTCTTCACCCAGGGTTTCAACAGCGCGCAGGAAGTGGCGCGCTACCAGGCCTTCATGGACGACGTGGCGCAATTGGTGGCCGTGGAATTCGGCGGCTCGCTCAAGGCCGAGCACGGCACCGGCCGCAACATGGCGCCGTTCGTGGAGCTGGAGTGGGGGCATGACGCCTATCAGCTGATGTGGACGCTCAAACGCCTGCTCGACCCCAACGGCATTCTCAATCCCGATGTGGTGTTGAGCGAAGACCCGGACATCCACCTGAAAAACCTCAAGCCGCTGCCAGCCGCCGACGAGATCGTAGACAAATGCATCGAATGCGGCTTCTGCGAACCGGTCTGCCCATCCAAAGGCCTGACCCTCAGCCCACGCCAGCGCATCGTCATGTGGCGTGACATTCAGGCGAAAAAACGCGCCGGCATCGATACCCGCGCCCTGCTGCAGACATACCAGTACCAAGGCATCGACACCTGCGCCGCCACGGGCCTGTGCGCCCAGCGCTGCCCGGTGGGCATCAACACCGGTGAGCTGGTGAAGAAGTTGCGCAGCCAGGCCGCTGAGCATGCAAAGGCCGCCGACTGGCTGGCCGAACACTTCCACACCACCTTGGCCGGCGCCCGCCTGACCCTGACCGCCGCCAACACTGCGCGCAAGCTGCTCGGCGCCCCGCATCTGGGCCGCCTGAGCGCCTCGTTGAGCAAAGCTAGCAAAGGCCGCCTGCCGCAATGGTCCCCCGCCATGCCGCAACCGCTGCGCAGCGTAAGTTTCGGCCCGGCGAGCAACGATGCCCGGCCACGGGTGGTGTACCTGGCGGCGTGCGTGTCGCGGGTGATGGGCCCGGCCTATGCCGACCGCGAGCAAAGCTCACTGCTGGACAAAACCCGCGCCCTGCTGGAAAAGGCCGGTTACCAGGTGGTGTTCCCTGGCAACGCCGACAGCCTGTGCTGTGGCCAGCCGTTCGCCTCCAAAGGTTACCCCGAGCAAGCGGAGCACAAGCGCCAAGAGCTGATCAACGCATTGCTGCACGCCAGCCGCGGCGGCCTGGACCCTATCTACTGTGACACCAGCCCCTGCACCCTGCGCCTGGTACAGGACCTGGGCGACACCCGCCTGGACCTGTACGACCCGGTGCGCTTCATCCGCACACACCTGCTGGACAAGCTGGAGTTCACCCCCCAGGACGAGCCGGTGGCCGTGCACGTGACCTGCAGCACCCAGCACCTGGGTGAAAGCCAGGCCCTGATCGACCTGGCACGGCGCTGCAGCACGCAGGTGGTGATCCCGGAAGGGATTCACTGTTGCGGTTTTGCCGGTGACAAAGGCTTTACCACACCAGAGCTGAATGCCCACTCACTGCGCAGCCTGAAGGACGCGGTGCAGCATTGCAGCGAAGGGGTTTCCACCAGCCGAACCTGCGAGATCGGGCTGTCCAGCCACAGCGGTATCGATTACCACGGGCTGGTTTATCTGGTAGACCGCGTCACCCGCCCCCGCACCCTCTGATCTACCCGCTGATTCGCCGGCAAACCCCACCCCGGTTGTAGCAACTGTCTTGCTCATCCTCTAAAAGCCGGCGCGATCCAGGTGGGAGCCGGCTTGCCGGCGATGGGCCGCAAAGCGGCCCCAGTTACTCGCGGGTCCCGTCGAACGCGCTCGGGCTATTACACCTCCGCGATGGGGGCTGCTGCGCACCCCATCGCCGGCAAGCCGGCTCCCACAGCGACCGCGCAGTTCTTCAGCCCTGCGCTTTACCTGCGGAAGCAACTGTCTTGCCCAATTTCCAAAAGCCGGCGCAATCCAGGTGGGAGCCGGCTTGCCGGCGATCGAGGGCGCAGCCCTCGCCCAAGCCCTCCAGAAGTAAGACATTTCCTAACCTGCAACCAAATGCTTCTGGATTAAATGCTTTAGGATTTATCCTACGACCGCCGCTGCCGTTTCGCTGTTGTTGCTCACCACCATCAGGGCTAACTTCCCTGGGTCGTCATCTTTGACGATTTGGGTGTGAGAGCCTGCAAATTTCGGCAGTACTGCTATGGCAGCCGCAACGCGGGCAGGCTTCGGCCTGGCTGGCTTGTGCCGATCTTTGCCGGTCTCTCACCCCGCGTTCGGCTGCCACCCTATTCTGTGAGAGGAAGACGAAGGGCAGCTCAAATCCAGCCAAGATCGGATCTGCACCATGAAAAAAATCGTACCCGACCCACCTCGCTCCAAACTCCTCACCAACCCGTACTTCTCCATCCACACCGACATGCCCCCTCCAGACGCCCTGGCCCACGCCAGCGAACTGCTGCGCGGCGTCGCCGAAACTATTGACGAACACTGCCGCACCCACGCCGGCGAACCGGGCCTGTGCATGCTCAGCAACGCCGAGCACGCCTGCGAAACATCCAGAGCCCTGATCGAGCATGCCTTGACTGGCCTCTACAACGCGCAAAGGCCGAGGTGATTCAATGAATGACGCATTGAAAGATGTCACCACCGCGGGCAGGGAAACCTTCGACCTGTTTCGCCTGCAACCGGGCGTGCCTTTCGAGCACGCCTTCAGCCAGCTATCAGTACTGCTCGGCTGCATCCGCCACCTCACCACCGAAGCCGAGATGGAAAACGACCGCAAGGCCGGCAGCGCGGCCCGCATCCTGAGCGAAATGGCCAAGGCCCTGATCGACGACATCGAGCTTGGCCTGAACAAATCCCACTGATGCCACCGGGCCGCTCCGCGGCCCAATCAGCCGAAACACCCCGCCACACACCATCATGTCGCCAAGCCAGCACACCGATTGAACCCTCGGCAAACCCCAGCAGTCCATCCTTACAGGCCCACCTCCCAGAGGCCTTCAAGGAGACACCCATGAAAGGTACCGCGCTTTCGGCCCTCTTCGCGGCCGCTACCCTCCTGGCTTCACCGGTGTTCGCTGCTGACGACCTCTGCGCCCTCAACATGCAGAAGATCGATGACGCCATGGCTACCGCTGGCGCCACTTCCGAAGGCCTGGACAAGGCCCTCACCGAACAAGCCGACAAGGCCAAGGCCGCCCAGAAAGCGGGCGACACCAAAGAATGCATCGCCATTTCCACCAAAGTGCTGCAGCGCCTGGAGAAAACCGACAAGGGCAGCGGCACGGCCGGTGGCAGCGGTAGCTAAGCTTTGAGCGGGCGGCAAGAAGCCGTTGTCGACGCCGCCCGCGCAAAGGCGTATACTCAGCGGCACGTGCCGAAAGGTACGTCAGCTAGAGCTGAGTGTGGGGCCGATTAGGATTCGACGCCGGTAGCGAAACTCTAGGTGCATGCCGAGTTGGTAACAGAACTCGTAAATCCACTGTTGCAACTTTCTATAGTTGCCAATGACGAAAACTATGAGGGTTACGCTCTCGCTGCGTAAGCAGCTGAGCCCGCTCTCCTGGTAGCTTCGGCTCCAGCAATCATCAGGGGATGCCTGTAAACCCGAAATGATTGTCATACAGAACAGGATCGTCGTGTAGCACGTTGGGGGCAAAGCGACTAAAACTTACCCAACTCGTCCAAAGCACCCTGCCCGTCGGGCGGCTGCGGATTAACTCAGTAGACACGGCTAAGCATGTAGTACCGACAGCGGAGTACTGGCGGACGGGGGTTCAAATCCCCCCGGCTCCACCAAATGATCAAACAAAGACGTCCACGGACGTCTTTTTTTGTGCGTGTAACTCACCAAAATCAATGACTTACAGTGCTTTTGAGGGCCATGGAGGTTTTTTGAGTTCCAGTCGGTTTGGTATCCCAGGTGGTATCCCAGGCTACCCGGTGCTATTTTTAGGATACCAAAACGGTGCCGGAGGTAGCTCTCATGCCTACTCAAGCAACCCGTCTCTCCGATCGCCAGCTCAAGGCGGTCAAGGCAACTGGTAAAGACTTCGTCCTCAGCGATGGTGACGGCCTACAGCTTCGCGTCAGAGCCAGCGGCTCGATGATGTGGAACTTCAATTACCGCGAACCGTCGACCAGAAGCCGTATCAACATGGCACTCGGTCCTTACCCCGACCTCTCACTAGCCAATGCTAGGAAAAAAGCTGTCGAGGCGCGCGAGCTGCTTGCCCTGGGTATTGATCCCAAGGTCCAACGTGATGAGGTAAGGCAAGCCAAGCTTGCTGAGACCGATCACACCTTCGAGAAGGTGGCCACCGCCTGGTTCGAGCTGAAGAAAGACTCGGTAACCCCCGCCTACGCCGAGGACATTTGGCGGTCGCTCACGCTGCACGTGCTCCCCGATTTGAAGACCACGCCGCTTTCGGAAATCAGCGCCCCTATGGTCATCAAAATTCTCCGCCCAATCGAGGCGAAAGGCAGCCTGGAGACTGTGAAGCGGTTGAGCCAACGACTCAACGAGATCATGACCTATGGGGTGAACGCCGGCCTGATACACGCAAATCCGCTCAATGGAATTCGTGCTGTATTCAAGAAGCCGAAGAAAGAAAACATGGCTGCTCTTCCACCAGAAGAGCTCCCCGAGCTCATGCTGGAAATCGCGAACGCCAGTATCAAACGCACAACCCGATGCCTGATCGAATGGCAGTTGCACACGATGACTCGCCCCGCCGAGGCGGCGACTACTCGCTGGGCAGATATTGATTTTGAAAGGCGTGTCTGGACCATCCCTCCGGAGCGAATGAAAAAGCGCCGCCCACACAGCATCCCGTTGAGTGATCAAGCAGTCGCACTACTGCAATCAATAAAAACTCACAGCGGCCATCGCGAATACGTCTTCCCGTCAGACAGAAATCCGCGTACCCACGCTAATAGCCAGACTGCCAACATGGCGTTGAAACGCATGGGGTTCCAGGATCGCCTAGTCAGCCACGGCCTGCGCTCTATGGCCAGCACCATCTTGAATGAGCATGGGTGGGATCCGGAGCTCATCGAAGTCGCACTAGCTCACGTAGACAAGGATGAGGTGCGCAGTGCCTACAACCGAGCCGACTACATCGAGCGCCGGCGTCCGATGATGGCTTGGTGGAGTGAGTACATCCTGAAAGCCGCGACCGGCAACCTGCTCGCCTCAGCATATGGCCAAGTCAGAGACAAGAACGTAGTGCCGATCCGCTGACCCGGCTACAAGCGCAAGCTGACTGTTTTGGCGACAGCGGCGACAACGGCGCTACACGTTGAAATACGTGGGGTACAGAATGGCGACTGGTATAGCGACCGTCGCCAATTCTCCGTTTGCTCTGCGTTTTTCAGGCAAAGCCCCTGAGCATGGGAAGGCTCTGCATTCCCATGCTCAGGGGCTCCCATCAACAAGGCGACAAACGGCCCGTCGTCCACTCACCACCACTCACGGCTATCACTTTCCGCTATCGAATTTTGGCGCAATGAGCGGTGCCTAACTTGATTGACCCACCCATACCACCGGCGCTAGAAAGAAGCCTCGAAGCGCTGCCGTTGGCAGCACCCAGGTGGCCCGAACCTTCAAGGTCACGCCGCTTCATGCGGTGGTTCTCCCAAGGGCGATTAGCATCCGGCAGCTCGCCCGGTCATCTTCCCGGTGATGGGTGCTCTTTAACCTCATGGCCCTCGTGCGCCAGCTACACGGTACTGCGCTGTCCTGCAGCAATCTAATCGCTTGGCCGATTCTTGCGCCAACTTGCGCCCGTCTCTTTTTCCAGAAAAGAGACGGGCGCTCCTGACACTGCTGCAGCCCTGATCGCACATGGCTTTGCGGCAATCCCCCTCGTGACAATCGGCGTGACAAACGCCGATGTCACCAGCAACAGCGCTGTAGATGATGGTGCCGCAGCCCAAGGAATGAACTGCACCTGACTGACAGTCAGGCATGCCCCGGTCATCGCATTGCTGCTTGCTTGTGGCTCAGGATCTCGCGGCGCTGGTCTCGTCAGCCAGTGCAGCCTCCACCCGCCCACCGGTAACGGTGCTCAGGAGGCCAGATCATGAGATGCCCTTGCTCCTGGTCGTAAAGAGCCGCCAGTCCCGCGTCAGTGGACACCCTCACAGGTCGCAGGGGCCTTGATCCCTGATAACACTCAGCATTCTTGGCGGGATGACGTGGGGGAGAGATCGGTAATTTATGGAGGATGGCTATGCAACTGCGCGAAGTACAAGGGCCACCACGCCCCTTGTTGGAACAGCAGATTACGCCCCTACCCTACCCGGTCGCGGCGCTAGGCGATCTTTTGGGGCCGGCCGTAGAGCGCATGGCCGATGTAATCGGTGTGCCCTGCGCCATGGCCGCGCAATCCGTTCTGGCCACGGCAGCTTTGGCGAGCCAGGCGCACGCCAATGTTCACCTCGACGGCCGAATCTATCCGTTGTCGCTGTACTTGCTGACGGTGGCTTGCTCGGGTGATCGCAAAAGCGCGGTGGACCATATTGCACTGCAAGCCGTACGCGACTGGGAAAGACAGCAGTGGATCGCCTATGGCGAACAGCTCAAGGCGCACCGAGCTGCAATGAGCCTCACCGCGAAGTCACCGAGCTCGAAAAAATCAGCACAGCTAGCGCTGGACGCGCAACCTGAACCTGTCCAACCAAGACTGCTCACTGCTGAGCCGACCATTGAGGGCCTGGTCAAAAGCCTGTGCCACGGTTTGCCCAGCATGGGGCTGTTCAGCGATGAGGGCGGGCAGTTTTTGGGCGGCAGCACCATGAGCAAGGACAACATGATCAAGGCGATCACTCACCTGTCGACGCTGTGGGACCGTAGCCCGATTGATCGGTCGCGCGCGATGACTGGAGAAAGTCTGCGTGCCTATGATCGCCGCCTCAGCATGCACTTGATGCTGCAACCCCGCCTGGCCGACCGCTTGCTTCAGGACGCAGATATCAAAGACCAGGGCATCCTGGGGCGCTGCCTGATCAGTTGGCCCGAGCGTCTGGTTGGACAACGGCTGTACAAAGCCATCGACCTGACCCGAGATCCAAAGGTGCACCTGTACCAGCAGCGCATTGCCGCGCTGATGCAGAAGCCTTGGTCACGCCATAAAGATGGTGGCCTCAACCCTGCGGCCCTAGAGTTGAGCCCCCGCGCCCGTGAGGCCTGGATTGCCATTCACGACACCATTGAATGCGAGTCCGGGGAATTCGGCGAGCTGGTCAACGTGCAAGCGGCTGCGGGTAAAGCCGCCGCGAACGTTCTACGCATGGCTGGCGTAATGACGGTGGTTGAGCAGTCGACTGTGTTGGAGGAAGTGCACATTCAGCGCGCCTCTACCTTGATGGATTACTACCTGGCCGAGAATCAGCGACTGACTGAACAGGAACCACTGAATAAGCTTCGCGCAGAGGCAGATTGCCTGCTGCGCTGGTTGGTACAGAAGAATTGGCCTCCTTTCAACATCCGTGACCTCACGCGCAAAGGCCCTCGCTTTGCCCGTAAAAGCACCCCACACACCGCCGCGTTGCTGGTGGTATTGATTGATCATCGGTGGCTGAACACCGACGGAAAGACATTCGAGGTGCGCCATGTTCCGCCTCACTGAGGCCGTACGCCGCTATCGGGCGCAACATCACTCCCCGACCGAGCTACGGTGTGTCGCCACCACCGTCACCACTTTGTCGCCACGTGCCAATCCAGGTACGGCGGGGGTTGTCGCCAGTGTCGCCGCTGTCGCAGCTCCAACATCTGAGTCAATCGAGCTCGTTCGGCTCATCGAGCAGTTGCGAGACGAAGGGGCTCTGCTGCAACACAGCGAAAATGCCCTCCTCATCCGCCCAACACACTGGGGGCAGTTGGACAGCATCAGCCCCCACTGGAAAGCCCTGCTGCTCTTTCTACAAACAACTGCAAGCGGTGAAGAAGATGGCGCTGCTCGGTCGGCGTGACGGTCGTAACTTTGGCTACGGTCGCCAACTGAGCTACGCCGGTCGGCAGGCACTGGAAGATCTGTTTGCCGGTGGCCACTTCGCCACCGTCAAAGCACACAGCGATCGCTGGCAAGCCTTCGTGCGATGGTGCCGATCGGAGGACGGCCCCGGTTACAACGATGCACGTCAGATTGATCGACAGACGCTGCTGGACTACGTCGCATACCTGCGTCAGCAGATCCAACAAGGCGAACTGTGCATCGCCACTGCGCAAAACCGCCTGAGCAGCGTTAACCGCACCCTCGCTGCGCTGCGCGGTGATCAAAACGTGAGAATCATCAGCCCGAGCCAGGCGTTGGGTCAGCAGCGATCCAACGTACGTACCCGTGCGCCGGATGGCCAAGAGCACGAACAAATACAGAGCGTATTTGAGGCGCTACGCAAACAAGGAAACGTCAAGGCGGCCGCTATCGTCTTGCTGGCAAGAGCAACCGGCATGCGCTTGCGCGAAGCATGCCTAGCTGACCTGTCACGATTGCATCGCGAGGCTCATAAACTGGATCGCATCAACATCCAAGATGGCACAAAAGGCGGCCGCTCGGGTGCATTAGCGCCGCGCTGGATCGCCGCCAATGATCAGGTAATAACAGCGCTAATGGTTGCGCGCAAAGCGTCACCGGCCGGCAGTCGCAATCTACTGGAGCATGGCGAGACTTATGCTGCGTTTCTACGGCACCGCGTGTTCCCTGCACGCAAGCTCCTACATGAGTATGGACTAAAGGGTTTCCACGAATTGCGTGCGGCTTACGCTTGCGAACGCTATGAGCAGCTCACGGGCTACGCTGCACCGGTCAATGGTGGCCACGGTTATCGTATGAATCGCGAGCTTGACCGGCAAGCTCGTCGCCAGATCAGTCTGGAACTCGGGCATAACCGAATCGATGTGGTGTCCGCTTACATTGGGGGCAGAGCATGACTACGCCATGCGATATGGCGCTTTTCATCAACGGAGTACTGACGGGCTCAAAAATCACGCGGAAACGACACCTCAGGCAAGCCCGAATCATCCAAGCAGCCATCCAGGAGCGCTGGCAGCTAGACAATCCTTGGACCTGGAAACAGAAGCATCTGCGCTGGTTTCGGGTCCACTACCTAAAGGAACACTCGAGCGCTACCCGATACTATTACCAGCTCACTGTCCGGCTCATTTGGAAACGTCTGAGGGAAACCGAGGGCGTTTGATGCATCGGACGCCTAACCTTGATCTCAGCACCCTGGCGCACCTCATCCCACCGATTGAAAAATGATGAAGCTGTCCAGAACCCCGCATCCACGGGTATGGTAGTCACCCGAGGTCGGCACTTGAAGACACGTCGGCTTGCCTTGCAGGTAACCAATGGTGTCAAATCACCGGCTGCCGTGAGGGCAAGCGTTTGCGTTTTTTTGAGGACAAGGCGAGCACCATGCCGACATTGCACTGGGTGGGTAAAGATCAGGTCCGAAACCATCATCGGGATGTACCCTACCGAGCTCTACAAGCACATTATACTTTTCAACCAAAAACTTCATCCGTACAGAACACCCTGAACAACAAAATTATTCAGGGTGACAATCTTGAAGCACTTAAGAGTTTGCTTCCGGAATTTGAAGGGAAAGTTAAATGCATTTACATCGACCCACCCTATAACACAGGAAACGAAGGGTGGGTTTATAACGACAATGTAAACGACCCTCGAATCAAAAAGTGGCTAGGGAAGGTAGTTGGAAAACAAAACGAGGACATGAGCCGCCAAGACAAATGGCTGTGCATGATTTACCCTCGTCTTAAACTGCTACACCGCCTACTTTCAGATGACGGCTCCATATGGATCTCGATTGACGACAACGCGGTCGGCATATTACGACCAGTTCTTGACGAAATATTTGGCGCAAGCAATTTTGTCACATGCGTTATATGGGAAAAAGCTGACTCCCCTAGAAACTCTGCCAGTCAGTTCTCAACTGACCATGATTACATTTTAGTATACTCAAAACGTCCTAACTGGGTACCGGCCCGGCTTGCAAGGACTGCTGAGTCTGATTCCATATATGACAATCCGGACAACGACCCAAATGGTTCGTGGATTCCTGGAGATCCATTTGCTAATAAGCCGTACTCGAAAGGGCTCTACACTGTCTCGGGTCCTACGGGTAGAGAGTTCTCACCTCCACCTGGCAGATTCTGGCGTATTTCGGAAGAGAGACTTCATGAGCTAGACTCTGAAGGACGTGTATGGTGGGGACCTACGGGAGATGCACGCCCAAGCATTAAGCGTTATCTAAATGAGGTTGGAAATTTAGTGCCACGAACCCTTTGGAAAAAGGATGTGGGTAGTAATCGTAGCTCAAAAAATGAGATGCGTGCTATTTTCGCCGGCGACTCGTCTTTTGACACCCCAAAACCTAGTACTTTGATCGACCGTATTCTAGATATTGCAGCAGATCATGACTCCATAATACTTGACTCATTTGCAGGATCAGGGACCACTGGACACGCCGTCTTAAAAGCCAACCTTAAAGATGAAGGTTCAAGGCGATTCATCTTAATTGAAATGATGGATTATGCAGACTCTCTGACAGCAGAGCGTATTAAGCGAGTGATACAGGGATATGGGGCAGATAGCAAAGCAACTCCAGGCTTAGGAGGGGCTTTCACTTACTACTCACTAGGCGAACCGCTTTTTGGCGAATATGGAAATTTGAATCCTAAGATTGGCTTGCCCGCTATTCGAGAATATGTAGCTTGGCAAGAGGGGATATCAATCACAACTTCCAACTCAAATACTACTCCTCACCGGTATTGGTTAGGCGAAGCTAATGGCTTAAAAGTATTTTTTGCCTATGAGGAACAAACCGCAACAACGCTTGATCTTGAGCTTCTGGCGGAGTTAGTAAGAGAAATAGGACCCGTTTTGATATATGCGGACCAACTTGCACTAGGCGAAGAATTTATGCGACGCCACGGCATCGCATTCAAGAAAATACCACGCGACATTACTAGGCTCTGAGGAATCAACCGTGCAATTAAACAGCTACCAGAGCCAAGTGATCGAAGATTTAGAGGTTTTTCTCCGCCGCTGGACCGCGTGTGATGATGCTCAACTTGCATATCGAGCGCATTGGGACGCTCAAGGCGCTACCCGAATGCAAGGCTATCAAAGCCCTACACACAGAGCCCCACAAGTCTGTGCGAAGGTTCCCACCGCTGGAGGGAAGACATTTATTGGGCTGCACGCGGTATCTAGCATTTTCAAGGCATTACAGAAGCGCCAAGGTGATGCACGTTTATGCTTATGGCTAGTGCCATCGCTGTCAATCTTACAGCAGGTTCTCAATGCTCTGCGTAATCCAAATCACCCTTATAGACAAAGTCTCAACCGCCTATTTGAAGGTCGCGTTAGCATTATGGACAAGCGCGACCTTTTGTCGGGACAACTTTCTCGAGCGGAAGTTGAAGATGGATTGGTTTTGGCAGTCCTCACTTATGACAGCTTAAAAGCCAAAAACAAAGACGATAGAAAGCTCTATCAAGAAAACTCCGCCCTGGATGATTTATCTTCTACTGCCGTAGCTGTCAGTGACGGCGTAGACCCTTTTTCATTAGTTGCATCCATGGCTGGATTAGAGCCTGTGGTGATAGTTGACGAAAGTCACAACGTCACCAGCAGCCTATCTCAAGATATGCTTCGCAACTTGAATCCCAGCTTTGTTTTTGAACTTACCGCAACTCCGCGTGCAGGTGCCAACATTATTAGCTTCGTCGATGCGCTGGTTATGCGGAATCAGCACATGGTGAAGCTTCCAGTTATTGTCAGAAACCTGCCAAACAGAAGCTCGGTAATCGCCCACACAATTGATCTCAGAGCGCGACTCGAAGCAGAGGCACAGGCAGAAGAAAAGCTTGGCGGAGCCTATATTCGCCCAATAGCCCTAATCCAAGCCGAGAGCAAAGCCAAAGCTGACGCGCAAACTTTTGAAAAAGTAAAATCCGAACTTATAGAGCACGGAATCCCAGAAGACTGGATCAAAATCAAGACCGCCGAAAAAGATGAGCTAAGCGGTATAGATCTAGACTCTCAATCATGCCCTGTAAGATTTGTAATTACAGTTAATGCACTTAAAGAAGGGTGGGACTGCCCCTTTGCCTACATATTGGCAACCTTAGCAGATAGATCATCACCTGTAGACGTAGAACAGATCCTCGGCCGAATTCTAAGACAGCCGTATGTACGAGCTCATGGTCATGAACCCTTGAACATGAGTTATGTATTAACTGCATCAGGCGTATTTAGTCAGACACTCGAAAAAATTGTGGCAGGGCTTAATCGCGCAGGATTCAGCCGAGCCGACTTCAGAACACCTGATCCAATTCAAGACGAAGCCCGAGCAGAGTCTAAATATCCAGCTAAGGCCCCAACATCAAACTGGGAAATTAACGAGCCGTCCCTGCTCTCGCATAAAAGCAATACCTCAAATCAACTCGATCTCGCGACTTCTAACAGCGCCACTACAAATAAAGAGCCTGATTTCTTATTATCGACTTTAAGCGCCGCAGAAGAAGCAAACAAAGAACTGCAAGCTGCGACTCCAGCAGATCTTAACGACTATATCCCTGGAGAGGTAAGAAGTGTAATGGACTTATACTCAATCCGACCTGAGTTCATTGACGAAGTTAGTGATTTGAGACTTCCACAGTTCTTCAGAAAAGCTCCTCCTGGATTAATTTTTGCAGATGAATCAGGTGACATATTACTAGAAAAATCTCAACTGGTAGACCAGGAATTTAGACTCGCAGATTGCGACATCAATGATTTCACTGTAGCGCCTGTCAGCGGCGACCTCGTTAAAATCGATCTTTTAAGAATTGGGGAGTCTCAAGGCGATTACGAGCCTACCCGTGTACGCCTGAAAGAACATGAAGTCCGCAAACTTAAAGATTATCTCTCTAGCCTGGATGCCGAGGCAAAAAGACGACAGTTGACAGGTTTGGTTGGAAGCTGGCTTGGGAAAATGCCGCCCCTAGCTGAATCCGATCTGCAATCTTACATCAAAAAGATCCTGGCCAGACTCAGCGCTGGGCAACTCGATGAAATACTCGAGCAACAACATTCCTATGTTGAAGCCATAAAACAGCGAGTCCGTCGAGAGATTTTAAATTTCTCGCGCCGAAAATTTAAACACTTAATTAGCCTTAATAAGCTAGACACAAAACCTTTCTATAAATTCCCTCTTGAGATTTCTCCGCGCCAGACAGCATCAGTTGCAGCATCCAACTCCCTATATGTGCGCGAAGAAAGAGGAAATGGACTTGAAGAAAGGATGTCTGACTACCTTGCCGACGCCAACAATGTTAGATGGTGGCATCGGAATTCTAGCGGCCGAGGCTTTGTAATAAATGGCCCGATAAACCACTACCCCGATTTTATAGTGCGACTTCACTCAGGCCTCACTATCATCATAGAAACAAAAGGAAGCGATAGAGACAACTCTGACTCTGAAGCTAAAATTGAGCTTGGCCAGCTCTGGGAAAAATGCTCAGGCCGCGAATACCGCTACATGATGGTTTTTGAACATAGTCCCCTTCCAGGGGCATACTCATGGGCTGAAGCGTGCGAGCTAATTAAAAATCTTTAACTAGTAAAATTGCACCTAGCTAGGTAGGGGCGACGCCAACCAAAAATTTGGCGGCGCTCCATTAGCTCAACTTTCAGTATTTTGTAATTTTATCACCTATATAGAGCACATGAAGCGGAGTATCAGCCGCTACAGGCCATGTGAAGTGTATACGCATTTGAGGCGTTTGAACTTTTCCATGATATGGTGCTGATATTTTTTCCCTAGGATTTTCAGGATCTGTAAACTTTAACTCTTGTTCGAAGTCCCGCTTTTCTCTGTCACTCGAATCGGAAAACCATGCTCGTGCGCCAGTAAAATAAGTCTGATAAAGCTCATCGCCTTCGCGCGTTCTTCCACTACCTGTAATGTGAGTAGCTTTGAATCTTTGAAGCACGCTCAATAGATCAATAATACTTTTAGCCGCCGCTGACACGAAGGGAGTGCCAGACAATGGACTAAATGTATTATCAGAGAAGATTAAATTTTCAAATTTTGCTGGGCAAACTCTGGCAAGCTCTGCCCAGGATTGTAATGGCTTCTCAGCCTTCTGCAGCTCTAATTCGAGCGTCGCAGCACCAAGGTGGTTGACCAAGCTGCCGACCTGAGCGGGCTGCTCATTTCGATGCCAGGTCACCTCTATCAGTGGAGACAGCCAGGATGATGGTGTCATACTCGCGAGCTGTGCAGCCTGGCTTAAAAAACTCAAATATGCACATTCACCGATAGCGGTATCCGTCACCACCTCATTAGAGCACTCTAAGTACTCTTCAGGGGAATGCCGACGGCCATCCTCCCAAAATGGGCCAGCCTTACTAAACCACCCAACTAAAGCGATAGCCTTACTTCTATTAATAGCACTCATGGCCTGAGGAAGATTTAACTGATCAGTCACTCTGGAATGCATTAAGCCCCTGTGACAGTAAATCTCTCGACCATACTTTTTTGCCAGCCCTCGCATTGCCATGATTACATCTAAAGAGCTCTCAAAACTACCTACATCCTGAAACTGACCATGCAGCGAGCAATCATTGAAAAAGAGCTCCATCTCACTCCCCCCACCCCGCGAAGTGGTTCATATCCTTATCGAACTGATCGAAAAAACCCTCTGGCCAAAAATCAATATTTCCAGAAGCGTCCAGTTGTGGTGAAACTACTTGATCCATATCAGGCGTAGATGGGCGGAAGAAATGCAAAGCAACCTGAGATGGAGTCAATACTTTGCTCCGAACCGCTCGCCTAATTCCATTCAGCACATGATCACTATGGGTTTCCAGGACAATCTGTGTTCCTGAGCTCGCAATCATTGCCAAAAATCCCCCCATCAGCGCCTGTCCAGCCGGATGCAAGTGAACCTCAGGGTTTTCAATCAGGATCAAGTCATTTTCATTAGCTGACAATGTAGCGACCAATATTGGCAACACCTGTGTAAGACCGAACCCGACATTAACAGGTCTATGGTAATCAGTTTCATCAGAAGTCCTTATCCCTAATGAAACCGCATTCATCCGTGCAATTGGTGTGATTTCAACACCACAACCTGGAAAAAACTTTTGCATCCACGCTTCGACTTGCCTCATCAATGTCGGAGGCGTTCCAGCTACACATAAATTACTATGAACGGTTTTTTCTGCCAGGCGGTACAAGCAACTGACAGCGTGCTCACCTTTAGGACCAACAGTTTGAATGGTACGTCTGTCCTCAAGAGCGTAGAAATCCCGAGGTCCAATTCGCTCAGCAGTTATATATGTGAGCGTTTCAAGGGTAGTGCAAATTTTTTGATTTTCTCTGCCTTCCATCGGCAAAAGCTTGTTCAAGCTCACGTCACTACTAATAGGCTCTCCTGGAAAACAGTTAACCTGCATTGACATTTCGGCTCTCTCGCCGTTAAACCCCCAACAATAGGTAGACTCATCATCTGTCAAGTTGAGACTAAAATCATTCCGACCATGAATTTTATTAACAACGTCCTGAACTGTACCCAGACTCAAAATCTCTCCGTTAAGAACCAGGCGCTTACTCCACTCATTTTCGCGAATAGTTTGATGAAGTACTACCAAAGCTTGCAAGAATGACGATTTTCCGGATGCATTCGATCCAGCTAAGAGCGTCAAATCAGCAAGTGGCATTTTAAGATGCTGAAAACACTTAAAATTTCGCAACTCTACCTTACTGATCACCGAGAACCTCCTCCAGCATCTCTCTAGTCAACTCAAATCTTGAGCTTACGCGTGCAACTTGGTTCGTACCTAACGAAATTGCCTCTCTGAATTTCGGATTCTCCATCAGTGTGTAGAAACCGTCATGAAGTTCCTCGGCGTGTGCTTCCACTATTGATTCAGGATAACGACTCAAACCTGTAGACATGACGTCCCATAGAGATGCGTTAATTACGCTCCTAGTATCATAGGGTGAAGAATGTTTACGAAAAGCATGCTTAGCAAAAATCAAGAAATTGTTACGCATACTAGCTCTAAAACGTGCTGAAAGCTGCTCCAACTCACTCTCAGACATCTCATTCATGCGTTCCAGTGCTTTAGCAAGAAAATCATCCATATCACCTTTGTAGCGAGACGTATCGAGAAGCTCAAATGCACAAAACCTATTAATTAGCTCTCGATCGCGCATCGTCTTCTTATTTAAACTGCCGCCAGTAGATTTTAAAAAGCTACTATTTTTACTTTCTTCCTTCAAGAAGCGCGTAGCTTTTCCAGAATACAGACAGTTGCGCATTTGCTGTCTAGTAAGAGGTACGCCACCGTTTACTCGTTCAAAAATATCTAACAATGCTTGCGCGGGAACCTTGGCATCGATCACATACAAAACCAAGTTACAGTCTTCTACCCTATTCTGCAGCTTCGGTGAAAGATCCTGAAAGTACTTGTTATGCAGCTCACTTTGGTGAGGAAGTTTAAGCTTCAGCTCATTATTGACAAAACGTTGGAATGTCGACAACCTCTGAAGACCATCTACAACTATCATTTTACCCTTGCTATTTTCCGCTAAATAGAAAACCGGCAAAGGAATCCGCATCATAACAGACTCTATTAATTTACACTGCTTATCTTCAGCCCAGATAAAATCTCGCTGAAAATCAGGATCCATCACGAAACTTCCCTTTTCGATACGACGTAGTACGTCATGGACGGTCCTATTTTCGTTTCGAATAAGTACGGTATCAATTGGATAATCGCCGAAGGAAATATCCTCATCTCTGTCTAATCCCTCGATAGGCTCAACGTCAGAACCGGACATTTCTTCATTGATTTTTGTCATCACTTTCCTTATCTCGTATTATGGCCATAGTTCTATGTCTATTGGTCAGACTTAAGTCAGGCCAGTCACATTGCTACTTGCAGAGAGCGCTCCATGATTCGCTCTGGGCCTCGACATGTACAACACATCCCCCCATGGTAGTGGAGAGCAAAGCGTCAGGCCATGCCTTACCATCGTTCTTGCGCAATCCTGCCTGCCATTGTACGACGTTGGCGGTATCGATGTATGGGGATTGACCTACCAAACCTGTGCGTCAGACCCCGAGCCTTGGGGCGCGCGCGATCAAGGCGCCATCAGTAATCCTTCCCAGGAGCGATGCCTGCCCTGATCGCTCGCATTTGAGGACCTGTCGGCACATCATCCAGCTCCCTAGCGTAAGCAAGGGTGGAGGTTAGCAGTCTGACATAGCCGTCAGAGATAGGGCGATTTCAAGCCGGAGAGGCAATTTCGCATTCTTACATAACAAGTCTAAGTCTGGATCTTATGGCTAGCAGTATTCCAGGTGGTATTCCTAGATGTCTTCGATAAAGTTTCTTTTTCATTAAAAACAATATGTTACTAAGTTTATTCAGCTTCCCCCGGCCCAATAAAGGATTATGTGAGGACGCTGACGGAAGTCTTGTTGAGTGTCTGCTTTCCATGCTTGTGTTCGAGCCTCAGCATTTGCCTGCGTTCCCAACCCAACCCCAACTATCCTAACCATCCAAGCCCCCCGCCCTCCCCCCAGGAGAACCAACCGTGCCCAACGCAGGAAGCGCCCCCCATCACCCCGGCGCAGTAATCTGGCTAACCGGCCTCTCCGGCGCAGGCAAATCCTCCCTGGCAAACGCCCTAGCCCTGCGCCTAAACCAGTTAGGCCACCCCTGCTACGTTCTCGACGGCGACGCCCTGCGCCACGGCCTAAACGCCGACCTTGGCTTCTCCCCCGCTGACCGCCATGAAAACAACCGCCGTACCGCCGAGGTCGCAGCACTATTCGCCGATGCCGGCCTAATCTGCATCACCGCGCTCATTTCCCCTTACCGCGTCGACCGCGCAGCGGCGCGCCGGGCGTGCAAAACCGGGTTCCATGAAGTGCATGTCAAAGCAGACCTGGCCACCTGCGAAGCGCGTGACCCCAAGGGCCTGTACCGCCGGGCACGGGCTGGCGAGCTCAAGGGGTTCACAGGCATCGATGCCCCCTATGAAGCACCGCAGCACCCCGAGCTGGTCGTGGATACCGCTGGCACCACGCTGCAAAGGGCGCAGGACCTGCTGCTGGGTTATGTCCTTGAGCAGGTCCTGGCCCCCCAAGGGCTCACGACCCCGGCGTGATCTCGCCTCGCTGCCAGCGGGCTTCGCTGTTGCCCAGGGCCTGGGCGATGTCGGACAGTTTGTCGGACGGCAGGGTTGCCGGCAGCGGGTCAAGGCCGGCGCTGGCGAACAGCTGGCCGTAGCTGTTGCGCAGCTCGGCGTAGGCCAGGTCGCGGCGCAGGTCTGCCTGTAGGGCGTTGAGCTCACCCTGGATCAGTTCCAGCTCGCCAATGCCTTGGGCCTGATGGCGGTTGCGCAGCTGTTCGACGATCTGTTGATCGAGGGCGACCATCTGTTGGCTGGTGGCGAACTGGCGACGTGCTTCGCTGTAGTTGGCGTTGGCCACGTACAGCTGGGCCAGGATGGCCATCGACATGGCTTGGCGGCGTGCCTCGACCACCTGCTCACCTGCCTTGGCCACATCGATCGAAGCCGGGCCGGACAACACGTTGAACAGGTTCCAGGTGACCTTCACGCCGTAGTCGGCCCAGTGCTGGTTGGTCAGGAAGCTGTTGCTGTCGTAATGGCCGCCAGCGGAGAACTCCAGGCCCGGCAACATGCGCAGCATCGACTTGCGCACCTCGGCGGCGCTGATGCGTGCCTGGTAGTCCTGCTCGCGCAGTTCCGGGCGTGAGGCCAGGGCCTGCTGCTCAAGGCTGTCCAGCCCGACCTTGAGTTCGGGCACGCTGTAGTCGTCGCTGGCGGCCAAGGTCAGGTCGGTGCCAGGCGGCAGGTTGATCAGCGCGCCGAGCTCGGTCTTGGCCAGCGACAGGGCGCGGCGTTGTTCCTCCAGCTGGCGGGTGGCTTCGATCAGCGAGCGCTGGTAGTTGAGCGCCTGGATCTGGTCGCCGATGCGCTGTTCGCCCATGCGCTGGCTGTTGTCACGCGCTTGGTCCACCCGCACCATCAAGGCGTCGATCTGCTTGAGCAGGCGCTCGGCAGCCACCGCCCGCCAGTAGGCCGAGCGCACGTCCTGAATGATGGTCTGCACCACCTTGCGCCGGCGCTCCTGCACGATCAGGCGCTGGTCGCCCTGCTGTTTGGCGCTGACATAGCTGACACCGAAGTCCAGCACGTTCCACACCATGGTCAGGTCCGCCACGTCGCGGTCGCGGTCCTGGGAGGTGGAGGGTTCCAGCGACTGGGTGTTGGTCAGCACGCTGCGGCTGCTGGCGGCGCTGGTATTGCTGCGCCCGGCATAGCCTGCCGACATCGCCATGCGTGGCAGCATGTCGAAGGTGGCCAGGTCCACCTGGCGCTGGGCCAGGGCTTCTTCCATCACCTTCAGCCGTGCTTCCAGGTTGTACTTGACCGCGCGGGCCATTGCCTGGTGCAGGGTCAGCGGACCTTGCAGTGCCTCCTGGCCCTTGAACATGCTGGCCAGGTCGTCACGCGCGCGCTGTTCGCTGACGCTGCGCTCGATCGGCTGGGTCTTCACGGCACAACCTGTCACCGCCAGTGCCAACATGCTGATCGCAAATATCCTTGATGCCTTGCTCATCCCCACCGCCCCCTGGTACTGCTTTTTGATATCCATTGTGTTGTTATCCGCCATGGCTCTGGCTCACGCCTCGGGCATGGGTGCCTTGATCTGTCCGAGCGCCAGCGCCAGCTCCCTGACCTGGCGCTGCTCGCCCTCCTTGAAAGCTTGCAACTGCTGCCCCAGCGTCGGCGCACCGGCCTGGCCCTCGCCGCCCTGGCGCCAAGGGTTGCCGCCACTGAGCTCATACTGGCCGCCGTCGTCCGGCAGCGTCTTGTCGAAAATATTGGCCAGGCTGCTGGCGCCGAACACGCTGGCATCTCCACCGCCAAAGCCGAGGAAACCGCTGCCGCTGCCGTTGCCGATGGCGGAGCCGCCCTGCTGCCCTGCAAACACCTGGGCAAGGTAGCTGGGCGCCAGGGCACCCTCGTGGATAAAGATGCTGCCCAGCGGCGGCAGCCCACCGCCAACACTCGGCACTTCGAACAACGGTACTGGCAGCAGAGGTGACTGGAACGCCGAGAACGCTGACGCAGCTGTGCCGGGCAGGGGTAGTGGCTGGCCGGCCAGGCTTGGCGGCGTGGTCGGGTAGGCCAGGAACTGCGTGTCAGCGCCCGTGCCCTGCAGCGCACTGCCCTGGCCGACGAAACCGCCCTCCAGCCCGTTGCCAGCCATGTCACTGATACCCGTGCCGCTGTTGTTCAAGGCCAAGGCCAGGCTGCCGCTGCCGGCAACCCCCACGGCATTCACCTGCCAGGTGCGGCTGTCGATCTGCACCAGTGATTGCAGGGTGCCGCTGGCGCTGCCGCTCGCCACCAATTGGAAGTCGCTCAAATCGACGCCGCGAACCGCTTCACTGAAGGTCACGATAAAGCCCTGGCTACCGCTGCCATTGACAGGCATCGGCACGATCGACTCGACGCTCGGCAAGCGGGTATCGACGATGACGCCCGTGCTGTCGCCAACCGCCCCCAGCCCTGGCTGCAAGGCATTGCCGGCAGCGTCGTGCAAGGTCGCGCCATTGGCGGCCAGCCCCACAACCTGGATGCCGTCGGCATCGTTGTCGCCAGCCTGGATGCGGTACTGGAACACCAGCGTCGGCGTGCCGGAGCCAGCGACGAAATCGGCATACACCGTACGCCCGCCCACATCCAGTGCCAGCTGCGGTGCGCCGTCGACAATCACCGCTTCGCTGGTATCCACCACGAAGGTCAGGGTATCGCCGATGTTGTAATGCACGCCCACCGGCACGCTGACGCTCCTCACCGTGGGGGCGTCATGGTCGACGGTGTACACCGCGCCGGTCAGGCCGCCCGTGAGCACGTTGCCGGCCACATCGCTGATGGCGGTGCCAGATGCCTTCAAGTTCAAGCCCAGGGTACCGCTGCCGCTGACACCGCTGGCGGTGATCTCGTACACGCCATCGCTTATCTGCCGCAGGCCGCTGAGCGTCGCGCTGGCGGTACCGCTGGCGACCAGGCTGAAGTCGGCCAGGTCAACGCCGTTGACGCGTTCGCTGAAGGTGACGGTGAAGCGAACGCTCTGGGCGTTGCTCGGGGATGGGTCGAGGGTGACGATGCCGACGGCTGCAGGTGCCAGTGTATCGACCAGCACCGTGCTCGTGTCGGCGATGCCATTCAAGGCCAGGTTCATGGCATTACCCTGGGCATCGCTCAGGGTGGCGCCGTTGGCCGACAGGCCGGTCACGCGGATGCCATCGCTGTCATTGTCGCCGGCCTGGACGATGTACTGGAACACCAGGGTCGGCGTGTCAGCACCGGCTATCAATTCGGCGAACACCGTGCGCCCGCCGACTTCCAGGGCCAGGCGTGGCGAACCGGCCACCTGCACGGCTTCACTGGCATTGACCACGAACACCAGCGCGTCGCCGGCGTTGTAGGCAACGCCGGCCGGCCCACCGACACTGGTCACGCTGGGGACGCGGGTGTCGATGGCGTAGTTGTTGGAAATGCTGCTGCCCACACCGGCGTTGCCAGAGGCCGTGGCAACTACCCCGCTGTTGTCCAGAGACACGAGGTTGCTGGTGTCTTCGACATTGCTGGTCGGTGTCAGGGTCGCGGTCCAGGTGATGCCCCCGTCCTGGCTGCTCAGGTTGCTCAGCACGCCATTGGCCGCACTCATGTCAGCCAAGGTAAACCCGCTGACCGCTTCGCTGAACGTGATGGTCACCAGGCTGGACTCGCCCGCCCGCAACGCGTTGTCGGCCACCACGATGGTGGCGGTGGGCACAATGGTGTCGACCGCGTAGTTGCCCGAGGACGTGGTGCCGCTGCCAAGGTTGCCGGCCAGGTCGGCGATGCCCGTGTTGGCCAGGGTGATGACATTGGTGGCGTCCCGCACGCCCACGGCCGGGGTGAAGGTGGCTGTCCAGGTGATGCCGCCGTCGGTACTGGAAACCGCGCTCAAGGTCCCATTGGCAACCGTCAGGTCGGCATTGGTGAAGCCCGTCACCGCTTCGCTGAAGGTGATGGTCACCTGGCTGGTTTCGCCCAGGGTCAGGTTGCTGTCGGCGACCACGATGGTGGCGGTCGGGCGCAGGCTGTCGATGGCGTAATTGTTCGAGTCGGTGCTGCCGGACCCTGCGTTGCCCGCCAGGTCCGCTACGCCGGTGTTGTCCAGGGTGATCAGGTTGCTGGTGTCGCTGATGCCGGCTGAGGGTGTCAATGTCGCCGTCCAGGTCAGGCCACCGTCGCTGCTGGCGAGCCCGCTGAGGGTACCGTTGGCCACGCTCAGGTCGGCCAGGCTGAAGCCGACCACCGGCTCGCTGAAGGTGATGGTCACCAGCGATGTCTCGCCAATCGCCAGTTGGCTTTCGGCCACCACGATGGTTGCGATCGGGCGCTGGGTGTCGATGGCGTAGTTGTTCGAATCGGTAGTGCCGACACCGGCGTTGCCGCTCTGGCCGACCACCCCGGTGTTGTCCAGGCTGATCAGGTTGCTGGTATCAGTGACATTGCTGGTGGGCGTGAAGGTGGCAGTCCAGGTGATGCCGCCATCGCTGCTGCTCACCGCACTCAGGGTACCGTTGGCCACGGTCAGGTCGGCATTGTTGAAGCCGCTCACCGCCTCGCTGAAGGTGATGGTCACCAGGCTGGTTTCGCCAATGCTCAAGGCAGTGTTGGCCACCACGATGGTGGCGGTAGGGACGATGGTGTCGACCGAGTAGTTGCTCGAAGAAGTGGTGCCGGTGCCAAGGTTGCCGGCCAGGTCGGCGATGCCCGTGTTGGCCAGGGTGATGACATTGGTGGCGTCCCGCACGCCCACGGCTGGTGTGAAGGTGGCTGTCCAGGTGATGCCGCCGTCGGCACTGGAAACCGCGCTCAAGGTGCCATTGGCAACCGTCAGGTCGGCATTGGTGAAGCCCGTCACCGCTTCGCTGAAGGTGATGGTCACCTGGCTGGTTTCGCCCAGGGTCAGGTTGCTGTCGGCGACCACGATGGTGGCGGTCGGGCGCAGGCTGTCGATGGCGTAATTGTTCGAATCGGTGGTGCCGGTGCCTGCGTTGCCCGCCAGGTCCGCCACGCCGGTGTTGTCCAGGGTGATCAGGTTGCTGGTGTCGCTGATGCCGGCTGAGGGTGTCAAGGTCGCCGTCCAGGTCAGGCCACCGTCGCTGCTGGCGAGCCCGCTGAGGGTACCGTTGGCCACGCTCAGGTCGGCCAGGCTGAAGCCGACCACCGGCTCGCTGAAGGTGATGGTCACCAGCGACGTCTCGCCCATCGCCAGTTGGGTGTCGGCCACCACGATGGTTGCGGTCGGGCGCTGGGTGTCGATGGCGTAGTTGTTCGAATCGGTAGTGCCGACACCGGCGTTGCCGCTCTGGCCGGCCACGCCGGTATTGTCCAGGCTGATCAGGTTGCTGGTGTCGGTGACATTGCTGGCGGGGGTGAAGGTGGCGGTCCAGGTGATGCCGCCATCGCTGCTGCTCACCGCACTCAGGGTACCGTTGGCCACGGTCAGGTCGGCATTGCTGAAGCCGCTCACCGCCTCGCTGAAGGTGATCGTCACCAGGCTGGTTTCGCCAATGCTCAAGGCAGTGTCGGCCACCACGATGGTGGCGGTAGGGACGATGGTGTCGACCGAGTAGTTGCTCGAAGAAGTGGTGCCGCTGCCAAGGTTGCCGGCCAGGTCGGCGATGCCTGTGTTGGCCAGGGTGATGACATTGGTGGCGTCCCGCACACCCACGGCCGGGGTGAAGGTGGCTGTCCAGGTGATGCCGCCGTCGGCACTGGAAACCGCGCTCAAGGTGCCATTGGCAACCGTCAGGTCGGCATTGGTGAAGCCCGTCACCGCTTCGCTGAAGGTGATGGTCACCTGGCTGGTTTCGCCCAGGGTCAGGTTGCTGTCGGCGACCACGATGGTGGCGGTCGGGCGCAGGCTGTCGATGGCGTAATTGTTCGAGTCGGTGCTGCCGGACCCTGCGTTGCCCGCCAGGTCCGCCACGCCGGTGTTGTCCAGGGTGATCAGGTTGCTGGTGTCGCTGATGCCGGCTGAGGGTGTCAATGTCGCCGTCCAGGTCAGGCCACCGTCGCTGCTGGCGAGCCCGCTGAGGGTACCGTTGGCCACGCTCAGTTCGGCCAGGCTGAAGCCGACCACCGGCTCGCTGAAGGTGATGGTCACCAGCGACGTCTCGCCAATCGCCAGTTGGCTGTCGGCCACCACGATGGTTGCGGTCGGGCGCTGGGTGTCGATGGCGTAGTTGTTCGAATCGGTAGTGCCGACACCGGCGTTGCCGCTCTGGCCGACCACCCCGGTATTGTCCAGGCTGATCAGGTTGCTGGTATCAGTGACATTGCTGGTGGGCGTGAAGGTGGCGGTCCAGGTGATGCCGCCATCGCTGCTGCTCACCGCACTCAGGGTACCGTTGGCCACGGTCAGGTCGGCATTGCTGAAGCCGCTCACCGCCTCGCTGAAGGTGATCGTCACCAGGCTGGTTTCGCCAATGCTCAAGGCAGTGTCGGCCACCACGATGGTGGCGGTAGGGACGATGGTGTCGACCGAGTAGTTGCTCGAAGAAGTGGTGCCGCTGCCAAGGTTGCCGGCCAGGTCGGCGATGCCTGTGTTGGCCAGGGTGATGACATTGGTGGCGTCCCGCACGCCCACGGCCGGGGTGAAGGTGGCTGTCCAGGTGATGCCGCCGTCGGCACTGGCAACCGCGCTCAAGGTGCCATTGGCAACCGTCAGGTCGGCATTGGTAAAGCCCGTCACCGCTTCGCTGAAGGTGATGGTCACCTGGCTGGTTTCGCCCAGGGTCAGGTTGCTGTCGGCGACCACGATGGTGGCGGTCGGGCGCAGGCTGTCGATGGCGTAATTGTTCGAGTCGGTGCTGCCGGACCCTGCGTTGCCCGCCAGGTCCGCCACGCCGGTGTTGTCCAGGGTGATCAGGTTGCTGGCGTCGGTGACATTGCTGGTGGGCGTGAAGAGGGCGGTCCAGGTGATGCCACCGTCTGAACTGGCAACCGCGCTCAGGGTGCCGTTGCTCACCGCCAGGTCGGCATTGCTGAGGCCGACCACCGCCTCGCTGAAGGTGATGGTCACCAGCGATGTCTCGCCAATCGCCAGTTGGCTTTCGGCCACCACGACGGTTGCGGTCGGGCGCTGGGTGTCGATGGCGTAGTTGTTCGAATCGGTGGTGCCGGAGCCCGCGTTGCCACTGCTCTGGCCCACCACACCGCTGTTGTCGAGGGTGATCAGGTTGGAGGTATCGGTGACATTGCTGGCGGGCGTGAAGGTGGCGGTCCAGGTGATGCCGCCGTCGCTGCTGGAGAGCCCGCTCAGGGCGCCGTTGGCCACGGTCAGGTCAGCAGGGGTGAAGCCAGTCACCGCCTCACTGAAGGTGATGGTGACCAGGCTGGTCTCACCGATACGCAGGGCCGCATCGCTGACCACGATCGTCGCCGTGGGTTGCAGGGTGCTGACCGTGTAGTTACTCGAGTCGGTGGTGCCGCTGCCAGCATTGCCGGCCAGGTCGGTCACGCCGGTGTTGGCCAGGGTGATGACATTGGTGGCGTCCTGCACGTTGATCGACGGCGTGAAGGTGGCCGTCCAGGTGATGCCGCCGTCGCTGCTGGACAGCCCGCTCAGGGTGCCGTTCGGCGCCGACAGGTCGGCCAGGGTGAAGCCAGAGACCGCCTCGCTGAAGGTAATGGTCACCGTGGTGCTTTCACCTACGTTCAGCGCAGTGTCGGCCATCACGATGGCTGCAGTTGGGCGCTGGGTGTCGATGGCGTAGTTGTTCGAGCCGGTGCTGCCGGTGCCGGCGTTGCCAGCCGTGTCGACCACGCCCGCATTGTCCAAGGTGATCAGGTTGCTGGTGTCGGTGACATTGGCAGCGGGGGTGAAGGTGGCCGTCCAGGTGATGTTGTCGCTGGTGCTCAGGCCGCTGAGCGTGCCGTTCTGTACAGTGAAGTCGGCCAGGGACAGCCCGGTGACGGGTTCGTTGAAAGTGATGGTGACGGTGCTGGTTTCGCCAATGGCCAGGTTGCTGTCGGCGACCACGATGGCCGCGACCGGCCGCACGGTGTCGATCGCGTAATTATTGGAGTCGGTGGTGCCGCTACCGGTATTGCCGGCAGCGTCGGTCACGCCGGTGTTATCCAGGCTGATCAGGTTAGTGGCGTCGGTGACATTGCTGGTGGGCGTGAAGGTGGCGGTCCAGGTGATGCCGCCATCGCTGCTGCTCACCGCGCTCAGGGTACCGTTGGCCACGGTCAGGTCGGCATTGCTGAATCCCGTCACCGCCTCGCTGAAGGTGATGGTCACCAGGCTGGTTTCGCCAATGCTCAAGGCAGTGTCTGCAACCACGATTGTCGCTACCGGGCGTTGGGTATCGACGCTGTAGTTGTTCGAGTTGGTGGTGCCGGTGCCAGCGTTGCCAGCACTGTCAGTGACCCCGGTGTTGTTCAGGGTAATGAGGTTGGTGGCATCGGTAACGTTGCTGGTCGGCGTGAAGGTGGCGGTCCAGGTGATACCGCCATCGCTGCTGCTGAGCGTGCTCAAAGTACCGTTGGCCACGCTCAGGTCAGCATTGGTGAAGCCGCTTACCGCCTCGCTGAAGGTGATCGTCACCAGGCTGGTCTCGCCCGCGCGCAAGGCATTGTCTGCGACGACGATGGTGGCGGTAGGGCGCTGGGTATCGATGCTGTAGCTCGGCGACACGGTGGTGCCACTGCCAGCATTGCCGGCCAGGTCAGCGACGCCGGTATTGTTCAGGGTGATCGCCGCACTGGCGACCGTGATGTTGGTGCTTGGGGTGAAGGTAGCCGTCCAGGTGAGGCCACCATCACTGCTGCTCACTGCCGACAGCGTACCGCCCACCACCGTGAGGTCAGCATTGCTGAAACCCGTCACGGCTTCGCTGAAGGTGAAGGTCACGGTCGCTGTGTCGCCGACTTTCAGTGCGGTGTCACTGAGGCTGATGGAAGCGGTGGGCGGCACTGTCTCGCGGACAGTTACCTGCACCGTGGCGGTACCGGAGGTAGCGCCATCGCCGTCGCTGACGGTTAGCGAAACCGCTCGGTTGGCCTGGCCGATGCCATTGCCGGCATTGCCGTTGTCATACGTGATACTGCGCACCAGCGCCTGTACCGCCGCGGCGGTGGCATTGGCGTTGAAGGTCACCACCAGGCTGGCGCCGCCTGTGCCGCCGGCCACGGTGCCGATGGCCACGCCGCCGTAACTCACGGTATTGCCACTGAGGCTGATCTGCCCGGCGCCGTTACCCACGCTGCGGATACCCAGGGTGTCTTCGCCGGCTACGCCGTTGGCGCTGATCGAAGCGGTAAGGTTGCCACCACCAAAATCAGCCGAGTCGCTGTCGCTGACCGTGGCATTGCTACCCGCGTCGAGCAGTATCGCGCCGTTGCCTTGGGTGAATACCGCGCTGTCGCCATTGAGGTTACCGATTACCGGGGCGCTGTTCTGCGGCAGCACGGCCACCGAAGCGGTACGCGTGGTACTGCCCATGTCATCGTTGACGCTGACGGTCACGGTGCGGGTGCCCGTGGTATAGGCCGCCGCCGCGTTGCCATAGGCCACCGATGCCAGCACTGCCCGGTACTGGGCCAGGGTGGCGACACCGCTCAGGGTCAGCACGGCGCTGCCCGAGCCGCTGACAGTGATGCCGAACCCGGCAGCCGTGGCGATCTGCGCTGCGCTGAGCGACAAGGTTTCGTTGGCGCCATCGGCCACACCGCTCAGCGACAGGGAGGCCCCGCTCACCTGGGTGTCGCCGTCAGTCTGGGTGAGGGAGATGTTCGGCACGATCGCCACCGCGGTGCCGGTGAAGTTCACCGTGCTGTCGTTGCCGCCAGTATTGGTGTCCAGGTCAACCACCGGTGGTGCCGAGTACAGCACCTCGTAGGCACCGATATCCACAGCGCCCCCGCGAGGCCGCTCGAAACCGCGCAGGTCGGTGGCCGGCGCACCGCTGCTGGTGCCCTGGTCGATGGCATTGCTGGCCGTGGAGGCCAGGCGGTAATCCCCCCCGGCAGCATTGACGAAGTTGACCGTGGTGCCGATCAGGTTGGTGATGCTGGTGTAGCCGCTGCCGGTGACGGCATCGGCCGCAGCACCGTTGACGGTGTTGCCGGTGAGGATGGAGTTCTGCACCGTGATAGTGCCGCCCTGGCCATTGACCCAGCCAAGGCCCGCGGAGGTGATGCTTCCGGTACTGGTATTGAGAAATACGTTATTGGCAATGGTGCTGTTGACGATGTTGACCGAGCCACCCGCGTTGTTCAGGACGATCACTGCCCCCCCGGCGACGGTGCCGGTCGCAGCGTAGGTGCCGGTGTTGTTGTAGATCGCCACGTTTTCCAACACATGGTTGTTGGCGCCACCCAAGCGCACCAGCGATGACATCGCGGTGGCCCCGACAATACTGCCGCTGTTGTCATGAATGGTTGTGTTGCGCACCACTACCGCGGAGCCGACAGTGGTCGCCGAGTTGATCACTGCACCGGCGTTGTTCTGGAAGTTCGAATCTTCAATGGTGATCGAACCACTGTTGGCACGGATCGCGCCACCGACGAGGTTGCCCGAGAACTCACGAAAATCAAGGTTGCGCACCGTCAGCACGCCGCCGCTGTTGCTCTGCAGCCCCGACGCCTCGGTCGCATCACGCACGCCGTTGTTGTTGACGTCGCCACTGAGGATGATGTCGCCTCGGCCGTCGCCATCCACATCACCGTTGATGGTGATGTTGCTGGTGACCAGCAACGCCGAAGCGGTGGACCAGCGGATGGTCTGGCCACTCAGCGATTGATGAAACACGATGATGTCGCTGCCACTGCCAGCGGCAGAGCCGTCCACCGAGGCGTCGGTGTTGGCGGCCTGGATCGCTTCGGCCAGCGAGACCAAGCCGTTGGCCTGAACGGACGAGGCATTGGTGTCGGTTACCGTGATGGTCGCCAGCGACGTATTGAACGCCGTCAGGTCACCACGTTGCACACCAACGCCCGTAGCGACCACGCCGGAGACGGTTTCCAGTTCCCAGTCCTCGCCGGCGCGGTTGCCGGTCGAGTCGGCAGACGCGCCGACATCGGCGCCGCTCAGCCTTGCCACTTCATCGACGAACAGCTGGCCATCACTGCCCTGGCCGGTGTTGCAGGCGAAAAAGCGGATGTCGCCGCCCTCGGCCAGGCTGGCACCGATGCGCGCCAGGTCGGCCTGATGGCTGGCCAGCTGGTTGGCCCAGATGGCGTTGCCGGCCAGGTACACATAGCCGCTGTCGCCGTGGCTGATGATGTCGATGGACGTGACATCGGTACGGCCGTCGAGGTAATCAGCGATCTGCTTGAACCCGTCCTTGCCGTTCTCCAGCAACACCACCTCGACCCCGGCGGGCAGGCCGGCGATGAGCTTCTGGTAGTCACTGACGGCGGAGTCGACGAACACCACTTCGTGGCGCTCGGCGGCCAGGGTAGCCGGCGCCGTAGCGGGTGCGGCCTGCTGCGCGCTTTCATGGCTGGCGCTGTCCTGGGTGCTGGCCGTATCGCTGGCGGTGGCGGTGTCCTTGCTGGTGGCCGTGGCAGTGGCTGCCTCTGCGGCCTGGGCGCCCTGGTCGGCGACCACGGCCACCGAAGCATCGAACATCATGCGGGGTTCCAAGGCCTGAATCAGGCTCGGCCGGCTCATGGAAACGCTGGGGTTTTGGTTCTTCTTGTTTCGCTTCCAGAATGCCATGCCGACCTCATTCAGCCCTTGGGCTGGTTGATCCTGTCACTGCGCCAGGCAATGGCGCATCCTTGTTGAAAATCCTGTTGCACCGCGGGGCGCCGAGATGCCCCCGCAGTGCACTGCACGGCCTTGACTCAGTTACGGCTCGGGAAGATGCCTTCCAGGGCGATGATGAAGTTCATGCCCAGGAAGGGGTTCTGCACAGACACCGGCAGCGAGCCACCACCGAGGTTGACGGTGGTTTGAGGCACCGTGACGTTGAACGGCTTGAGGCTGGTGTTGGGCGTGTCACTGGAATAGATATCCGCCGCCGTCCCTGCACCCGAACTGTCAAAAGACTTGGCCAGCACGTTGCCAGACGAAGGTGCCGAAGCGTTGGCATCGCCTTCCACCGCCGGTATGGCCACCGAAACGGTCTGCGCCGGGATCACCGCCTGCTGCATCGGCATGTTCGGCTGCAACAGCGTGACCTCGTTGGCACCGGCAGCTTCACCCTGCTCCACATTGCCCAGGCCTGGCCCGGTGCCGAAACCGATTGGCCCGCGGCCGCGCAGGTCGGGCAGGGCGAAGGTGGTGCGGCCATCACCGCCATACGTGGTGCCAAGCAATGAGAATAACGCGGTGTTCTGGGCAATGCTCATCAACTGGCCTTGGCAGAATGCCCAGCCGCGTGGCGCGAAATTGCCTGCGAACATCTTGATCTCACCGAGAAACGGATCCATTTGCTGCTCTCCTATGACTATCTGCAAGGCGGACCGGGCGGCCCGTTAAAGGGGTTCAGGAACGATGCATCTTCAGGTACAGGCCATTGTCGTCGACCACTTCGAAGCCACTGCGCTGGTACAGGCGCACGGCCGGGCTGTGGGCAATGACGTGCAAACCGGCGCTCTGGCCCTGGCGGTCAGCCTGTGCCAGCCACTGGCGCAGCAGACGTGTGCCGATACCCTGGCCCTGCCAGGCGGGCAACAGGGCCATATCGATGATCTGCAGGTGGCTGTCGGCCCAGTGCAGGGACGCACGGCCGATACGTTCGTGGGCGGTTTCGATGATCAGAAAGCAGGCGTCGGGGTACTGCGCCTGGTAATGAAGGTGCTGGGCACGCCACTGCTGGTCGAGAAAATGCTCGATCGTTGCCTGGCCCCACGCCAGCGCGGCCATTTCGGTGGCCCGGGTGGTAGCGTACAAGGCACGCAGAAACACTTGGTCAGCGTCCACCACGGGGCGCAGAAGCACTTCAGATGTCGACATCGAGTCACGCTTCCCTGCTGTAGTTACCCCTTGGTGGGGGGCACATCCAAGTGAAATGTCCTACACGATGGCGTTGAGCGTAGTCGATTGTCGGGGCAAATCGCCACTACCGAACAGGGCGATTTACACAGTTTTCTCAAACAGCTGTTCCAAGCCTTTTGACGCCAGTTTTCAGGCGTTATGCAAGCGTATGAATTCCAAGCATTTATAGGGTTCCAACGCCCATTGACGCACACCTTCCAGCACGTGCTCGCTGGCTTGCGCTCGCTTGCGCTGGCTGTCAGCACTGAAGTTCATGCCCGGTTGCTTGGCGTCGAACGCGGCCACTTCACGCAACGACGGCACATCGCCCGGCATCACGCCGAACACTGGGGCCAGGCGCCCCCAGATGGCCTCAGGCAGTTCACTGTAGTTGACGGCAATGCCGCCATGCTCCCGGCATAGCTGCAGGCCGGCCTTGAGGATCTCGCCCACTACCCGGCAGGTGTATTGCACCGTGTCCATGCCCTCGCCGCTGCCCAGCAAGGTGTCCAGCGCCGACGCGCCAAGCAGGCCCGGCACCCGGTGCATGCCGGCCTGGCGCAACTGCGAGACAACGATCTCCAGCGGGTCGCGATAGAGGAAGATCCGCGGCACGTCGGGGTAAAGTTTGGCCAGCAAGGGCGCCTCGAACACGTTCCAGGCATCGAGCTTGATCACCAACCGGCGCTCCTCGCCTAGGCGCCGCTGGCCGTAGGCTGAAAGCAGTGCGCGCACGCCTTCGGCCTGCCAGTGCCTGGCGTCTGGGTCCTGCAGCGGTGCCCTGAGCAGGTTGTCCAACGGTGGCGGCTCACTGAGCACGATGTTGTGCGCCTGGCTGGCCATCAGTTGTGCGATCAGGGTGGAGCCACAGCGCGAGGCATGGAACACCAGCACCGAAGGCGCCAGGCCTGGGCTGCTCTCCTGCCAGTCCAGCAGTGCCTGCAAGCTAGTGTTACGGCGCAGGGCCTGGTTGAACGGCAGGCGCAACGCCTGATCGACGTCGTCTCGGAAAAACGGCCTGGTCAGGGCCTGCTGGCCAAACCAGCACCAGTCCAGGCGCCACTCACCCTGCTCACGCCACAGGCGAATGGGCATCCAGCCGTGAAAACTGCCCGATGAATTCAGATTCGCCATTGATCGCTCCATGCTTGCTTGCCTTGGCGCATGGCACTGAGCACCTCGGCTTCGGAAAACACCAGGCCCAAGGTTGCGCCGAGGGCAATGGCCGCTGCCACGAAGGCCCGTGGGTCGTCCAATACCTGCAGCTTGGCTGCCAGCGCAGGGTCATGCGCCACGTGCTCACGGAAGCGCTCGAATGCCTGCGCTGCCCGCCCCGGGCTCAACGCCGGGGTCAGCGCCCGCCCTTGGTCGATCAACCCGAGCAGCCAGTCGTCGGGCAAACAGTCGAGCACCAGGTGGATACGCTCACCGGGGCCGGGGTTGTGCACCCGATGTGCACGTGACAGGTCGACGAACCAGCACTCGCCCGCCTGCATGGGGACCTGCAGGCCGTCGACGATAAACTCAACGCCAGGTGGGCTCAGCAGTGGCACATGCAGGCGCAGGCAGCCGCCAGGGCGCCCCAAGTCTGGGTCGCGGTGCTCGTGAATCCGCGCGCCCTCACCCAGGCGCAGCAGGCGTGCGGCCTGCAGTGTCGCGCGAAATGGCGCCAGCGCGGCCTGCCACGCCGTCTCCTGGTGCCACCAGGCCAGCTTCACCGGCGCGCCGCGGCCGGGTGCGAGCGGCACAGGGGCATCCTCGGCACTGACCAGCGCCACACCGCTCCAGTCGCCCTCGTGATAACCACGGTTGAAATGCGCCTGCCAGGCCCCTGCGTGCACCCGTGCCAGCGCCTGCAGCAAGGCCGGCAGGTCGATGGCAAGCGGCAGCCGGGAACATAGCGGCAGCGAGATTTCGCTCATGACTGCTCCTTGCGGTGAATTCGCCCTAGAAACCACTTTCGCGCACGCCCAAGGCCGCCAATCTGCGCCAGGCCGCACCCAGCAGCGACTCGCGGGCGCCTTCGAGCACCACCACCCCACGCAACGGCTGGGCCACATCAGCCACGTCCACCCGCGGGCTCAGGCGCACGCCGTATTGCGCCTGCAGCGGCTGGGCACGTTGTTGGCCATCGCGGCGCACGGCCACCGGGCCATGCCGGTCAGACGCCAGCGCCTGCAGTTCCAGCGCGGCAACGCCGGTAGCGTCTACCTGCTCCACGCGCACGGGCAAGGCCGCCCGCGCCGGGTCGTCGGCAATGAAGCGCCCTTCACTGCCAGCGGCCACGCGCCACAAATCGGCCTCGCCCAGGTAACCACGCAGGCGCACCCCCGGTTCGACCACCCGCCCCAGGGGCTGGCCGGTATTGACCCACTGCCCCGCCTGCAAGTCCCTGGGCATGTCGCGCCACACGCCCGCCGCCGGCGCGCGCAACTGCAAGCGTTCACGCTGGGCAGCCAGGCCCCGGTACTCGGCCACTGCCTCGGCCAGTTGCTGCTCGAGCACCCCGGCATCACTGGCGGTGGCGCTGCGCCCGGACTGACGGCGCAACAGCAACTGCAGAATGTCTATTTCGCGGCGCACGATCTTCAGGCGCGAATCCAGGTCAGGCGATTCCAGCTCCAGCAGCAACTGCCCCTGGGCGACCGTCTGGCCATCGTGCACCTGCAACTGCTTCACCCGCGCCGCCACCGGCGCATGCAAGGCGCTCACCCGCGATGCCTCAAGCATCGCCGGCACCTCCACGGCACCGCGCCAGGGCACGGCCAGCAGCACCAACAGCAGCATCAACCCCAGGCCCAGCGCCAGCGTCTTGCGCGGCTGGGCCTGGTCACGGCGCAGCCACCACTGCTGCAGCTCTTTGAATACCGGCAAGCCGATGAACCACACCAGTTCCACCAGCATCAGGAAGATACCCAGCACCTTGAAGAACAGGTGATACACCGCCAGGGCGATACCAAAGAACAACAGCGCACGCCAGATCCAGGCGCCATAGCCCCATATCAGCAGGCGCTTGCGCATCCGCGGTGGCCACGGCTCCGGCATCGTCTCGCCATAGCCGAACAACGCCTCGCGCAAGCGCCACCGGCACAGGGCGAAGGCGCGTTGCTGCAGGTTTTCCACGCCTAACAGGTCACTGACCAGAAAGTACCCGTCAAAGCGCATGAACGGGTTCAGGTTGACCAGCAAGGTGGTGATCCACGTGGCACTGGCCAGCATGAACGCGGCGGTGCGCAGCGGCCCATCGGGCAGCAGCGACCAGGCCAGCAGCGCCAACACCGCCAGCACCAGTTCAGCGAACACCCCACCTGCATCGATCAGCAGCCGTGAGCGCCGGTCGCTGACGCGCCAGGCATCGCTGACATCGGTGTAGAACATCGGCAGCAGCACCATGAACGCCAGCCCCATGCTCTGCACACGGCAGCCGGCGCGCTTGGCCATGTAGGCATGGCCGAACTCGTGGCAAAGCTTGGCCAACGCCAGGGCCAGGCCAAAGGCGAGCATGCCGCCGAGGCTGAACAGGTGCGGGAACGTGGCGATGAAGCGCGACCAGTCGCGAATCACCAGGAACAGGCCAAGCACCAGCAGCGCCGGCAGGCCAAAGCGCAGCAGCCAGCCACCATGGCGTTCGAGCAGCGGCCAGGTACGGTTGAGAAAGGCATCCGGGCGCCACAGTGGGATGCGGAAGAACAGGTACTGGTGCAACGCTTTCTGCCACAGGCCCTGTTGGCTGGCGGCGGCCTTCACGGCATAACTCTGGCGCTGCTTGGGGTCGTTGGCGCTGAGCAGGTCGTGGTGGCCGAGAAACGCCAATAGGTCCTCCACCTCCTGGGCCTCCAGAGGCAGGCCCGGCTCGGCATTGGCAGCTGCCAGCACCCGTTGCGGCTCACCCAGCGGCCAGTGGCGAAGCAAGCGCACCGCGGCCGCGCCTAGCTTGAAATAACGGCCGCGCAATGGGTCGGCCAAGGTCCATTGCGGGGCACCGTCAAACGCCGGTGCCGCAGGCGAGAGCTGCAGGTCCGCACGCAGCGCCGGCAACATTACAGGCCCAGCCCTTGGCGCAGGGCCGCCAGAGGCCGGCGCAGCAGGTAATAGGCCAACGGCGCGCGTTCGCCGTACAGTTTGGCAGTACCGCGCAGGCCGATGCGTGGTGAGGCCTCGACGAATGACGCATCCAGCCGGTAGGCAAGCTGCCCGGCGGCGGTGGTCTGGGCCTCGTAAGCGGCGCGTTCGAGCTTCGCCACGTGCCGATGCAGGGGGTCGCTGTCCAGGAACAGCGCCACCTCGGCCCCCGGCTGCAGGGCGATGGCATCGCCGACCGGCAATTCCAGGCGCAGCTCGGCCTGCTCGGGGTCGGCCAGTTGCATCAGGCGCTCGCCGGTCTGCACCGGTTTGCCGGTCCAGCGCTCGACATCGGCGAACACCGCAATGCCGTCACGCTCGGCGCGGATTTCGCTGCGCGCCAGCAACTGGCGGGCATAGTCGAGCTCGGCGCGTTTCTGTTCGACGCGAGCGGCCAGCAAATCCAAGCGCGCGCTGGAATCGGCATCGGTGAAGGCGCGCTGGGTACTGACCTTGAGTTCGGCCTCCGCCACGCCCAAGGTACGTGCGGCCACATCGGCCTGGGCCTTGAGGGCGGTGGCATCGAAGCGCACCAGCAAATCCCCGGCCGCCACACGCTGGTTGGGCTTGACCAGGAACTCAGCCACCACACCCTCCAGCGGCGCCGCCACCACCCAGCCACCACGCGGCACCACCTCGGCCGGCGCCAGCACCGACTGGCGCACCGGCAGCAACAGCACCAGCAGGGCGACCGCCAGCAAGGCCAGCAAGCGCCGCCGCGGCCAGCGCAGGCGCCATGGGCGCACCGGGTTCAGGGCCTGCCAGGCATGCGCATAGGTTTCCCCCAGCTGCACCAGCAAGGCCTGCTCGGCGGCGTTGAATGCTTGCTCGCGGGCCAGCCACAAGCCGCCGAAGGCTTCACCCTTGCGGTCGTGCAACGGCAACCAGAAGGCTTGCCCTGCCGACAACGCCTGCCAGTCGGCGAGTATCTGGGCATCCAGCACGCTGGGGTCGACTTCACCGGCCTGCCCAGCGACACCGGCAGCCTGCAGCTTGCCCACGGCACGTTCGACAAAGGCCACGAACGGTGCATTGGCTTCCACCACGCTGATGCCGGTCAGCGCCTGCACCTTGCCGGCGATCAGTAACGCGGCATGGCGATAAGCAAACATCGCCTGGCCGTCGTTGACCATGGCATAGGCCAACTGCTCGCTACTGCTGGCCTGGCGCGCCTGGCGCTGGAGCCCCAGAAACAAGGCAAAGGCGCGCTCCGCCGTACCATGGGCAGCGGCGGTCATGGCTGCTGCGCAAAGTGGGCCGTACCGCTCATGCCCGCCAGCAAACCGTGGGTGTCGGTGGGCAGTTCGCCGATCAGCAGCAGCGTCTGGCTGCCTTCATCGATTCGCGCGCCCACACGCTTGACCGTGGCCCCCAACGGTTGACCGGTTTCATCCGGGGTGAATTGAAAGCTTTGCCCGGGCTTGAGCCTGGCCAGCCAGCGCGAAGGCACCAGCAACTGGATTTCCAGCGAACGGTTGTCCACCACCTCCAGCAGCGGGGCGCCGTTGGCGACGCTTTCGTGAGGCTGGGCACGGCGCTGTACCACTCGTCCATCGAACGGGGCGGTGACCACACAGCGCTTGACCTGCACCTGGTAGACCTGGGCTTCGGCCTGGGCCTGGGCTTGCTTGGCCTCAGCCAGCGACACCTCGAACTGCCCCACCGATTTCAGCGCGGCCAGTTGACGGTTGTGGTTGAGCTCTTCGCGGCTTGCGCGCACCGCCGCCTGGGCGGCATTGAGCTGGGCCTGGTAGGCCGAGCAGTCGAAGCGCGCCAGGGTGCTGCCCTTCTTGAAAGCCTCGCCATCGGCATATGGCATCTCGACGATACGCCCGGCCAGCTCACTGGCCAGCACTGCCTGATGACGCGCACGCAACACGCCACGGGCGCTTTGCTCGGCGCCTGCATCGCTGGCGCTCGGCGCATCCAGCAGCGGGTCGGCTGGCGCCTGCGCGGCCAGTGCCAATGGCAGGTGCAACATACTCAAGGCCAAAGCCAGTCGAATCCCACGACACATGTTGCACACTCCCTTGCGAGCTGGATGAGCGGAGTGTACGAAAAAACTGATGGCACGGATACATCACACCGATGGGGCCCCCAGCGGCCGGTAGACCCGGCCACTGGGGCGGTGTGGAAGCCGTTGCTCAACCGAGCGAGCGCGCTCCGGCCAGTTGCCGCTGGTGCCCGCGCGTGGTGACGATGCCAAGGAAGGAAATGAAGATCGCCAGGCCCAAGGTCGAACTCACCTCCGCCCGATGCTCGGGCGTGTACATCATCACCGCCAACGCCCCGGCAATGAAAATGATCACCGCCCAGGTCAGCCAAGGGAACAGCCACATACGGAACTTCAGTTCCGCGTTTTCACGCTCCAGGCGGCGGCGCATGCGCAGCTGGGAGATGGCGATGACCATGTACACCAGCAGCGCAATCGCGCCAGAGCTGGCCAGCAGGAACTCGAACACACCCTTGGGTGCGAAATAGTTGAGGATGGCGATGGCCGCGCCGATCAGGGTGCTACCGAACACGGCAGCGCGTGGCACGCCGACCTTGGAGGTCTTGTTGAGGAAGGCCGGTGCATCACCGCGCTTGGCCAGCGAGTACATCATCCGCGAAGCGATATAGATCGACGAGTTCATGCAACTGGTCACGGCCACCAGCACCACCAAATCGACCATGAAGGCGGCATTGGGGATGTTCATGATTTCCAGCGCACGCTGGTAGGAACCCACTACCGCAAGCTGCGGGTCGTTCCACGGCACGATCGAGATGATCACGAAGATCGACAGGATGTAGAAGGTGCTGATGCGCCAGATCACCGAGCGCGTGGCCTTGGCGATGTTGCGCGACGGGTCGCTGGATTCGGAGGCGGCAATGGTCACCGCTTCGGTGCCGATGAAGCTGAACATCACGGTGATGAACGCACCGATCACGGCAGACCAGCCATTGGGCGCAAAGCCGCCGTAGGCGCTCATCAAGCCGCTCAAGCCGCTGACTTCGCGGTTGGGCAACCAGCCCATCAGGGCGGCAAAGCCCAAGCCGATGAAACAAAGGATGGCCGTGACTTTGAGAATGGCGAACCAGAACTCGAACTCACCGTACTTGGCCACGCTGAACAGGTTGGTGCACGCCAGCAGCAGCACGGACGCGAGGGCGAAGATCCAGCTGTCCACCTGGGGGAACCAGGCGTTGAGCACATGCCCGGCGGCCAGTGCTTCGATCGGGATCACCAGCACCCAGAACCACCAGTACAGCCAGCCGATGGTGTAGCCGGCCCAGCGGCCGATGGCCTGGTCGGCATAGGTGGAGAACGAACCGGTATCAGGATGCGCGACGGCCATTTCGCCGAGCATGCGCATGACCAGCACCACCAGGGTCCCGGCCACGAAGTAAGAAATAATGGTAGCTGGCCCGGCCGCCGCGATGGCGTGCCCGGAACCGACGAAAAGACCGGCACCGATGATGCCCGCGATGGACAGCATCGTTACATGACGTGGCTTGAAACCTTGAGCAAGGTTGCCATCAGTTCCCACGGTGTTCATTGATGTTGTTCTCTTTTTGCTGACACAAGGAAGGACGGGCAGGCGTAGGCGAAAATATCTCCTTTGGATTCAATGAGTCGACACCACTGTTGTTGATTTTTGGGGCGCATCACAGCGCTGGGCGTCAGTGCGGTTCGGGGTTCATTTAAGCCGCCTGAGGCTGCGGCAAATTACACGAGAACGCCCCGCAACTGTTCGATCACGACAGCGCTTTCCCCTAGGCGTCAGATGTCGTGAATGGCATGCCCAGACACGCCTGATGGCCATTTGAGGGTTTTGTTTTTCATCTGAATATGCGTAGCCGGCGCACAAAAAAAGGCCCCGGTCTCCCGGGGCCTCTGCTGCTCAGGCGTCTGCCTACGCCTGCCCCGTCCGTTCAAAGCGGCGGGCCAGCAACAGGTAAGCGAGGATCCCCAGCACGCCATGGGCGGCTACGAACCAGAGTGCGTTGTGGAAGGAGCCGGTGCTGGCCACCACGTAGCCGATCACCAGCGGGGTGACGATGCCGGCAATGTTGCCGATGCCGTTGAACACGCCACCGCACAGGCCAACCATTTTCTTCGGCGCCACATCCGACAGCACCGCCCAACCGACGGCCGCCAGGCCCTTGCCGAAGAACGCCAAGGTCATCAGGGCAATGACTGCCGCGTTACCCTCGACGTAATTGGCCAGCACCAGGGTGGTGGACAACGCCATGCCGATCACGAACGGCGTTTTGCGTGCCCTGGATGGGTGTACGCCACGGCGGATCAGCCAGTCGGACACGAAGCCCCCGAGGATGCCGCCGGTAAAGCCGCAGATGGCCGGCAAAGCGGCCACCCAACCGGCCTCCATGAGGGTCATGCCACGGCCCTTGATCAGGTAGATCGGGAACCAGGTGATGAAGAAATACGTCAGCTCGGTGATGCAGTACTGCCCCAGGTAGACCGCCCACAGGTTGCGGCTTGTGAACAGCTGCGCAAGCTCTGCGCGGGTCGGTTTGCGCTTGGCCGTCTGGCGCTCTTTTTCCAGGTCGACCAGGGCGCCGCCTTCGCGCATGTAGTCGAACTCTTCGCGGCTCAACCCCGGTGCGCTGTGCGGCTCATGGTATAGGCGGAACCACACCACGCTCAGCAGCAGGCCAAGTACCCCCATCCAGATGAAGACCTGCTCCCAGCTCATCGTGTGGGTCATCCACGCCATCAGCGGCGCGAACACCACCACGGCCATGTACTGCGCCGAGTTGAACAGCGCCGATGCGGTACCGCGTTCGCGGGTGGGGAACCAGCAGCTGACGATGCGTGAGTTGGCCGGGAATGCCGGCGACTCCACCAGGCCGAGCATGAAACGCATGGAGAACAACGCCACCGCAGCCGATACGCCGGCCAGGCCCAGCCAGCCCACTGTGCCTTGGAGCAGGGTGAACAGCGACCAGAGTATCAGGCTGATGCCATACACACGGCGGGCACCGAAGCGGTCCAGCAACCAGCCGCCGGGGACCTGGCCGAGGGCGTAGGCCCAGGCGAAGGCAGAGAAGATCATGCCGAGCATGACGGGGTCCAGGCCGAGGTCCTTGAGTACCTCGGTGCCCGTGATCGACAGGGTGGCGCGGTCGGCATAGTTGATGACCGTGATGATGGAGATCAGCGCCAGCACCAGAAAGCGATGGCGACCGATCGCGACCACGGGCTGCGGTGCGGCTACGGCGGATTTGCTGTTCATGTAGACCCTCTTGCTTCTCGATGGAAGCGATTGTTCTTGTGCAGAGAAGGTGTGGTCTTGCGGTGTGGCTAATGGCCCCATCGCCGGCAAGCCGGCTCCCACAGGTACATCACCGAGCTCGAAAGCAGTGGATGCCCACAGGTACATCATCAAGCTGGAAAGCACTGGGCTCTCGGGGTACATCATCAAGCTCGAAAGCACTGGGCTCCCGGGGTACATCATCAGGCTCGAAAGCACTGGGCTCCCGGGGGTACAACATTGAGCTCGAAAGCAGTGGGCTCCCGGGGATAGATCATCTAGCTCGAAAGCAGTGGGGTCCTTGTGGGGGGCCGGCTTGCCGGCGATAGGGGCTACGCGCAGTTCGGTGGTACCTCACCGCGGAAGCAGGCTGAGAGGTTGTCCAGCACCATCTGCCCCATCTGCAGGCGGGTCTGCAGGGTGGCGCTGCCACGGTGCGGCTGCAGGCTGACCTGGTTGAGGTCACGCAGAGCCGGTGGCACATGGGGTTCATCGACGAACACATCCAGCCCGGCACCGGCAATGCGCCGTTCGCGCAAGGCTTCTACCAGTGCGTCTTCATCGACCAACTTGCCGCGCGCCACGTTGATCAGGTAGCCCTGCGGGCCCAGCGCGTCGAGCACCTCGGCGCTCACCAGCACCTTGCCGCCATCGGCCGAGGCCGCTACCACCAGCACATCCACCGAACGCGCCAGTTCAACCAGGTCTGCGACGAAACGGTAGCCACAGCCATGCTGTTCGCGCCGGCCGTGGTAGGCGATGGGCATGTCGAAGGCGGCAGCGCGGCGGGCAATGGCCTTGCCGACTTGCCCCAGCCCCACGATACCCAGCGCACTGCCACTGACCTTGCGCGCCAGCGGCAGGTCGACCGTGCCCCACAAGCCGTCACGCACCAGACGCTCGCCCTCGCCCAGGCGGCGCAGTGTGTTGATGATCAACCCCATGGCCATATCGGCCACATCATCGGTGAGCACCCCGGGGGTGGTGGTGACCTGTATGCCGCGCCTCGCCGCGTGCTGCAGGTCGACAGCATCGGTGCCGATACCGCTGATGGCGATGATCTGCAGCGCTGGCAGTTGATCCATCAGCGCATTGGCCAAGCCTTTGGCGCCACCAGTGACCACCCCTCTGATCCGCGGGCCTATCTCAGCGAGCAGCTGTTGTGGGTTGTCATGGCGATACAGCCGGTGCACCTGGTAAGCGCTGGCCAGTTGCGCATCGATGGCATCTGGTACCGGCTGGGTCAGCAGCAGCTCGATGGCTGCAGTGTTGTCGTCATTCATCGTCGATATCCGGCCACTTCATGGGTGTGACTCGATGCTAGGCCGGCATGCGATACAGGTCTAATATAGATGATGGATCGAATAATTCAGGAATTGAATCATGGAGCTGCACCAGTTGCGCTGCTTCGTGGCGGTTGCCGAGGAGCTGCATTTCGGCCGCGCGGCCACCCGCCTGCACATGACCCAGCCGCCGTTGAGCCGGCAGATCCAACTGTTGGAGCATTCGTTGGGGGTGCTGCTGCTCGAGCGCAACAACCGCCAGGCGCGGCTCACACTCGCTGGGCAGAGCTTTCTGGAAGATGCCCGGCGCATCCTGCAGATCGCCGAATCGGCCAGCCAGTCGGCGCGGCGCATCGCCCATGGCGAGGCTGGTCGACTGACGTTGGGTTTCACCGCCGTCGGGGCCTACAGCATGATCCCGCGCCTGCTGGTGCACGCGGGCAAGACCGTGCCCGACATCGAACTGGTGCTCAGCGAGCGTATCTCCGCAACCCAGGTGCATGACCTGGAAGCTGGGCTGATCGATGTCGGCCTGGTGCGCCAGGTGCTGCCCAGTGCGCGCGTGGAGTACCTGCCGATCCACCGCGAGCCCTTCGTCGCCGCCCTGCCCGCCGGGCATGCACTGGCAGCGCGCGAGCGGCTCAAGCCGGCCGATTTCGACCAGCAGCCGTTCGTGATGTACAGCGCCAATGAGGGGCGCTACTTCCATGACCGCATCGCCAATCTGTTTGCCCGTCATCAGGTGCAGCCGCGTTATCTGCACCAACTGGGGCAGACGCATTCGATCCTGGGGTTGGTCAATGTAGGGCTGGGCTGTGCGGTGGTGCCGGCATCGGCGCAGGCGCTGCGGCTGGAGCAGGTGGTGTTCAAGCCGCTGATGGGAATGGACCAGCAGGCGGAGATCTTTCTGGCGTACTGCCGGGATAACCCGAACCCGGTGTTGGGTGAATTTGTGGCAATGGCCCGGGCTTTTTTTGAGGCTGGCTGAAGGGGCTGCTGTGCAGCCCAATCGCCGGCAAGCCGGCTCCCACCGGGATCGCGCCAGCTTTTAGACGGTTGCTTCCACAGGTACCTCGCAGCCCGCAACCGGCCTTCAGGGCTGTGGTGGACTGGTGGGAGCCGGCTTGCCGGCGATGGGGCCCTGAGCCTTAGCGCACCAGGCAAGGCCGCTTGTTATCGAACGTCCAGCCCGGAATCAAGAACTGCATCGCCACGCCATCATCCCGCGCGCCCAGGCCCATGCTGCGGTAGCACTCATGGGCCTTGGCCAGTTGGTCTTCATCCAGCTCCACACCCAGCCCTGGCCGCCCCGGCACGCGCACGTGGCCGTCGACGATGCGCAGCGGGTCGCGGGTAAGGCGCTGGCCGTCCTGCCAGATCCAGTGGGTATCGATAGCTGTGATCTCGCCCGGCGCCGCCGCGGCCACCTGGGTGAACATCGCCAGTGAAATGTCGAAGTGGTTGTTGGAGTGCGAACCCCAGGTCAGGCCCCAGTCATTGCACATCTGCGCCACCCGTACCGAACCCTGCAAGGTCCAGAAGTGCGGGTCGGCCAAGGGGATGTCCACCGATTGCAACTGGATCGCATGGCCCATCTGGCGCCAGTCGGTGGCGATCATGTTGGTGGCGGTAGGCAAACCGGTGGCACGGCGGAACTCGGCCATCACTTCACGCCCCGAATAGCCGTTCTCGGCGCCGCACGGGTCTTCGGCATAGGCCAGCACGTGGTGCTTGTCACGGCACAGCGCGATTGCCTCTTTCAAAGACCAGGCGCCATTGGGGTCTAGCGTGATACGCGCTTCGGGGAAGCGCTCGGCCAGCGCAGTCACCGCCTCCATTTCCTCTTCGCCACGCAGCACGCCGCCCTTGAGCTTGAAGTCGCTGAAGCCATAGCGCTGCTTGGCAGCCTCAGCCAGGCGCACCACGGAGTCAGGGGTCAGTGCCTTCTCGTGACGCAGGCGGAACCAATCATCATCGGCGTCGGCCTCGTTGCGGTAAGCCAGATCGGTCTGCTGGCGGTCACCGATGTAGAACAGGTAGCCGAGCATCTTCACCGCCTCGCGCTGCTGGCCTTCGCCGAGCAGCGCGGCCATGGGCACATTGAGGTGCTGGCCGAGCAGGTCGAGCAGCGCCGATTCGATGGCGGTCACCGCATGCACGGTGATGCGCAGGTCGAAGGTCTGCAGCCCGCGCCCGCCCGCATCGCGGTTGGCGAAAGTCTGGCGCATGGCATTGAGCACACGCTGGTAGTGGCCGATGGGCTGGCCGACCACCAGGCTACGGGCATCTTCCAGGGTCTGGCGGATCTTCTCGCCGCCGGGCACTTCGCCAAGCCCTGTGTTACCGGCGCTGTCACGCAGCACCACCACGTTACGGGTGAAGAACGGGCCATGGGCGCCACTGAGGTTGAGCAGCATGCTGTCATGGCCGGCAACCGGGATCACGCGCAGGTCGGTGACCACAGGGGTGCTGGTGTGGAGAGCGGGAGTCGTCTGCATGTTCATGGTTGTTGTCTCGCAGTCATCAGTGGGTCTGGCCCAAGGCCGAAGGGGCCTTGAGGTCATGTGAGGGGATACCCTTTGGGCGGGTGCGCACGAAGAACACTGCAATGGCCGCCAGCACCGAGGTCACGGCCAGGCCGTAAAGGCCGCCCTGGATCGACCCGGTCTGCTGCTCGAGCAAGCCGAAGGTGGTGGGCGCGACGAAGCCGCCCAGGTTGCCCACCGAGTTGATCAGGGCGATCACCGCCGCAGCGATGCGCGCGTCCAGATAGCCTTGGGGGATCGGCCAGAACAGCGACGAGGCCGACTTGAAACCGATAGCGGCAAAGCACACCGCGACAAAGGCGAACACCGGCCCGCCCGTGGTCGACATGAACATGCCGATGGCGGCGATCACCAGGGCAGCAGCCACCCAGGCCTGCTGGAACTTCCAGCGTGAGGAGCCAGCGGCGAAGGCGTACATGGCCAGGATCGAGATCAGCCACGGGATGGAGTTGAAGAAGCCGACCTGCAGGTCGCTCAGGTCGCCCATGCGCTTGATGATGCTGGGCAACCAGAAGGTCGCAGCGTAGATGGTCAGCTGGATGCAGAAGTAGATCAGGCAGAACAGCACGATCTGGCGGTCCTTGAGCAGGCTCCAGGACGATACCTTGACGGCGCCGATGGCCTCGCGCTCACGTTGCTCGCGGTCGATGGTATCGACCAGCGCGTCCTGCTCGGCCTTGCTCAGCCACTTGGCGTCGTGCGGTTTGGAGTCGAGCCAGAAGAACACGAAGAAGCACAGCGTGACCGAAGCCATGCCCTCGATGAACAACATCCACTGCCAGCCATGCATGCCCAGGCCCTGGATCTGCATCAACGCCCCGGCCAGGGGGCCGGAGATCAGCGAGGCCAGCGCCGAGCCGCTGAGAAAGATGGCAATCGCCTTGCCGCGTTCGGCGGCTGGCAGCCAGCGGGTGAAGTAATAGATCACCCCAGGGAAGAAACCGGCCTCGGCAACACCGAGCAAAAAGCGCAGCACGTAGAACTGGGTTTCGTTCTGCACGAAGGCCATGGCCGTGGCCACCAGCCCCCAGGTGAACATGATGCGGGTCAGCCACAGGCGGGCGCCGACGCGCTGCAACAGCATGTTCGAGGGCACTTCGAACAACGCATAGCCGATGAAGAACAGCCCGGCACCAAAGCCATAGGCCGCAGCGCTGATGCCCAGGTCGCTTTCCAGGTGAGGCCGGACGAAGCCGATGTTGACGCGGTCGAGGTAGTTGACGATGAACATGATCACGAACAGCGGCAGCACATGGCGCTTGACCTTGGCCACGGCACTGGCCAGCACGTCATTGCCGTTACGGGCAGACGGATCGAGGGTGTCGTTCACTTGTGTATCTCCCACTAATTGTTTTTGTGCGGGTCGAGGTGGTCTGACATGACAGTGGGCAGAGCATAGGCGCGGCGAAGTTGTACGACAAGATGGTGATTGTCGTTAAAAACGCAAAATACAAGCTGATAAAACCAGTAAAAGCATCGATTCAACATCGAAAATCAATTTCGAGCTGACTCCTGGCCGCGAAAAAACAGGCAGAAAAAAATTTTATCCGCTAACTTGTCGTACAAGCTAACTCGATAGCCGGATCGACTCATGCCCCAGCAACCCCGCAAAACTGGCCACAGCCGTGCCCACGACCTGGTCTCCAGCCTGACCCAGCAGATCCTGCTGGGCACCATCAAGCCGGGCGACAAGCTGCCGTCGGAAAACACCCTGGTGCGCGAGCACGGGGTCAGCCGCACCGTCGTGCGTGAAGCGCTGTCGAAGCTGCAGGCCTCGGGCCTGGTAGAGCCGCGCCACGGGATTGGTACGTTCGTGATGGCGCGCCCGGCGCAGGCCGGGTTGCGGGTGGGCGTGGAGAATGCTGCCAGCGTGCGCGACCTGCTGGAACTGCGCATCGGCCTCGAAGGCCAGGCAGCCGCCCTCGCCGCCGTGCGCCGTAACGACCAACACCTGGCACGCATGCGCCAGGCGCTGGACGATTATCAGGACCTCGCTGCGGCCGGTGACAGCTGCATCGAAGCGGACCGCCGCTTTCACCTGCTGATCGCCGAAGCCACCGGCAACCTGTATTTCAGCGAGATGATGGCGCAGCTGGGCAATGGCCTGATTCCACGCAACCGCATGGCCATCGCCGAGCGCGCCGGGGCCAACCTGGCGCGCCATGCCTACCTGGCCAACCTGGAACATGAGGCAATTCTCAACGCCATCAGCCGACAAGACCCGGATGCGGCGCGGGCGGCGATCTGCCTGCATCTGTCCAACAGCCGGGACCGCTTGTTGCCGGACTGAGGCCGGCGGTTACCAGGTCAGGCAGATCTTGCCGAAGTGGCGGTTGCTCTCTTGGTAGCGGAACGCTTCGACGATCTGTTCCAGCTCGAAATGCTTGTCCACAACAGGCAGCAAGCCGTTGGCGTCGATCGCCCGAACCATCGCCTGCTGCTGCGCGCGGCTACCCACCAGCACACCCTGCAGCCGGATCTGCCGAACCAGCGCCTGAACCAGCGGCAGCTGCCCGGCGACACCGGTAAGAATGCCGATCAATGACACATGGCCGCCGATCCGTGCGGCAATCATCGACTGCTCCAGCGTCGCCGGCCCGCCCACCTCGATCACATGATCGACGCCACGGTTGCCGGTGAGCTCACGTACCTTCTCGCCCCAGGCCGGGGTGCTTTTGTAATTGATCAGGTGGTCGGCACCGAGGGCCTTGAGGCGTTCGAGCTTGGCATCGCTGGACGAGGTGGCGATGACCGTGGCGCCTGCCAGCTTGGCGAACTGCAGGGCGAAGATCGATACGCCGCCGGTGCCCTGCACCAGCACAGTGTCACCTGGCTTGAGGTGGTCGTCGCTCATCAGCGCACGCCAGGCCGTGAGGCCGGCGGTCGTCAGGGTGGCGGCCTCGGCGTGGCTGTAGCCCTTGGGCGCGAGGGTGAAGGCGGTCGCGCGGGCGGTGACCTGTTCACGGGCGTAGCCGTCGATGCCGTCGCCCGGCACGCTGGCGAAGCCTTCGACCAGTGCCTGGCCATCGAGCCAGTCCGGGAAGAAGGTGCTGACCACGCTGTCGCCTACCTTGAACTCACTGACGCCCGCCCCGACAGCGGTCACTTCGCCGGCGCCATCGGCCATGGGGATGCGCCGCTCGCTTGGCCCCCACATGCCGCTGACCACGGCAAAGTCGTGGTAGTTGAGGGAGCTGGCGTGCAGGCGCACGGTGATCTCGCCGGGCTTGGGCGCAGCTGCCTCGCAAGTGCCGACTTCGACCTTGTCGTAGCCGCCGCCGGGTTGCACGTAAATGGCTTTATGGGTCATGGCTGGTTCTCCATTTGAGGAAAAGACTGGGGGTGAGCATAGTCAGTAACGGCCCCATCGCCGGCAAGCCGGCTCCCACAGGGACCCGCGTCCCCCCCTGGAAACTGGTTAAGCCATCGCTACCACAAGGTATGGCGCCGGCCTTAATCCGTAGCTGAAGCCTTGCTAACCTCTAAAAGCTGGCGCGATCCCTGTGGGAGCCGGCTTGCCGGCGATCACCGGCAAAGCCGGTGCCATACACCGCAGCGCTCAGCCCAGCAACGCCCGCAACGCCCGGCAGTCCGCCGCATGCCAGTCCGCCAGTTCCGGCCAGGGGTTATCCGGCAGGTTCACCAGCACCGTGCGCGCCCCGGCCGCTCGCCCGCAATCCAGGTCGAAGCGGTAGTCACCCACCATAACCAACTCGCTCGGCGCCACACCCCAGGCACTGGCGATCTTCAGCAAACCATCTGGGCTGGGCTTGGGCGCCGCCTCGTCACGACCGAGCACGTGCTCGACGGCAAAGCAATCCGCCAGGCCTATCGCCTCTAGCGTGACATGCGCCAATTCACGTGCATTACGGGTAAGAATGCCCAACCGGCACCCACGCCCGGCCAGCTCCCGCACCAGCTCCACGGCACCGGTCGCTGCAGTCGAGGCAACCGCCAGGTCGCGCTCGTGCTCCAGCAGCCAGGCATGCTTGGCGGCCGCTTGTGCCGCAGGCAATGCCGCCAGGTGGGTGAGGATGTCATCCTCGGGCGGTATCTCCAGCGCCTCCCGAATCGCGGCAAAATCGTGCACCGCCACGGTGAGGGTGCCGTCCATGTCGAACACCCAGTTGCGGATATCGGCCAGGCTCATGCCCAGTCCTTGCGATGACGGATCAAACCTTCCTGCGAAGACGACGCCACCAACTGCCCCGCACGGTTATAGATACTGCCCCGGCAGAACCCACGGGCATTGCCGGCCCAGGGGCTGTCGGTGGCGTACAGCAGCCACTCATCGGCGCGCAGGTTGGCGTGGAACCACAACGAGTGGTCGAGGCTGGCGATCTGCATGTCGCGCTGCCACACCGATTTGCCATGGGGCTGCAGCGAGGTGGTCAGCAGGCCGAAGTCCGAGGCATAGGCCAGCAGGTACTTGTGCAGCGCCGGCACGTCCGGCAGGTTGCCGTCGGCGCGGAACCAGGCGTACTTCACCGGGTCGCCGGGCTTGGGGTTGAACGGGTCACGCTCGGTGACCGGGCGTATCTCGATCGGCTTGGCGCACAGCACCTTGTCACGAATGCGCTCAGGCAGGTGGTCAGCCATGGCGCGGGCCAGTTCGACCTCGCTCGGCAGGTTCTCTGGCCCGACCACATCAGGCATCTGCGCCTGGTGCTCGAAACCTTCCTCGTCGTACTGGAACGACGCACTGCAGGTGAAAATGGTCTGGCCCTTCTGGATGGCCGTCACGCGCCGGGTGCTGAAGCTGCCGCCATCGCGCACACGGTCGACCGAATAGACCACCGGCAGGCTGGCATCGCCCGGGCGCAGGAAGTAGCCGTGCAGCGAATGCACATGACGCGCGTCCTCGACCGTCTGGCTAGCCGCCGACAGCGACTGGCCCAGCACCTGGCCACCGTACAGCTGGCGGAAGCCCAGGTCCTGGCTGCGTCCACGGAACAGGTTCTCCTCGATCGATTCGAGGCTCAACAGGTCGACCAGGTCGTCCAACACATGACTCATCGGGGGTTCTCCTAGCAAGACATCACAGCTCTACGGCGCTTTCATGAAGGCAAATGATACAGGGTTTGTCATCGGCACCGCGCATGACCGCTCATTCAGCGCGCAGGGTCTGCTCCCAGCGGGGCCGGTCGATGCGGTAGAGCACGTGGGGCCGCAGCGGGTGCCCCTCGGGCAGGCGTGGGTGGTCGAAGCTGCCTTGCAGGTCCTGCACCATGCCGATGGCCTGCATGACCTTCTGCGACGGCAGGTTGGCCTCGGTCGTGAACGACACCACCTCCTCCAGGCGCAATTGGGCGAACGCACACCGCAGGCAGGTCCACGCCGCCTCGCTGGCAAAGCCCAGGCCCCAGTGCCGCCGGGCAAGGCGCCAGCCGATTTCCACGGCCGGGGTGAACGGCGCATCGAAGTTGACGTTGAGCAGGCCGGTCATGCCGATGAAGGCGCCGCTGTCCTTGCGCTCCAGGGCCCACAGGCCGAAGCCGTATTCGTTGAAATGGCCACGGATCCTACCGATCAGTGCCGCCGCCTCCAGCCGCGTCATGGGCGCTGGAAAATAACGCATCACCTGCGGGTCGGCGCTCATGGCGGCGAACTCGCGCAGGTCGTCGTCACGCCATTGGCGCAACACCAGGCGGGCGCTTTCCAGTTCAAGGATGGGGGTCATGGGGCGTGCTCCGGTTTTGCCGTGCTACAGGTTCAAGCGTAGGCGCGGCACAGCACTTTTACCCACAACCCAACAACTGGCAAGATCAGCACTGGCCCCGATTGCGAACCCACCATGCCGTTGCCGCTGATCTACCACGATGACTACAGCCCGGAGTTTCCACCCGAGCATCGCTTCCCCATGGACAAGTTCCGCCTGCTGCGCGACCACCTGGTCGAAAGCGGGCTGACGACCGACCAGGCGTTGCTGCGCCCGGAAATCTGCCCCAACGACATCCTCGCCCTGGCCCACGACCGCGACTACATCGAGCGTTACATGCACGGCGAGCTGTCGCGCGAGGACCAGCGCCGCCTGGGCTTGCCCTGGAGCGAGGCCTTGGCGCGGCGCACCGTGCGTGCGGTGGGCGGCTCGCTGCTGGCCGCTGAAATGGCGCTGCAGCATGGCCTTGCGTGCCACCTGGCCGGCGGTACCCACCACGCCCACCATGACCACCCTGCCGGTTTCTGCATCTTCAATGACCTGGCCGTGATCAGCCACTACCTGCTCGAGGCCGGGCGGGTGCACCGGGTACTGATCTTCGATTGCGACGTGCATCAGGGCGACGGCACCGCGCGCATCCTGCAAGACACCCCGGACGCCATCACCGTGTCGTTGCACTGCGAACAGAACTTCCCGGCGGGCAAGGCGCAAAGCGACTGGGACATTCCGCTGCCGCGAGGCATGGGCGATGCCGCCTACCTGAAGGTGGTGGAAGACGCGCTCAACTACCTGCTGCCGCTGTATCAACCCGACCTGGTGCTGTATGACGCCGGGGTGGACGTGCACAAAGACGATGCCCTGGGTTACCTGCAGTTGACCGATGCTGGCTTGGCTGCGCGCGACGAACATGTCATGCGCCACTGCCTGGGGCGGGATATCCCGGTAGTCGGGGTGATCGGCGGTGGCTACAGCAAGGACCGGCAAGCGCTGGCGCGGCGCCACGGCATCCTTCACCACAGCGCGGCCAAGGTCGTCAGTTGTTCACAATGACTGTGGAACCGCTTGTGGATAAGCTGAGTGAAAGCGGCTGCAGCCCAATGCCCGCGTGGCCTGCAGCAGGCTGATCATTTTTTGTTCAGTGCTTCCCTATGCCCTGCTGCGCTAGAATGGGCAACTTTTCCACAGCCCGTCACCCACCATGCCCGATCTACACCCCGCATCCCCTCCCCTCGCCGTTGTCATCGGCGCGGGCCCTGCCGGTTTGATGGCCGCCGAAGCGCTGGCCCAGCAAGGCCTAGCCGTACAGGTGTTCGACGCCATGCCATCGGTGGGTCGCAAGTTTCTGCTGGCAGGTGTCGGCGGCATGAACATCACCCATTCGGAACCTTATCCACAGTTCGTTGCCCGGTATGCCGAGCGCCAGGACGCGATTGGCCGGCTGCTGCAGGACTTCGATGCCGATACCCTGCGCCAGTGGATTCACGGCCTGGGCATCGAAACCTTCGTCGGCACCTCGGGACGGGTGTTCCCCACCGACATGAAAGCCGCGCCGTTGCTGCGCGCCTGGCTCAAGCGCCTGCGCGACCGTGGGGTAGTTATCCACACCCGCCACCGCTGGCTAGGGTGGAATCTCGATGGCACCCTGCGGCTCGGTTATCCACAGGGTGAATTGAACGTCAAGGCCGACGTGCTGGTACTGGCGTTGGGTGGTGGCAGCTGGGCCAGGCTTGGCTCGGATGGCGCCTGGCAGCCCCTGCTGGCCGAGCGGGCTGTGGATATCTCACCGCTGCAGGCGAGCAACTGCGGTTTTGAAGTGGCAGGCTGGAGTGCGCTGCTCAAGGACAAGTTCGCCGGCGCGCCGCTGAAGAACATTGCCCTGAGCGTACCCGGTAAGGCGCCGCGCAAAGGCGAGTTCATCCTCACCGCACAGGGGGTTGAAGGCAGCCTGGTGTATGCCTGGTCGGCACCGCTGCGCGAAGCCATCAACCAGAAAGGCCAGGCAACGCTGCTGCTCGACCTGCTGCCGGACAAGCCTGTGGACAAAATTGCCCAGGCCCTGGCCAAACCGCGCGGTTCACGGTCGATGGCCAAGCACCTGCATAGCCAGCTGGGCATCGACAGGGTGAAGGCGGCACTGCTGCGTGAACTGACCGATCAGGCGACGTTTGCCGATATGGCCGCGCTGGCGCGAGCGATCAAGGCGCTGCCGATCACGCTGGTACGCACCCGGCCGCTGGACGAGGCGATCAGCAGTGCCGGTGGCGTGCGCTTCGAGGGGCTGGATGAGGGGTTGATGCTCAAGGGTATGCCCGGGGTGTTCTGCGCCGGCGAGATGCTGGACTGGGAAGCGCCGACCGGGGGGTACCTGTTGACGGCGTGCTTTGCCAGTGGGTTGCGCGCTGGGCGGGCGGCGGCCGATTGGCTGGCGCGTTCTGCCTGACAGGGTGCGGGGCCGCTTGGCGGCCCCAATACCTCAGGGCTTGCGCTTTTTCGGGCCGGTGTTGAAGCTCGGCACTTTGCGCACCGCTTTGACCGGAGCCTCGTCGCCACTGTCCATCCAGCGCCCCAGCCCGCGCTTGGCACTGTTCTCTTTCGGCTTCTTGGGCTTTTTCGGCTTCTTGATCACCTGGCCACTGGCATCGGTCATCGGCACCCGGTGATCGGGGATGAAGTCCGGTTCTTCGTGGCGCGGCAAGGTCTGGCGAATCAGCGTCTCGATCGTTGCCAACTGCTGCACTTCATCGGCGCACACCAGCGAGATTGCCTCGCCCTTGTTACCCGCACGCCCGGTGCGGCCAATACGGTGCACGTAATCCTCGGCGACGATCGGCAGGTCGATGTTGACCACCAACGGCAGGTCATCGATGTCCAGGCCGCGGGCGGCGACGTCGGTGGCGACCAGTACCTGGACCTCACGGGCCTTGAAGCTGTCCAGCGCGCGCTGGCGCGTAGCTTGCGGGCGGTCGCCGTGAATGCCGTCGGCGTTCACCCCCTCGCCCAGCAGCCGCTCCACCAGCTGGTCAACGCCGTTGCGCGTCTTGGCGAACACCAATACCTGCGTCCAGCGCTGCTTGCGCAGCAGATGGCAGAACAGGTCGACCTTGCGCTTCTTGTCCACCGGCACCAGCCATTGCTTGACCGTGGTGGCAGCAGCGTTGCGCGGGCTGACCTCGATGCTCAGCGGGTCATTGAGCGCCAGGCCTGCCAGCATGCGGATCTGGTCGGAGAAGGTGGCGGAGAACAGCAGCGTCTGGCGCTTGCGCGGCAGTGCCGCGTACACCGACTGCAGCTCTTCGGCAAAACCCAGGTCGAGCATGCGGTCAGCTTCGTCCAGCACCAGGGTTTGCACCTGGTTGAACTTCACCGCGTTCTGGCGGAACAGGTCGAGCAGGCGCCCCGGGGTAGCCACCAGCAGGTCGACACCGCGACGCAGGCGCATCATCTGCGGGTTGATGCTGACCCCGCCATACACCGCGTAGGTGCTCAGCGGCAGGTTTTCGGCATATTCGCGCACGTTGTTGTGCACCTGCTCGGCCAGTTCGCGGGTCGGGACCAACACCAGCGCACGGATCGAGTTGCTGGCGACCTTTTCCCCTTCCAGGGCCAGGCGCTGCAGCACAGGCAGTGCAAAGCCTGCAGTCTTGCCGGTGCCGGTCTGAGCCGCGGCCATCAGGTCGCGGCCGGCCAGCACGGCGGGGATGGCCTGGGCCTGGACCGGGGTTGGGGTGGTGTAGTCCAGTTGCTGCAGGGTGCGCAGCAACGGTTCGATCAGGCCGAGTTTGGCGAAATTCATGGCAATACCGTCAGGGGGTTCAGCGAAGGCGGCAAGTTTACCGCAACACCCCGACCTACTTGCAGGTTTCGCCTTCAAGCGATGCAGCAGGCAGCGCGGGCTTGCGCCACTGCGGCAGGCCGATCAGCACCACGGCGCTGATGATCACCGCCATCGCCAGGCATTCCTCTGCGCCGATCTGCTCACCGGCAAAGACGATACCAAGCAACACCGCCACCGCCGGGTTGACATAGGCATAGCTGGTGGCCGCCGCCGGGCGCACATGCTTGAGCAGGTACATGTAGGCGCTGAATGCCAGGATCGAGCCGAACAACACCAGGTAAGCCAATGCTCCCCAGCCTGCCGCTGTGGGCATCTGGGTCATGCGCTCACCCGACAGGGCGCTGCCCAGCAACAATACCGCGCCACCGACCAGCATCTCGGCCGCACTGGCCATGGGGCCTTGGGGCAGCGGCAGGCTCTTGCTCCAGACCGACCCGAACGCCCAGGCGGCAGCCGCAAACAGGATCAGCGCCGCCCCGATGGGGCTGGCCTGCAGGTTAGAGCCAAGGTTGAGCAGGCCGATGCCAACCAGCCCGAGGACGATGCCCGCCCACTCCAGGCGCGAATTGCGATGGCCGAACAGCAGGCCAAACACCAAGGTAAACAGCGGCACCGTGGCCACGGCCAGCGCAGCGACGCCGGAGGCAACGCCAGCATGCTCTGCAACCGTTACGCCACCATTGCCGCAACTGAGCAGCAGAAAACCCACCGCACCTGCCGCACGCCATTGCGGCCAGGTCGGCGCCGGCACCCCACGCCAGCGCAAAAACCCATAGAGCAGGCCCCCGGCGATAAGGAATCGCACCCCGGCCATCAGCATCGGCGGCCAGGACGCCACACCGATGCGGATGAAAAGGTAGGTGGAGCCCCAGACCAGGTACAAGGCCAGGAAAGCACCGATCAACACTATCGGGAAGCGGCGGGAGGCAGGCATGGCAAAACTCGAAATCCGTTTACGGGGGAATGAGTTTAGGGAGCCTCGCCGCCAAGATTAAGTTACAAAACAGGATTAATTGGGCGGCACAATTTGCGTCATGGCAGGGGCATGCGGCGCAATGGCGCTCAGGCGCCAGCAACCCTCAATGCTTCAACAGCAAACGCCCTTCGATCGGCACATAGCGGCTGGCCGCTCTTATCAGCGACATGGCGGTCAAACCCGGCACGCCGTAGACCACCGCCTCGGCGCCATGGCGCTGAATCACTCGCTCCAGCAGCAGGTCGAAATCACCATCACCCGAAGCCAGCACCACCTGGTCGACACGGCTGGCGGCATCGATCACATCCAGGGTTATCCCCACATCCCAGTCACCCTTGGCCGATCCATCGCTGCGCTGGATGAACGGCTTGAGGCGCACGTCGAAACCAAGGTTGCGCAGGATCTGCTGGAACTGCTGCTGTTTGCTGTCCCCCCGGTCGATGGCATAGGCCACCGCCTCGACGATCTCACCCTCGCGGCTGACTTCCGACCACAGCGCGGTGTAGTTGAAGTGGCAGCCATGGGCCTGGCGCACGGTGTAGTAGAGGTTTTGCACATCGGCGAACAGTGCGATTTTCTTCACTACATACCCTCGGCTGAGGAGGCGCAGTGCGCCCCCGGAAATGCCAGCAGTATGCCAGAGCGATCAGACGAAGGTGTCGTCGTCCGAGAAGAAGCCGCCATCATCGCTGCCGTAATCGGTATCGGCGTACCCACCTTGATCAGCGCCCCAGCCACCGTTGTCGGCCACCTGCGGCTGCGCGTCCTGGTCATTCCAGCCACCGGTATCACTGGCCGGCGCCGGCTCTTCCCTGATCACCTCGACCACCTCTTCAGGCTGCGAATGGTGGTTGAACAGGCTGCTGATGCCTTGTGCCAGCAACACACCACCGGCCACGCCGGCGGCGGTCTGCATCGCACCGCCAAGGAAGCTGCTGGCACCACCCCGAGCCGGCGCGGCGCCAAAACCCGGTTGCGCAGCCTGCGGCTGGGAGAAACCCGGTGCATTCGGCTCACGCCAACCGCCTGCCGAAGCGACCGGCGCGGCAGGCCGCTGGGGCTGCTGCGATGCTTGGGCAGGCTGGGGGTTACGCCCGCTGTTGCCAAAGATGCTGGAGAGGAAGCCACCACTGCTGGCGCTGCTGTTGCGAGAAGCCTCTGCCTGGGCACGAGCCTGCTTGAGCTCGGCTTCCAGTTGCTTGTTCTGTTCATCCAGGCGCTTGAGCGCAGCCTCCTGAACCAAAATCGCCTGGGCCATGTAGTAAGGCGCCGCCGGTTGCTCGCGCAGGTGTTCCTCGATGCGCGCCTGGGCCTGGGCATCACGCGGCTGGCTGGGGTCTTCGGCTTGTTTGATGCGGCCAAACAGGCCATCGATCAGGGTTTGCTCTTCAGTGTTCATTGGCTACCTCATGGGAAGCGGGACATCGGACATGTCAAAGATGGGGCGCGCAAGCAGCGGATTCAATCACTGGCACGGTGAAACTTTTTTCAGCAAATGGCTGCTCTGGGCTAAAGTTAGGCCCCTGCTTTTACTGCCATGCGATGTTGACCGATGAATCCGCTGAGCGTTTTTCGCGACTCCCTGTACTTCTTCCGCCGCCACCTGGCAAACATCATTGCGCTGTGCTTGCCGCTGATCGTACTCGAAGCCCTGGTGACCCAACTGATGATGCGGCAGCTGGGCGACCAGGCCTCACTGTCCTACAGCATGCTGGTGAGCCTGCTGTTCTATCCGCTTTACAGTGCAGCGCTGATTCTTTACCTCGATACCCGCAGCAACGGCCAGGACATCCCCAAGCGTGAGCTGTTTGCCCGCGCCATGCAGCTATGGCCGCAGATGGCACTGCTGATCATGATCAGCTCGCTACTGATCTTGGCGGGGCTGATGCTGCTGGTCTTCCCGGGGGTCTGGATCATGATCAACCTGGTGTTCGCCGAGTACCTGCTAGTGCTGCGCGGCCTGCCGGTGGTGCAATCGATGCGCGAAAGCGCACGCATGACCACTGGGCATTTCATGCGCATCATGCTCTGCGTGTTTGGGGTGCTGGCACCGATCTGGCTGATCGACGGGCTGCTGCTGATTGCCTTCCCCGAGCCAGCTCCCGCCCTGGAGCTGGCCACGGCCAGCCTGCTCGGCTTCCTGCAGTTGTTCAGCACCGTGGTGCTGTACCGCCTGTTCATGCTGCTGGAGAGCAAGAGCGACACCTGAAGGAAAGCGTTCAGACTCCAGCGTGGCCTGCCCGGGAGATTAAGGTGCCAATCCCACCCACCTTGGAGGTTCGCACATGGACCCGGAAATTCAGAGCAGGTACGCCAGGTCGTTCAGTGGCCATCTGTACGCAATGGCCACCGACAGGTATGTCCCCCTTCGCTTGAGCACCCGCCGCGACAAATGGCACTGGGGGATCACACCGCAGGACGACTGGCTCATGGCTGGGGGCGACCAGGCCTCCATACGCCTGGACTTCACCTTCGACTCGAGCACGCAAGACCGTCTGCACCATCACATCAGCCTCAGTGGCCCGGCGCAGCCGCCCAAAAAGCTTGGCCTGAGCCTGAACGGATACCTGGGCTTCTACCAGCGGGCAGAAGTCACCGATTACTGGAAGATCGAACCGCTGGAGCTCACGGAACATGGCTTGATCTGCTACCTGCGTGATCACCAGGGCTACCGTGCCGGCGCGATCGCGGACACCCCTCATCACAGCAGGCATCCCATGTACCTGATCAACACGAAAGAGGGCGAAACGCTCACGTTCCTCCTCCAGCAGGTTGCCTGAGCCTTGATCGTCAGGTACCAGGGGGGCGTCCGGTCCAGTAGGCTCTGTTGGGCCTGCATGTCGCGGTGTAGCAGTTGGTTGATGCGCGTCTGGTAGCCCGCGCCTTGCCCCTTGAACCACTCCAGCACATCGGCATCCAGGCGGATGGTCACCGCCTGTTTCACCGGCACGCGCAGCTCGGCGCGGCGAAAGAAATCATCGCCCAACTCGGGCATGTCGCCGGTGTCGATGTCCTGATCGTCCAGCTTGGCCAGGCGTTCCCAGTCAGTTTTCGATGCTTTCGACATAGCGTTTGGCCTCCTGTTTGGTGGCCTTCGGGCGGAGGTGATGCGGACCACATCGCCCCGCCGCTCGGTGTAAACAACCACGCCGATCACAAACGTTAACCATATCGTTCTTTAGATTTTCTTGATTTCCTGTACAGGAAAAATAGCCAATGCACGGAATCAAGACGTCATTTCACTTGATTTCCTGATCAGGAAAATAGGTAAAATGCCGAATCCAAGGCTCATTTCGCTTGATTTCCTGCTCAGGAAAAATGAGCCAAAAACCGAACCAAGCGTTGATTTTTTTAAAATCTAGAGTAGCTTTGAGCTAAGAAATGGACGGAGGCTCGTCCAAGCTTTCGGCGCAGGGGTAGCAATGAATTACGATTTCGAAAAGCATGAACCGCTGATGAGCGCCTTCGCTGAGGCATTTGAGGAGGCCACAGGATCAGCGCTGTCAGCTATCAAGATCAATCCCGAGGGCGAGCCTTGGGAGCCGGATGCCATGGGTCACCTTAATACCCCCGAGGGCGACTGGCGTCTAGTATTCGCCATCAAGAAAGAAGCGTATCCACGGGACATCAAGGATGCACTGTGGGATCTGCATGGGCATCAGAGCCGGACGAAGAATGCTTCTGACATGGTGCCCATTTTCCTTGCCGAACACATCAGCAAAGGAGCGCGGGACGAACTCAGAAACCGTGGAGTGAGCTTCTTTGATGCGAGTGGCACACTGTTCTTCAAGCATCGAAACTGGCTAGTCAACATCGAAAAAGGTAAGTCTGCGACCAAAGGCGCACTCCGAGAAGTGGATGTGTTCAAAGGTTCACGTGAGAAAATCATCCATACCCTCCTTCACATGGATAGGGATTGGTTTCATGGTCAGCAGGTAGTTGAGCTTTCCCAAACCTCTGGCGCTACCGTGTCTAATTTGCTCCAAGCGCTAGAGCGTCTTGGTTGGGTAGAATCCCAAGGAGAGGGGCGACATCGAGTTCGTCGGCTCATAAGACCTACAGAGCTGCTGGATGCCTGGGCCGAAGCATGGGCAAAACGCAGGCAACAAATTTCTCGATGGTACTTTTTCTGCCAAAACCCTAAAAAGCTTGTCGAGGAATTGTCCTCAAACATGAGCTGGAATGATCGTGACCAACGAGATGGTTTGTCGGTAGCGTTCACAGGCGCTATCGCTGCCAATCGTCTGTCCCCCCTACTCACTCATGTCGATATTGCAGAAATCATAGTACCGACAAAAGCTGAGCGAGTTGCTGAAAAGCTTGGTCTTAAACCAGCCGAAAAAGGTGCGAACGTTGTTTTGATCGAGCGCTCAGGAGCCAGCGAACTCTTCCAGGAGTATTCGCACACTGAACAAGCTTTTTTCGCGAGTCCTTTCATACAGTACCTTGACCTCCTAAATGGCCGTGGACGAAACGCAGAGCTTGCGGCCCAATTTCGTGAAGATATTTTAAAGGTGTAACGTGGCAGTAGGAGCCAAACCACAGTCGGCTGATGGATACAGTGCTGCACATACACATACCTGTGAGCAAGTCCTGGTCACCCTCCTCAGCGCCTTCGGTTCACTGAAGGATACTATCCGCCTGGTAGGCGGCTTGGTGCCGAGGTATTTGACGCCTGAACAGTACCCAGATGTACCGGCCCACTTTGGTACATCTGATGTCGACGTTGCGCTTAATCTCTCAGTGCTAGCATCCGGAAACTATACTTCTCTGTCCAAGCAACTGCTGGCTCGCGGATTCAAACGATGGGTTGATCCAAAAAATGGCTGGGACACAGCATGGCGGTGGGAGTATCAGATTTCTGCCAAGCAAGTCGTTTTGGTTGAATTCCTCAGAGGCTCAACCGATGACTGCCCACCAAGCAAAATTGCTGCACTCGACGGTGAGGATGTTTCAGCACTCTCAGTACAGCACATGGAAATTGTGCATGACTGGTACGAGTCGAGAAAAATTGAGGCGGAAATGCTCGGTGATCGAGGTGTGACCATCGAGACCGTACATTACGCTGACGTCCCGGCATTCATCATCCTCAAAGCCTTGGCATTTCACAGTCGCGCAGAGAAGAAAGACTCCGGCGACCTGATTCACGTGATGCGTTATGCCGGTCCTCTCGAAGATGTAGTGGGCCAGTTTGTTGCGCGAGCGAAGTCTGGCTTGCATGCAGAAGCCATCAAGGCATGTCGGATCGCACTGAAAGAGAGATTCTGCAGCACCTTGAAGACAGAGGGGCACGACCTGATTGGGCCTAAATCGTATGCTCAGTTTATGCTCGGAAAAGGCGCGGATGAAGAGGAGCTTGTAACAGAGGCACGTTATGCGTCAGGCCTCATCGAAATTTTCCTGAAGTTGCTTGAGCGTGATCTCGGGCCAGTCGAATAACTAGCCTGAAAACGCAGAAAAACAGGCAGCTAGGTCGTAACGGCTAGCGGCCTGGTCTAAGCACCATGCTGAAGAACAAGCGGAGCGCGCCAAGCGTGAGGATGGAAGCCCGTAAGGGTCGAGAAACGCAGTAGCTCGATTCACGACAGCCGCTCCCGCAGGGCACACCCAAACCTCAAGGTTTCCTAGGCTTCGCTCTGGCCGTCGCTTCAGCAACCAATGGATCTTCAGGCCAATAATGCTTGGGGTATCTACCTTTGAGATCTTTTTTCACCTCGACATAGGTGCTGCGCCAGAAGTTGGCGAGATCCTGGGTAACCTGCACTGGCCTACGAGCCGGCGACAGTAGATGGAGAATCAACGGCTGCTTGCCCTGGGCTATGCGTGGTGTCTCTGCCAGGCCAAACAGCTCCTGCAGCCGCACTGCGAGGATTGGCGGATGCTGCAAGTAGTCGATGCGGATATTCGAGCCGGACGGCACCTGAATCGCCTGAGGCGCCAGGCTCTCCAGCTCCTGTGGAAGCGGCCACGGCAGGAGATTTCTGACTATCGACGGCAGATCCAACTGGCTGAAGTGGCTGAGCCTCGTGACTTTGGCCAGGTACGGAGTGAGCCACTCTTCGAGTGTGTCGAGAAGATTGGCATCGCTGAGATCAGGCCATTTGCTCTCTGCCTGACCATTCTGGATGTCCAGCTGACGCAGTAGATCGACCCGCGCCTGCCACTGCCGAAGCTCCGGGTTCCACGGCAGGAGCTCGATGCCCTTGCGCCTCACCAGGTTGACCAGGGCCAGCGAACGGGTTTGCTCATCAAGACTCGGCAGGGCTTTCGTCGACAAGATCAGCTGCCCAACCTTCAACTGCCGCTCAGCCTTCAGAACACCTTCCCTCTCGTCCCAGTCGACCTCATCGACAGACCCAACAAGGTCAGCCAGCTCGTCATCGAACAAGGCCGGATCGAGATCACTCGCCAGGTAGATCCGCTCTTCGCGCTGCCCTTGCCGGCTACCCAGGTCGGCCACCACCAGCCACTCGTGCTTGGTGAGTGCATCGGGCTCTGAAAACACCGCAGCACGTCCGTTGGAGAGACGGTATTCGGATGCACTTGCACGCCTCTGCAGGCCGATTCGATCAGGGTATGCGAACGCCAGGAGACAACCTACCCATCTTGGGTGATCGGGCTCGCTGACAGGGCTGGAGGCCTTCCCACGCAGCAGGGATCGGTACTGCCGAGCAGACTGCTTTACCCGCTGGAGGGAACCGCCACTTCGACGTGAATGTTGCTCGCCTGAGAGGGCACTCAGCCTGGTGTGAAGGTCGGCACCTGCTCCACGCTGGATGTCCTTCTCACCCAGCAGCGCCGCGATGTTGCACGCTAGGTCATCCAGGCCCATCGCATTGCCTTTGATGAGCAGGTGAGCGATCCGTGGATGCGCCGGAAGCTCGCTCATGGCCGAACCGTGCGGTGTGAGCTGTCCTGCATCGTCGAGCGCGCCCAGGCGCTTCAACAGGTCTCTGGCTTGGCCGAAAGGAGCTGATGGAGGTTTGTCGAGCCAGGTCATCTCTTCCGGCTTCATTCCCCACCGGGCCAGCTGCAGAGCCAGGGCTGCGAGATCAGCTTGCAAGATCTCTGGGGTACTGTAGCCGGCCATTTGCTCGTGCTGCGATTCCGACCACAGGCGATAGCACACGCCTGGCTCCAAGCGCCCTGCCCGCCCCGCACGCTGGGTAGCACTGGCCTTCGAGATGCGCTGCGTGTCGAGTCGGGTCATGCCACTGCGAGGATCGAACTTCGGCACTCGCTCAAGACCACTGTCCACCACGACCCGGACGCCTTCGATGGTCAAGCTGGTCTCGGCGATGTTCGTGGCCAGTACGATCTTCCGGGAGTTCTTGGGTGCCGGGTCAATAGCAGCACGCTGGGCGTTCAGATCGAGGTCACCATACAGTGGGCATACGATCACATCTGGACGGCTGCTCAGCTGCTCCTTGAGGTCTTCTGCCACCCGCCGAATCTCTGCCTGCCCAGGAAGGAAAACCAGAACGCTTCCTCCCGACTGTTCATTGATGGCGGCCAAGCAGGTGTCTGTGACTCGCGCATCGATTCGCTCGCCCGGCTGATAGGGGCTACCCCAAACCGTCGAGACCGGATACATCCGCCCTTCACTGGTGACCACAGGCGCATCATTCAACACCTTTGAAAGGCGAGCACCCTCCAGTGTTGCGGACATCAGGAGCAGCTTCAGCGGGGGCTCATCACGCAGCAGTTCGCGGGCACTCAGGCACAGAGCCAGTGCAAGGTCAGAGTCAAGGTTTCGAAGGTGGTACTCATCGAAGATGACCAAGCCCACCCCGTCCAGTGCAGGGTCATCTTGGAGCCGGCGCGCCAGGATGCCTTCGGTGACCACCTCGATACGCGTACCGGGCCCGACCTTGCTGTCCAGGCGAATGCGGTAGCCCACGGTTTCGCCGACTTTTTCGCCCAGCTCGCTGGCCAGCCGTTCGGCCGCCGCGCGTGCGGCCAGGCGGCGGGGTTCCAGCATCACGATGGTCTGCCCGGCCAGCCAGGTTTCACTCAACAACGCCAGCGGCACACGGGTGGTCTTGCCGGCGCCGGGCGGGGCCTCGAGCACCGCTTCGTGACGGTTTTCCAGGGCATGGCGCAAAGCTGGCAGGGCGGCATCGATTGGTAAAGAAATCATGGTGGTCCTCGAACAGTCTGGCGAGTATAACGGCGAACCCAGCCTGCTCTATCATGGTCTTAGCATCAGGTGCCGGCGTATCGTCCACCTTGTGGCAACTTTCTTCGGAGATTCAAATGCGCATCCCATCCCGCGTCATCGGTGGCGCCCTCATCGCCACCTTGCTGACCCAGCTGACGGCCTGTGGCACGCTGTTCTACCCTGATCGCCGCGGGCAGATCGAAGGCAAGGTCGACCCGGTAATCGTCGCCCTCGATGCCATCGGTATTCTGTTCTACGTGATCCCGGGCCTGATTGCCTTCGGTGTCGACTTCGCCACCGGCGCCATCTACTACCCCGGGGGCACCACGGCACAGGTAGCGCCAGAGAAACTGCGCGAGGCCATCAAGCCCGATGGCAAGGTCGACAACCTCAAGCTGCAAGCCATTCTCGAAAGCGAACTGGGCCAGCGCCTGCCGCTGGACGACCCACGGTTGATCCAGCATCGCGGCAGCGTCGAGCAACTGGCAGCGTTCGGCCTGGTGCCGGCAGCCTGATACCTGCAAGGAAGCCCCCCACGGCATGATCACCTCGGCTGAAAACGAGCGCCTGCTACGCCTGGCCACCCGCGCGTCGCTCGCGGTGGCCAGCATCCTGGTGCTGAGCAAGGCCGTGGCCTGGTGGTTAAGTGGCTCGGTCAGCTTGCTGGCCGGGCTGACCGATTCGGCGCTGGACGCGGTCGCCTCGTTCCTCAACCTGCTCGCGGTGCACTATGCGCTGCGCCCGGCTGACGATGACCATCGCTTCGGCCACGGCAAGGCAGAGGCCTTGGCAGGCATGGCCCAGGCCGTGTTCATCGGTGTGAGTGCGGTACTGATCGGGGTTCAGGCCGTCGAGCGTCTGCAATCGCCACAACCCTTGGGTGATACCGCCATCGGCATCGGCGTGATGCTGCTGTCGTTGGTACTGACGCTCGCTTTGCTGGCGCTGCAACGCAAGGTCATTCGCGTGACAGGCTCAACGGCGGTGCGTGCTGACTCGCTGCATTATCGCTCTGACCTGCTGCTCAATGGCAGCATCCTGCTGGCCTTGCTGCTGGCGCGTTACGGCTGGCCGCAACTGGACGCGCTGTTTGGCCTGGGTATCGCGCTGTACATCCTGTGGAGTGCACTGCAGATCGCCCGGGAAAGCACGGCAATCCTGATGGACAAGGAACTGCCCGGCGACATCGGCGAGGGCATGGTCGAACTGGTGCTGGGCATTGCCGGGGTCAAAGGTGTACATGACCTGCGCACCAGGGTGTCGGGCAATCAGTGGTTCGTGCAACTGCATCTGGAACTACCAGGGCAGTTGCCGTTGCACGAAGCACATGCCCTGTGCGTACAGGCTTCTGAGGTCATCCGCCAGCGTTATCCACAGGCGGATGTGATGGTGCATGCCGACCCCGTTTGAAGGTCAGTTGATGCTGTAGCCCCGGCCACTGAAACAGGCCCCCAGCGCCCGCCGATAGTGGTCTGCAACGTTGGCCGGGGGTGCGCTGGGTGCGGTGGCGGGGTCGAAGTTGGACTCGCTCACCGCCCACCGGTGACACTGGTAGCGGTCCTGGTCCTGTTGCTCCTGGCCTTGCCCGTGCATCGGGTAGGCCACCACATCGTATGCAGTGCTTGAAGGGGCTTGCGCCACCGGGGCCGGTGCGACGGCAGGTGGGCTGACCACCACGTACTCGCGGCTGTCTGCCAGGTACTGGTAATACGTATCGGCAACCAGGAAAAGCAGGGCACCCCCGACCCACACTTCACGTGCATAGGAGGGCAGGTAGCCGACCCGCACCCCGTAAGGCGGGGCGACCACGATGTAGCTGCCGCCCTGCGGCCGGTACCAGTAACCGCCTGAGTAGAAATAGTCCTGCCCACGGTACGGCACTTTCCAGTAGCGGTCCGGGAAACGGTCGACTCTGTGCCCAGGGCGGTACTGCGGCCCCGGCCCCCAACCATTGCCATGGCCATCCGGCCGCCCCTGCCAGTCGCCGCCCGGCCGTTGCCCAGGGCCGCCGGCCTCCCAGTGCCGGTAATCGGCATTGCGCCGGGGAATATCCTGATAGTAGCCCTGGCGGGCGGGCTGGGTCTGATGCACTTCATCGCGCGAGTTGAGCGGCGAGCGGCCTTCGTAACTGCCGTTGGGATCCTGCCGGCCATTGCCACCATGCCCATCGTCAGGGCCTTGGGCCTGCGCCCCCAGACAGATGCTCACGCCAAGCAAACCAACACCTGCCAACTGCCAGATGCGCGACTTCATGTTGTTCCTCACGGTAAAGATAACGGCACGCTGCCAGTCTACCGCGCCTGTACCGGACAAACAGATGAAATCGCGGCCATGAAAAAAGGGAGGCCTTGTGGCCTCCCTTTGAGAATTGTCGTCCGTGCTCGGCACTTGTGGCGCCGGCTCACCTCATACGCTCTTGTGGAGGTACGTAGCCCGGGGGCCTGGCGGATCCTGTTGGATGGCTGGCCGCGACCGCCCGCCTAGGGCGCGTCGCCGTGGACTGATGTCCGGGCAGTGATTCTGTTGATAAAGATACGTGACAGGGGGCGGCAGCGGATTGCGAAGATTGCTCAGATAAATAGCACTTGCGCAATTTTTAACCCTGGATCGATAATTCACCGCAATCCGATCAGAAAAGGCCTTTTCCATGAGCAAGCTTGACCGCTACGACCTGAGCATCCTCGCCGAATTGCAGCGCGATGCGCGCATTTCCAACCAGGAGCTGGCCGAACGTATTGGCCTGTCGCCCTCCCCCTGCTCGCGTCGGGTCAAGCAACTGGAAGACGACGGCTATATCTCGCGGCAAGTCGCCCTGCTAGACCGCAAAAAGCTCGGCCTGAGCCTGACGGCTTACGTGCTGATCGGCATGGACCGGCACACCCCGGAGCGTTTCGAGACCTTCGAGGCGGCCATCCGCAACTTGCCACAGGTGCTCGAATGCAGCCTTGTCACCGGCATGGACGCCGACTATCAGCTAAAGGTGGTGGTACCGGACATGGATCACTACCAGAAGCTGCTCCTGGGCAGCCTGACCCGCATCGAAGGCGTCACCAGCGTGCGCTCGAGCTTCGTGCTCAATCAGGTGCTGGCGAGCACCGAACTGCCCCTGACCCACCTTCGTTGATTGGCTGCTGAGCCTGCCTGGAGAACACTGATGGATCCGGCTGTATTCGAAGAGTGGATGATGATCACCCTGGTCACCGTGTTGATCGGTTTCATGGGTTTCATCGTTTGGGACCTGGCAAAAAAATCCAAGGCCGGGCGCTTTGGCACGATGATCCTGTTCTTCGTGCTGGGGCTGGGGGTGCTGGCCTTTATCATCAAGACCGTGGTCGTGGGGATTCTGGAAGGGGTGTAGCGCCCTCCCAAGCCTGATCACCGGCAAGCTGGCGCCCATGGATGCCAAGGCCTGCGCATGTTCTGCAGGGCCCTCTTGCCGGCGATGACGCCAGCGAACGTTACAGCTTGGCCGGCACCTCGCGCCAACACCCCTGCTCCAGCCCATCCAGCGCCCAGTCACCGATCCGCACACGCACCAGGCGCAAAGTCGGCAAGCCGACCGCCGCGGTCATGCGCCGCACCTGGCGGTTACGCCCCTCGCGAATCACCAGCTCCAGCCAACTTGTGGGCACGCTCTTGCGAAAGCGGACCGGCGGGTTGCGCGGCCACAGTTCGGGCTCCTCCAGGCGTCGAGCTTCGGCCGGCAAGGTCGGCCCGTCATTGAGCTCCACGCCTTCGCGCAACCGCTTTAGCTGCTCGTCGCTGGGCTCGCCTTCCACCTGCACCCAGTACGTCTTGGCCAGCTTGTGCTTGGGGTCGGCGATGCGGGCCTGCAAACCGCCGTCGTTGGTCAGCAGCAGCAAACCTTCACTGTCACGGTCCAGCCGACCGGCCGGGTAAATGCCAGGGATATCGATGTAATCCTTGAGCGTGGCACGGCCATCGCCGTCGCTGAACTGGGTCAGCACATCGAACGGCTTGTTGAACAGCACCAGGCGCGGCTCGGCCGGCGGTGCCTTGGGCTGGCGCCTTGGGCCGGCGGGCCGCGCCTTGGGCTGGCGCGGCTTGGAACGGGGTGGCAGTGGCATGGATCCTCAGCGGAACGGCGGCTCATCGAAGCTGCGCAGTTTACGCGAGTGCAGCGAGTTGAGCTCGGTGCGCAGCAGGTCGAGGGCGGCAATGCCGATCTTCAAGTGCTGGCTGACCGCGCGGTTATAGAAGGCATTGGCCGAACCGGGCAGCTTGATTTCGCTGTGCAGCGGTTTGTCGGACACGCACAGCAAGGTGCCGTATGGCACCCGCAAGCGATACCCCTGGGCGGCGATGGTACCGCTCTCCATGTCTACCGCCACCGCTCGCGACAGGTTGATCAGTGGCCGTTCCTGGGCCCAGCGCAGCTCCCAGTTACGATCGTCGTAGGTGAGTACGGTGCCGGTGCGCAGGCGCTTCTTCAACTCCTCGCCACGCTCGCCGGTCACCTGGGCTGCCGCCTCCTGCAGCGCCAGCTGCACCTCGGCCAGGGCCGGGATGGGGATGTTCGGCGGCACCACCCGGTCAAGAATACCGTCGCGGCGCATGTAAGCGTGCGCCAGCACGTAGTCGCCGATGGTCTGCGACTGGCGCAGGCCCCCGCAGTGGCCGATCATCAGCCAGCAGTGTGGACGCAGCACGGCTAGGTGGTCGGTGATGTTCTTGGCGTTGGACGGGCCGACACCGATGTTGACCAGGGTGACGCCGTCACCGTCAGCGGCGATCAGGTGATACGCCGGCATCTGATAGCGGTGCCAGACCACGCTGGCCACCAAGGCCTGCGCCTCACCGTGGTCCATGCCTTTTTCGATCGACACGTTGCCCGGCAGCACCATGCGCACGAAGCGCGGGTCGTCACGCAGCTGTTCAAGGCCGTGGCTGATGAACTGGTCGACATAACGGTGGTAGTTGGTCAGCAGGATCCACGGCTGCACATGGCGCCAGTCGCTGCCGGTGTAGTGCACCAGGCGGCGCAGCGAGAAGTCCACGCGGGCAGCGTCGAACAGCGCCAGCGGCAGGGTTTCGGCACTGCCCCAGTCGCACAACCCGTCGGCGATGTCGTCAGTGGCGGCAGACAGGTCGGTGCTGGGGAATACCCGCGCCAGCTCGGCGGCAGTGATGCCGCTGCCCGCCAGCTCATCGCCCTGGTCGACCACGTAGGGGTACGGGATGTTCTGTTCGCTGACACCGACCTCGACGGTCACGGTGTAGTCCTGCATCAAGGGGCGCAACTGCTCGAGCAGATAACCCCGAAATGCCGCAGGCTGGGTGACCGTGACGCTGTAAGTACCCGCTACCTGCACCTTGGCATAGGCACGGGTGGTGGCGGCGACTTCGCCGTGGCTGTAGTAGGTCAGGCGCAACGCCGGGTAGCGGTAGACGGCGCGCTCGTCGGCGTCCGGCTCGGTGCGGTCTTTCAGGTAACGCTTGAGGGCCTGGCTGAGGGCCCCGGTGGCCTGTTCATGCAAGGCCGCCAGACGGTCGACGGCCTGTTCGGGGGTATCAACGACTACAAAGGCTTGGCTCACACTGTGCTTCCTGTCTGGACATGCATGTCAGCCATCTTGCCTGCCTTCGCCAGTAAAAACATCCCCTGTCAGACGGGCCAGCCAGGCGTGGCCCGTGCAACCAGCGCCTGAACATCGACGCCCCGCGGCAACGCCCCGTAAACGCGGCCGCCGCCGGCCAGCCGGCTGCCGATGAAGGCATCGCTGACAGAGCTGTTACCCGCCTCCAGCAACAGCTTGGCCTGCAGCGCCAGGGCGATGTCCTCGGTCAGCTGCCGGGCACGATACTGGATGTCACTCGTATCGGTGAACGCACCCTTGAGGTTGCCGATGTGCGCGGCCAGCCGTGGATCGCCATGGCCATCGCCCAGTTCAGCGAACAGCGCATCGAGCACACCAGGCTCTTTGGACAGTGCCCGCAGCACATCCAGGCACTGGACGTTGCCTGAGCCCTCCCAGGTGGAATTGACCGGCGCTTCGCGGTACAGCCGCGGCAGGATGCTGTCCTCGACATAACCGGCACCGCCCAGGCACTCGGCAGCTTCGTTGATCATCGCCGGCGCGCGCTTGCAGATCCAGTACTTGCCCACCGCCGTGACCAACCGGGCGAAGTGCGCCTGCTGCGGGTCATCGAGTTGCTCCAGCGCTTGCCCCATGCGCAGGCTCAGGGCCAGGGCCGCTTCGCTTTCCAGCGCCAGGTCGGCCAGCACGTTCTGCATCAGCGGCTGCTCGCTCAGCACCCGGCCGCCGACCTTGCGGTGTGCGCAGTGGTGGGTAGCCTGGGTCAAGGCCTGGCGCATCAGGGCGCTTGAGCCGACCATGCAGTCGAAGCGGGTCATGGCCACCATCTCGATGATGGTCGGCACGCCCCGGCCCTCCTCACCGACCATCCAGGCCAGCGCGCCACGGAACTCCACTTCGCTGGAAGCATTGGAGCTGTTGCCAAGCTTGTTCTTCAGGCGCTGGATGTAGAACTGGTTACGGCTGTCATCCGGGCGATGGCGTGGCAACAGAAAACAGCTCAAGCCTTTGTCGGTCTGCGCCAGTGTCAGGAAGGCGTCGCACATTGGCGCCGAGCAGAACCATTTATGCCCAACCAACTCGTAGGCCTGACCCGGCCCCGGGCTGCCGACAGGATAGGCGCGGGTGGTGTTGGCGCGCACATCGGTACCGCCCTGCTTTTCTGTCATGGCCATGCCGATGGTCACGCCCGCCTTGTGGCGATCGCCGACGTTGCGCGGGTCGTATTCGCGGGCGAGAACCTTCGGCAACCAGTACTCGGCCAGCTCAGGCTGCAGCCTGAGCGCCGGCACAGCGGCAAAGGTCATGGTCAGCGGGCAACCGGTACCGGCCTCTGCCTGGCTGTGCAGGTAAGTCATCGATGCCCGCGCTACATGGGCACCGGGGCGCGGCTCGGCCCAGGGTAACGCGGGCAGGCCGTGCTCGACGGCCGTACGCATCAGCTCGTGGTAGGCGGGGTGGAACTCCACCAGGTCGATGCGGTGACCGTAGCGGTCATGGCTGCTGAACACCGGTTTGTTCGCGTTGGCCAGAAAGCCCGCGGCCATCAGCGGCCCACCGGCCAAGGCACCATAGGCATCGATCCGCGATTCGGCCCAGCCGGCCCCGAAACGCCGCGACCACTCCTGCAGGGGCAGGTCCAGGCGGTACAGGTTGGCACCGTCGAGCGATGGCGGCTGGTTGGTGACTTCGTGGGTTTCAGCGTACTGGTGCAGGTTCATGGGGAGCTCCTGGAGGCCGTGTAGGGCTGAGAAGTCCAGTGAAGCACTCACTGCTGGGCAGACAAAGTGACAATAGTGACTAAACGTGTGATTTGAATTGCCCCGAGGGGTCACCCGGTCAGCTGTGGGCGGGCCGAGCAGAGGGCGCAGTGCGACCCCTGGCAGGGGCTACACCGTTGTGCCATCAGAGCCGTGAGCTGCCCGACACCGCCCTCCCCGCCGGCATCTGCACCTGCGCTATCGCCACTTCCAGGCTCAATTCGAACCGGCTACCCAGGCCCCGCGTAGACTCATGCACCAGCTGGCCGCCCAGCACCTCGCCCATCTGCCGGCAGATCGACAGGCCAATGCCCAACCCGCCATATCGACGGGTCATCGAGCCATCGACCTGGAAGAAGCGCTGATACAGGATCGCCTGGTCCAGGTCATCGAAGCCGATGCCGCTGTCACTGACGGCGAAGGTCAGTGCCAGGCTGCCCGGCCCAAGACGACGGCCGCGCACCTGGATCATCACCCCACCCTGGTGGGTGAACTTGAGGCCGTTGTCCACCAGGCACCCCAGGCAACGCGCCAGTTTGTGCGCATCGCCCAGCAGTTCGTCCGGCAGCTCGGCGGGGATGTCCAGGCTCAGGTACAGCCCCTTGCCCAGCGCCGTTCCGGCATAGCCGGCCCGCAGCTCCTGGAGCATGCGCCGCAAGCTGAACGGCGCCGCCTGCACGCGCAGGCGGCCGGCCTGCAACTCGGTGAGGGTGAGAATATCGTCGACCATGTCCATCATGTTCTGCGCAGAGCCCACCGCCGTGCGGTGGTACTGGGCCATCTCGGCGCTCAGCGGCAAGGTGTGCATCAGCTCCAGCGAGCCGATCACACCGTTCATCGGGGTGCGCAGTTCGTGGGTGATCGTGGCGAGGAACTCATCCTTCAGATGGTTGCTCCTGGCCAACTGCTGGTTCAGTTGTTCCAGCGTGCGCCCGGTATCACGCAGGGTCTGTGCCTGCTGCTCGCGCATGCTGTTGATACGATCGGCCAGCGCCAGGGACAGCAACGCCACTTCCAGCGCCGCACCGAGCTGGCTGGCATACATGGTCAGGAACACATTGGGCAGGTAACCCAGCACCATCAGGGTATTGACCAGCCCGCCCAGCAGGAACGCCGTCCAGGCAATGATGAACCAGCGCGCCACCCGCAGGCCGCGTACCCAGGCATAAAGCCCCGCGGCGAAAATGCTGACGGTGAACAGCAGGGCCAGTACCGTGGCCATACGCAAGGCGATGCCATAAGGCATGCTCACCGCCAGCAGCATCACCAGCACTGCGCCAAGCATCAATAACTGCAGCAGGCGGTCGAACCCTCGGCTGATCGTGCCTAGGCGCAGGAAGTGGCGGGCGAACTGGCAACCGAACAAGCCGGCCGCACCGATGAACAGCGGCGTGGCGGCATTCGCCCACCAGGGGCTGTCCGGCCAGAAGTACGCCACCCCTGCGCCGTTGACCGACACCTGGTAGAGGCCGAACGAGGCAATATAGAGGATGTAATAGAGGTAGCTGACGTCCCGCACGCTGAGGAAGATGAACAGGTTGTACACCAGCATCACCAGCAACACCCCGTAGATCATCCCCAGCACATACAGGCGAGTGGGCTGCTCTTCCATGTAGGCCTCGGCAGACCACAACGCCAATGGCGCCTGTACCGAGCCCTGGCTGTGCAGGCGCAGGTACACGGTGGTCGCCTGGTTGGGCTGCAGCGGCAGTTCGAACAGGTAGTTGTTCTGGAGAATCTGACGGCTGGCGTAGGGCAAGGCATCGCCGGTACGCTGTGCCAGGCGGTAGGTACCATCGGCATCCGGCAGATAGAGCTCGAGGTGATCCAGCGGCGGGTACGCCAGCTCCAGCAACCATTGGCGCGGTGCGGCGTTCGCCGAGGCCAGGTAGCGCAAATCGACCTTGAGCCAGAACACCGAAGTCGAATAGCCGGCGTTCAGCACGTGTTCATGGTGTGGGCGAAAACGGTTGGCGAAGGTGGGCGCGGTGACCTGAACGATGCTGGCGCTGCCATTGCGGTCTTCATAGACCTGCATGGTGCTGCCCAGCGGTAGGTACCGGGTGGAGTCGTCGAAATCGACCGCAGTGGCCATCACGGGCAAGCAGCCCAGAAGCAAAATCAGCAAATAGCGCATACGGCCCCAGCATGGCGTGCCCGGACACGTCGCAATGGCCCCCTATCCCTATGAGACGACGAATTCCGGCAAAGCCCGTTTATCGAGTTATCCGAGCACTCTAGCATAGCTGTGAAGGCTGGCAACGGGCCATCTTGATTTAGGCTCAAAAGGCTCTAGATGAATGTTTTCAGGCCATGAAGAAGCAGAAAGCTGACCTATCGATCAACAAAATCCGTTTGTAGGACGATCCGTACAAATGGGTTTGGTGGTAAGCTCGCCGACCATGAATACCTACAGCTCCCGCCCCGTTGTCCTCTGTCTCTCCGGCCACGACCCAAGTGGGGGTGCCGGCTTGCAGGCAGATATCGAAGCCCTGATCGCCCAAGGCTGTCATGCCGCACCCGCGGTAACCGCCCTGACCGTACAGGATACCGTCAACGTTTCCGACTTCCGCGTGCTCGACCGTGAGTGGGTGCTGGCCCAGGCCAATGCCGTACTGGCCGACTCCACGGTCGCCGCGGTCAAGCTGGGCATGCTCGGCTCGATCGAAATGGTCGATACCGTCGCCGAACTGCTCATTGCCCACCCACACCTGCCGGTGGTCTGCGACCCGGTGCTGCGCGCCGGTGGCGGTGGCCGGCTGGGCAAGGACGAGGTCGGCTATGCCGTGCGCGAGCGCCTGTTGCCGCTGGCCGCCATTGCCACACCGAACCTGCCCGAGGCACGCATCCTTGCCGAGCTGCCTGACGGTAGCGCAGACGAGTGCGCCGAAAAATTGCTGCCGTTCTGTAAACACCTGCTGATCACCGGTGGCCACGGCGACGAAGAAGAAATCCACAACCGCCTGTACAGCCGCGATGGCCAGCGGCATACCTGGACCTGCCAGCGCCTGCCTGGCAGCTACCACGGCTCGGGCTGTACCCTGGCCAGCACGTTGGCCGGCCGCCTGGCCTTGGGCGAACACCTGCAAAGCGCAGTGCGCAGTGCCCTCGACTACACCTGGCGCACCCTGCGTGACGCCGAGCAGCTGGGCAAGGGCCAGTTCGTCCCGCGCCGCCTGCCCCTGGATTTCTGCTCCTGATACGAGGCTTTCTGATGAAGCTACGCGGTCTGTATGCAATCACCGACAGCCAGCTGCTCGCCGGCCGGTTCCTGTCCCATGTCGAGGCGGCACTGGAAGGCGGCGTGCGCCTGCTGCAGTACCGCGATAAAAGCGATGATGACGGCCGCCGACTGCGTGAAGCCCAAGCATTGCTCAAGCTCTGCGAACGCTACGGCACCGAGTTGGTCATCAACGACGATGCCGAACTGGCGGCGCGCCTGGGCGTCGGTGTGCACCTGGGGCAGACCGACGGCCCCTTGACCCCGGCCCGTGCCCTGCTGGGCCGCCAGGCGATCATTGGCTCGACCTGCCACGCCAGCCTCGACCTGGCCACCCAGGCCGCCAGCGAAGGCGCCAGTTACGTTGCCTTTGGCCGTTTCTTCAATTCCGTGACCAAGCCCGGTGCACCCGCCGCCGATGTTGGCCTGCTGGCGCAGGCCCGGGCCCAGGTCAAACTGCCGATCGCCGTGATCGGCGGCATCACCCTCGACAACGCCGCCCCTCTGGTCGCCCACGGTGCCGACCTGCTGGCGGTGATCCATGGCCTGTTCGGTGCCGACAGCGCGCAGGAAGTCACCCGCCGCGCCCGCGCCTTCAACGCCCTGTTCGCTTCCTGATTTCAAGAGAAGATCCCATGTCCCGTTCCGAATCCCTGTTCGCCCAAGCCCAGAAGCACATCCCAGGTGGCGTCAATTCGCCGGTCCGCGCCTTCAAGAGCGTCGGCGGCACCCCGCTGTTCTTCAAGCATGCCGAAGGCGCCTATGTCGTCGACGAAGACGACAAGCGCTATGTTGACTACGTGGGTTCGTGGGGGCCGATGATCCTCGGCCACGGCCACCCACAGGTGCTCGACGCGGTGCGCAACCAGCTGCAGCACGGCTTGTCCTACGGCGCGCCGACCGCCATGGAAACCGAGATGGCAGACCTTGTCTGCTCGCTGGTGCCCTCCATGGAAATGGTGCGCATGGTCAGCTCCGGCACCGAAGCCACCATGAGCGCGATCCGCCTGGCCCGTGGTTACACCGGTCGCGACGCCATCATCAAGTTCGAAGGCTGCTACCACGGCCACTCCGACAGCCTGCTGGTCAAGGCCGGCTCCGGCTTGCTGACCCAGGGCGTGCCAAGCTCGGCAGGCGTGCCAGCGGACTTCGCCAAGCACACCCTGACCCTGCCGTTCAACGACATCGCTGCTGTCGAGAAGACCCTGGCTGAGGTCGGCCAGACCGTAGCCTGCATCATCGTCGAGCCCGTGGCCGGCAACATGAATTGCGTACCGCCAGCGCCTGGCTTCCTCGAAGGCCTGCGCGAGCAGTGCGACAAGCACGGCGTGGTGTTGATCTTCGACGAAGTGATGACGGGCTTCCGGGTCTCGCTGGGCGGCGCCCAAGGCTACTACGGCATCACCCCGGACCTGTCGACCTTCGGCAAGATCGTCGGCGGTGGCATGCCGGTCGGCTGCTTCGGCGGCAAGCGCGAGATCATGGGCTGCATCGCCCCGCTGGGCCCGGTGTATCAGGCCGGTACCCTGTCGGGTAACCCGCTGGCCATGGCCGCAGGCCTGACCACGCTGAAACTGATCAGCCGCCCAGGCTTCCACGACGAGCTGAGCGACTTCACCAGCCGCATGCTCGACGGCCTGCAGCAGCGTGCAGATGCCGCTGGCGTGCCGTTCGTGACGACCCAGGCAGGTGCCATGTTCGGCCTGTACTTCAGCGGCGCCGACGATATCGTCACCTTCGATGACGTGATGGCCAGCGATGCCGAGCGCTTCAAGCGCTTCTTCCACCTGATGCTCGACGGTGGCGTCTACCTGGCACCTAGCGCCTTCGAGGCCGGCTTCACCTCCATCGCACACGGTGACAAGGAGCTGCAGATCACCCTGGACGCGGCTGAGCGGGCATTTGCCGCACTGAAGTAAAGCGCAGCCAGAGCGCTTCGCCGGGCAATCGGGCGAAGCGCTCTGGCAATAAATGCCCGGCCACACCCGCAACTTTCCCCACCGGCACATAAATTCGAGTAAAACTTTGTAAGGTTGGCGCTGCTTATCCCATAATGTGCCACCAGAGACATTGGCCGTAGCTTTGCAGAGGTATGTCGATCCCCATGAACCGCACCGGCCGCGCCCTTGCCCTGGGCTGCCTGTTGCTTCTTCAGCCCCTGCTGGCACTGGCGGAGGGCGGTAACTCGTTGCTGATTCCTGCAACGGGGCGCTGCACGCTCAATGTCCAGCCAGAGGACCAGCAAAACGCCCTCAAGGCTTGCGAGCAGATGGCGGCGACCGGGGACGCCCAGGCGCAGTACGAACTGGGTGAGTACTATTACACGCAAACCCCCAAAGACCTGAAACTGGCCCTGGACTGGTTCGAAAAAGCCTCGCTGCAAGGCCATGCACAGGCCCAGTACCGCCTTGGCGGCATGTTCTTTCATGGGGAAGGGGTCGAGGCCAACAACGTACAGGCCTACATCCTGCTGAAAATGGCGGCGGTCAACGGTGCAGAAGATGCGCTGGACATGGCCGACGAAGTCACCGAGCAGATGCCCCGCGATGAACTGGAGCATGCCACCCAGGTACTCGGCCAGATCTTCCGCAAATACCTGCTGGAACTGCAAAGCGCCGAAGGGCGCACGCCGTTCTCGCCGCTCCCCTGATCCGCTTTACTTCTCTGGCATCGGCACAGGGAACGGCATCACGTTGCCAGTTCCTTTGGCTTCGCTGATCTTGGCCGTGCCCAGGCGCTCCACCTCGTCGATGCGCACGATCGAGTGCATCGGCACGAAGCTGCGGATCACACCTTCGAACTGGTTCTTGAGCTTTTCTTCACTCGGATCGACGACGATCTGGGTGCGCTCACCAAAAACGAATTCCTCGATTTCCAGGAAGCCCCACAGGTCGCTCTGATAGATCTGTTTGGCATACATCTCGAAGACCTGCCCCTGATTGAGGAAGATCACTTTATAGATGGCGGGTTCGCGTTTGCTCATGTTTGCCGGGATAACACATGCGTAAGAAAAGGCGCGCATCATAACAGACAGGCCCGTTGATCTGTGCTGCCGATACCGTTGAACGTTTCAGTGCTTTCGCCCCTGCCCTTCAAGGGTTATTCTTGGGTTCACCATCATTGCCGTCGAGCGGCCAAAAACGACCTTGAACGCACCCATACAACCTCATCGCTTCATCCTCGAACCCTTCGAGGCCCACCGTTTCGCCAACTTGTGCGGCCAGTTCGACGAGCACTTGCGCCTGATCGAACAACGCCTGGCCATCGAGATCCGTAACCGCGGCAATCAATTCGAGCTGATCGGCGAACCCAAGACCACCTCTGCTGCCGAGCAACTGCTGCGCCGCCTCTATCGCGAGGCCAAGGCCACCGAGCTGTCGCCGGAAACCGTGCACCTGTACCTGCAGGAATCGACCGTCGAGAACATCGAAAACCCGGCAGTCAACGAGGTCAGCGTTTCCCTGCGCACGCGCAAGGGCAACATTCGCCCGCGCGGCGTCAACCAGCAGCGTTACGTCAAGGAAATCCTGGGCAACGACATCAACTTCGGCGTAGGCCCGGCCGGTACCGGCAAGACCTACCTGGCCGTGGCCTGCGCCGTCGATGCGCTGGAGCGCGAGCAGGTGCGCCGCATCCTGCTGGTGCGCCCGGCGGTCGAGGCCGGCGAAAAGCTCGGCTTCCTGCCTGGCGACCTGGCCCAGAAGATCGACCCGTACCTGCGCCCGCTGTACGACGCCCTGTACGAAATGCTCGGCTTCGAGCACGTGGCCAAGCTGATCGAGCGCCAGGTGATCGAGATCGCCCCGCTGGCCTACATGCGCGGCCGTACCCTGAACAACAGTTTCATCATCCTCGACGAGAGCCAGAACACCACGCTCGAACAGATGAAAATGTTCCTGACCCGTATCGGCTTCGGCTCCACTGCGGTGATCACCGGCGACATCACTCAGGTCGACCTGCCACGTGGCACCAAGTCGGGCCTGGCGCATGTGATCGAGGTACTCAAGGACGTTCCGGGTATCAGCTTTACCCACTTCCAACCCAAAGATGTGGTTCGTCACCCACTGGTGCAGCGCATTGTCGAGGCCTATGACCGCTTCGATGCCCGCCAGGCCAAGCCCGAGGCGCCCGGCAAAGATGCTTGAACTTGACCTGCAACGCGCCACGGATGCCGCCACGCCTGACGATGCCGCTTTGCGCGACTGGTGCGAACTGGCCTTGCGCCAGCGCAGCGCCGACTCGGAAATGACCATCCGTCTGGTCGACGAAGCCGAAGGCCGCGAGCTCAACCATACCTACCGGCACAAAGACTACGCGACCAACGTGCTGTCGTTCCCGGCCGATGTGCCCGATGAACTGCTCGATATCCCGCTTTTGGGCGACCTGGTGATCTGCGTGCCAGTGGTCGAGCGTGAGGCTGCCGAACAGGGCAAGTCGCTGCAAGCGCATTGGGCGCACCTGGTCATCCACGGCTGCCTGCATCTGCTGGGCTACGACCACATCGAAGACGATGAGGCCGAGGAAATGGAAGCGCTGGAACGGGAATTGCTGGCAGAACTGGGTCACCCCGACCCGTATGCCGATGATGAAAACGAATCAATCACACACTGATACTGCAAGGATCACGAGAACCGCCATGAGCGAAGATCGATCGAGCAACGGGCAGAAGTCCTGGCTGGGTAAACTGACCCAGGCTTTTGCCCATGAGCCGAAAAACCGCCAGGAGCTCCTTGAGCTGCTGCGCGAAGCCCATCAGAACAAGCTGCTCGACAGCGAAGCGCTGACCATCGTCGAAGGCGCCATCCAGGTCGCCGACCTGCAGGTACGCGACATCATGGTGCCGCGTTCGCAGATGATCAGCATCAAGGCTACCCAGTCGCCTCGCGAATTCCTGCCCGCCGTCATCGACGCCGCGCACTCGCGTTACCCGGTGATCGGCGAAAGCCATGACGATGTGCTCGGGATCCTGCTGGCCAAGGACCTGCTGCCGCTGATCCTCAAGGAGAACGGCGACAGCTTCAACATCAAGGACCTGCTGCGCCCGGCCACGTTCGTGCCCGAGTCCAAGCGCCTGAACGTGCTGCTGCGCGAGTTCCGCGCCAACCACAACCACATGGCCGTCGTCATCGACGAATACGGCGGCGTGGCGGGGCTGGTCACCATCGAGGACGTGCTCGAACAGATCGTCGGCGACATCGAAGACGAGCATGACGTCGAAGAAGACAGCTACATCAAGCCCCTGCCCAGCGGCGACTTCCTGGTCAAGGCGCTGACCCCGATCGAGAACTTCAACGAGTTCTTCGACAGCGAGTTCTCCGATGATGAGTTCGACACGGTTGGCGGCCTGGTGATGAGCGCTTTCGGCCACCTGCCCAAGCGCAACGAGACCACCGAGATCGGTACCTACAAGTTCCGTATTCTCAATGCCGACAGCCGGCGGATACACTTGCTGCGCCTGACCCCGATCACCCGCTAAGGACAAACATGCGTTGGATCACCCGCCCCGGCTGGCCCGGTAACCTGCTGGCCTTGGCGGCCGGCGCCTCTACCCTTTTGGCCCTGGCGCCATTCGACATCTGGCCGCTGGCGCTGCTGTCCATCGCGGTGCTCTACCTCGGCCTGCGCGAGCTGACCCCGCGCCAAGCCATGTGGCGCGGCTGGTGGTTCGGGTTCGGCCTGTACGGCGCCGGCACCTGGTGGATCTACGTCAGCATGAACACCTACGGCGGCGCCTCGCCGCTGCTGGCGATCGTGCTGCTGCTGGCGTTCTTCGCCGCCCTCGCCTGGTTCTTTGCCCTGCCAACCTGGCTGTGGGCCCGCTGGCTGCGCCGCAATGAAGCCCCCTTGGCCGATGCGCTGTGCTTTGCCGCCCTATGGCTGCTGCAAGAGGCCTTCCGGGGCTGGTTCCTGACCGGCTTCCCTTGGCTGTATGCCGGTTACAGCCAACTGAACGGGCCGTTGGCCGGCCTGGCGCCGCTGGGCGGCGTGTGGCTGATCTCGTTCGCCCTGGCCCTGAGCGCGGCGCTGCTGTGCAACCTGCCACGTCTGCGGGCGCGCCCTTCGTTCCTCGCTGTCGGCGTCGTGTTGCTGCTGGCGCCTTGGGTCGTCGGCATGGCCCTCAAAGGCCACGCGTGGACCAAGCCTGCGGGTGACCCACTCAAGGTCGCGGCCTTGCAGGGCAACGTCGAACAAGAGCTGAAATGGGACCCGGCCCACATCGACGCCCAGCTGGCGCTGTACCGCGACATGAGCTTCAGTTCCAAGCCGGTGGATCTGCTGGTTTGGCCTGAGACAGCGGTGCCGATCCTCAAGGACCAGGCCCAAGGCTACATCGATGTGATGGGGCGTTTTGCAGCCGACCGGCATTCGGCGCTCATCACCGGCGTGCCTGTGCGCGAGGTGGTGCATCAGCAGCGCCGCTACTACAACGGCGTGACCGTGACGGGCGAAGGCGACGGCACCTACCTCAAGCAGAAGCTGGTGCCTTTCGGCGAGTACGTGCCACTGCAGGACATGCTGCGCGGGCTGATCGAGTTCTTCAACCTGCCCATGTCGGACTTCGCGCGCGGCCCAGAAGACCAGCCACTGCTCCAGGCCAAGGGTTACCAGATTGCCCCGTACATCTGCTACGAGGTGGTCTACCCCGAATTCGCTGCGGGCTTGGCCGCGCGCAGTGACCTGTTGCTGACCATCAGTAACGACACCTGGTTCGGCACCTCGATCGGCCCGCTGCAGCACCTGCAGATGGCGCAGATGCGCGCGCTGGAAGCAGGCCGCTGGATGATCCGCGCCACCAACAACGGCGTCACCGCCCTGATCGACCCGTTTGGCAGAATCACGGCGCAGGTTCCGCAGTTCCAACGCGCGGTGCTGTATGGCGACGTGGTGCCGATGCAGCAACTGACGCCGTATCTGCAGTGGCGTTCGTGGCCGCTGGCGATTGTCTGCGCCTTGCTGCTGGGTTGGGCACTGCTGGCCGGGCGCATAGCCAAAACCGTCTGATCAGCTGGTACAAGGCCGCTCCCGGAAATGGCCGGGAGCGCCTTGGTTCAATAGAACAACCGGTACCCCGCCAAGCCTGCCGCTTCATTGAGCAACTGCCCGCTCTGCCACATTGCCCGGCTTTCCGGCAGCAACCCGGCGAACGGCCGCGCATGGTCCCGCCCCAGGAACCCCACCGGTGCCGGCACCACCTCGAACCCCGCCTGCTCGAAGCTCCAGCGCGAACGCTGCATGTGCCACGCCTGGGTCACCAGCACCACACGCCCAATGCCCAGAGGCTTGAGTAATTGCGCGCTGAATTGAGCATTTTCCCAGGTGGTCCGGCTGGCCTCTTCCTTCCATTTGACCTCGATAGCGAAATCTTCACGCAGCCGGTCTGCCATCAACCGCGCCTCGCTCGGCGGCGTACCGTAGTGCAAACCGCCGCTGGTCAGCACCGGCAGTCCCGACGCCTTGGCCAGCCGCGCGGCAAAGCGCATGCGCTCGAGCGCCGTTGCCGAGGGCTGGTCCTCACCGCCCCACGCCGGATCGCCACGTTCACGCCCCGCGCCCAGCACGACGATGGCATCGGCCCGCTGGGCCAGGCGGGCCCAATCGCCGGGTGCCAGCGCAGGCTCGGTTTCCAGCAGCCGCGCACCTTTCTGCACCACCAGTGGCAGGCTCATCAGCCACAACCCGCCCAGCCCCAGCACGAAGCACAGTGCGGCCAACCGCGGGCGCCTGGCGCGCAGCCACCAGGCCGCGAGCAACAGCAGGAACAGCACGCCCGGCGGCATCAACCATTGTTTGATGAAAAATCGAATCGGCATTGGCTACACCTCCTTGGCAGGCGTGCAGCCTATGAGGATCGGCGCCGGTCAACAAGTGCGCTGCCGGCGTCGATCAGGTGGAGTGTTTATTGAATTACCGGGGCGCGATGGCCTGCGCCGGGCGTCCTGAACGGCTAGCGATGTGGCAGCGTCCGGGGTGTCGCCGTCTTGGCGGGGCGTTTCTTGTCCTTGAGCCAGATGATCTTCGCCGATGTCGGCTCCGCCTGCGGGTAACTACCGGCGCAGGCATTACGGCGTCCCGGGACTGAGTCCAGGTAAGCCTTGATCACTTCGAACTCTGCATGGCTCAGGCCACGCAACTCCAGTTCGGCTGGCATCTCGTCGCGCAATCGTACCGATGTTCTGGCCACTTCCAGGGCCAGGCCAAGACGGTCGATCAGGCGTTCGTAAAGCTCCGGTTTGGTTGCGGGTAGCTGCGTCTCTCCCATCCGTTCACCTCATTGAAGGTAAGAATATCTCCCCCCACACCTGAGCTTAGCGCTGCTTCCGAAAGCAGCCGGATGCAGCGACCAGCGGCCATTCTCAATCAGGGTTTCCCACGATGCGCGGCGCTACTGTATGCTACGGCGTTCACTCTCACGACACCGGAGTGCCGGACGCAGCGAGGTTCCGCTGCCTGGAACAAGGTCTCTTCTCTCTCAGCCAAAAGTAGCCATGCACGAACAATACACGCCCCGTGATATCGAAGCCGCCGCCCAGCATTTCTGGGACGAGCAACAGTCGTTCGCTGTTACCGAACAGCCAGGCAAAGACACCTACTATTGCCTATCGATGTTCCCGTACCCGAGCGGCAAGCTACACATGGGCCACGTGCGCAACTACACCATCGGCGACGTGATTGCCCGCTACCAGCGCATGCTGGGCAAGAACGTCCTGCAGCCGATGGGCTGGGACGCTTTCGGCATGCCCGCGGAAAACGCGGCGATGAAAAACAATGTCGCCCCGGCCAAGTGGACATACGAAAACATCGACTACATGAAGACCCAGCTCAAAAGCCTGGGCCTTGCCATCGACTGGGCACGTGAAGTCACCACCTGCAAGCCGGACTACTACCGCTGGGAACAGTGGCTGTTCACCCGCCTGTTCGAAAAAGGCATCATCTACCGCAAGAACGGCACCGTGAACTGGGACCCGGCCGACCAGACCGTGCTCGCCAACGAGCAGGTCATCGACGGCCGCGGCTGGCGTTCGGGCGCGCTGATCGAAAAGCGCGAAATCCCCATGTACTACTTCCGCATCACCGACTACGCCGACGAGTTGCTCGAAAGCCTCGACGAACTGCCGGGCTGGCCTGAGCAGGTCAAGACCATGCAGCGCAACTGGATCGGCAAGTCGCGCGGCATGGAGGTGCAGTTCCCGTACGATCAGGCCAGCATCGGCCACGAAGGTGCGCTGAAGGTCTTCACCACCCGTCCGGACACTCTGATGGGCGCGACTTACGTCGCCGTTGCCGCCGAGCACCCGCTGGCTACCCAGGCCGCCCAGGGCAACCCGGCGCTGCAGGCATTCATCGACGAGTGCAAGAGCGGCAGCGTTGCCGAGGCCGACATGGCCACCCAGGAGAAGAAGGGCATGCCCACTTCCCTGCTGGTCGAGCACCCCCTGACCGGTGAAAAACTGCCGGTATGGGTCGCCAACTACGTGCTGATGCATTACGGCGACGGCGCCGTGATGGCCGTGCCGGCCCACGACGAGCGCGACTTCGAGTTCGCCCGCAAGTACAACCTGCCGGTCAAGGCTGTGGTGCGCACCAGCGCTGGCGATGAAGTCGGCGGCGAATGGCAGGCTGCCTACGGCGAGCACGGGCAACTGATCAACTCCGGCGAGTTCGACGGCCTGGACTTCGCCGGTGCCTTCGACGCCATCGAGGCGGCCCTGATCCGCAAGGAACTGGGCAAGTCCCGCACCCAGTTCCGCCTGCGCGACTGGGGCATCAGCCGCCAGCGTTACTGGGGCTGCCCGATCCCGATCATCCACTGCCCGTCCTGCGGCGACGTGCCGGTGCCGGAAGACCAACTGCCGGTCACCCTGCCCGAGAACGTGGTACCGGACGGCGCCGGCTCGCCGCTGGCGCGCATGCCCGAGTTCTACGAGTGCAGCTGCCCGAAATGCGGTACCGCGGCAAAGCGTGAAACCGACACCATGGACACCTTCGTCGAGTCGTCCTGGTACTTCGCCCGCTACGCCTCGCCGAACTACGACCAGGGCATGGTCGATCCGAAAGCGGCCAACCACTGGTTGCCGGTCGATCAGTACATCGGTGGTATCGAACACGCCATCCTGCACCTGCTTTATGCGCGCTTCTTCCACAAGCTGATGCGTGACGAAGGCTTGGTCACCTCCAATGAACCGTTCAAGAACCTGCTGACCCAGGGCATGGTGGTCGCCGAGACCTACTACCGCGTGGCCAGCAACGGTGGCAAAGACTGGTTCAACCCGGCCGACGTCGAAATCGAGCGCGATGCCAAGGCCAAGATCATTGGCGCACGCCTGAAGACCGACGGCCTGCCGGTAGAAATCGGCGGCACCGAGAAGATGTCGAAGTCGAAGAACAACGGCGTCGACCCGCAATCGATGATCGACGCCTACGGCGCCGACACCTGCCGCCTGTTCATGATGTTCGCCTCGCCGCCTGACATGAGCCTGGAATGGTCGGACTCCGGCGTCGAAGGTGCAAGCCGCTTCCTGCGCCGTGTCTGGCGCCTGGCCCAGGGCCACGTCAACCAGGGCCTGCCGGGTAAACTGGACCTCGCCGCGCTGAACGACGAGCAGAAGGCCATCCGCCGTGCCATCCACGCCGCGATCAAGCAGGCCAGCACCGATGTGGGCCAGTACCACAAGTTCAACACCGCCATCGCCCAGGTGATGACCGTGATGAACGTTCTGGAGAAGGCCCCCCAGGGCACCGAGCAAGACCGTGCGCTGCTGCAGGAAGGCCTGGAGGCCGTCACCTTGCTGCTGGCCCCGATCACTCCGCACATTTCCCACGCGCTGTGGAACGCGCTGGGCCATGAGCAAGCCGTGATCGATGCTGGCTGGCCGGTGGTCGATGAAAGCGCTCTGGTACAGGACACCGTAACCCTGGTGGTCCAGGTCAACGGCAAACTGCGTGGCCAGGTAGAAATGCCTGCGGCCGCCAGCCGCGAAGAAATCGAAACCGCCGCCCGCAACAACGAAAATGTCCTGCGCTTCATCGATGGCCTGACCATCCGCAAGGTCATCGTAGTGCCAGGCAAGCTGGTCAACATCGTCGCCAACTGATGGCAACGCCCACCTGCAGCCAGTGCGGGTGGGCGGTATCAGCCCACAAGGGAGCAACAACATGATCAAACGCAATCTGCTGGTATTGGGCCTGGCCATCATGCTCAGCGCCTGCGGTTTCCAGCTGCGCGGCACCGGCACCTCCGAGCTCAGCGTCAAGGAAATGGACGTCAGCGCACGTGATGCCTACGGCCCGACCGTGACGCAACTGCGCGACGTTCTGGAGCGCAGCGGCGTCAATGTGCACACCGGCGCGCCGTATCGCCTGGTACTGACCAACGAACAGCAGACCCAGCGCGCAGCGTCCTACGCCAGCAGCAACCAATCTGCCGAGTACGAACTGACCACCGTGCTCAGCTACAGCATCCTGGGCCTGAACAACCTGGAGCTGATGAGCGACAAGCTGGAAGTGCGCAAAATCTATGTGCGCGACGGCGGCAACATCACCGGCTCCGACCAGGAAGCCACCATTGCCCGCGAAGAAATGCGCCGCGACCTGGTCAACGCCATGGTCGTGCGCCTGCAGATGCTGACGCCGACGCAGCTGGACCAGTTGCAGCGCGATGCCGACGAACGCGCCAAGGCCGAAGCCGCTGCGCTGGAGGCCGCGCGCAGCCAGCAGGCAGAAACGCCGCAGCAATCGCCTCTGGAAATTCCGGGCAAATAAGCCCGTGCGGGGCACCCCGGTGCCCCGCCTGTTTCCGATGAAACTCGCCCCCGCCCAACTCAACAAGCACCTGCAAGGCGCATTGGCCCCGGTCTATGTCGTCAGTGGCGATGATCCGCTGCTGTGTCAGGAAGCTGCCGACGCCATACGCAATGCCGCGCGTCAGCAGGGTTTTGACGAGCGCCAGGTGTTCAGCGCCGACGCCAGTTTCGACTGGGGCACCTTGCTTCAGGCCGGTGCCAGCCTGTCCCTGTTCGCCCAACGCCGGCTGCTGGAGCTGCGCCTGCCCTCGGGCAAGCCTGGTGACAAAGGCGCTGCGGCGTTGATGGAATACTGCGCCAACCCTGCCGAGGACACGCTGCTGCTGGTCAGCCTGCCCAAACTCGATGGCAGTGCGCAGAAAACCAAGTGGGGCAAGGCCCTGATCGAGGGCAACCATTGCCAGTTCATCCAGATCTGGCCGGTGGATGCCCAGCAGTTGCCGCAATGGATCAACCAGCGTTTGGCACAGGCCGGTCTTTCGGCCCAGCGTGATGCGGTCGACCTTATCGCGGCACGTGTCGAGGGCAACCTGCTGGCTGCCGCTCAAGAAATCGAAAAGCTCAAATTGCTCGCCGACGGCAGCCAGGTCACCGTCGAGACGGTGCAGGCAGCCGTTGCCGACAGCGCGCGTTTCGACGTGTTCGGCCTGGTCGATGCCATTCTCAATGGCGACGCTGTGCATGCCCTGCGGATGCTCGAAGGCCTGCGCGGCGAAGGGGTAGAGCCACCCGTGATTCTTTGGGCGCTGGCGCGCGAACTGCGTCTGCTGGTAGGGCTTTCGCAACAGTTCAGCCAAGGCGTGCCCTTGGACAAGGCCTTCAGCCAGGCCCGCCCACCGGTGTGGGACAAACGCCGGCCGCTGGTCAGCAAAGCCCTGCAGCGCCTGTCGGCGCAGCGCTGGGCGCAGCTGCTGCAGGATGCCCAGCGCATCGATGCGCAGATCAAGGGCCAAGCCGAGGGTTCACCCTGGACCGGGCTGTCACGCTTGTCATTGCTCATGTCCGGGCAGCGATTGGCTCTACCGCCTGAGTGACGCCAGGATTGGCGCTGCTTTGCAGGCCTGTCTCTCAAACCATTGACACAATCAATTGGCCCCGGCTGCTGCACAGGCCTAGAGTCCGCCCGAAACCCAACCGGCCCGGGAACCCCGCCATGAGCAAAAAGCCGAAGAAACAAGGCCACAACAAGGCCAAATCCATCGTTGCCCAACCCTTGTTCCGCTGCCGTCAGGAACGACCAGACAAGGGCAAAGGCAGCTACCGCCGCGAAGCCTTCCAGTCGAAAGATTGGGAGGCTTCTTACTTTTTGGCCGCATGAAAGCATCGAAAGCGCAGGCATGATATGGTCGACACCTGACCTGAAATTCTGGATCTGTGCATGCCCTTCAGTCTTACCCCCCGCCGGAAATCCCGCCAACTGCTCGCGGCCTCCAGCTTGATCCTGCTCGTCGCCTGCGCGGAAAAGCCCACCGCCGCCGACGCCCTGCCGCTGGCCCCCGCCCAGCCTGCGCCGGTAGTGACTTTGCCCAGCGCCACGCCCGACGTCAGCACTGAAATTCAGCCGCTGCAAACATTTGCCCAGTGGCAGGCCGGCTTCCGCCAGCAAGCCCTGCAGGCGGGCATCTCGGCCAGCACCTTCGATCGTGCGTTCCTTGGCGTGACGCCTGACATGGATGTGATCAAGGCAGACCGCAGCCAGCCCGAATTCACCCGCCCGGTGTGGGAATACCTGGAAGGTGCGCTGTCGCCACTGCGAGTACGCAATGGAAAGAAACTGCTTGAGCAGAATGCCGAACTACTGGCCAGCCTCGAACAGCGCTATGGCGTAGACCGTCAGGTCCTGGTCTCGGTCTGGGGCATGGAGAGCAACTTTGGCCAGTTCCAGGGCAGCAAGTCGGTCATCCGCTCGCTGGCTACCCTGGCGTATGAAGGCCGCCGCCCGCAATTTGCCCAGGATCAGCTGATTGCCGCGCTGCAGATCATCCAGCACGGCGACATCCAGCCGGAGGCCATGCGTGGCTCGTGGGCCGGCGCCATGGGCCAGACCCAGTTCATCCCCACCACCTACAACACCCATGCAGTGGACTTCGACGGTGACGGCCGCCGCGATATCTGGAACAGCACCCCGGATGCCTTGGCATCGACTGCCCATTACCTGCAGAGCTCCGGCTGGAAGCGCGGTCAGCCATGGGGCTTCGAGGTTCAGGTACCGGCAGGCTTCGACTTCTGGTTAGCCGATGGCGCGTTGCGCAAACCCGTCAGTGAGTGGCTGCAATTGGGTGTGAAACTGCCGGCGGGCACAAAACTGCCGATGGGCAGCAACGACCTTTCCGCGGCCCTGCTGCTGCCGGCCGGCGCCCGTGGCCCGGCCTTCCTGGTGCTGGACAACTTCCGCGCCATTCTCAAGTACAACAACTCATCGTCCTATGCGTTGGCCGTGAGCTTGCTGGGCGATCGGTTCTCGGGCTGGGGCTTCATCGCTGGCAGCTGGCCGAAGGATGATCTGCCGCTGAGCCGTAGCGAGCGCATGGAATTGCAGAACCTGCTGAACGCCAACGGGCATGATGCAGGCAACCCCGATGGCATCATCGGCGCCAATACCCGCAAGGCCATTCGCAATGCGCAGCAGGGTTTTGGCTGGCCAGCGGATGGGTACCCGACGCATAAGTTGCTCGATAGCCTGCGTCAACGCTGATTAACCAGGGGGCGCTTTGCGCCCCTACAACCTCACGCTTTGAACAGGTCCTGCGCCAATACCAGGCGCTGCGCCTCGCTGTCCAGCACCACCTCTGCCCCCAGCGGCAGGCACACATTCGGATCACAATGCCCGCTGCGCCACCCTGCCAGCACCGGCACGCCCAATGGCCGGAAAATCTCCTGCAACAGGGGCGTCAGCGCCGCCACGGTGATCCCGGCGAAATCCCCTACCAGCACCCCTTTGACGCCCGCCAGCTTGCCTGCCAGGCGCAGTTGGGTCAGCAGCCGGTCCACCCGGTAAAGCGGCTCGTTGACATCCTCGATGAACAGGATGGAGCCGCTTGTATCGATCTCCGCCAGCGTTCCCAGGGTCGCGCCCAGAATCGACAGGTTGCCGCCGAGCAGACGCCCACGGGCAACACCAGGTACCACGCAACTCAAGGCAAATTCGGCCGGGTGCACGATGGCATCGCCCTCCCCTAACGCGCCACTCAGTTGCGCGATCAGCGACGCCTCGGTCGGCGCCAGCTTCGCGCCGAGCAGGTCAGCGTTGAGCATCGCCCCATGAAAGCTGATCAAGCCGCTATGGCGGTAGATAGCCGTGTGCAGCGCGGTGATATCGCTGTAGCCGATCAGCGGCTTGGGGTTGCGCCGGATCAGATCGAAGTCGAGCCGATCGAGCAGGCGCATGCTGCCGTAGCCACCGCGCATGCACAGGACCGCGTCGATGCTCGGGTCAGTGAAGGCATCGTGCAGATCCTGTAACCGCTGCTGGTCAGAGCCCGCCAGATAGCCCTCGGCCTGCCCAACTCCAGGGTAGATACGGCAGCGATAGCCGCGTTCGGCAAACCACTGGCCAGCCTTTTGCGCATCCAGCCTTGCCGGCCCGGCCGGAGCGACAATGGCAAAGCAGGCGTTGCCCGGCAGTGCGGCGGGCAGGCGGTGTTCAGACGTTTCGGCGCAATTCATCGCAACTCCTTGCAGCGCGGGGCACAAAAACAAAAATGCCGATGCCGCCTTTCAGCGTGCATCGGCATGTACGGCTCAAACCAGGATCAGAGCTTGATCTTGGCTTCGTGAGCCTGCTGGTCGGCGTGGTAGGACGAACGCACCAACGGGCCCGATGCGACGTTCTTGAAGCCCATCTTGTAGCCTTCCTCGGCAAACCAGGCAAAGGTGTCTGGGTGCACGAAACGCTGCACTGGCAGGTGGCTGCGCGACGGTTGCAGGTACTGGCCGAGGGTGAGCATGTCGATGTCATGCTCACGCATGCGGTGCATCACTTCGATCACTTCTTCGTCCGTCTCGCCCAGGCCGAGCATCAGCCCCGACTTGGTCGGTACGTGCGGCACCATCTGCTTGAACTTCTGCAGCAGGTCCAGCGACCAGTCGTAGTCCGAACCAGGGCGTGCGGCCTTGTACAGGCGCGGAACGGTTTCAAGGTTGTGGTTGAACACATCCGGCGGCTCTTGCGCGGTGATCTCCAGCGCCACATCCATCCGGCCACGGTAATCCGGCACCAGGGTTTCCAGCTGTACGCCCGGCGACAGCGCGCGGATCTCGCGGATGCAGTCGGCAAAATGCTGAGCACCACCGTCACGCAGGTCATCGCGGTCCACCGAGGTGATCACGACGTACTTCAGGCGCAGGTCGGCGATGGCGACAGCCAGGTTTTTTGGCTCATCGAGGTCCAGCGGTTTCGGCCGGCCGTGGCCGACATCGCAGAACGGGCAGCGTCGGGTGCAGATGTCGCCCATGATCATGAAGGTGGCAGTACCACCGGAGAAGCACTCACCCAGGTTCGGGCAGGAGGCCTCTTCGCAGACGCTGTGCAGCTTGTGCTTGCGCAGCAGTTGCTTGATGCGGTCTACCTCGGGGGAAACCGGGATGCGCACGCGGATCCAGTCGGGTTTCTTCGGCAGCTCATCGGTAGGGATGATCTTCACCGGGATGCGCGCCACCTTGTCGGCACCACGCAGCTTGACCCCAGCTTCCACCTTCTTCGGCGCGGGGCGCGGGGTGGCATCCTGGGTGGGTATCAGGTTCGGCACGGCTTCTTGCACAGTTGTCATATTCAGTCGATTCCGCCCGTCAGGGTCGTCTGCTCAGCATAGTCGAGGTGCTTGACCAGCTGTCCGCGCAGCCTTGTCCTGACCTCGTCGAGTTCGATCGGGCCTGCCAGGTCACGCAGCTGGGTCATGGCCAGCCCCGCATACCCGCAGGGGTTGATTCGGCGGAATGGCGCAAGGTCCATGTCCACGTTCAGAGCAAGGCCGTGAAAAGAACGGCCATTGCGGATTCGCAGGCCGAGGGAGGCGATTTTCGCTCCGTCGACATAGACACCCGGCGCATCGGGCTTTGCCGCCGCGTTGACACCGTAACTGGCAAGCAGCTCGATCAGCGTCTGCTCTATACGGCTGACCAGTTCGCGTACACCAAAGCCCAGGCGGCGCACATCGAGCAGCAGGTAGGCCACCAGTTGCCCGGGGCCGTGGTAGGTCACCTGGCCCCCTCGATCGGTCTGCACCACCGGAATATCGCCCGGTACCAGCAGGTGCTCGGCCTTGCCGGCCTGGCCCTGGGTGAACACCGCGGGGTGCTCTACCAGCCAGACTTCGTCCTGGCTCTCTGGGCTACGCTGCTCGGTGAAGCGACGCATGGCTTGCAGCACCGGTTCATAGGGCTGCAGGCCAAGCTCGCGAAAACCGAGGCGAAGGGACATCAGAGCACCATTTTCACGATGCCGGTCGCACGCAGGGCGCTGTTTATATCGTGCAGCTGATTTTCGCTCTCGGCAACGATATGCAACTGGACCGTGGTGTACTTGCCTTCCTTGCTCTGGCGCTCGGCCAGCGTGGCAAGGTCGACTTTGGCATGCTTGCTCAGTACCTCGATCACCATGTCCTTGAAGCCGACAACGGTGTCGCCGATGACCTTGATCGGGTAATCGGCGCAGGGGAATTCGATCTTGTGCGACTTGACGTCAGGTTCGCTCATGGCGGAAACGGCCTCGTAAGCCGTGGCAACAACAACGCCCCCGCAGGATTGCGGGGGCGTGCAGGTCACGTATCAGTTGAACAACCCGTAGAAGAATAGACGGATGCTATCCCACATACGACGGATGAAACCACCTTCCTCGACGCCATCGAGGGCGATCAGGTCGGCGCTGTGAACCACGTTCTCGTCCAGTTTGACTTCCACTTTACCGATCACGTCACCTTTGGCGATCGGTGCGGTGAGCTGTGGGTTCATGGTCATCGAAGCCTGCAGGCGCTTCATCTGGCCTTTAGGCATGGTCAGGGTCAGGTCGTCGGCCAGGCCGGCTTTGACGATGCTGGTGGCGCCTTTCCAGACCGGGGCCTGGGTCAGTTCGGTGCCTTTCTGATAGAAGGTCTGGGTTTCGAAGAAGCGGAAGCCGTAAGTCAGCAGCTTCTGGGTTTCGGCAGCACGGGACTGCTCGCTGTTGGTGCCGAACACCACCGCAATCAGGCGCTGACCGTCGCGTACGGCCGAAGCCACCATGCAGTAGCCGGCTTCTTCGGTGTGGCCAGTCTTCAGGCCATCGACCGTCTTGTCACGCCACAGCAGCAGGTTGCGGTTTGGCTGCTTGATGTTGTTCCAGAAGAACTCTTTCTGCGAGTAGATCGCGTAGTGGGCCGGGTCGACGTTGATGATCGCGCGCGCCAGGATGGCCATGTCGTGGGCCGAGGAGTAGTGGTCCGGGTGCGGCAGGCCGGTCGGGTTCATGAAGTGGCTGTTGGACATGCCCAGCTCGGCGCCGGTCTTGTTCATCATGTCGGCGAAGGCATCTTCGCTGCCAGCGATGTGCTCGGCCAAGGCGACCGATGCGTCGTTGCCGGACTGGATGATGATGCCATGCAGCAGGTCACTGACGGTGACCTGGCTACCGACCTTGATGAACATGCGCGAACCACCGGTGCGCCAGGCGTTCTCGCTGACGGTGACCGGGTCGTTCTCGCCGATCTGACCACGGCGGATGTCCAGGGTGGCGATGTAGGCGGTCATCAGCTTGGTCAGGCTGGCCGGCGGCAGGCGCTCGTCGCCGTTGTTTTCGACCAGCACATTGCCGCTGGACGCGTCCATGAGTACGTAGGACTTGGCTGCCAGTTGCGGTGGTGCCGGCATCATCTGCTCTACCGCAAAAGCAGCAGGCGTGATCATCAGCAGTACGGGCAGGCAAAGTCGTTTGGCAAGGTTGGTGATGTTCATCCGTCTCTCGAAAATCGCTAATGGTCTGAGATGTTCCCTGGGCCACATCGTGTGCCCAGCGCCAGTCAGTCTAGTTTTTGCGGCTCAGGGCCGAGCCCACGACGTGCGGCTTTATGTCGCTGCGGGCAAAAGCCGACATTGTACATGGCCGCGCGCGGCAATTCATGACAAAACAGACAGCTAGAGCTGCAAGCTGCAAGCTGCAAGCTCCAAGCTGTAAGCTCCAAGCTGTAAGCTGTAAGCCAGGGCGACGCGCACCGGGCTTCTTCTTGCAGCTTGCAGCTTAAAGCTTGCAGCTCGAAGCTTGCAGCTCGCACCCGCGGTCAGTCTGTGACCAGCTTGGCCTGGCCAAGGTTCGCCAGGCGAATGCTGTCCTGCGCCTGTTGGATTTCGCCCTGGCTGCTGATCGGCCCGAGGCGTACGCGGTGCAGGGTCTGCTGGTTACGCACGATGGAGCTGATGAACACCGGCGCGCTGACCATGGTGCTCAGCTTCGAGCGCAACAGCTCGGCGGCGTCCGGGTTGGCGAAAGCGCCCACCTGCAAGAAGCTGCCACCGTTGCCTGCCGGCACATTGTTGCCACCCACCTGCACAGGCACTACCGGCGCCGCGTGTTGCTGCGCCGGCGGCGACCATTGCTCGACACGCCCGGTGCTGGCGGCAATCGCCTGAGTCGGGGCTGCCTGAGGCTCTTTGAGCATCAAGGGCGGCTGCTGGCCACGCTCGGCCCACCATTTCTGCGGGTCGATGCCTTCGACCCGCACGTGCGCGGTACCGTTCTCGGCATAGCCGAGCTTCTTGGCAGCGGCATAGGACAGGTCGATGATGCGGTCGGAGTAGAACGGGCCACGGTCATTGACCCGCAAGATCACGCTGCGCCCGTTGGCAAGGTTGGTCACCCGCACGTAGGCCGGCAGCGGCAGGGTCTTGTGGGCTGCGCTCATGCCATAAAGGTCATAAAGCTCACCGTTGGCGGTGTTCTGCCCGTGGAACTTGGTGCCGTACCACGAGGCAGTACCTTCGGCGCGGTAGTTGCGGAAGTCCTGCATGGGGTAGTAGGTCTTGCCCAGCACCGTGTAAGGGTTAGCCTTGTAGTTGCCGGTGTGCACGGTCGGCGTCGCGTCCGGGATCTTGTTCACATCCACGTCCCACCACGGCGCACCGTCCTTGTGAGCACGGTTGATATCCAGGCCGGGCTGCGCACGAACCACATTGCCGCTTTTCTGTGGGGTCGGCCGGCTGGAGGAGCAACTGACCAGCAGCATGCCGACGGCCATGCAGGCCAGCAACTTGAAGGTATTGGCAGATTTCATTGCGCGCATTACTTGACGCCCCGTGCTTGGACCAGCTGTTCCGAAAGCTGATGCACCGCCATGGCATACATCACGCTGCGGTTGTAGCGAGTGATCGCGTAGAAATTCTTCAGGCCCATCCAGTATTCAGGGCCGTTTGCGCCTTCCAGCCGGAAGGCGGTCACTGGCAGATCACCGCGCAACGCATCATGACTCGACCAGCCAAGCGCCTGCAACTGTGCGACGGTCTTCACCGGCTCGATGCCCGTGGTCAGGCCTTCGTCCGCGCGCGCGCCACTGACCTGGGCCCGGCTGACCACGCCCTGCCCGGCCACCCAGCCGTGCTCTTTGAAATAGCTGGCGACACTGCCGATGGCATCGTCGGGGTTGTTCCAGATATTGATGTGGCCATCGCCATCGAAGTCCACCGCGTAGTTGCGAAAGCTGCTCGGCATGAACTGCGGCAGGCCCATGGCACCGGCGTATGAGCCTTTGAGTGTCAGCGGGTCGAGCTGCTCTTCGCGCGCCAGCAGCAGGTATTCACGCAGCTCCTTGCGGAAGAACTCGGCGCGCGGCGGGTAATCGAAGCCCAGGGTCGACAAGGCATCGATCACACGGTAGTTACCAGTGTTGCGGCCAAAAAAGGTTTCCACGCCGATGATCGCGACAATGTACTGCGCCGGTACGCCGTACACCTGCTCCGCCCGGGCCAGCACCGCTTCATGCTGGCGCCAGAAGTCCACACCGCGGGCGATGCGCGCGTCGGTGATGAACATCGGCCGGTAATCCTTCCACGGTTTTACCCGCTCGGCCGGCCGCGATATGGCGTCGAGGATCGATTGCTTGCGCTGCACCTCGCGGAACACGCCCATCAACTGCTCGCTGGCAAAGCCGTAGTCGCGGCTCATCTGGCCGACGAATTCGGCCACCTCAGGCGAGCCGTCGTAATCGCCGGCATGGGCCTGCTGGACAGCGGCGAACAGGCCCACCGCGCCGACCCACGGCGCAAAACGGGCAGCCCAGTTACGCACTGCTTGCATCAAATTCTTCACCTTTTTCAAACCTGTGCGATCCATTTACGGTGCGTATGGATCGACATCAAAACGCCAAACGCTGACAGCAGCGTCACCAACGAAGTTCCGCCATAGCTGATAAAGGGCAGCGGCACGCCCACCACGGGCAAGAGGCCGCTGACCATACCGATATTGACGAACACATAGACAAAGAAGGTCATGGTCAGGCTGCCTGCCAGCAGCTTGCCGAACAGAGTCTGCGCCTGAGCGGTGATCATCAGCCCACGCCCGATCAGCAAGAGGTAAACGATCAGCAGCAGGCAGATGCCGACCAACCCGAATTCTTCGCCGAGCACGGCGATGATGAAGTCGGTATGGCTCTCTGGAAGGAAGTCCAGGTGCGACTGGGTGCCCAGTAGCCACCCCTTGCCGAACACACCACCTGAGCCGATGGCGGCCTTGGACTGGATGATGTTCCAGCCGGTGCCCAGCGGGTCGCTTTCAGGGTCGAGGAACGTCAGCACGCGCTGTTTCTGGTAGTCGTGCATGACGAAGAACCACATGGCCACCGCCACAGGCACGGTCGCCGCCAGCACGCTCAGGATCCAGCGCCAGCGCAGGCCGCCCATGAACAACACGAAGGCGCCGGAGGCAAGGATCAGCAACGCCGTACCCAAGTCCGGCTGGCGGACGATGAGAATGAACGGTACGCCAATCAGCACCAGGCTGATGGCCACGTGTTTCAGATGAGGCGGCAAGGTGCGTTTGGACAGGTACCAGGCGATGGTCGCGGGCATGATGATCTTCATGAACTCCGAGGGCTGGAAGCGGATTACCCCGGGTATGTTGATCCAGCGTGTGGCCCCCATGGCGTTATGGCCCATGACGTCCACCACGACCAACAGCAGCACGCCTGTGAGATAGGCAAGAGGCACCCAGCGCGCCATGAAGCGTGGTTCAAGCTGGGCGATGACGAACATCGACACCAGCCCGATACCGAATGAAGTGGCCTGCTTGAGCAGCAAGTCCCAGTTCTTGCCGCTGGCAGAATAGAGCACGAACAGGCTGCCGGCGGCGAGGGCCAACAGGATGACCAGCAAGGGGCCGTCGATGTGGATGCGCTGCAGGAAGCTGGCGCGTCGACGCATCACGTCCTCGCTGGAGAGCATGCGATCGAAATTGTTCTTCACGGGGCCGTTTCCTGGGCGACAGTGGCAGGAGCGAACTCGGACTTGAGCCGGCCGTTCTCGTCGAGCAGCCAGGCGTCCATGATCTGCCGCACCACGGGTGCGGCGACACCGGAGCCGGACTCGCCGTTCTCGACCATCACCGACACCACGATCTTAGGATCGTCGGCCGGGGCGAAGGCGACGAACAACGCGTGGTCGCGGTGGCGCTCCTGAATTTTGTTGCGGTCGTATTTCTCGCCCTGCCTGATCGCGACCACCTGCGCGGTACCGCTCTTGCCGGCAATGCGGTACTGGGCACCGGCCGCAGCCTTGCGCGCGGTACCGCGGGCGTTGTGCATCACCTGCTCCATGCCGTGGGTGACCTTGGCCCAGTCGGACTTGTCACGCAGGATGATGTTTTCCATCGGGTTCGGGTCCACGGGCGGCTGACCTTCGATGGTCTTGGCCAGGTGCGGACGGTTCCAGACGCCCTTGTTGGCGATCAGCGCGGTGGCCTGGGCCAGTTGCAGCGGTGTTGCCTGCATATAGCCCTGGCCGATGCCCAGAATCAGGGTTTCACCGGGGAACCAGGCTTGGCGGCGGGTGGCGCGTTTCCATTCACGCGACGGCATCAGCCCGGCCGACTCCTCGAACATGTCCAGGGCAACCTTCTGCCCGATGCCGAACTTGTTCATGTAGGTAGACAGCCGATCGATGCCCATCTTGTGGGCAAGATCGTAGAAATAGGTGTCATTGGAGCGCATGATTGCGGTATCCAGGTCGACCCAGCCATCACCACTGCGGTTCCAGTTACGGTACTTGTGATCGTAGTTGGGCAGTTGGTAGTAGCCCGGGTCGAACACCCGACTGCCGGCATTGACCACACCGCTGTCCAGGCCGGCAATGGCAACCGCCGGCTTGATGGTCGAGCCGGGCGGGTACAAGCCGCGCAGCACGCGGTTGAACAGCGGCCGGTCGATCGAGTCGCGCAACTCGGCGTAGGCCTTGAAACTGATGCCGGTGACGAACAGGTTGGGGTCGAAGCTCGGCTGACTGACCATTGCCAACACTTCGCCGCTACGCGGGTCGAGCGCTACCACCGCACCACGGCGCCCACCCAAGGCGGCTTCGGCAGCTTCCTGCAACTTGATGTCCAGGCTCAGCACGATGTCCTTGCCAGGTTTTGGGTCGGTACGCTTGAGCACCCGCAGCACGCGCCCGCGGGCGTTGGTCTCGACTTCCTCGTAACCGACCTGGCCATGCAGCTCGTCTTCGTAAAAGCGCTCGATGCCGGTCTTGCCGATATGGTGGGTGCCGCTGTAGTTCACCGGGTCGAGGCTTTTAAGCTCTTTCTCGTTGATCCGCCCGACATACCCTACCGAATGGGCGAAATGCGCGCCTTGCGGATAATGCCGCACCAACTGGGCGACCACTTCGACGCCAGGCAAGCGGAACTGGTTGACCGCCACGCGGGCAATCTGCTCTTCGTTCAGCTCGAACAGGATCGGCACGGGCTCGAAGGGGCGTCGCCCCTGCCTCATGCGCTTCTCGAACAGCGCACGATCGTCGGCCGTCAGCTCCAGCACTTCGACGATCGTATCCAGCACTTGCTGCCAATTGCCGGCCCGTTCGCGGGTCATCGACAAGCTGAAGCTGGGCCTGTTGTCGGCGATGATCACCCCATTGCGATCGAAAATCAGCCCGCGGGTCGGCGGGATCGGTTGCACGTGCACCCGGTTGTTTTCCGACAGCGTCGAGTGGTAGTCGTACTGGATGATCTGCAGGTAGTACAGGCGTGCGATCAACACGCAGACAAGCAGCATGACCGCGACGGCGCCGACCACGACGCGGTTACGCACCAGGCGGGCGTCTTTCTCGTGGTCCTTGAGGCGGATCGGCTGCGACATCGGACTGCTTAATGGCTCATTTGTGGTAAGGGTGCCCGGACAACACGGTCCAGGCGCGGTAGATCTGCTCGCCGATGAGTATCCTTACCAACGGGTGCGGCAAGGTCAGCGGCGACAGCGACCAGCGTTGCTCGGCGCGCGCACAAACCTCAGGCGCCAGCCCTTCCGGGCCGCCCACCATCAAATTCACCGTACGCGAGTCCAGCCGCCAGCGGTCCAGCTCGGTAGCCAGTTGCTCGGTACTCCAGGGCTTGCCGTGAACCTCGAGGGTGACGATGCGCTCCCCCGGCTGCACCTTGCTCAGCATGGCCTCACCCTCCTGACGAATCAGGCGGGCGACGTCGGCATTCTTGCCTCGGGTATTGAGCGGAATTTCCACCAGCTCCAGCGACAGCTCCTGGGGCAGGCGCTTGGCATATTCATGCCAGCCTTCCTCGACCCACTTGGGCATGCGCGAGCCGACCGCGATCAGGCGCAGACGCACGACGCTTCCTTATTCCCGGTCTTTGAGCTTGTCGGTGAAGTAGTCGCTGGCGTTTTCCGGGCTGTGGTGCTTGGCATCGGCGGCACGGCTCTGCTCGGCACCCAGCCACAGGCGCTCCAGGTCGTAGAACTGGCGGGCAGCGGCGGTCATCATATGCACGATGACGTCGTTCAGGTCCAGCAGTACCCAGTCGCTGTCGCCCTTGCCTTCTTCGCCCAGCGGCTGTGCACCTTCTTTCTTGACCGCTTCACGGACCTTTTCCAGCATCGCGTTGATCTGGCGATTGGAGGTACCCGTGGCAATGATCATGTAGTCGGTCAGGCTGTGCTTGTCGCGAACGTCGATGACCTGGATATCCTGGGCCTTGACGTCTTCCAGCGCGCTGATGGTCAGTTTGACCAGGTCTTCGCCGTTGATTTTCTGCTTGCTCATATAAAACTCGTTCAACTCGTTGGATGAGGCGCCCACAGGGCACCGTCAGTTAGGCGCACGATACAGTTCATGCGCCTCGATGTAGGCCAGTACGGCGTCCGGCACCAGGAACCTCACCGACCTGCCGCTGGCCAGCAGCTGTCGGATCTGTGTAGCCGACACCGCAAGCGGTGTCTGCCAGACGAACGAAATACTACCCGCCGGGCCGGACATGGCGGTGGGATCGCTCTCCGAGCGCGCGGCCAACAGGTTGCGCAGCTCGTCAGGGGGTTCAACGTCGGCATCCGGGCGTTGCAGCACCAGGATGTGACAGTGTTGCAGCAGCTCTTCCCAGCGGTGCCAGCCAGGCAAGCCGCAGAAGGCATCCCAGCCCAGCACCAGAAACAGCTGGTCATCCGCGCCCAGTTCGGCGCGGACCGACTCCAGCGTATCGATGGTGTAGGACGGTTTATCGCGCTCAAGCTCACGGGCATCGACGCTCAGGCGCTCGACACCTTGCACGGCCTCACGCACCATCGCCAAGCGGTCTTCGGCGGCCACTTGCGGGGTGTCGCGGTGCGGCGGCCGCGCATTGGGCAACAGGCGCAGCTCTTCCAGCCCCATGAACTCGGCCACCTCGAGCGCGCTGCGCAGGTGGCCGATGTGCACGGGGTCGAAAGTACCGCCAAGAATGCCGATGCGCCGGACTGCCTGGGCCTTGCTCAACTCAGCAGGACTCCTGGCCGCGCAGCTGGCCATCGCCGATCACTACGTACTTCTCGCACGTCAGGCCTTCCAGGCCGACCGGCCCGCGGGCATGCAGCTTGTCGGTGGAAATGCCGATTTCCGCGCCCAAACCGTACTCGAAGCCGTCGGCAAAGCAGGTCGGGGTGTTGAGCATCACCGAAGCCGAGTCCACCTCGGCCATGAACTGGCGGGCCTGGCCCTGGTGTTCGGTAATGATCGAATCTGTGTGGTGCGAGCCATAGTGGTTGATGTGCTCGATCGCCTGCTCCAGCCCGTCGACCACCCGAATCGACAACACGGCGTCGAGGTACTCGGTGTGCCAGTCGTCTTCGCTGGCCGGCTTGGCCGCGATCAGCTCACAGGTACGCGCGCAGCCGCGCAGTTCGACGCCTTTTTCCTGGAAGCGGCGGGCCATTTCCGGCAAGAAGCCTTGAGCCACACGCTGGTCGACCAGCAGGGTTTCCATCGCACCGCAAATACCGTAACGGTACGTCTTGGCGTTGAAAGCGACACGCCAGCCCTTGTCCAGGTCGGCATGCTCGGCGACGTAGACGTGGCAGATACCGTCCAGGTGCTTGATCACGGGCACGCGGGCATCGCGGCTGATGCGTTCAATCAGGCCGCGGCCACCCCGGGGCACGATGACATCGACGAACTCAGGCATGCTGATCAGCGCGCCAACCGCCTCACGGTCGGTGGTCTCGACCACCTGCACCACGGCGGCCGGCAGGCCGGCCTCTGCCAGGCCACGCTGAATGCAGGTGGCGATGGCGCGGTTGGAGTGAATGGCCTCGGAGCCGCCGCGCAGGATGGTGGCGTTGCCGGACTTCAGGCACAGGCTGGCGGCGTCGATGGTCACATTGGGGCGCGACTCATAGATGATTCCGATCACCCCCAGTGGCACGCGCATCTTGCCGACCTGGATACCCGACGGGCGATAGCTCATGTCGCGGATGGCGCCGACCGGGTCCGGCAGGTTGGCCACCTGGCGCAGGCCGGTGATCATGCCGTCGATACGCGCAGAGGTCAGGGCCAGGCGGTCGAGCAGGGCAGGCTCCAGGCCATTGGCACGGCCGGCGGCCAGGTCCTGTTCGTTGGCTGCGGCAAGCTCGGCACGCGCGGCGTCCAGTGCATCGGCAGCAGCCTGCAGGGCGCGGTTTTTCTGCGCAGTGCTGGCGCGGGCGATCACCCGGGAGGCCTGGCGAGCGGCGCGACCCAAACGGGTCATGTAGTCAAGAACGGACTCAGTCATGGGTTCGGTGTCTTGGCGAAGGGGAAATCGGCTGATTATAACTGCCGCGCAGGTATACGCCCAGCGGCGGGTGGCGGATGGTAGAAAATGGCAGACAAGAATCTGTAGGAAAGATGTAACCGCTCTTATCGAACTGTCTTGGTTCAGCCTCGATTAAGCCAATCATTGCTATCATCCGCGCCTACACCACCACGAATCGCCAGCATGCCAGACACGCCTCCCTGCCCTGCCCGCGCCTTGCCCGACAGCTTCTTCGACCGGGACGCCCAGGTCTTGGCCAAAGCCCTGCTCGGCAAAGTCATCCGCCATCGGCACGGCGACCTGTGGCTGGCCGCTCGGATCATTGAAACCGAGGCCTATTACCTGACCGACAAGGGCAGCCATGCCTCGCTTGGCTACACAGAGAAACGCCGGGCGCTGTTTCTAGATGGCGGGCATATCTACATGTATTACGCCCGCGGAGGCGACTCGCTCAATTTCAGCGCACACGGCCCGGGCAATGCAGTGCTCATCAAGTCGGCCTACCCCTGGGTGGACGCCCTTTCCGATGCCAACAGCCTGGCGCAAATGCAGTTGAACAACCCCGACGCCAGCGGCAAGCTGCGCCCAGCCGAACGCCTGTGTGCCGGCCAGACACTGCTCTGCCGGGCGTTGGGCCTGAAGGTGCCGCAGTGGGATGGCCAGCGCTTCGACCCTGAACGCCTGTACGTGGAGGATTGTGCGATCGCCGTACCCAAAGTGGTCCAGGCCGCGCGCCTGGGTATCCCCCATGGCCGCGATGAGCACCTGCCGTACCGTTTCATCGACGCCGAATACGCCCGCTTCTGCACCCGGAACCCGCTGCGCCGGGGCCAAGTCGAAGGGCAAGACTATTTCATTCTCGAACAAGGAAGCTGAACCATGGGCCAATGGCTCGACAGCCTGACCGGCTGGCTCAGCGCTAACCCGCAGTGGCTTGGCGTGGCAATTTTCCTGGTGGCCTGCATCGAATGCCTGGCCATCGCGGGCATCATCGTGCCGGGTACGGTACTGCTGTTCGCCGTCGCGGTATTGGCCGGCAGCGGGACTTTCAGCCTGGGCGAAACATTGCTGCTGGGGTTCCTCGGTGGCCTGCTCGGTGACGCCCTGTCGTACACGATCGGCAAGTACTTCCACCAGAACATCCGCCGCCTACCCCTGTTACGCCACCACCCGGAATGGATCGGCAGCGCTGAAACGTACTTCCAGCGCTACGGCATCGCCAGCTTGCTGGTTGGCCGTTTCATCGGCCCGCTGCGGCCGATGCTGCCGATGGTCGCGGGCATGTTCGACATGCCGTTGCCGCGTTTCATCGCGGTCAGCGTGCTGGCCGGTGCCGGCTGGTCGGTCGCCTACCTGTTGCCGGGCTGGGCTACCGGGGCGGCCATGCGCCTGCCATTGCCGGAAGGGTTCTGGCTGGATGCAGGCATCATCGCTGGCTCGTTGGCAGTGCTGATCGGACTGAGCCTGAACAGCAGCGTGCGCGACCAGCGCCACGGGACGCGGCTGATCGCCGGCTTGAGCTTTGTGGCGTTGGCCGGTGTGTTTCTGGGGTGGCCGTATTTTCACGAGTTCGACCAGGGCGTGATGACCCTGGTGCAGGAGCATCGCAGCCAAGCGGTGGACGGCACCATGGTGCTGGTGACCCGCTTGGGCGATTTCCGCACCCAGTTTTTCCTGGGCGGGCTGCTCACCGGCCTGCTGCTGCTCGCCCGGCAGTGGCGGCACGCACTGTTCGCCGGCGGCGCCTTGATGGGTACGGCCATTGCCAATGGCTCGCTGAAATGGCTGTTCGCCCGGGCGCGACCGGAAATACTGACTGACCCCTTGACCAGTTACAGCATGCCCAGCGGGCACAGCTCGGCGTCGTTTGCGTTCTTTCTGGTAATAGCCGTGCTGGCCGGGCGGGGCCAGCCGCCACGCTTGCGCCTGACCTGGATCATGCTGGGGTGCATTCCGGCACTGGCGATTGCCCTGTCGCGCGTGTACCTGGGAGCGCATTGGCCGACCGACATTCTGGCCGGGGCCTTGCTGGCCTGCTGCGTCTGCGCGCTCAGCCTGACGCTGGTGCAACATCGCCAGCCGCTCAATGCATTGCCACAGCGGGTGTGGTGGCTGGTACTACCGGCGTGTATCGCGCTGTTGGCCTTTTTTGCCCTGTACGCGCTGCCGCTGGCCCTGGAGCGTTATCAATACTGAGGTTGGCTGGGCGGCCCCATCGCCGGCAAGCCGGCTCCCACCGGGATCGCGCCAGCTCTTGGAAGTTGAGCAAGCCAGTCGCTGCCACAGGTAAAGCGCAGGCCCGAAGAGCTGCGCGGTCGTGGTGGGAGCCGGCTTGCCGGCGATAGGGCCATGAAAGCAACCCGCCTCGATCAGGCAAACAACTCACCCTGAATCCGCTCCAGCAGCCTCTGGATTTCCGCCAGCCGCTCCGACGGCGAGTCGATCGCCAGCAAGTCCAGCTTGTCCTCCTCCATGAACGGCAGCAGATAAGCCAGCTGGTTGGCCAGTGCCTGGCGCCCCGCGACATCACGAGGCATGTCCAGTGCCTCGACCATCGGGTGCTCACCCAACGCCACCAGCAGGGCCAGCAGGTCATCGTCCTGATCGGTCAGCGGGCTGTCCGCCTGCTCCGCCAGCCAACTCACCTCACCCAGCAGCAACTGGTCTTTCTGCACTTCGGTCTGGCTCAGTTCGAAGCGCCGCACACCTTCGACCCGAATACCCAGCAGACCATTGTCCTGCTGAACAAAATCACGGATCAGCGCCTCGCACCCGATCGATGCCACCACAGGTGGCGCCTTACCGACCTGCTCGCCTTCGACGATGCACACCACACCAAAGCCTGTGCCCTGCTTCATGCAGCGGCCAATCATGTCCAGGTAGCGGGCTTCGAATATCTGCAAATCCAGCAGGCAACCGGGAAACAACACAGTATTGAGGGGAAACAGCGGTAGCGTCATCACAACTCCTCAAGCCACCAGGCTGACCGCCAACGGCAGGAACACCGCCGTGGCCACCCCCATCAGGCTCATCGCCAGTGCGGCAAAAGCGCCACACTCGTCACTTTCCTGCAAGGCCACCGAGGTACCCACCGCATGCGCGGTCACCCCCAGGGACATGCCGCGCGCCTCGGGGCTATGCACGCCAAAACGGCTCAACAACGCCGGGCCGAAGATGGCCCCGATCACCCCGGTGATCAACACGAACACCGCCGCCAGCGCCGCCACACCACCCATTTGCTCGGCCACGAGCATGGCAATCGGTGAGGTCACCGATTTCGGCGCCATGGTCATCAGGGTCATATGTTCAGCGCCGAACCACCAGCCCAGCAACAGGCAGCAGAGCGTAGCGAACAGGCCTCCGATTACCAGCGTAGTAAATGTCGGCCAGAACAGCTGACGGATACGCCGCAGGTTCAGGTAGAGCGGCACGGCCAACGCCACCGTGGCCGGCCCCAGCAGGATGTTCATGATCTCGGTGCTCTTGCGGTACTCGCGGTAGTCGATACCACAGACCAGCAATACACCGATCACCAAGATCATCGACACGAGTACCGGCTGCAGGAAAATCCAGCGTGTTTTCTCGTAGGCGGCCAGCACGAGCTGGTAGGCCCCCAGCGTGATACCAATGCCAAACAGCGGATGGTGGACAACCGCATCGAGCGCGCCCTGCCAGTCGAGGATCATGGCTGCTCCCCGCGCTTGCCCTGGCGATGCATGAGTTTCTGCATCAGTACACCAACAAACACTATGGTGGCCAGGCAGGAGATCAGAAGAGCGCCGGCGATCGCCCAGAAGTCTGCAGCGATAGCCTTGGCATACACCATCACACCGACGGCTGGCGGTACCAACAGTAGCGGCAGGTAGCGCAACAGGCTGCTCGCTGCCTCGTTCAAGGGCTTGCCGACCTCACCGCGGGCCATGAGGAACAACAACAAGAGCAACAGACCAATGATCGGCCCGGGCAGTATCGGCACCAACAGATGATTGAGCGCCGTACCCAGCAGCTGGAACAGCACCAGCCAGGTCAAACCACGCAGCAGCATAAGGATCTCCTTTGGGCATGCCGGCCATTATAAGCACGCGCAAGCCTATGGGCAGGCATTCGCCACGATGCTGGCAACTTGACTGTCATTGCGCACCGTGCTGATCTTGCACTCTCGTACCAAATGACAACCTGGAGAGTCGCGATGCCCTATGTACCGGTTACCGAGCTTTCGCAGTACGTTGGAAAGGAACTGGGACGTTCCGACTGGCTGAAGATCGACCAGCAACGCATCAACCTGTTCGCCGAAGCCACGGGCGATTTTCAATTCATCCATGTCGACCCTGACAAAGCGGCCAAGACACCGTTTGGCTGCACCATTGCCCACGGTTTCCTGACCTTGTCGCTGATTCCGAAGCTGATGGAAGACATCCTGGTGCTGCCTGAAGGCCTGAAGATGGTGGTCAACTACGGGCTCGACAGCGTGCGGTTCATTCAGCCGGTGAAAGTCGACAGCAAGGTGCGCCTGAAGGTGGACCTGGGTGAGGTGATCGAGAAGAAACCTGGGCAGTGGTTGCTCAAGGCTACCGCGACACTGGAGATCGAAGGTGAGGACAAGCCGGCCTATATCGCCGAGCCGCTTTCGCTCTGCTTCGTCTGATCGTTTTCGGGGCCGCCACGCGGCCCCTGCCATGGCTGTCTCATCCGCCCCATTGTGCGGCATACTCGGCATAACTTTTGCCCGGATTCGGCCATGCGTGCTCTGTTACCTCTCACCCTTACCCTGATGCTCGCTGCCTGTGGCGATGGCGAATCGCTGTTGCCACCGGACGCGCGCCTGCCCGACGGCGGTCGCTACAGGGGCCAGGTAGTCGACGGCCTGCTGCAAGGCGAAGGGCGCATCGACTACCCCAACGGCAGCTGGTACGCCGGCGGGTTCAAGGATGGCCAGTGGCAGGGTCAGGGCGAGTGGCATGGCAGCAATGGCGAAATCTATCGTGGCCAGTTCGCTGCCGGCCTGTTCCAGGGCATGGGCGATCTGACCACCCCCGGCAGCCATTATGCCGGCACCTTCAGCCACGGCCGACGTGACGGCGAAGGCACGCTCAAGCAGGCCGACCAGACCTACCGCGGCCAATTCAAGGACGATCAGTACCATGGCGCGGGCGAACTCGAACTCGCCGATGGCAGCCGTTACCAGGGCGAGTTCGCCAGAGGCAAGCCCAACGGTGCCGGCGTACGCAGCGATGCCAGCGGCAATCAGTTCAGCGGCCGCTTCGTCGACGGTCTGTTGCAGGGCAGCGGCACCTACGAAAGCGTCGATGGCGAGCAATATATCGGCGAGTTCAAGGACAATCGCCTGGAAGGTCGTGGCCGCTATGAAAACGCCGAAGGCGATGTGTGGATTGGCGAGTTCAAGGACGGTTCGCTGCTTGGCGAAGGGGAAATGCTCGGCAGCGATGGCAGCCACTACAAGGGCAGCTTCGTCGACTGGCGCCTGGCCGGCCAGGGCAGCCTGCAACTGCCCGATGGCAGCCACTATGTCGGCGGCTTCGAAAACGATGCCTACCAGGGCCGGGGCAAACTGACCCTGGCCAGTGGCAAGGTGCAAAGCGGTTACTGGGTCAATGGTGTGCGGGTTCGCGACCACAACGGCAAATTGCTTCCCGACCCGCTGGAACTGGCGCTGCTCAATCAGGGCAAGCTGCTGGAGCAGGCGCTGGCCCGCGTACCGCGCTCCACGCCGCCGATTGAGCTGTATAGCCTGGTGGTCGCGGGTGACGGCCAACAGAGTGTGTTTCTGCGCGAGGCCGACTACGTCAGCAATCTGTTGAAGGTGCGGTTCGGCGCCCATGGCCAGATCACCCTGGTCAACCACCGCGACCAGATGTCCTCAAGGCCCATGGCAACCCGCGAGAACCTTACCCGCGCCGCCCGCACACTGGCCGAGCGCACCGGCCCGCAGGACCTGGTGTTCATCTACCTGACCAGCCATGGCAGCCAGGACCACCAGTTGGTCTTCGACCAGCCACGCCTGCAGCTGGCCGACCTGTCCGCCGACGAACTGGCCGGCGCCCTGGCGCCGCTCAAGGAACGCGACAAGGTAATCGTCATCTCCGCCTGCTATTCCGGGGGCTACATCGCCCCGCTCAAAGATGAGCGGACAATCATCATGACGGCCGCTCGGGCCGACAGGGTGTCATTCGGCTGCTCGGAAGAGGCTGATTTCACCTATTTCGGCGAGGCTCTGTTCGCCCAGGCGCTGAACCAGACCGACGACCTCGAACAAGCGTTTGAACTGGCGCGCAGCAGTGTTGCCGAACGGGAGAAGCGGGAAGGTTTCGAAGCCTCCGAGCCACAGATCTGGGCACCGCCAACCGTACTGGCACATTGGCAACGCCTGCGCCAGCAGCAAGCTGAAAAAGCCTTACGCAATGCCGCACAAGCGACTTCGCAGGGGCAGGAAAAAAGGCCCACCCCGCACTAGACTTGTGTGTAACACAGGAGAGACATCATGTACTTGACGCCTCAGCATGTCCTGCTTGCCGGAGCCACGGGCCTGACGGGTGAACACCTGCTTGACCGCCTGCTCAACGAGCCCACCATCAGCCGCGTTCTGGCACCCACCCGCCGCCCCTTGGCCGAACATCCACACCTGGAAAACCCGGTCGGCGACCCTGCGGTGTTTTTACCGCAGTTGGCCGGGCGCGTGGACATCGCTTACTGCTGCCTGGGGACTACCCTCAAGCAGGCCGGCTCCGAACAGGCGTTTCGCGCCGTCGACCTGGACATGGTGGTGGCCTTCAGCAAGCGGGCCCGGGAGATGGGGGCGCGCCACCTGCTGGTGGTCAGCGCGATCGGCGCCGACCCCAAATCGTCGATCTTCTACAACCGGGTCAAAGGCGAGATGGAAGAGGCACTCAAAGCGCAGGATTGGCCACAACTGACGATTGTCAGGCCTTCGCTGTTGCTGGGCGAGCGTATCGCACCGCGCTTGGGAGAGCGCCTGGCGTCGCCGTTTGCGCGGTTGATGCCGGGCAAGTATCGGGGGATCGAAGCCTGCACATTGGCGCGGGCGCTGTGGCGCCTGGCGCTGGAAGAAGAGGACGGGATTCGGGTTGTCGAGTCGGATGAACTGCGTAGATTGGGCAAGAAATAGCGCCCGCCTGTAAGGCCCTGTCACCGGCAAGCCGGTGCTGGGGCCATTACAGACCGCCAGTGGCCTGGAAACCGATCCCGGCAGCCGTCAGCAACGATAATGGCAGGAGCAGGGTATCGAGCAGCATGCTGCCTGGCAGGTCCAACCGCGGATACGCCGGCGCATGCGCCCCGAAATGGTCCTCTGAGCAACACCCGCCATTGATCACGTACAAGTCCAGCCGGGTGCCGGCATACACCACCGGGGCGCCCGGCTTGTTGGCATCCAGCGTCCGCACCGTGGCACAGCCGTCGAGCAGCAGGACGGCCAGCACGGCAGGCAGAGCCCGCCTCAATCGTCCGCCCCAAGATGATGTTCGCCCCAGCGCGGCAGCATGTCCTGTGGAATGTTCAGCAGGTTGAGAATGCGCGCCACGACGAAGTCGACCAGGTCATCGATGGTTTGTGGCTGGTGATAGAAGCCCGGCGCCGCCGGCAAGATCACTGCCCCCATCTGCGAGAGCTTGAGCATGTTCTCCAGATGGATGGTCGAAAATGGCGCCTCCCGCGGCACCAGGATCAGTTGGCGACGTTCCTTGAGGGTTACGTCGGCGGCACGTTCGATCAGGTTGTTGCAGGCCCCGGTGGCGATGGCCGACAGGGTACCGGTCGAGCACGGCACCACCACCATGGCCGCCGGTGCGCCGGAGCCCGAGGCCACCGGCGACATCCAGTCCTCCTTGCCATACACGCGGATCTGCCCATCGGCAGCGCCGGTGTACTCGGTGAGAAAGGCCTGCATGGCCTGCGGCTTGGGTGGCAGCAGTACGTCAGTCTCGGTGGACATCACCAATTGCGCGGCCTTGGAGATGAGAAAATGCACCTCACGGTCTTCGCGCACCAGGCAATCGAGCAGGCGCAAGCCATACTGCGCACCGGAGGCGCCGGTCATGGCCAGGGTGATGCGTTCCGGCCCGCTCATTTCAGGGCCTCGGCCAGCTTGCCGTGCAGGCCGCCAAAGCCGCCGTTGCTCATGATCACCACATGTGTGCCCGGCCGCGCCTGGCCCTTGACCCGCTCGATGATCGCCTCGAGGCTGTCGGCGACCACGCTTGGCACCTTGCACTGCGCTGCGGTCGCTGCCAAGTCCCAGCCCAGGTTGGCTGGCGCATACCAGACTACCTGGTCGGCATCATTGACGCTTTCTGGCAGGCCGTCACGGTGCGCGCCGAGCTTCATGGAGTTGGAACGAGGCTCGATGATGGCGATTACCGGCGCCTCGCCCACCCGCTTGCGCAGCCCGTCCAGGGTGGTGGCGATGGCCGTCGGATGGTGAGCGAAGTCGTCGTAGATGGTCACGCCCTGCACTTCTGCGACCTTCTCCATGCGCCGCTTGACGCTCTTGAACGCGCTCAGGCCATCAATGCCCATGGCCGGCACGACCCCCACATGACGGGCAGCGGCCAAGGTTGCCAACGCGTTGGCAACGTTGTGCTGGCCAGTCAGGCCCCAGTCCACGATGCCTTGTGCTTGCCCCTCGAACAGCACTTCGAAGCGCGAGCCGTCGGCACTGAGCAGGCGCGCCTGCCATTGGCCACCCTCGCCGGTGGTCTGTACTGGCGTCCAGCAGCCCATGCCGATTACCCGCTCCAGCGCCTGCTCTGTGGTCGGGTGGATCACCAAGCCTTCGCTCGGGATGGTGCGCACCAGATGATGGAACTGCCGCTCGATGGAGGCCAGGTCCGGGAAAATGTCCGCGTGGTCGAACTCTAGGTTGTTGAGAATGGCTGTGCGCGGATGGTAGTGCACGAATTTCGAGCGTTTGTCGAAGAAGGCGCTGTCGTATTCATCGGCTTCCACCACGAAGAACGGCGTATCGCCCAAACGTGCCGAGACCGAGAAGTTCTGCGGCACGCCGCCGATCAGGAAGCCAGGGCTCATGCCGGCATGCTCCAGGACCCAGGCCAGCATGCTGCTGGTAGTGGTCTTGCCGTGAGTACCGGCCACGGCCAGCACCCAACGCCCCTGCAGCACATGGTCGGCCAGCCACTGGGGGCCGGAGACGTAAGGCAGGCCTTTGTTGAGCACATACTCCACTGCAGGGTTGCCCCGCGACATGGCGTTGCCGATCACTACCAGGTCAGGTGCCGGGTCCAGCTGGGCCGGGTCGTAGCCCTGAGTCAGCTCGATGCCCTGGGCCTGGAGCTGGGTACTCATCGGTGGATAGACGTTGGCGTCCGAACCGGTCACACGGTGGCCAAGCTCCTTGGCCAGCACCGCCAGCGAACCCATGAAAGTGCCGCAAATACCGAGAATATGAATGTGCATGGTCGACCTCGCAAAACTTCGAGGCAGGGTAGCCCAGGGCGCGGGAAATCGCACCCGCTGTTTCGCTCAGACGCCCCTGGCGATGCCGTGTTTGCGCAGTTTTCGATACAAGGTATTGCGGCTGATATTCAAATGCTCGGCGACACGGGTGAGGTGCCAGCGGTTTGCCTCCAGTGTGGATAACAGGGCTTGGCGCTCGGCATCCTCCAACCGTGCCGGCCTCATCGCCGGCAAGCCGGCTTCCACAGGGGGAGCGCCAGCTTCTTGGGTGGTGCCAGCCTCTTGGGGGGCGCTGCAGCTTTTGCCTGCCTTTTTGAGGATCACGGCAGGAAGCTCGCCACACTCGATACGCCCGTGCTCACACAATGCCACCAGCGTACGCAGCACATTGCGCATCTGGCGCACATTGCCCGGCCAGGCATAATCCAGCAGCGCCTGGCGGGCGCTTGGGTCGATTTCGATGGCCTGGCCTTGCGCTTCCTGGCGCAACAGGAAATCCAGCAACTGAGCCTTGTCACTGCGTTCACGCACCGCCGGCATTGCCACTTCCAGGCCGTTGAGCCGGTAATACAGATCCTCGCGGAAGGTGCCTTGCTCCACCCGCTCCAGCAAATCTCGGTGGGTAGCACTGACGATGCGCACATCGACCGCTTGCGGCTCACCACCGATCGGCACCACCTGACGTTCTTCCAGCACCCGTAGCAGACGGGTCTGCAGCGCCAGCGGCATGTCACCGATCTCGTCGAGCAACAAGGTGCCGCCATCGGCCTGCAGCAGCTTGCCGCGCATGCCTTCCTTGCGCGCTCCGGTAAAACTGCCGCCGCGGTAACCGAACAGCTCACTCTCTATCAGGCTTTCGGGAATCGATGCGCAGTTGACTGCCACGAACGGTTTGCCGCGCCGTTGGCTAGCCTGGTGCACGGCCTGGGCAAAGGCTTCCTTGCCACAACCGGTCTCGCCCGACACCAACAGTGGCACATCACGCTCGAACACCCGCAGCGCCCGCTGGAAATCACCCTGCAGCGCCGGGTCCATCAGGCAAATGCCCGGGTCGGGCTCAGGCCGGGTTTCGGGCAAACCAGCCGGCACCGCCCACACCGGCGCCTTAGCCTGCCCGCGCAAGCTGGCAAATACCTGCCGACCATCTCGTGTATACAGCGGCCAGGCCGGGCTGCCCGTGGGCATGGCGCGGCTGAAGAGCTCATCAGGGTTACAGGCAAAGAACATTGCCAACGGCTTGCCCAGTACCCCGCCCCGGACAGTGCCCAACAGGTTGAGGGCGCTCTGGTTGGCCGCGCAGATACGGCCATCGGCGCCGAACGCCAGCAGCCCTTCGCTGAACAACCCCACCGACTCGGCCTGCAGGTGAAAGCGCAGCAGCCATTGCTGCTCGAAGTGGCGCAGGAAGTAACAGCTCTCGATCATCTTTGCCGAAAGGTTGACCAGCGCCATGGTATGAAACTGGCTTTGGCGCGAAACATCCGGCCTCGCCGAGGACACATCGAGCACTGCCAGCAGTTCGCCGTGAGGGTCGAATACCGGGCTGGCCGAACAGGTCAGCCCGGTGTGCCGGCCGCGAAAATGTTCGTTCTGATGGATGGTCAGGGCCTGGCGCTCCACCAGGCAGGTGCCGATGCCGTTGGTGCCCTCGCGCGCTTCGCTCCAGTCAGCGCCCAAGCACAACCCCGCACGTTCGAAGATGCGCCGCTCGCTGGGTGCAGTGACACAGTTGAGGATGACACCGCGCGCATCGGTCAGCAGCACCGCATGCCCGGCACCGGATAACTGCTGGTGCAGGCTGTTCATTTCACTGTCGGCGATTTTCAGCACCTGGTTCAGGCGCTCACGGCTTTCGAGCAAGCGGCCGTGCTCCAGCACAACCGGCGCGGCAAGCAACTCGGGATCCAGATGGTAGTCCTCCAGGCATCGCAGCCAGGATCGGGCAATGGACGGATCGCTGCCGGCCCCCCCGGCTTCGCCGTGGGCAACGGTATGCACTTGCTGGGCATGACGACTGAGGTGGTGGCTCTGCATTGGTTTTTGTTCTCCGCAGATAGAGCGTCCTGCCAGCATCCTCCACCCGCCCGGGCTTTGCAATGCACCGCAATCAAGCGTGTCGCAAACGGTACAAAGTGTCACCCAGCACGTGCCGTTCCCGGTACAGCGCCCGCTGCAGGCCCATCAAGAAATCGCGCAAGCCATTGATTCAACTAGCCCTCCCCACGCTGGCCCAACCTTTGCTCTACGCTTTCCAACTCCTCAACAAACACAATTAACCAGGAGACACACCATGCGTTATGCACATCCCGGTACCGAGGGCGCGAAGGTTTCCTTCAAGAGCCGCTACGGCAACTACATCGGTGGTGAATTCGTAGCTCCGGTGAAGGGGCAGTATTTCGACAACACCTCCCCGGTCAATGGCAAGCTGATCGCTGAATTCCCCCGCTCCACTGCCGAAGACATCGACAAGGCCCTGGACGCTGCCCACGCTGCCGCCGATGCCTGGGGCCGTACGTCGGTACAGGACCGCTCCAACGTTCTGCTGAAGATCGCCGACCGCATCGAGCAAAACCTCGAAGTGCTGGCCATCACCGAAACCTGGGACAACGGCAAGCCGGTCCGCGAAACCCTTAACGCCGACATCCCGCTGGCGGTCGATCATTTCCGCTATTTCGCCGGCTGCATACGCGCCCAGGAGGGCGGTGCCGCCGAGATCAACGAAAACACCGTGGCCTATCACATTCATGAGCCACTGGGCGTGGTCGGGCAGATCATCCCGTGGAACTTCCCGATCCTGATGGCCGCCTGGAAACTGGCACCGGCCCTGGCCGCTGGCAACTGCGTGGTGCTCAAACCAGCCGAGCAGACGCCGCTGGGCATCACCGTGCTGGTCGAGCTGATTGGCGACCTGCTGCCGCCCGGCGTGCTCAACGTAGTCCAGGGCTATGGCCGCGAGGCCGGCGAGGCGCTGGCCACCAGCAAGCGCATCGCCAAGATCGCCTTCACCGGCTCTACCCCGGTTGGCTCGCACATCATGAAGTGCGCCGCCGAGAACATCATCCCATCGACTGTCGAGCTGGGCGGCAAATCGCCGAACGTGTACTTCGAAGACATCATGCAGGCTGAGCCGAGCTTCATCGACAAGGCTGCCGAAGGCATGGTGCTGGCGTTCTTCAACCAGGGCGAGGTATGCACCTGCCCGTCACGCGCACTGGTGCAAGAGTCGATTTACCCGCAGTTCATGGAAGTGGTGATGAAGAAGGTGCTGCAGATCAAACGCGGCGACCCGCTCGACACCGACACCATGGTCGGCGCCCAGGCGTCGCAACAGCAGTTCGAAAAAATCCTGTCGTACCTGCAGATTGCCCAGGACGAGGGCGCCGAGCTGCTGACCGGCGGCAAGGTGGAGAAGCTGGAGGGGGCGCTGGCCACCGGTTACTACATCCAGCCGACACTGCTCAAAGGCACCAACAAGATGCGGGTGTTCCAGGAAGAAATCTTCGGCCCGGTGGTCAGCGTCACCACTTTCAAGGACGAAGCTGAAGCACTGGCCATCGCCAACGACACCGAGTTCGGCCTTGGCGCCGGTGTATGGACCCGCGACATCAACCGCGCCTACCGCATGGGCCGCGGCATCAAGGCGGGCCGCGTATGGACCAATTGCTACCACCTGTACCCGGCACACGCCGCGTTCGGCGGTTACAAGAAGTCCGGCGTAGGCCGTGAAACCCACAAAATGATGCTCGACCACTACCAGCAAACCAAGAACCTGCTGGTGAGCTACGACATCAACCCGCTGGGCTTCTTCTAAGCGGCAAGCGGCAAGCTGCAAGCGGCAAGAAAAAGCGAGTGCACCGCCGACCCGCTTTTTCTAAGCTGCAAGCTGCAAGCTGCAAGCTGCAAGCTGCAAGCTGCAAGCTGCAAGAAAAAGCGAGTACACCGCCGACCTGCTTTTTCTTGAGGCTTGCAGCTTGAAGCTTGAAGCTGCTTGAAGCAGCTTGAAGCCCCATGGCTCGCTTCCTGCAGTACCCATCACCAAGGGCCGGAACCCTTCCGGCCACCAAGAAAAAGAACAGGTGAAACTATGCCAAGCGATCAATCTTCCGGCACACCGGCAGGTGCTTCCGTCGATTTTGAAAAAGTCGGTTCGGACTACTTCCAGCAGCGTGAACTGAAAAAAGGGGCTGCCGGCTGGGTCCTGCTGGTGGGCTTGGGCGTCGCCTACGTGATCTCCGGCGACTATGCCGGCTGGAACTTCGGTCTTGCCCAAGGCGGCTGGGGTGGCATGTTCCTGGCCACCCTGCTGATGGCCACCATGTACTTGTGCATGTGCTTCTCGCTCGCCGAACTGTCCTCGATGATCCCAACCGCCGGGGGCGGCTACGGCTTTGCCCGTAGCGCCTTCGGCCCGTGGGGCGGCTTTCTGACAGGCACGGCGATCCTCATCGAGTACGCCATCGCGCCGGCAGCCATCGCGGTGTTCATCGGCGCCTACTGCCAGTCCCTGTTCGGCATTGGCGGCTGGATGATCTACCTGGCGTTCTACATCGTCTTTATCGGCATCCACATCTTCGGTGTGGGTGAAGCGCTGAAACTGATGTTCATCATCACCGCCATCGCCGCCATCGCCCTGGCTGTCTTCCTTGTGGGCATGGTGCCCCATTTTGATGCAGCGAACCTGTTCGACATCGCCCAGACCGACGCGGTCGGCGCCAGCAGCTTCCTCCCATTCGGTTATGTCGGCGTGTGGGCGGCAATCCCTTACGCGATCTGGTTCTTCCTGGCGGTAGAAGGCGTGCCACTGGCAGCCGAGGAAACCAAGAACCCGAAACGTGACCTGCCACGTGGCCTGATTGGCGCCATGCTGGTGTTGCTGGCCTTTGCCCTGCTGATCCTCGTGGTCGGCCCGGGCGGTGCGGGCTCCGAAGCGCTCAAAGCCTCCGGTAACCCACTGGTTGAAGCGCTGTCCAAGGCGTATGGCGGTTCCACCTGGATGGGCGGCTTCGTCAACCTGGTTGGCCTGGCCGGCCTGATTGCCAGCTTCTTCTCCATCATCTATGCCTATTCGCGGCAGATCTTCGCCCTTTCCCGCGCGGGCTACCTGCCGCGCAAACTGTCTGAAACCAACAAGAGCAAGGCACCGGTACTGGCCCTGATCATCCCCGGCATCATTGGCTTCGCCCTGTCACTGACCGGCCAGGGCGACCTGCTGATCCTGGTTGCGGTGTTCGGCGCGACGCTGTCTTATGTACTGATGATGGCCGCGCACATCACCCTGCGCATCCGCCGGCCCAAGATGGAACGCCCCTATCGCACCCCGGGTGGCATCTTCACCTCAGGCGTAGCCCTGGTGCTGGCCTGTATCGCCGTGGTCGCAGGCTTCCTGGTCGACCCACGGGTGGTGATTGGCGCTGCAGTGATCTATGCAGTATTGATTGCCTACTTTGCGTTCTACAGCCGCCACCACCTGGTGGCGGGCACACCGGAAGAGGAATTCGCCGCGATCCAGAAGGCCGAAGAGGCCCTGCACTGATCGCCGACACCTGCCGCGGGCACGCCCGCGGCACTCTGGAGATTCTGTATGGCAAGTTTCGTACACACGGTAGGCCACCTGGTCTACCGTTTCGACAGCCTCAAGGACGTGATGGCCAAAGCCAGCCCCGCACGCTCCGGGGATTACCTGGCTGGCGTTGCCGCCGCCAACGATGGCGAGCGGGTGGCGGCGCAGATGGCACTGGCCAATATCCCACTCAGCCACTTCCTCAGCGAAGCGCTGATCCCTTACGAGCAGGATGAAGTGACCCGTCTGATCATCGACACTCACGACGCCCAGGCCTTCGCCCCGGTCAGCCACCTCACCGTCGGTGGCCTGCGTGACTGGCTGCTCAGCGACGAAGCCAACGAAGACAGCCTGCGCGCCCTGGCGCCAGGCCTGACCCCGGAAATGGCCGCTGCAGTCTCGAAGATCATGCGCGTACAGGACCTGGTGCTGGTGGCACAGAAGATCCGTGTGGTCACCCGTTTTCGCGGCACCATGGGCTTGCGCGGGCGCCTGTCGACCCGCTTGCAGCCCAACCACCCTACCGACGAGCCGGCCGGGATTGCCGCCAGCATTCTCGATGGCTTGCTGTACGGCAACGGCGACGCCATGATCGGCATCAACCCGGCCACCGACAGCACCGCCTCGATCTGCGCGATGCTGGAAATGCTCGACGCGATCATCCAGCGCTATGACATTCCCACCCAGGCCTGTGTACTGACCCACGTCACCACCTCCATAGAGGCAATCAACCGCGGCGTACCGCTGGACCTGGTGTTCCAGTCGATTGCCGGCACCGAGGCGGCCAACGCCGGCTTTGGCATCAACCTCAACGTGCTTCAGGAAGGTTACGAAGCCGGGCTGTCGCTCAAGCGCGGCACCCTCGGGCAGAACCTCATGTATTTCGAAACCGGCCAGGGCAGCGCCCTGTCGGCCAACGCTCACCACGGCGTCGATCAGCAAACCTGTGAAACCCGCGCTTATGCCGTGGCCCGTCATTTCAAGCCGTTTCTGGTCAACACCGTGGTCGGTTTCATCGGCCCCGAGTACCTGTACAACGGCAAGCAGATCATCCGTGCCGGCCTGGAGGACCACTTCTGCGGCAAACTGCTGGGCGTGCCGATGGGGTGCGACATCTGCTACACCAACCATGCCGAGGCCGATCAGGACGACATGGACACCCTGCTGACCCTGCTGGGAGTGGCCGGGATCAACTTCATCATGGGCATCCCCGGTTCCGACGACATCATGCTCAATTACCAGACCACCTCGTTCCATGACGCGCTGTATGCGCGCCAGACCCTGGGCCTTAAACCTGGGCCTGAGTTCGAGGCATGGTTGCAGCGCACCGGTATCTTCACCCAGGCCGATGGCCGGGTGCGCTTTGGCGACAACCTGCCACCGGCGTTCCGCCAGGCCTTGGCGCAACTGTCATAGAGGTGACCATGGATCAGACACCCACCCCCGAAAACCCTTGGCTGGCCCTGCGCAACCTGACCCCGGCGCGTATCGCCCTGGGCCGCAGCGGCATCAGCCTGCCAACCGGCGCCCAGCTGGACTTCCAGTTCGCCCACGCCCAGGCCCGCGATGCCGTGCACCTGGCGTTCGACCACCGTTCCTTGGCCGAACAATTGAAGCAGCGCGGCCGTGACAGCCTGGTACTGCACAGCGCTGCCAGCGACCGCCACCAGTACCTGCAACGCCCCGACCTGGGGCGGCGCCTGAACGAGCACTCGGTGGAGCACCTGCGCCAGCACGCCCAGGCCAACCCTGGCGGCTGCGACCTTGCCATCGTGGTGGCCGACGGCCTCTCGGCACTGGCCGTGCATCGCCATACCTTGCCGTTCCTGGCCCGTTTCGAGGAGCAGGCCGCCAGCGATGGCTGGACCAGCGCACCGGTGGTGCTGGTGGAGCAAGGCCGGGTGGCCGTGGCCGACGAAGTGGGCCAACTGCTGGGGGCGCGCATGACCGTGGTGCTGATCGGTGAGCGGCCCGGGCTCAGTTCACCCGACAGCCTGGGCTTGTATTTCACCTACGGGCCAAAGGTGGGCCTGACCGACGCTTACCGCAACTGCATTTCCAACGTTCGCCTCGAAGGCCTGAGCTACGGCATGGCCGCCCACCGCCTACTATACCTGATGCGCGAGGCCTGCCGCCGACAGATGTCTGGCGTGAATTTAAAGGACGAAGCGCAGGTCCATACTCTCGACAGTGAAAACACCTCTGGCCAAAAAGGTAATTTCCTACTCGGTGAAGGGTAAAAAACATGTCACGGACGGCGGATTGCGCTTCTAGCCTGCATTGGGCAGCATGCTATCGAAAGCTGCTGGCATTCCGCTGTTTCCCAAATGGACTCTGAGGGCCGCACATGCGCATCATCAAGGCAACCCTGGAACACCTCGACCTGCTCACCCCGCTGTTCGTCCGATACCGTGAGTTCTATGGGCAACTGCCCTACCCGGACAGCTCGCGCAAATTCCTGGAAACGCGCCTCAAACGCGACGAATCGGTCATCTACCTGGCATTGCCGGACGATGACGACGCCAAACTGCTGGGCTTTTGCCAGTTGTACCCGAGCTTCTCGTCGCTGTCGCTCAAGCGCGTGTGGATTCTCAACGACATCTATGTGGCCGAAGACTCACGGCGCATGCTGGTGGCCGACCATCTGATCCGTGAGGCCAAGAAGATGGCCAAGGACACCCAGGCCGTGCGCATGCGGGTTTCGACCAGCGCCAACAACGAGGTAGCGCAGAGGACCTATGAATCCATCGGTTTTCGCAAAGATACCGAGTTCGAAAGCTACATTTTGCCGATCAGTCAAGACTGACCCGTACTGGCCCGAGCGCCGGCTGGCCGGCGATCGGGCCAGCAAAGGCACCCTCAGTAACCCCCCGCTACAAACTCTCCGGGCATCCTCGCCACTTGGCCGTATAATGCCCGCTCCTGGCATGTCTGAAAATTTACCCTACCGCTCGTCCGCTCGCCCGTCGCTGCGGGTCAAGAACACAGGTGCTGTACATGGATTTCAACCCGCTGGACCTCATCCTGCATCTCGATGCCTACCTTGATCTGCTGGTCACCAATTACGGCCCCTGGATCTACGCGATCCTGTTCACCGTGATTTTCTGCGAGACCGGGCTGGTGGTGATGCCCTTCCTGCCGGGTGATTCCCTGCTGTTCATCGCCGGCGCCGTGGCCGCCGGTGGCGGCATGGACCCGGTACTGCTGGCCGGCCTGCTGATGGCCGCCGCAATCATGGGTGACAGCACCAACTACGTGATCGGGCGAACGGCAGGTGAACGGCTGTTCAACAAACCCAATTCGAAAATCTTCCGCCGCGACTACCTGCAGCGCACCCATGAGTTCTATGAACGCCATGGTGGCAAAACCGTGACCCTCGCACGCTTCTTGCCAATCCTGCGTACCTTCGCACCGTTCGTCGCTGGCATCGCCCACATGCACTACCCGCGTTTCCTGGCCTTCAGCGTTGCAGGCTCGCTGCTGTGGGTCGGCGGCCTGGTGACCCTCGGCTACTTCTTCGGCAACGTGCCGTTCATCAAGCAGCACCTCTCGCTGATGGTGGTCGGCATCATCTTCCTGTCGCTGGTGCCGATGGTCCTGGGCCTGCTGCGCGGGCGCCTGGGCCGCACCGCCAAGGCACACTGACGAACGCCATGTGGTCCTTCAGCGCCTGGCGGCGTAAGCGAACCCTGGCGCGCTACCCGGTCGACCCACAGCAATGGCAGGCGATCCGTGAACGCCTGCCGATGCTCGATGGCATCAGCGACGACGAAGACCGTCGGCTCCGTGATGCGTGCATCCTGTTCCTGCTCGACAAGCACCTGACCACCCTGCCCGGCGTCGAGCTGGATGATCAGCAACGCCTGTTCCTGGCTGCCCAGGCTCAACTACCGCTGTTGCACCTGGGGGACCTCAACTGGTACCAGGGCTTTCACGAGATCATCCTCTACCCGGACGACTTCAAAAGCCCCCAGCGCCACCGCGACGCCAGTGGCGTGGAGCATGTCTGGGATGGTGAACACAGCGGCGAGGCGTGGCAGCAGGGCCCGGTGATCATGGCCTGGGCCGGGGTGCTGGCCAGCGGCGGCTGGGAAGCCTACAACCTGGTGATCCACGAGCTGGCGCACAAGCTCGACATGCTCAATGGCGATGCCAATGGCCTGCCACCGCTGCACAGCGACATGCAGGTCGAAGCCTGGGCCACGGCCATGCAGCAGGCGTATGACGACCTCAACCGCCAGTTGGACGCCGACCCTGAAGCGCAAACGGCCATCGACCCTTATGCGGCCGAAAACCCGGCAGAGTTCTTCGCCGTCACCAGCGAGTACTTCTTCAGCGCACCCGACCTCTTGCAGCAAGCTTATCCGCAGGTGTACCGGCAACTGTCGCTGTTCTACCGCCAGGACCCTCTGGCGCGCCTGACGCGGTTGCAGGACGAACACCCTGACTACCGCCAAAGCCCCACCTGATGCGCCCGCGCATCAGGTGGGGCGTGGCATGCCCTGGCCGAATGTGCCTATAATCGCCGCCACTTTTTTGATCAAACACGGGGGCACTGCCCAATGAGCTACAGCAAGATTCCGGCTGGCAAAGACCTGCCGAACGACATCTACGTCGCCATCGAGATCCCGGCCAACCACGCGCCGATCAAGTACGAAATCGACAAGGACAGCGATACCCTGTTCGTCGATCGCTTCATGGCCACCCCGATGTTCTACCCGGCCAACTACGGCTTCATTCCAAACACCCTGGCCGACGACGGTGATCCGCTGGACGTGCTGGTGGTTACCCCTTACCCGGTCGCCCCTGGTTCGGTCATCCGTGCCCGCCCGGTCGGCGTTCTGAACATGACCGACGACGGCGGCGGCGACGCCAAGGTCATCGCTGTGCCGCACGACAAGCTGTCGCAGCTGTATGTCGACGTCAAGGAATACACTGACCTGCCAGCACTGCTGATCCAGCAGATCGAGCACTTCTTCGCGAACTACAAAGATCTCGAGAAGGGCAAGTGGGTCAAGATCGAGGGCTGGGAAGGCGCCGACGCCGCCCGCGCCGCGATCACCAAATCGGTTGCTGCCTACAAGGGCTGATACCGTATGCACCAAGCCCCGCTTCGGCGGGGTTTTTTGTGCGTGCCGCTGTGGCAAAAAATCCTACAAGGTCCTAATCCAGGGTCCTACACCTAGGCGCTTTTCGTACACGTCACGTCAACACCTGGTTCGTATCCCTACTGGCACACCGCCGGTACACTCCGGTGCATGAAAACCTCCGGTGACCGCCTCAAGGCCCTCCTCCACGAGTGTGGCTTGACCCCTGCCGATCTCGCCGCCCAGCGTGGTTTGACGGCCCAGCACGTGAACAACTGGTTCAAGCGCGGCATTCCCCTGGCTCGCCTGGACGAACTTGCCGACCTGTTCTGCGTACACCGGCGCTGGCTGCGCTGTGGCGAAGGCCCCAAACACCCCAGTTCGATCCTGCGCAGCCGCGCCCTGCAGCCCGCCCCTGATACTGGTAATGCGCTCTCCTTGCTGTCGACCCAGGCTACCCGGCTCTTGCAGGTGCCATTTCAGCAAGTGCACGACGGCAAGCTCGTCGCGCTGGAGGGCAAGTACCTGCAACTGCCGCTTGAAGCGCTGCAGGCCTTGGGCGTTGGAATGGATAGTGTCGTTTGCCTGGCCATGCCAAGCCAAAACATGGCGCCGTGGGTTCCATCCGACGCGATAGTGGCCATTGACGTCAGCCAGACCCGGGTCAAGGACGGTGAAACCTATGCCCTGCTGCACAATGGCACCCTCCGGGTGAACAGCCTCAGCCTCGGCCACAACGGCATCCTGTGCCTGCACAGTCACGACAGGCGCAACTACACCGTGGAACGCTTCACCCCTGCCCAGCGCCAGGCACAGCACTTGGAGATACTCGGCTGGGTGTTCCACTGGTCGCATTTTTGCCGGCAACGCCCTGAATGAAACACCCTGTGCCATTTTTTGCTGGGCATCCTGAGCAGGCCCTTGTATGCTACGCGCCACATTCAGCCCCGACCGGCGCAAGCCGCAGGCCAGAGGGCTCGGCAACGTTTCACACGAACGTTCGCCATCTTTTTCAGGCCTTTGATGGCCACCCAGTTAAGGCGGTTGCGGCTTACCATAAATTAGCCGGAAGCGTCCCCGAGAAGCCGGCCACAAGCCGGCTTTTTAATGCCTGCTCTTAATGCTTCATGCCCAGCTCGGCACCATCCATCAGCGCCTTGGCCATGGCACTGAGGTAATGCGAAGCCCAGATCATCATGGGTTTCTCATCCATCAGGCCGTTTATGGTCGAACCTGGTTGTGTCAGTGGTCATTGTTCAATCTCCTTGAAATTTGCGCTGGCCGGCCTGGCCTCTCGCCGGCAAGCCGGCTCCCACAGGGATGGCGCCAGCTTTTAGAAGTTGAGCAAGACTGTTGGGCTCCAGTGCCCGCACCGCCGCTGAAACCTGTGGGAGCCGGCTTGCCGGCGATAGGGCCGGTATAGGCGGCAAATCTTCCAAGCCCTAATGCAAGGTCCGAGGGCCTGTGGGCATCTGCACCTGGATCAGCGCCGACTCGAGCAAAACCCGTAACGCCTCCATTTCATGCAGCGAGGTCATCATCAAAACCGATGCCGGTGACTTGGGATGCAGCAGCAGTGCCTGGTGCACAACGGTCGTGGCGCACAGCGCATAGTCCGTGGCCTGGATCAGGGTGTCTTCAAGGGAATGATTATCATGGGGTGGGTCAGGGACAATTTTAAGCATGGTGTAGCCCTCTGTGGATTCACTAGAGCCGCACACTCATGACTTGCAGTGTGATGGGTGGCGGCCACGTACAGGTCTGCAAGACCGGACAGAGAACGAAAACCGGCAGGTTCGAAAACCTCCCGTACGCAGCCACCGTCAAGCGCGCTCAATGGCAAACCATTGGCTTTCGGTGATAAGCATGCGTTTTCTGTGCGGGCTTGCAGGCCCGGTCGCTGATTTGGCAACGACGGGCCCAGACTAGGCCGCAGAGAAAAGCACCGCAATGCCGAAAAGGCGGGAACAAGCTATTTCAGAAATGGACTACAAGCAACGGTAAAAATCTGACAATTTCCTGGAAAATACGTCAGAAATCATAACGCGCGCCAACCATCATGCTGCGCGAAGGCCCATAGAAGTTGAACGTCGACGTCGACCCCACCCGCGACAGGTAATCACGGTCCAACAGGTTGTTGACGTTAAAGGTGGCCGTCAGCTTCGAGGTAACCGGGTACGACAGCATCGCATCCACCGTGGCGTACCCCGGCGCATCGATGCGCACGCCGCCGTTCTCGGAATGGAAGTTGCTCATCGCCGAGACGCCACCACCAATGGCCAGCCCGGTCAAAGGCCCTTGGCTGATGGTGTACTTGCTCCACAGCGACGCCTGGTGGCGCGGCATGATGAAGAAGGTGGTTTCGGCATCACCGTCGAGGGTTTCGGTTTCCATCCAGGTGTAGCCCGCCAGCACCTCCCAGTTCGGCGTCAGCTTGCCGCTGACTTCCACTTCGGCACCCTTCACGCGCGTCTTGCCCGATGCAACCGAAAACCCGGTGTCTACGCCATCCTCGTCATAGTCGGTGCTGGCGCGGTTCTCGTCGGTCAAACGGAATACCGAGAGGCGGGTATTGAGGTCGCCGCCAAAGTAACTGCTCTTGAGGCCAAACTCATACTGCTCGCCTTCACGCGGCTTGAGCACCCGGCCATTGCTGTCGGTGTCTGACTGCGGCTTGAATACCTGCGAATAGCTGGCATACAGCGCATGGGTATCGGTCAGGTCGTAGACGACGCCACCGTACGGCGTGAAGCGCCCATCCACGCGCTTGTTGTCATCGACAGTCGAACCCGTGCTCAGGGTAGTGGTGTAGAAATCACCGCGATACCAACTGAATCGGCCACCAGCAATCAGCGCCAAACGCTCGACCGGGCGGAAGGTGACCTTGGAGTACAGCCCGTACTCTTCCTCCTGCATGCCGGTTTCGGTGCTGTAGTTCGGCGACGGTTTGGCGAACTGGGTCGGCGAGTAGCTGCCGACGTTGATGCCCCCCAGGTTGGTGGTGCCGTTGAGGTACTCGGTGTCGTAGTTCTTGTAGTCGGTACCCACCACGAATTCGCTGACCTGGCCGAAGGTTTCGAACGGCTGGCTGTAGCTGGCGTCCAGCGAGTAGGTGTCCTGGGTGAAGTCGCGGGCACTGGCACGCTCGGAGTTGGCACCGGTGGTGGCATTGGTGGCGGTAAAGGCATAGAGGTAGTCGGTGTCGCGGTGCGAGCCACGGGCGGCGATACGGCCATAACCACCGTTGTCGAAGCGGTGCGTCAACTCGGCAACCAGGTCGGTGGTCTTGCCGTCGAAGTAGTTCCAGTCAGCGCCGAGGAACTTCGAATGGCTGAAATCCGGCACCTCACCAGACAGGGTTGCCGGGTAGCCGTTGTGCGGGGTGATGTTCTTCACTTCGTGAATCAGGCCGAATGACAGCTGGGTGTCGTCATCAAGGTCGATATCCAGCGCGCCGTAGTAGCTGTTGCTGGTGTTGGCGTTGTAGTCCACCTCCCCATTGGTGTCATCACGCGAGGCCACGAAGCGCCCACGCACCCGGCCTGCATCATCCAGCGGCCCGCCCAGGTCGATTTCTTCGTGGTTGGTGTCCCAGGTGCCGTACCTGGCCTCGACGTGGCCCTGGAATTCGGCGGTCGGGCGCTTGCGCACCATGTTGACGATACCGCCAAGCTCGCTGGTGCTGCTGAACAACCCCGCCGGGCCGCGCATGATCTCCACACGATCGAAGGCCGCCAGCGACGGCACGGTGCCGAAAATACTGGCCATGGGCGCCGGCAGGCCATCGATGTTGAACTCGCTGTACTCGTAGCCACGGGCATAGATCGACGAGCGCCCGCTGTCGTTTGTCAGGGTGCGCAGCCCAGCGGTGTACTTGGCCAGGTCATCGAGGTGCACGAACTGGCGGTCTTTGACGTAGTCCTGGGTGTAGACAGTGACCGACTGCGGTATTTCCTTGAGCGACGCGGGGGTCTTGGTGCCGACGGTGGCAGCGTCGACGCTGTAACCGCCGGTTTCTTCCGAAGGCAGCATGTCGTACAGGCGGTTGCCTTCGATGGTCAATGCCGGCAGGTCGAGCGAGGTGTCCGCAGCGACCTCATTGGCTACCGTTTCGGCCAATGCCGAGAATGAAAACGGCGCCAACAACCCCAGCATCAGCCAGCCCCGCGCCCGTCGCGGGCTCCCCACACCTTTGAAACTGCTCATGGCACACCTTCGCCCAAATGATATTTAATCGCAAACGACATACGTTGCTTTTTGCGAACGATACCGGACGAAAACGGGGGGTGCAGCAGGATTAACCTTCTTAACACATGCACCCGCCACGGGGTGATTGCCCTTAGCCTGCATGCAATGGGATGATCGCCAACTGATACGAATTCTCATTAAAGACCGCCAATGCCAACCTCACTCCTGCTCGTCGAAGATGACCCACGCCTGCGTGAGGACCTCCAGCGCCACTTCCTGAAGCGGGGCTTTCTGGTCAACGCCTGCGCCACCGGCCCGCAGGCGTTGAACGCGGTGCAACACGATGGCTTCGATCTGGTGTTGCTGGACATCATGCTGCCTGGCCTGGACGGCCTTAGCCTGCTCGACGAATTGCGCCGCCAGCAGGCAGTGCCGGTGATGCTGATGTCGGCACTGGGCGCCGAGCAGGACCGCATCAGTGGCTTTACCCGGGGCGCGGACGACTACCTGCCCAAACCCTTCAGCCTGGCGGAGCTGGACGCGCGGGTCGATGCCCTGATGCGCCGGGTGGCCTTTGACCGCAGGCCGGTAGCGGCAACCGACGCCGGCGAGGTGATGCTCGACCATGACCATCAGGATGTCGTTCACCACGGCAAGGCTGCCGGCCTCACGGGCTCTGAGTTTCGCTTGCTGGCCACCTTGAGCGCCCACCCCGGCGAGGCCTTGAGCAAAGCCTTTCTCTACCAGACCGTACTGCACCGCGCCTACACCCGCCTGGACCGCGGGCTGGACGTGCATGTGTGCAACCTGCGCCGCAAGCTGGCAGATATCGGTGCCCAGCATGTACAGATACAGGCCGTACGTGGCCAAGGGTACATCCTGGTCGATACGGAACGCCTGTGATGCGCCGCCACCCCTTGCTGTGGAAGCTGGCCGCGCTGCAAGTCAGCTTCTGCCTGTTACTGACCTGGCTCATCTGGACCTGGGGCCTGTCGGTGGAGCGCAGCAGTTATTTTCTGTCCCAGGCCGACCAGGATTATCTGGCGCGTTATGCGCAGCAGGCTGAACAGGCCTGGCAGCAAGGGGGGGCGAGCGGGGCCGAAGCCTTTCGCCAACACCTGCAGCACGCCGAGAACACCTGGGCGGCACTGATCGGGCCGCACCTGCAAAGCCTCGGCACCACGCCGTTGGATGCCGACGAGGCCAGCCGCCTGACCTTCATGCGCAAGCCTGACTGGCCGATGAGCCGGCGCCTGCAGGATGAGCTGCCCTACGTCAGCATCGAGTTCCCGCTGCATCCAGCGCGCGGCCGCCTGGTAATGCAACTGCCCGAGCGCCTGTTACCCACAGGCCTGACCCCCTGGACCCACGTCATCACTCACGGCGTAGCACCCACACTGCTGGCGCTGTTACTGGGCCTGGCGATCTATCGGCATCTGGTGGCACCGCTCAACCGCTTGCGCGACCGCGCCGACGCCTTGCGCGCAGACGACCTGGACAGCCCCGGCCTGCCCCTGCAGGATCGCCGCGATGAATTGGGCGAACTGGCGCAGGCCTTTGAACACATGGCCGGGCGCCTGCGGCAAAGCCTGGAGCAGCAACGCCTGCTGCTGCGTACCCTGTCCCACGAACTGCGTACGCCCCTGGCGCGGCTGCGCATCGCCCATGACAGTGATCTGTCGCCCGCCCAGTTGCGGGCGCGCCTGGGGCACGAGGTCAACGACATGCAGAAGCTGCTCGAGGACACCCTGGACCTCGCCTGGATGGACACTGAGCAACCACAGTTACGCACCGAACCGGTACTGATGCTTTCCGTGTGGGAAGCCTTATGCCAGGACGCCTGCTTCGAAAGCGGCTGGGACCGTGCTCGGCTACCCTGCTCGCTCGGCGTCGAATGCGTGGTGCAGGCCCATCTGGACAGCCTGGCCCAGGCACTGGAAAACCTCATGCGCAATGCCATCCGCCATTCGCCTGCCGATGGCCGGGTCAGCCTCGATGGCTGGCGTGAGGGCGACTGCTGGCACCTGCGCCTGAGTGACCAAGGCCCCGGCGTGCCTCACGCTGAACTCGAACGCATCTTCAAGCCTTACCAGCGCTTGCCCGACAGCGGCGCAGGTTTCGGCCTGGGGCTTGCCATCGCCCGCCGCGCGGTCGAACTGCAAGGCGGCAGGCTGTGGGCCAGCAATGGTCACCCCGGGCTTTGCCTGCACCTGTTGCTGCCGGCTGCTTCGCAATGTTTAGAAAGTTAATGCGCTTTACGCTCAATCAGGACTGATTATCATCTGAGCTCTTCCGCCTTGCGCTCCTTGCAAAGCATTGATGAGGCGCCTGATGAGCAAGATCACCCTGTCCCTGGCATTGGCGCTGGCCCTTACCGCCCCGGTTGCCCTGGCACAGCCGCAACGCGAGCAGCAGATGGACACTTCACTGCTGCAGCGCCAAGACCTGGCCTACCGCTTCAGCCACCTGGACCTGGACTCGGCCGATGGCCAGCGCCATTACCGCTTATGGATCGGCAAGCCGCAGCGCCCGGCACCCGCCGCAGGTTACCCGGTGTTGTGGATGCTCGACGGCAATGCCGCACTCGGTGCCCTGGACAGTGCGTTACTGGGCAGACTCGCAGCGGGCCAGGCACCGCTACTGGTGGCGGTTGGGTACCAGACCGAGCAGCGCATCGAGCGAACAGGCCGTACCTACGACTACACACCGGCAATCCCCGGGCTTGCAGAACAGCGCGACCCGCTGACCCACCTGCCCAGCGGTGGCGCGGATGCATTCCTGGATTTGCTTACCGAACGCATGCGGCCGATGGTGGCCGGCGTGGCGCCCATCGACCTGCAACGGCAGACCCTGTGGGGGCACTCGTATGGCGGCTTGGCAGTGTTGCATGCAGTGTTCACCCGGCCTGGAGCGTTCAGCCACTATGTGGCAGCCAGCCCATCGTTATGGTGGCACGACGGGGCGATCGTTCGCCAAGCGCAGACATTGCAGGAGCGCATGGGTGATAACCACCCGACGCTCTTGCTGATGCGTGGCAGCGAGGAGCCGGTGAGCCCGCGGGCACCGCTGCAAGGCGATGTGGAGCGGCCGATGCGAGAGCTGGCGGCGGACCTGGCCAAGGTGCCGGGGTTGCAGGTGCGTTTCGAGCGATTGACGGGGATTGGGCATGGGCCGATGCTGCCAGCTTCATTGCAACGCGTAATCGAGGATATGTCGCGCTAAGCCTGCACGGCACCCTCGCCGCATCACTAATGGCGGGCTTGCCGCCGGCAATCTGGGGCATATCCTCGAAGCCGTTGCATGAGCCGATCACCCCTGATACGCCGAAGGTCGCAGATCATCGGCTTGTCAGCAGGGTAGCACTGTGCGGTATGCTTGCCCGGTCTTCAGGGCGGGGTGAAAGTCCCCACCGGCGGTAAATCGAAAGATGAGCCCGCGAGCGCCCCGGCCATGCCGGGGGTCAGCAGATCTGGTGCAACTCCAGAGCCGACGGTCATAGTCCGGATGAAAGAAGGCGTCAGGCAAGGGCCATCAGGGCGCCCTTGCGCGCGCATTTTGTTCGCCCCGAGACGTTCATCGATCATTCACGAGGAGCGTTTCATGTCCCCCAAGCATCACCAGCAATTCCCCAATGTGTCCGCTGCCGTCGCCGCCTTCCAGGCCGGCCGTCCCGTACTGCTACTCGACGATGACGACCGCGAGGACGAAGCAGACATCGTTGCCGCCGCCGAAAACCTGTCGCTGCAGACCATGGCCATGATGATTCGCGATTGCAGCGGCATCGTCTGCCTGTGCCTGGACGAAGCCACGGTCGATGCCCTGCAACTGGCACCGATGGTGCCGAACAACCAGGCTCGCCACGGTACTGGCTTCACCGTGACCATCGAAGCGGCTGAGGGTGTGAGCACCGGCGTCAGCGCGCAGGACCGTATCACCACCATCGAAGCAGCCTTGCGCTCGACGGCCGAGCAACGGCATATCGTCAGCCCCGGCCACGTATTCCCGCTGCGGGCGCGTGATGGCGGGGTGCTGACCCGTCGCGGCCATACCGAGGGCTCGGTGGACCTGGCTCGCCTGGCGGGCCTGCGCCCGGCAGCGGTGCTGTGCGAGCTGATGAACCCCGATGGCAGCATGGCCCGCGGCGAACAGGTGGCGGTGTATGCCCGCCAGTACAACCTGCCAGTGCTGACCATCGCAGAGCTGGCCCGTTGCCGCGAAGCGATGCTGGAGCGGGAAGCTGTGCCAGCCTGATCGATCGACGGGGCCGCCTTGCGGCCCAATCGCCGGCAAGCCGGCTCCCACCGCGACCGCGCAGCTCTTCAGGCCTGCGCCCTGTCTCTGGGAGCTAGGCTTCGGCAATTCTTGAGGCTTGCGCCATATTTGTGGGCGCCGGCTTGCCGGCGATCGGGCCGGCAAATTCACCCTCAAGTTTGCTCCCCCCGCCCCGCTCTGCTAGTGTCGCGCCGTTCTGTACAGCCTCCGAGACCCGTCGCCATGGCCCGCAAAAAAGCCTCCATCGATTTCGAGCAATCCCTCGCCGACCTGCAAACCCTGGTCGAACGCTTGGAGAACGGCGAGCTGTCGCTGGAAGACTCGCTGGCCGCCTTCGAGCAAGGTATCGCCCTGACCCGCGATTGCCAGGGCGCCCTGGCCCAGGCCGAGCAGAAAGTACAGATACTGCTCGAACGCGACGGCGAGCTCGCCGCTCAGCCCTTCGATGCGGAGCCAGAGGCATGATCGGTGCCTACCAGGCCAGTAGCCAGGCGCGCGTCGATGCGGCCCTCGAACCCCTGTTCATCGCGCCCACCAAGGAGCTTGAGCGGCTATACGCCGCGATGCGCTACAGCGTGATGAACGGCGGCAAGCGCGTGCGCCCGCTGCTCGCCTATGCCGCCTGCCAAGCGCTGGGTGCAGCGGCCGAGCAGGCCAACGGCGCCGCCTGCGCAGTGGAGCTGATCCACGCTTATTCGCTGGTGCATGACGACCTGCCCGCCATGGACGATGACGACCTGCGCCGCGGCCAGCCGACCACCCATAAAGCCTTCGATGAAGCCTGCGCGATCCTCGCCGGCGACGGCCTGCAGAGCCTGGCCTTCAGTGCCCTGCTCGACCCACGGCTGAGCCCGCAGCCCGACGCCATCCGCCTGGCCATGGTCCAGGCCCTGGCCAAGGCTGCAGGCCCTGCCGGCATGGTCGGAGGCCAGGCCATCGACCTTGGCGCCGTAGGCGTGAAGCTGGACCAGCAGGCCCTCGAGTTCATGCATCGGCACAAGACCGGCGCACTGATCGAAGCCAGCGTGCGCCTGGGTGCCTTGGCCAGCGGCCGCGCCGAGCAGGCGCAGCTGGACGCCTTGCAGGTTTATGCTCAGGCCATTGGCCTGGCATTCCAGGTGCAGGACGACATCCTCGACGTGGAAAGCGACACCGCCACCCTCGGCAAACGCCAGGGTGCCGACATCGCCCGTGACAAACCGACCTACCCGGCCCTGCTTGGCCTGGAAGCGGCCAAGGCCTATGCGATCGAACTGCGCGACCAGGCGCTGGTCGCACTTGAAGGGTTTGGTGAAAACGCAGAACCCCTGCGAGCGTTGGCGCGCTACATCGTCGAACGCCGCCATTAAGCACGGATTCGAACCCGCACCCAGGGGGCGCGCCACCTCTGGTTGAATGGGCACTTTACCCACAATGGGGTAAACTGCCGCGTCTTAACATCTATAACGACTCGCCTGATGCCCACGACGTTTCAAGAGATCCCCCGCGAACGCCCGGTCACGCCGTTGCTCGACCGCGCTGACACGCCAGCCGGCCTGCGCCGGCTGGCCGAAGCCGACCTCGAGCACCTGGCCGACGAGTTGCGCCAGGAGCTGCTCTACACCGTGGGTCAGACCGGTGGGCATTTTGGCGCCGGCCTGGGCGTGATCGAACTGACGATCGCCCTGCACTACGTCTTCGACACCCCGGATGACCGGCTGGTGTGGGACGTCGGCCATCAAGCCTACCCGCACAAGATCCTCACCGGCCGGCGTAACCGCATGCTGAGTCTGCGCCAGAAGGACGGTATCGCCGCCTTCCCGCGCCGCAGCGAGAGTGAGTACGACACCTTTGGCGTCGGCCACTCCAGCACCTCGATCAGCGCCGCACTGGGCATGGCCATTGCCGCCCGCCTGCAGAACAGCGCGCGCAAGTCGATTGCCGTGATCGGCGACGGTGCCCTGACGGCCGGCATGGCGTTCGAGGCGTTGAACCATGCCCAGGAAGTCGACGCCGACATGCTGGTCATCCTCAACGACAACGACATGTCGATCTCGCGCAACGTTGGCGGGCTGTCCAACTACCTGGCCAAGATTCTTTCCAGCCGCACCTACGCAAGCATGCGCGAGGGCAGCAAGAAGGTGCTGTCGCGCCTGCCCGGTGCCTGGGAGATTGCCCGTCGCACCGAGGAATACGCCAAAGGCATGCTGGTGCCCGGCACCCTGTTCGAGGAGCTGGGGTGGAACTACATCGGCCCGATCGATGGCCACGACCTGCCGACCATGATCGCCACCCTGCGTAACATGCGTGACCTCAAAGGCCCGCAGTTCCTGCACGTGGTGACCAAAAAAGGCAAAGGCTTCGCGCCGGCCGAGATCGACCCGATCGGCTACCACGCCATCACCAAGCTCGAGCCTGCCGACAAGCCGGCCGCACCGAAGAAGGCCATCGGGCCGAAGTACTCGGCGGTGTTCGGCCAATGGCTATGCGACATGGCCGCTGCCGACAACCGCCTGGTGGGCATCACCCCGGCAATGAAGGAAGGCTCGGACCTGGTGGCCTTCAGTGAACGGTATCCCGAGCGCTACTTCGATGTGGCCATCGCCGAGCAGCATGCCGTCACGCTGGCGGCGGGCATGGCCTGCGAAGGCAGCAAGCCGGTGGTCGCGATCTACTCGACCTTCCTGCAGCGCGCCTACGACCAGTTGATCCACGACGTGGCGGTACAGAACCTCGACGTGCTGTTCGCCATCGACCGCGCCGGCCTGGTCGGCGAAGACGGCCCAACCCACGCAGGCAGCTACGACCTGTCGTACCTGCGCTGCATCCCGGGCATGCTGGTAATGACCCCCAGCGACGAAAACGAACTGCGCAAGATGCTCAGCACCGGCCACCTGTACAACGGTCCGGCCGCCGTGCGCTACCCACGCGGTACCGGCTCCAACGCGCCGATCAGTGGCGACCTGGACCCGCTGGAAATCGGCAAGGGTGTCGTCCGTCGCCAGGGCGAGAAGGTCGCTTTGCTGGTGTTTGGCGTGCAATTGGCCGAGGCCCTGCAGGTCGCCGAGCAAATCAACGCCACCGTGGTCGACATGCGCTTCGTCAAGCCGCTGGACGAAGCGCTGGTGCTGGAGATGGCAGGCAGTCATGACCTGCTGGTAACCCTCGAAGAGAACGCCATCATGGGCGGCGCCGGGGCTGCCGTGGGTGAGTTCCTGGCCAGTCAGGGGGTGGTCAAGCCGCTGCTGCACCTGGGCCTGCCGGATCTCTATGTCGAGCACGCCAAGCCTGCGCAGATGCTGGCTGAATGTGGGCTGGATGCAGCCGGCATCGAGGCGTCTGTGAAGGCGCGCATGGCCAGGCTCGGCCTGTAATTCCCGCGGCCGCCTTGCGGCCCATCGCCGGCAAGCCAGCTCCACAGGTATTGCGCTGAACCGAAGAACAGCGGGGTACGCGTGGCAGCCGGCTTGCCGGCGATTGCTATGGTAATGCCAATGAAATTCCCAACCCTTACCGCTACCCTGCTCTGTCTTCCGGTCCAGCTGCTGGCCGCCGAACGCGACGACGCCCTGAAGCTCCCCGACATGCTGATCAGCGCCAACCGCCAGGCCGAATCACGCACCGCCACCAGCGCAGCCAATACCGTCTTCACCCGCAGCGACATCGACCGCCTGCAACCGGCCAGTGTCACCGACCTGCTCGCCCGCGTGCCCGGCGTGCAAGTCGCGCCCACCGGTGGCCGCGGCAGCCTGCCGGGTATCTTCATCCGCGGCACCAAAACCGCGCAGAGCCTGGTACTGGTCGACGGTGTGCGTATTGCCAATGCCACCTCCGGCGACAGCGGCCTGCAGTTTATCGACGTCGACCAGATCGAACGTGTCGAAGTGCTGCGCGGCTCACGCTCGGCGATCTACGGCAGCGATGCCATTGGCGGCGTGATTCAGATCTTCACCCGGCGCAGCAACGGCCAGGGCCTGCAGCCGCGCCTGCGCATGGCGGCAGGCACCGACCAGACCTGGCAACGCAGCCTGGGCCTGTCCGGCGGCGACGGCGCGACCCGCTTCAACCTGGGCGCCAGCCTGGACGAAACGGCAGGCATCGACTCGACCGGCCCGTCCTTCGCCAGCGACGGCGATCATGACGCCTACCGCAACACGTCGTTCAACCTGAGCCTGAGCCACACGTTTGGTGAACGTTTCGAAGCCGGCTTGAACCTGCTCGACAGCCAAGGCCGCAGCGAGTACGACAATCCATTCGGCGGCTTCGACCCGGTCACCTTCGAAAGCTTCGGGCAAAAGCCCTACACCGAGTTCAGCGTCAGCAGCTTGGGCACGTACTTCGACGCTCAGTTCAATGACCTGTGGCATTCGCGCCTGGAGCTGGGCCATAGCGAAAATCGCGACGACAAGCGCGACAAACTCAGTGATGAGCGCTCGGTGTTCAACACCTATCGCGACCAGGTCACTTGGCAGAACGACCTGGCCCTGAGCGAGCGGCAGAACCTGTTGATCGGTGGCGACTGGTACGAAGACCGCGTGCACGCCAGCACCGATTTCAGTGAAGACAGCCGCTGGAACCGCGCCGCCTTCATCCAGCATCGCTTCCACGGCGAGCACCTGTCTACCGAACTGGGCGTGCGCCGCGACCAGAACCAGCAGTTTGGCGGCCAGACCACGTGGAGCGGTAGCCTTACCGTGCCGCTGAATACCCACAACGATGTGCTGCTGTCCTACAGCGAAGGCTTTCGGGCCCCGACCTTCAACGACCTGTACTACCCACAGTACAGCAACCCGCAGCTGGACCCGGAGCACTCCAGAAGCTACGAGCTGCAATGGCGCAGCCAGCTCAGCCGCGACAGCCGCCTGGAAACGTCGCTGTACCGTACTGACCTGCGTGATGCGATTATCTTTGGCCAGGACTCGATCCCGCGTAATGTCGCCTCGGCGCGCATCAACGGGGTGGAAATGGCGTTGGAGCAACAGTGGGGCGAATGGCGCAGCCAGCTGGGCCTGGCATTGATCGATCCGCGTGATCGCGACAGCGGCCACACCCTCGCCCGCCGCGCACGGCGCACCTTGAGCCTGGACCTGGACCGTCAATTCGAGCGCTTCACGGTAGGGGGCAGCTGGCAGGCTGTCAGCGCCAGTTACGACGATGAGGCCAACCGCAACCGCCTCGGCGGCTATGGCCTACTGGGCCTGCGCGGCAGCTGGGCAGCGACCGACGAGCTAAAGCTGGAAATTAAGCTGGATAACGTGCTGGACAAGGGCTACAGCCGTGCGCTGTACAGCTACGATGGCGCCAGCTACGGCTACCGCGAAGAGGGCCGCACGGCACTGTTCAGCGTCACCTGGACGCCGGCGCTTTAGCTTCGAGCAGCGCACACAAGCGGGCGGTGGCTTCGATCATCTGCCCGCTGGGCCGCTCCAGGCCCTTGTCTGGCACCACCAGCAGACGGCCATCGGCCACAGCGCTCAAACCTGGCCAAGCCTTCCAGCTTGCCAACTGCCCCTGGTCGCCAGCCAGGATCACCTGCGGATCGCGCAGCAGCACTGATTCCACATTCACTTGCGGTGCCGGCTGGCTCAGGTCGGCAAAGATATTGCGCGCCCCACACACCGCCAAAGCATCACTCACCACCTGTCGCCCACCCAAGGTGTAGAGGGGCCGGTCCCAGACCTGATAGAACACCCGTAGCGGCTGCTCACGCCGATAGTGCTGACGCAGGTGCTGCAAGCGTTCACGCAGGCCGCCCACATACTGCCGCCCCTGTTCTGCCCGCCCTACACGCACGGCAATGGCCTCGATCTGTTCGAGCAGTTGCTCAAGGTCGTGAGGTTCAGCACTGAAGGTGGCGATACCCAGGCGCGTGAGCTGGTCGCGCTGGGCCGCTGCCACGCTGCCGGGCCAGAGCAACAGCAGGTCGGGCCTGAGGCTGAGCAGGCGTTCCATGTCCAGTTGCCCCTGGCGCCCCACCGAAGGCAGATTACCCAGCGCCGCCGGGCGCTCGCCGCCGTCGAGTACGCCCACCAGCAGGTCGTCGGCCTGCAGCTCGAGCATGATTTCGCTCATCGATGGGGCAAGGCTGACCACGCGCAGGGGCTCGCCAGCCTGGACAGTGCAGGCCAGCAGCGCCAGCAGGCAGAGCAGGCCGCGCATCACCCCAGCTGACGCGGGATGCGGTAGAGGTAAAGCACCACCACGGTGGATAACGCCAGAAGGATTTGCGGCACTGCTTCGAGCCCTACCAGCACCGACAGTGCGGCGACCCAGGCAGGGAAGCAGGCGAACAGCATGGCCATGCACCGCACCCGAGCCAGCTCGATCCAGGCGGCCGGCTCTTCAGCCGTGCCAAGTGACTTGGAAGTGGCGATCAAGGCACGCTTGTAGGCGCCAAAACGCGGCAGGCTGAGGAACAGGGTTGCCGCACCGGCGATGAACAGCGGCATGGCCAGCACCGGGATCAGCGCATCGCCACCGCCAAAGGCCCAGGCCATCACCGGCAGCGGCACCAGGCCGACCGCCAGGTATTGCCACCAGGCCAGCGCCAGGCGCCGCTTCACCTCGCTGCGGGTCACGCCTGGGGAACCTCCCCCTGGTGTTCGTTACCCAGCATGTGGCCAAGCTTGTCGGCCTTGGTCGCCAGGTAGTAGCGGTTGTGCGGGTTATGCCCGGTATGCAGTGGCACACGCTCGGCAACCTTGATGCTCATATCGGTCAGCGCCTTGACCTTGCGCGGGTTGTTGGTCATCAGGCGCAGCGACTTCACACCCAGGTGCTCGAGCATCGGCAGGCAGATCGCGTAATCACGCTGGTCGGCAGCGAAGCCCAGGCGCTCGTTGGCCTCTACAGTGTCGGCACCGCCGTCCTGCAGCTCATAGGCGCGGATCTTGTTCAGCAGGCCAATGCCACGGCCCTCCTGACGCAGGTACAGCAGCACGCCACGGCCTTCACGGGCAATGGCCTGCAGGGCCGCTTCCAACTGCGAGCCACAGTCGCAACGCTGGCTGAACAGGGCATCGCCAGTCAGGCACTCGGAATGCAGGCGCCCCAACACCGGCTCACCGTCGGCGATGTCACCCAGGCTGAGCACCACGTGCTCACGGCCGGTGGCTTCGTCGAGGAAACCATGCATGGTGAAAGTCGCGAAGGGAGTCGGGAGTTTAGAGGCGGCAACAAAGACGACGGGCACGTTGTGCTCCTGGATAAGTAGGAAAATTCTCGTGAAGCGATTGTATCAGCAGGTCAGCGCCTGTGCGCTGGCTGAATACCGTGGGTTAAGATCGAAAAGTTCGATATTCGGTTAGCCTGCGACAGCCTTGGGTGCTATTGGGGCTTGCTGTCGGCAGTGAAGGGATACGGCTGCTTCCAGTGCTGGAAGATAGGCTTCAACTCGCCGCTGCGTACCAGTTCAGCCATGCGTCGGTCGAACAGCTCACTCAGGGCCTTGCCGTGTTCGTTGCGGGCAAAGGCCAGGTACAACGGCAGTTCGGCGACATGGGTGCGACGGAACCGCTCTGGCTGGGAGGTTTGGCCAAGGACGTAGTCAACCTCGGTCAGCGCATCGATGTAGAAGTCCACGCGATCATGCTCAAGCATTGGCAGGATGCCTTCGCGCCGCTGGATCTCACGCGCCTCCTTCACGTTCGGCAGGTAGCTGCCGTAGTCGTAGCCACGCACCCAGGCCAGGCGATACTGACCCACGGTGTCCAAGGTCGGCACCGGCTTGCTGGCAAGCCCCAGCGCATAGATGTGGTCCATGTCGAAGTGCCAGCGCGGGTAGAGGTTATCCTCGTTCTCATCCTTGTAGGAACCGACCCAGGCATCGGCCTCGCCGCGTTTGACCAGCCCGACGGCCCGGCTGTAAGGGGCACTTTTTGCCACGACCTTGACGCCAGCAGGCTCGAACACCTTGCGCAAGACATCCCAGGCCACGCCGGTACCATCGGCATTGGTGTAATCCAGCCACTCTTCACTGACCAGATGGACCTGTTTCGGGACGCCTTCGGCTGCCAGCGCCCCATGGGCACAGCAGAGCAGTATTGCCAGCAGCACAGTCCGAATGGCCATAAAAGCGCTCCCTGTCTCAGCCAACCGCCCACACCAGAACCTGCATACCCAACCAGGCGAACGCCCCAGCCAGGACATCATCGAGCATGATGCCGACACCGCCGTGCACATGGCGGTCGATCCAGCGAATCGGCCATGGCTTGAGGATGTCGAAGAAGCGGAACATCAGGAACCCCGCCAGAATCCACTGCCACCCTTCCGGCACCAGCCAGAGGGTAATCCACATGCCGACCATTTCATCCCAGACAATGCCTTCATGGTCGTGCACGCGCAAGTCATTGGCGACTTTACCGCACAGCCAGAAACCGAACAGCATGGTGATGCCCAGCAGCAGCCAGTACCCCCAATCGGGCAGCATCTGCCACAGAGGGATGAACGGAATGGCCACCATCGAGCCCCAGGTACCGGGCGCCTTGGGCAGCGTGCCCGAACCGAAGCCGAACGCGATGAAGTGCCATGGGTTGCGCCAGACCGAGGGCGGAACGAACTCCGCAGGCACCTGGTTGGGGTGGTCGGTCACGGTGTCTCCCTAAAGTGTTGATAGCCCCGCTGTACGGGGGTGATGTCCTGGCCTTGGCGGTCACGCAGGGTGACACCCTGCCCTTGGAGCACCCGGCCGATGACATGTATGCCAGCGTCCGCCAGGGACGAAAGCGCCTCAGGCGGCAGGGTGAACGCCAATACGTAGTCGTCGCCACCGGTGAGCGCCGCCTGCACCGCCGCATCGTGCCCGAGAAAGGCCTCTAGTGCAGGAGACACTGGCACCTGCGCCAGGTTCACCTCGAGGGCGACGCCGGAGGCCTTGGCGATATGCCCACAATCGGCGAGCAGGCCGTCGGAAATATCCAGCGCCGCCGTCGCTCGCCCGCGCAAGCGACGGCCCAGGCCCAATTGAGGCAGCGGCGACCAGTAGTGGGCCAGCAGGGGCTCGCTCTGCTCGGCAGGGGCCTCTCGCTCGCCCAGCACCAACGGTAGCGCACCGGCTGCCTTGCCCAGCACGCCACCCACACACAGCAGGTCACCCGGCCGGGCACCGCTGCGGCACAGGGCCTGCCCAGCCGGGACGCTGCCGAAAACCGTGACGGTGATGCTCAAAGGGCCGCGCGTGGTGTCGCCACCGATCAGGCTCATGCGGCAACGCTGGGCCATGCGGCTGAGCCCGTCGGCAAAGGCGGCAAGCCAGTCGGGGCCGACGTCGGGCAGGGTGAGGGCAAGGGTGAAGCCGATGGCATTGGCGCCCATGGCTGCAAGGTCGCTGGCCGCCACGGCCAGTGAGCGCTGGCCGAGCAGACGCGGGTCACAGACCGTCGGGAAGTGCACCCCGGCAACCAGGGTGTCGGTAGACACCGCCAACTGCTCGCCCGAGGCAAGCTCGAGCAAGGCGCAGTCGTCGCCAATACCCAGTGCCACGCCCTCACCGCCCTGCGCACAGGGCGCGGCGGCGAAGTAATGGTTGATCAGCTCGAACTCACCCATGGCTCGACAGCGCCAGGATCAGCGCTTGTTCGCCTTGACTTCTGCTTCGCGCAGCGAAGGTGCCAGCTTGTCCAGCACGCCGTTGACGAACTTGTGACCGTCAGTGGCGCCGAAGACCTTGGCCAGCTCTACGCCTTCGTTGATCACCACGCGATACGGTACATCGACGCGCTTGATGAACTCCCAGGTGGACAGGCGCAACACGGCCAGTTCGACCGGGTCGAGCTCTTCCAGGGCGATGTCCATGCACGGTTTCAGCGCGCTGTCGATTTCGCTCTTGATTGCCGGGACCCCATGCAGGATCTCGCGGAAATAGGCGCCATCGACATCGGTAAAATCGTTATCGACCCGGAACTGCGCTTCGATCTCGTTCAGCGAATGCTGAGCCATGTGCCATTGGTACAGGGCCTGGGTCGCGAGCTTGCGGGCTTCGCGGCGCTTGGCGCTCTTCGATGGCTTGCCGGCATCCGCAGGTTTGGGATCGCGCGGGTTGAAACGATCGCTTTCGTCGCTAATCACTTGGCCTCCAACTGCGCCAGCAGGCTGACCATTTCCAGAGCGGACAGGGCAGCTTCAGCACCTTTGTTACCGGCCTTGGTGCCGGAACGCTCGATGGCTTGCTCGATGGAGTCGACGGTCAGGACACCGAAGGCCACCGGCACACCGAACTCCATGGACACCTGGGCCAGGCCCTTGGTGCATTCGCCCGCCACGTATTCGAAGTGCGGGGTACCGCCACGGATCACTGCACCCAGGGCGATGATCGCGTCGTATTCACCTTGCTGGGCGACCTTCTGGGCAACCAGCGGGATTTCGAACGCGCCAGGGGCACGAATGATGGTGATGTCGCTTTCGCTGACACCGTGGCGTACCAGGGCATCAACGGCACCGCTTACCAGGCTTTCTACGACGAAGCTGTTGAAGCGGCCAACCACCAAAGCATAGCGACCTTTGGGGGCAATGAAGGTACCTTCGATGGTCTTCAGGGTCATTCCGATGTTCTCATCTTCAAGAGCGAGGCCGCGCACTGGCGGCCTCGGGAGGGTTTGGACTCGAGCGTGAGGGCGCAGGCGCCGCCTCAAGTCACTCGGAGGGCACGTATTCTACAACTTCCAGATCGAATCCGGATATCGCATTGAATTTCATCGGCGAACTCATCAGGCGCATCTTGCGCACGCCAAGGTCACGCAGGATCTGCGAACCGGCACCCACGGTGCTGTAGGTGGTCGGTGCCTTGGTCGGTGCATCGCCTGCGCTTTCGCGGATATGCGCCAGCAGCACGTCGCCATCCAGGGGGTGGCCCAGCAACAGCACCACGCCGCTGCCGGCCTCGGCAACTGCGGCCATGGCGGCGCGAAGGCTCCAGCGGCCAGGCTGCTTGACCAGCAGCAGGTCGCGCAGCGGGTCCATGTTGTGCACACGCACCAGGGTCGGTTCTTCGGCGCAGACCTTGCCCAGGGTCAGGGCCATGTGCACATCGCCTTCCACTGCGTCGCGGTAGGTGACCAGGTTGAACTCACCCAGCTCACTTTCGATCAGCTGCTCGGAAACGCGCTGCACGGTGCGCTCGTGGATCATGCGGTAGTGGATCAGGTCAGCGATGGTGCCGATCTTCAAGCCATGCTCGGCGGCGAACACTTCGAGCTCGGCGCGACGCGACATGGTGCCGTCATCGTTCATCACCTCACAGATCACGCCGCTAGGCTCGAAGCCGGCCATGCGTGCCAGGTCGCAGGCGGCCTCGGTGTGGCCGGCCCTTGCCAGGGTACCGCCAGGCTGCGCCATCAGCGGGAAAATGTGGCCCGGGCTGACGATGTCTTCGGCCTTGGCATCCTTGGCGGCTGCGGCCTGCACGGTGCGCGCGCGGTCGGCCGCCGAGATGCCGGTGGTAACGCCTTCGGCCGCTTCGATCGAAACGGTGAACTTGGTACCGAAGCCTGAACCGTTGCGCGGCGCCATCAGCGGCAGCTTGAGCGTTTCGCAACGTTCGCGGGTCATCGGCATGCAGATCAGGCCACGGGCGTGCTTGGCCATGAAGTTGATGTGCTCAGGCAGGCAGCACTCGGCCGCCATGATGATGTCGCCTTCGTTTTCACGGTCTTCGTCATCCATGAGGATGACCATTTTGCCCTGGCGGATGTCTTCGACCAGTTCTTCGATGCTGTTGAGCGCCACGCGGCACCCCCTTCTCAATCAGGATTTCAAGAAGCCGTTGGCGGCCAGGAAGCTTTCGGTAATGCCACTGCCCTTGCTCGGTTCGGCAGCCTTGTCGCCCAGCAGCAAGCGCTCCAGGTAACGGGCCAGCAAATCGACCTCAAGGTTTACCCGACGCCCTGCGCGGTAGTCGGCCATGATGGTTTCGGACAGGGTGTGCGGGACGATGGTCAGCTCGAACTCGGCGCCATTGACCTCGTTGACCGTCAGGCTGGTGCCGTCGACGGTGATCGAACCCTTGTGGGCGATGTACTTGGCCAGTTCCTTGGGTGCACGCACGCGGAACTGGATGGCGCGAGCGCTATCGCTGCGCGAGATGATTTCACCGACACCGTCGACGTGGCCGCTGACCAGGTGGCCGCCCAGGCGGGTGGTCGGGGTCAGGGCCTTCTCCAGGTTGACCTTGCTGCCACGCTTGAGGTCGATGAAAGCGGTGCGCTTGAGGGTCTCGACGCTGACGTCGGCCCAGAAACCATCACCTGGCAGCTCAACGGCGGTCAGGCACACACCGTTGACGGCGATGCTGTCGCCGAGCTTGACGTCACCCAGGTCGAGCTTGCCGGTCTCGACGTAGACGCGCACGTCACCGCCCTTTGGGGTCAGGCTGCGGATGGTGCCGATGGATTCGATGATGCCGGTGAACATGGGGTCTTCCTCAAAAACGGGTTGCGCGGGGCAAGCCCGGCATTATACGCCGGGGGCCGGCAGAGGGATGGCCGTGACCCGCCAGTCATCGCCCACTGCACGCATTTCGGTGATTTTCAGCCGTGGCGCTTCGCTCATCTTCGACAAGGGCCAGTCCAGCAGCGGGCGGGCCTGGGAGCCAAGGAAAGTGCCGGCGACGAACAGCTGGTACTCGTCGATCAGGCCACGTTGGGCAAAAGCGCCGACCAGGCCAGGGCCAGCTTCCAGCAGGATGTCGTTGACGCCCCGCGCAGCCAGCGTTTGCATTAAGGCGAGCAGGTCGACCTGGCCATTGCTGCCCGGCAGGCTGAGCAGCTCATGGCCCGCCTGGGCGTAACGCGGGTCGTCGCCCAGGGCGGTTACCACCAGCGCAGGGCCGGCCTGGAAGAACGGCGCGTCCAGTGGCAGGCGCAGGCGGCCATCGATCAGTACGCGCAAGGGGGGGCGGCTGAGCGCCAGCGCGGTGGTGTCGGGGTCCAGGCCAAGCTCGGCAGCGCGCACAGTCATCCGTGCGTTGTCGGCCAGCACGCTGGCGGCGCTGGTCAGCACCACACTGGCACGGGCGCGCAGGCGCTGCACCGCAGAGCGGGCGGCAGGCCCGGTGATCCATTGGCTTTCGCCGCTGGCCATGGCGGTGCGGCCATCCAGGCTCATGGCCAGCTTGGCCCGCACGAACGGCAAGCCGTGCTCCATGCGCTTGAGGAAACCAGGGTTCAGGGCACGGGCCTGGGCTTCGAGCACGCCGCTGGCGACTTCGATGCCTGCGTCGGCCAGGCGGCGCAGGCCCTGCCCGGCGACTTGCGGGTTGGGGTCCTGCATGGCTGCCACCACCCGCGCCACACCTGCCTGTACCAGCGCCTCGGCGCACGGTGGGGTTCGGCCATGGTGGCTGCACGGCTCCAGCGTCACGTATGCACAGGCACCGCGGGCACGCTCACCGGCCTGGCGCAGGGCATGCACTTCGGCATGGGGTTCACCGGCACGCACATGCCACCCCTCACCCACCACTTCACCGTCACGGACGATCACACAACCCACACGCGGGTTGGGGTGCGTGGTGTAGATGCCCTTGCGGGCAAGCTCCAGGGCACGGGCCATGTAATGGGCGTCGAGGATCGCGGTCTGGCTCGGCATGCTCACTCTTTAGCCGGCTCGCGGGCCAGGCGGTCGATTTCTTCACGGAACTCATCGAGGTCCTGGAAGCGCCGGTATACCGAAGCGAAGCGGATGTAGGCCACTTCATCGAGCTTGCGCAATTCGGCCATCACCAGCTCACCCACCACCAGCGACTTGACTTCGCGCTCACCCGTAGCGCGCAGGCGGCTCTTGATATGCGCCAGGGCCGCCTCGAGGCGTTCGACGCTGACCGGGCGCTTCTCCAACGCACGCTGCATGCCGGCACGCAGCTTTTCTTCGTCGAAAGGCTGGCGCGTGCCGTCCTGCTTGATCAGCCGGGGCAATACCAACTCGGCGGTTTCGAAGGTGGTGAAACGCTCGCCGCAGGCCACGCATTCGCGACGGCGGCGCACTTGTTCGCCCTCGGCGACCAGGCGCGAGTCGATGACCTTGGTGTCGTTGGCACCGCAAAAGGGACAGTGCATGGTGGCAGGCAACAAAAAAAGGGAGGGCCATGGTAGCGCATCCCACTGGCAAGACAAGCCAAAGGGGTTAACATCCAAGGTAAATCTGCCCCTGAAGGATTACCCCATGCATTATCGAGCGCTCGTCGTGCTGGGCTGCGCCGCCCTGCTCGCCGCCTGTGGCAGCGACCGGCCGAAGACCGAGCCAGCCCCGGCACCTGCGCCCGCCAAGGTGGCGAAAAAGGCTGAACCGCTGGGCCCGCTGCCCGCCTATCAACGCGAACTGAGCGGTACCTTGCTGGAAATCCCCCGCGGTGCCGACGTGGAACTGGCCTTGCTGGTCATCGACGAGCGCGACCGCCCGCAACAGCTTCTGGCCAGCAGTACCCTGACCGGCACCGGCCAGGCGCTGCCCTACCGCCTGCGCTTCAACCCCGAGGTCTTCCCGGCCGGCGGTCGGGTCGAGCTGCGTGGGCGCGCCAGCCAATCGGGCCAACTGATCATGCACCTGCCGCCCGTGCGCATCACCCAGGCCCAGACTCAGGCCACTGGCCCGCTGCGCTTCAAAAAGGCGCCTTAGGTGGCGCCGCTTGCCCTGCAACAGGCCCTCAGCGGCCTGATCGGCGAAGCGCGGCTGGTCGTCACTGAACTGCCGGGGTGCGCGCTCAAACTCTGGTTGATCGACGATCAGAACATGGACCGCGCCTTCAGCAGCGAAGAAACCCGGCGCATTCTCGAAGACCCACCGTACTGGAGCTTTTGCTGGGCCAGCGGCCTGGCCATGGCCCGTTACCTGGCAGCGCACCCGCAGTGGGTGGCCGGCAAGCGCGTGCTGGACTTCGGCGCCGGTTCCGGTATCGCCGGCATTGCCGCGGCGCGCGCCGGCGCATCGGAAGTGGTGGCCTGCGATCTCGACCCGCTGGCACTCGATGCCAGCCGCGCCAATGCCGAGCTGAACGGGGTCGAGCTCAGCTACAGCAACGACTTCTTTGCCGAAGACGACCGCTTCGACCTGATTCTGGTTGCGGATGTGCTCTACGACCGCGCCAATCTGCCGCTGCTGGATGCCTTCCTCGGCCGTGGCCGTCAGGCCCTGGTGGCAGACTCCCGAGTACGCGATTTCAGACACCCGCTTTACCAGCAGCTGGGCGTGCTTGAAGCACTGACCCTCCCGGACCTGGCCGAGCCGCACGAATTCCGCCGGGTCAGCCTGTACCACGCCAGCCGCGAGCCTTTATAGTGGTGCCATTCACGGATTTGCGAGAGTCACGATGAGCCAGGAAACACCGTTTATCTTCGATGCCACCGACGCCAACTTTCAGCAACTGGTGATCGAAAACTCCTTTCACAAGCCGGTCCTCGTGGACTTCTGGGCAGAGTGGTGCGCGCCCTGCAAGGCGCTGATGCCACTGCTGGCGAAGATCGCCGAGGGTTATCAGGGCGAGCTGCTGCTGGCCAAGATCAACTGCGACGTCGAGCAGCAAGTCGTTGCCCAGTTCGGCATTCGCAGCCTGCCCACGGTGGTGCTGTTCAAGGATGGCCAGCCAGTCGACGGCTTTGCCGGGGCGCAGCCGGAGTCGGCGATCCGCGCCATGCTTGAGCCGCATGTGCAGATGCCTGCCGCGCCGGCAGCATCCCCCTTGGAACAGGCCAAAGCCTTGTTCGCCGAAAGCCGTTTCGCCGAGGCGGAGGCACTGCTGCAGGCGCTGCTGGGGGAAGACAACAGCAATGCCGAGGCGCTGATCCTGTATGCGCGCTGCCTGGCCGAGCGCGGCGAGCTGGGCGAAGCGCAAGTCGTGCTGGACGCGGTCAAGACCGATGAGCACAAGGCTGCCCTGGCCGGGGCCAAAGCGCAGCTGACCTTCCTGCGCCAGGCCGCCAGCCTGCCGGAAGTCGCCGACCTGAAAAGCCGCCTGGCGCAGAACCCCCAGGATGATGAGGCGGCCTACCAACTGTGCATCCAGCAGTTGGCACGCCAGCAGTATGAAGCGGCGCTGGATGGCCTGCTGAAACTGTTCCAGCGTAACCGCGCCTATGAAAACGGCTTGCCGCAGAAGGCGATGCTGCAGGTGTTCGACTTGCTCGGTGGCGACCATCCGCTGGTCGCGGTTTACCGCCGCAGACTGTCTTCGGCGATGTTCTGATTCGCCCAGCAGGCGAGGGCTATGCCCTCGCTTGCGCGGCCGCACAGGGCAATCGCCTCAACCGATCCAGTGATACACCGGCGCATCCGCGCCACTTTCCACTTTCACTTCACTGCTGTGGCGCAACCGCACCAACAGCCGCTTACCCGCCGCCGTACTGCCCGCCAGCCCTTCCAAGCGGTCCAGCAATTCAGGCCCGCTCATCTGCCCCGCCTTACGAAGCACCTCGCGCGCGGCCGTCAACTGCCCGTCATCCTGGCGCGGCGCTGCCGCCATGGCCTGCGGTGTGGCGTCGGCCGCCACAGGCACCTCACGCTGCCGCCCCAACTGCGCCCACTCCGCGGGCTCCAGTTCGATGGTCAGGTCCACCGGCCAGTCTCCAATCTGTCCCCGAATTCTCACGATGCATTCCTTCAAGCGCTCCAATGCCCCCATGCTACAGCAACATGAAACCTGCAGAACGCAGGCTGGCGGCACAGATAGAAGCTGTTATAACATCACCAATTCATTCCCAGCCCGCTTCTGGAGTCGTCCATGCGTCGCCTGCTGCTCGCCCTGCCCTTCGCCCTACTGCCCCTGGCCGTGGCTCATGCCCACGACGACCACGACCATGACCATGATCACGCCCACGGCACGCTCGGCGCGCATGAGCACGGGGTGGCCAAGCTCAACGTGGTACTCGACGGCAACACCCTCGAGCTGGAGCTCGACAGCCCGGCAATGAACCTGGTGGGCTTTGAACACAGCGCCAGCAGCGACGCCGACAAAGCCAAGGTCGCCGCCGTGCGCCAACAGCTCGAGCAACCCCTGAAGCTGTTTGGTCTGCCAGCGGCTGCTGGCTGCACGGAAGATGCTCAGGAACTGGAGAGTCCACTGTTCGGTGATGCGGCAAAAGATGACGACGGTGATGAGCATGAACATGAGCATGGCCACCAGCACAGCGATATCGATGCGCACTATCAGCTCAAATGCTCCGCCCCGGAGAAGATCGCTGAGCTCGACCTCGCACCGCTGTTCAAGGCCTTCCCTGCTACGCAAAAAATCAATGTGCAGTTGATCGGCCCGAACGGCCAGAAAGGCCTGGAAACCTCGCCTGCCAATGCCGTGGTTCGGTTCTGAATGAGCCTGCCGCTGATCGCGCTGCAAGACCTGGTGTTTGCCTGGCCAGGGCAGCCGCCATTGCTGGATATCCCCGCGTTTCGCCTGGAAGCAGGCGAAGCCTTGTTCCTCAAGGGCCCCAGCGGCAGTGGCAAGACCACGCTACTGGGGCTGTTGGGCGGGGTGAACGTGCCTGCCCAGGGCCGCATCCAGTTGCTCGGCCAGGATCTCGGCGGCTTGGGCCAGAGCGCTCGCGACCGCTTTCGGGTCGATCACACCGGCTATATCTTCCAGCAGTTCAACCTGCTGCCATTCCTTTCGGTACGGGAAAACGTCGAACTGCCTTGTCGCTTCTCCAGCAGCCGCAAGGCTCGGGCCGAGCAGCGTCATGGCAGTGCCCACCAGGCGGCCAGCGCACTGCTGGCCCACCTGGGCCTGGACGAGCCCGCACTGCTTGCCCGCCGCGCCGACAGCCTATCGATTGGCCAGCAACAACGGGTCGCCGCGGCCCGTGCATTGATCGGCCAACCCGAGCTGGTCATTGCCGACGAACCCACCTCGGCACTGGATGCCGACACCCGGGAAGCGTTCATCCGCCTGCTGTTCGATGAATGCCGTGCTGCCGGCGCCAGCCTGCTGTTCGTCAGCCATGACCAGAGCCTTGCACCGCTGTTCGACCGTCATCTGTCACTGGCCGAGCTGAACCGCGCAGCCAAGCCCCGGGAGGCCTGATGTACCTGCTTCGCCTTGCCCTGGCCAGCCTGGCCAATCGCCGTTTCACCGCGTTCCTCACCGCCTTCGCCATCGCCTTGTCGGTGTGCCTGCTGCTGGCTGTCGAGCGCGTGCGCACCGAAGCCCGTGCCAGTTTCGCCAGCACCATCAGCGGCACCGACCTGATCGTTGGCGCCCGCTCGGGCTCGGTAAACCTGCTGCTGTATTCCGTATTCCGCATTGGCAATGCCACCAACAATATTCGTTGGGACAGTTACCAGCATTACGCCCAGGATCCACGGGTGAAGTGGGCGATCCCCATTTCCCTGGGCGACTCGCACCGCGGGTATCGGGTGATGGGCACCACCGGTGAGTACTTCAGCCATTATCAGTATGGTCGCCGGCAGCATCTGGAGCTGAGCCAGGGGCGTGAGTTTGCCAGCGATCCGTTCGAGGTGGTGCTGGGCGCCGAGGTGGCCGAGGCCCTGCATTACAGGCTTGGCGACAAGCTGGTGCTGGCTCACGGCGTGGCGGCGATAAGCCTGGTCAAGCATGACGACAAGCCGTTCACCGTGGTCGGCGTGCTGAAACGCACCGGCACGCCGGTCGACCGTACACTGCACATCAGCCTGGCGGGGATGGAGGCGATCCATATCGACTGGCATAACGGCGTGCCTGCACGTGGCGCCGGGCGCATCAGCGCCGAGCAGGCCCGAACCATGGACTTGCAGCCGGCCGCCATCACTGCCTTCATGCTCGGCCTGAACAGCAAGATCGCCACCTTCAGCCTGCAGCGCGAGATCAATGAATACCGCAGCGAGCCGCTGCTGGCGATCTTGCCCGGGGTAGCGCTGCAGGAGTTGTGGAGCCTGATGGGCACGGCCGAACAAGCCTTGTTCGTGGTCTCGCTGTTTGTCGTACTGACCGGTTTGATCGGCATGCTCACGGCGATTCTCACCAGCCTCAACGAACGTCGCCGGGAGATGGCGATTCTGCGCTCGGTGGGCGCCCGGCCTTGGCACATTGCCGGGTTGCTGGTGCTTGAAGCGCTGGCGCTGGCCAGTGCGGGTATCGTTGCCGGGCTAGGCCTGCTGTATGCCGGCATCGCGCTGGCCCAAGGCTACGTTCAGGCCAATTACGGCCTGTACCTGCCGCTGGCCTGGCCCAGCACGCACGAGTGGACGCTGCTTGCTATCATCCTCGGCGCAGCGCTGCTGATGGGCAGCGTGCCGGCCTGGCGCGCCTATCGGCAGTCGCTGGCCGATGGCCTGTCGATTCACCTTTGAGAAAACGCCATGCTTCGCGCGCTGTTGTTATCCCTACTGATGCTCGCCGCCCCCACCTGGGCGGCCGAGCCCCGCGAACTCGATTGGCCTGCACTGATCCCCGAAGGCGCGCCGATCATCCCGCCGCAGCTGGCCCCACTGCACGACATGTCGCAGCTGAGCAATGCCCTGTCCGCGGAATCAGCCCCAGCGGCGCGCCAGCAAGCGCCCGATGCGCCGGTGGTGCAGGAACTGGACGGCCAGCACATCAAACTTCCCGGCTATATCGTGCCGCTGGAGGTCAGCGAAGAAGGTCGCACTACCGAGTTCCTGTTAGTGCCCTACTACGGCGCCTGCATCCATGTTCCGCCACCGCCTTCCAACCAGATCGTGCATATTTTCAGCGAAATGGGGGTACGCGTCGAAGACCTGTACCAGCCTTACTGGATCGAAGGAAAGCTGCATGTCAAAGCCTCCAGCAGCGAGCTGGCCGACGCCGGTTACCAGATGGACGCCGAGAAAATATACGCTTATGAGCTGAAGTGAGAACTGTTTCTAATTCATGAATGCAGTTCTTTGAGCTGGGTCAAACATTACGTTTAGACGGCTCCGTACCATTGGACAACTCGATTACTCACGTCCTTTCGGAGCTTCCATGAACAAGTCCTTGCTCGGCGCCTCACTTGTGGCCCTTGCGCTCGCCGCCCCTGCCGCCCACGCCTACCAGGCGGGAGACATGATCCTTCGTGCAGGCGCGATCACCACCGCCCCGAACGAAAGCAGCGGCGACCTGAAGTTCGACGGCAACAAGGTGTCGGGCACCAAGGCGACACTGGACAGCGACACCCAGCTGGGCCTGACCTTCGCTTACATGCTCACCGACCACATCGGCCTCGAACTGCTGGCCGCCACGCCGTTCCAGCACACCGTTGGCGTCAAAGGCCTGGGCGGCGGCCTGGACGGCAAGCTGGCCGACATCAAGCAGCTGCCACCGACACTGTCGCTGCAGTACTACCCGATGGCGCCCAACTCGCGCTTCCAGCCCTACGCTGGCATCGGTATCAACTACACCCTGTTCTTCGACGAAGACCTGAGCAGCGAGCGCAAGCAACAAGGCTTCAGCAACCTCGAGCTGCAGGACTCGGTCGGTATCGCCGGCCAACTGGGCATGGACTACATGCTCACGGACAACCTGCTGGTCAACGCCTCGGTCTGGTACGTCGATATCGACACCAAGGCCAGCGTCGACGGCCCGAGCGCGCTGGGCTACAGCAAGACCAAGGTCAACGTGGAAGTCGACCCATGGGTCTACATGGTCGGCCTTGGCTACAAGTTCTGACCACTGCGGTGCAAGCCGGTCAAGGCTTGATGGCAGTCAGTTAGCGTTATCAGGGCTGCTACGCAGCCCATCGCCGGCAAGCCGGCTCCCACCGGTACGGCGCAGGCCCCAAGAACTGGCGTAGGCCAGCGGCGCAAGCCTCAAGAACTGCCGCAGCCCCCCAGGTCCGGCGCAGTCTCAAGAACTGCCGCAGTCCTGTGGGAGCCGGCTTGCCGGCGATAGGGCCGGCACAGACGCCGGAATTCCAGCGCCGAGCGCGCTAACAA